>DASXFB010000074.1:0-21136 GCA_036489815.1 Occallatibacter sp. | reverse complement strand
CTCAGCATGATTTACCCTTGCGAGGACGGGTGGGGAGTCCCTATGCTGGCCGGGGACAATTTACCTGTCTGCTGACAGGTCTGCGCGAGGGACAATGAATAAAAGAGAGTTTTTGAAATCGACGGGAGTACTGGTGGCCGGAAGCATGATGCCCCACTTTGCAGACGGTCAGCCACCGCTGGTTGCGGCCCGCACCAACTGGTCGGGGAATTTGACCTACAGCACCAGCAATCTGCAGACGCCGGGTACGCTCGATGACCTGCGCCAGCTCATCAAGAGCAGCACAAAGCTGCGCGCGCTGGGCTCGCGTCACTCCTTCAATGCCATCGCCGACAGTAAATACGAGCAGGTCTCTCTCGCCAGGCTCGCCGACATCACGCTGGATGAACACGCGCGTACGGTGACGGTGGGGGGCGGCGTAACCTACAGCCTTGTTGCTCCGTATCTTGATGCGCGCGGCTATGCGCTGCACAATCTGGCCTCGCTGCCCGGCATTACGGTACCCGGAGCGTGCGCAACGGCGACGCATGGCTCGGGCGTGCACAACGGCAATCTGGCCACGGCGGTTGCGGCGGTTGAGTTTATCGCAGCAGACGGGAGCGTCATCCATCTCTCGCGCGCGCAGGATGGAGACAAGTTCCTGGGGGCTGTGGTAGGGTTGGGCGCGCTGGGAGTGGTCACCCACATGACGCTCGACGTGCAGCCCACCTACCAGGTGGCGCAATCGGTGTATCAGAACCTGAGTTTTGACCAAGTGGGACGCAACTTCGACGCGATCTTTCAGAGCGGCTACAGCGTGAGCCTGTTTACCGATTGGCAGAATCACCAGGCCACGCAGGTGTGGATCAAAAAGCGGCTGGGCGCAGGCTATTCCGGCAATTCCATCCAGTGGCCGCAGCAGTTCTACGAAGCCACGCTGGCTAAACAAAAGCTTCACCCCATCGCCGGCCATCCGGCCGAGAGCTGCACTGACCAGCAAGGCATTCCCGGCCCCTGGTACGACCGGCTGCCGCACTTTCGCATTGGGCAGACGCCCTCAAGCGGGCACGAGCTGCAGACCGAATATCTGGTGCCGTACGAGCACGGATTCGAGGCCGTGCTGGCCGTCGAGAAGCTGCGCGACCAGATCACGCCGCATCTGTTTGTCACCGAGCTGCGCACCATTGCGCCGGATCATCTGTGGATCAGCACGGCCCACGAAAGGCCGTCGCTGGCGATCCACTTCACCTGGAAGCCGGAATGGCCGGCCGTGAGCCGGATCCTGCCGAAGATCGAGGCGCAGCTTAAGCCCTTCGCGCCGCGCCCGCATTGGGGCAAGCTCTTCACGCTGCCGTCGGCCGAGCTCGATTCGCGCTACGCGCGGCTTAAAGATTTCCAGGCGCTGGTGAGCGAGTACGATCCGCAGGGCAAGTTCCGCAATGAGTTTGTGGCCACGAACCTCTACGCGAGCTGAAAGCGTCAGCCTTTGCGCCGGTAGAGGATCTGAAACTCATAGCCCGGGTTGGCGGGGAAGAGGGTGGCGACGTGGCGAAGGCGCTCGGCGAGAGCGGGCGCCGCCAGCAGCGGGTATTCCCGCTCGCGCAGGTCGTGATAGTCGAAGTCGACGGCCATCGAAAGCATATAAACGGCCAGCGCGTCAGAGAAGGAAGACTCAAAAAAATTATTGCGGGCGCGTTCGTCAACGGACTTTTGCGGACGGCCGTCGCGGAGTCCGCTCTCCTGCGCGCGGCGGCGCGCTTCCCAGGCGTCTTGGCTGGTTTCACCGCGCACCTGCGCCTCGGCCTGTGACCAGACCAGGGAAGCAAAGCTCTCCGGCACGCCGGCAGCTTCAACAAAGTTGTGGGCCACATTGATAAAAAACTCGAAGGCAAGGCCGAAACGGTCCTCAACCAGGCGCGTCGAAATAAAGACGGCTTCGGTTGAGCCGAAGGCGGCGTTGCGATGGCAAACGGCGCGATCGCCTAGGTCGACGCTATACGCCGGCGCGATCAGCGTCTCGCCGGTGTCGGCTAGCGCCAGCGGGACGAAGTAATACGCGCGCTGGCTTAGCGCGGCGGAAAGCGCGGCGGGCACAGCGCCCACCAGGCGTTCGAGATCGGCGTCGGAGATGCGGGTCTCGCCCCATGCGGCGTAGCGGACCCCGTTCGAGGTTTGGGTTACCGTCACCTGCGTGGCCACTTTTTCGGCGGCCCACAGGTCAATTTGTGCAGTGCTGGCCATCAGCGATTATTCTAGACGAGAGGGGCGACGCGCATGAGGCATTTGGTGGAAAGCGGGCGAGGTGGCGGGAACATTCTGGGGTTTCCGCTCGAGGGGTTCAATCTTTTCCAGAGCCTGCTGCTCTCGGTGGCGGCAGCCTTCTTCACGTTTTTCCTCAGCACGTGCCTTGCGATCTTCGCGCTGCTCGTCTGGAATCTGCTCGGCCGCCACTCCGTGAACTTTGCCGATACCTATCGCTATGTGGGCTTTCCCGCCGGAGTGCTGATGCTGCTGGTGGCGCTGCCCTACTTCTGCGCACTTTGGGTGCGAGCCAGGCTGGCAAAGTAGTGAACGACTGGGACCCCGCCCGCCGGACCTGCTTCTGACCCTCACTTCGGAGGGCTTCGGTCACAAACCGCTTCGGGCCGCCGCGCGCTCCAGTATGATCCTAGCCATACAGGAGCCATCCATGAGCCGCATCCGGCTGTTCTCGTTTGTGCCGCATTCCCTTGTTCTGTTGTGCGCCCTCAGCGCCGCATCCCTCCCCGGGCAGAACCAAAAAACGGTCAACACGGCAGCCGACCTGCCGCGCTTCAGCTTTCCTTTGACGCAGCCCGCCAGCACCTTTCTCGGTGCCGACGACGCGAGTTTCAACGCCTTCGCCCAACAGGTCGGTGCCGATGTGGATTCGGTGCTCTCCGGCTACACCATCTCCGATAAGGAGACGTCGCGCGAGTTGCTCGGAGCCAAGTGCGATGTGCAACTGCTCACGGGCGATACAAAAGGGGCGATGGCGACGCTCGATCAGATTCGCGATCTCCAGGAGAAGCCCGCGGCCAAGCTCACCTCCGGCTTGACGCTGCGCGCTGTTTTGCGAGCCGTTCAGGAGAGCGGCGCCGCCGCAGGACCCGCCTTCGACCAGGTGTTTCAGCGGCAGTTTTCCGCGTCCCTCAACGCGCTGCCCTGGGCTTCCACGCAGGACACGGTGAAAGAGACCAGGACCCGGTTCGAGCTGCTGTCTTCTCAGCTTTTGATAGGCAGCGCCAAGGCGGACCTCGACCCGCAGGTGGCCAAGACCGGCGGCCTCGACCTTCCTGGAGCGGAAACTCTGCTCGCCATGCGCGTCTCGGCGAAGATTCAGGTCCCGATTGCCGGGAGCGCTGTGGCCGTACTTTCTTCCTACATCAAGGCGCACGATGTGAAGAAGCCCGACATCTGGGCGATGCGCGACGTGACCCTCGCCTCGGACGAAAAGCTGACGCCGGTTCGGATCGCCATCTTTGATTCCGGAGTCGATACCTCGCTCTATCCGGGGCTGCTGTTCGTCGATCCGCATCCGGGCGCGCACAGCCCGCACGGTCTGGCGTTCGATGTGCAGGGCAACCTCTACAACGGCGATCTGCAGCCGCTGACGGAGGAGCAGAAGGCTGCTTATCCGAAGGCGCTGGCGCTCGAGCAGGGCATCGGCGATCTGCAGAACGGTATCGATTCGCCGGCTGCCACCCAGGCGCGCAAGACGCTCTCCACAATGCCGCCCGATCAGCTTGCGCCGTTTCTCAAAACGCTGGACTTTCTCGGCCAGTACATGCACGGTACCCATGTCGCCGGAATCGCGGTGCGCGGCGATCCGGCGGCGCGGCTGATGGTGGTGCAGTTTTATGATTCGCTTCCAGATATCCCTTTTCCGCCCTCGATCGCCTGGGCCGAGAAGTTCAAGGCGGACTTCCGCAAAGTGGGCGAATACCTTCGCGACAACCATGTCCGTGTCGTGAACATGAGCTGGGGCGACAGCCAGGGCGAGATCGAGCAATGGCTCGATAAGACCAGCTCGGAAAAAGACGCGGAGAAGCGCAAGCGGCTCGCCGGCGAGATTTATGCGGTGTGGCGCGATGCCGTAGCGGGCGCGATTCAAGCCGCTCCGGATACACTCTGGGTCTGCGCCGCGGGCAACTCCGACAGCAATGCCAGTTTCCTGGGAGACGTGCCCGCCTCGCTCGAGCTGCCGAACCTGATTTCGGTGGGGGCGGTGGACCAGGCGGGGGACGAGACCTCATTCACCAGCTATGGCAAGACGGTGGTGCTGGATGCCGACGGCTACCAGGTGGAGAGCTACGTTCCGGGCGGCACGCGGCTGCAGTTTTCAGGCACTTCGATGGCCTCTCCAAATGTGGTCAACTTGGCGGCCAAACTGATTGCGCTGGATCCGAAGCTGACACCGGCGCAGACCATTGCGTTGATGGAGCAAGCTGCGACCGCGAGCGCCGACGGCCGGCTCCACTTGATCGATCCCAAGGCCTCCGTGGGATTGCTTGAAAAGCAGATCGCCGGCCGGTAGAGAGCCGATGGATGTGGTGAACGTTTCAAGCTTCGGCTGCAAGCACAATGGCCATTCCGCTTCGGAATGGCCATTGTGCTTAGAGCTGTGGCTCAGGTTACATGCCGGCGGGCTTGGGATTGTCGGGGTCGTATTTGGCCACCTGAATCTTGCGGGCCAGGCCGAGCTTGGAAAGAATCCAGATGCCGTAGAAGTTCGGATCAACCTCGTACCAGCGAAGCCCGTGACGCGCTGAGACCGGGTGCGCGTGGTGATTGTTGTGCCAGCCTTCGCCGCCAGTCAGCAGCGCAACCCACCAGCTGTTGCGCGAATCGTCGTGGGTGGGGAAGCGGCGGCTGCCCCAAAGGTGCGTCGCCGAGTTCACAAGCCACGTGGCGTGCAAACCGAAGGTGATGCGCAGCAGTCCGGCCCATAGCACCATGGCGATGCCGTTGATCAGGTGTCCGCCCCAGTACCATCCCCCCGCCAGGAGCAGAACGCCGCTGAGCGAAACCGGGAGCCAGTGATACTTGCTCAGCCAAACGTGGAAGCGGTCGCGGCGCAGGTCGGGCGTGTAGCGGGAGAGCGCCTCCGTCTGGTCGTGCATCGCCTCGCCGAAGAGGATCCAGCCGGTGTGCGCCCACCAGGCGCCTTCACGCGGGGTGTGCGGATCGCCGTCCCGGTCGCTGAGCTGATGGTGGACCCGGTGCGTGGATACCCAGTAGATGGGGCCGCCTTCGAGCGAAAGCGTGGCGCAGACCGTCATGACGTACTCAAGCCACTTGGGCACGTGGTATCCCCGATGCGTGAGCAGGCGGTGATAGCACATGCCGATGCCCACGTTAATGGCCAGCACGTAGAGTACGATGCTCACCACCAGACGCTGCCAGCTGAAGAAGAACAAAGCAGCGAGCGCGCCAAGGTGAAAGATCCCGATGATGAACACCATGTTCCAATTCACGCCGTCGCCTGCCGTGGCGGCGCGGCCCATGCGAACGTGTTTCCACGCTGCGACCGAAGCGGGCGTCTGTGCCGCGGTGGCCTGCTCTGCTGAAACTTCCGAAACGTCTTCAAGGGGGGGTGCGGTTAAAGAAACGCCCATTCGATCGAATGTCCTAGGGAGGTGGCGGCGGGCCCACTTCCAATCCTCATTGTACAGGAGAAACAGACCGATTCTTCACTTGGCCTGCTCCTAGTTTGTTGAGAAATCTCGACACGGGCGATTGCCCAAAAGCGGCCGCGCCGGAGAAAGCGGCGAGATTGCAAAAACATTCAATCTTGACAGGGGAAACGCCGATGCTTTATTCAACATGAACGTGGACTGATTTCGTCCACAACATTAGCTTAAGAAAGTAGATATCTATGAGTGCAGTAGCTGGTTTGCTCGGTGCCTTCGTTATCTTAGTTCCGGAGGGCGGTGCCCCCTGGATGTATCTGTTGCTCGCGAGCGCAGCGTGCGCCGGTGCCATTGGTTTGAGCATCCGTATCCGCACCCGCCGGCGCAGCAACGGCTAACGCCGTCCGCTTCGCTAGCGTATTACTGCTTGGCTAGACCATTCCCGTTTGGCTAGCGCATTTCCCTCTGAGTTGATTCGATAGATCTTTCCCGATCCGGGCCGAAGACGGAGGGGCCCAAGACAGGCGGGTCGAAGACAGGTCTTGGCCGCATCCGGCCGAGTGCGTCACCGGCATGCGCCAAGTGGGGCGTTCCTCTGCATCGGCACGGACTCGCATCTACTCCCCTGCCACGCCTACGGGGCTTCCCCCGCCGGCGAAAATCTTGGTCGCCTGCCCCCGCAGAACTCGGTAGAGGGCAAACTGCCGCTGCGTCGCCCCCCGCAGCTCAAAGAGCAGCTCGCCGCGGTTGTCGGCCATTGCATCGACGGCGTCCACCAGTCGCATGCGGGGTGTGTCATCCAGGTGCGCAGCGTCGGTTACGATTTTGACCCGCACCACAAGGCTGCCATAAAGATCGGGCTGCACGATGAGCGTAACGAACTTTTCTTCTGCGCCCGTGCCCCCGGTATGCGCGGAGAGCACCAGGGTCGCTCCCGATCCATAGGCCAGCTCGAAGACCCGGAACTGCTCGTCGAGCAGCGGCACGGGCTCGGGCGGCAGGGCGAGCCGGGTCTTGTGAGCGGCGGCTGCGGTCTTTCTGGCTGCCGGCTTGGCGGGGGCCGGCGGAGGGTTCAGACCCAGCGCCGCGCGTGCCAGATCTTCGAGCTGGGCCTTGTATTTGGCTTCATCCCCCGGATTGGCCCAGGAAAAGCTCCAGATATGCTCCGGAGTGTCCTTCGAATCGGAGACAGCGACGGCCTGCTGCATATCCGGTGGCAGGCCCATCAGGCTGGGCATCATCGCGGGTCCGCTGTCGCTGGATTTGCCGCGGATCAGCCGCGGGCGGTCGGGATCCGTGACATCCGGCAGAGAGGAGACTGAACCGGCGTCTTCGCTATCTTTCTTCTCGAGCTTGGGCCGGTCGGGGTCAGCCGCTGTCGCCGTGCCGCCGGCTGCGTTGCCGGATGCATCGCCCGCGTCCCGGTGCAAAGTCGGCCTGTCGGGATCGGGCGCCGGACCGGAGCCGCCGGCATTCCCATTCGAGTCGCCGGAACTGCCATTGTCGGCAGGACGGTGCAGCGTGGGCCGGTCCGGATCAGGGGGTGGACCCTGGCTGGCCGAGCCCGAGCTGCCGCCGGATTTATCGTCGGGGTGGGCCTTGCGGTGCAAGATGGGCTCGTCGCTCGCCACATCCTCATCGTCCTTCCAGTTGGCGGCGGCCTGGACAGGCTTGGGCTTCGGCAGGGGTTTCCAGGCTCCGAGGCCCACCCAGGAACCTTGCTCCTGGGCGGCGTTCTGGATTACGAAGAAGCCTACGTTCTTGCCGTTCTGCTTGAGCTGGTATTCGACTTCGCCCTCAAGCGCCAGCGGCTCGGGCCGGGCGAGATAAATGCTGCCGTCTTGAAGTTGCTGGCCGTCGAAGACAGTAACCGGGATCAACCGGCTGGCCTTGGGATGCTGCTCGTCGCCGGTCCACTCGAGCACGGCCACGGCGCGCAGCTCCGGCGCGCCCTTGGGCTGAGTGATCTGGCCGGGATACTGTGCGGATGCGAGCGCTGCTGCCGCCACTCCCAGGACCGCGAAAAAAAATGGAACCGGGAAAAGATTTGCTCCGCGCAATGACACGTGCCGCTCCCCTCGTCAATAATCAAACCTGACGGCCGCCCATGCGCCTGCCGGGTTCGCTGTGATGCGATCGGCCGTTTTCGGCCGTGCCAATCCACTTCCTGAGGATAGTCTCAATGGAGCTCAACCAGAAAGTCGCCGATTTCACCCTTCAGACCGATGAGGACAAGACGGTCAGCCTGTCCACCTATGCCGGAAAACCGGTGATCCTCTTCTTCTATCCCCGCGCGGATACCCCGGGCTGTACCATCGAGGCCTGCGGCTTTCGCGATACCTTCCAAAAACTCCAGGCAGCCGGCGCGGTGGTGCTCGGCATCTCGCGCGACACGGTGAAGGACCAGGCGAAGTTCAAAGCCAAATACGATCTGCCGTACACACTCCTTGCAGATGTAGACGAGAAAGTCTCGAATCAGTTTGGCGTGCTGAAGGAAAAGAACATGTATGGGAAGAAGGTGATGGGGATTGAACGCACGACCTTCGTCATCGGCCCTGACCAGACACTGCTGCATATCTTTCCCAAGGTGACGCCGGAGGGCCACGCGGAACAGGTGTTGGCGCTGATCAAGGAATGGAATCAGACGCACAAGAAATAACCGGTCGCCGCGCCAGGATGCGCCTTTCGCCCCGGGCGCCAAAAGGGCGGGAGAGCGCGGAGGCAAACGGCGCGAATCCGCGCGTGTCCGGGCGTCTGATGAAACGCGCTTTCTTTGAGGCGCCACCGGAGCACGTTGCGCCGCGGCTGCTGGGCAAGATTCTGGCTCATCGTACTCCGGCCGGTTGGATTGCCGGAAGAATTGTGGAGGTCGAGGCCTACCTCGGCCCACACGATCCTCTCGCCGATGCGGCGGCCCACTCCCATCGCGGCCCTACGCCGCGAAACTCCGTCCTCTTCGGTCCCGCGGGCTACGCCTACGTGTACGCCATCTACGGCCGCTACTTCTGCATGAACATCTCCTGCGAGACGGATGGCCGCGCCGGCTCCGTGTTGCTGCGGGCGCTCGAGCCCCTGCTGGGAACCGAGCTGATGGCGAAGAATCGCGGCCTCGCGGCAATCGCCAGGCCGGGCGAGCTGACTTCCGGCCCGGGCAGGCTTTGCCAGGCGCTGGGACTGACGCGTCCAGCTCACAACGGTCTCGACCTCCTCGACTCCGGCTCGGCGCTGCAGGTGCGCGATGACGGATTCAAGATGAGCCGGGCGCTGGCCTCCACGCGGATCGGCATCCGCCACGCCGCGGAACTGCCGCTGCGTTTTTCGCTGCCGGAGCATGCGTGCGTCTCCGGCCCGAAGAGATTCATGGGAAAGTGCATCTTTCTGAAGTAGAATTTCGTTCATCTGTTGAAGCGATTGAAATCTGAGAGGAAATCTGCGTGAAAAAATCTTCCCTCGCTTGCCTCGCTGCGGCCGCGCTAGTCGCCGCAATGGTTTTTGTTTCCGCCAGTTATGCCCAGACCCCGCCCGCCGCGGGCGCACCCGGGGGCAAAGCTCGCGGCCCGCGCAGCTTTCCGGCGCCCACCAACCTCAAGGTGTTGCCCAAGGACCTGACCGGCGAACAGGTGGTGGGGATCATGCGAGGCTGGGCCGGTGACCTGGGCGTGCGCTGCGACACCTGCCACGTCGTCGATCCGAACCACCTCGATCCGAATGGCCGTCCCAGGTTCGAATTCGCCTTGGATACCAAGGATGAAAAGCAAATGGCCCGCATCATGTACACCATGTTGGAAACCGACAAGAAGGACTACGTGGCGAAGGTAGCGGCCATGGATAAGATGGCCGAGCCGGCAGCCCCGCTGACCTGCGGCACGTGCCATCGCGGGCACCTCGATCCGGAGAAGTTCACGCCCCCGCCGATGCGTCCGCCAGGCGCGCCGGCAGCGATGCCGGGAATGTCGCATTGAGGGTCCGAGGTATTTAGACCTGGGGCCGTCGCGTGCGGGCCAGAAAGCGCGCGCTGAGCGCGGCGCCGGCCACAGCGAAGACCAGCAGCGCCGCGACCAGGAAGCCGACGGCGCAGAGAACGCCGCCTGCGCGGCCCTCGGGCGAGAGCATCCAGGACTTGGTCAGTGCGATGGTCTGCGCGTCGACGCCCATCGATGCCCATTGCTGGCTCATCTGCTGGTTCACCAGCGTGTCCCAGAAATCATCGAAGATTTTGCCGGAGTGGAACCAGTACCGGGCGGCATAGAGCGCGATGCCCGAGGCTGCGGCGGCCGTCCAGCTGCCCAAAACGCCGGTGACCAGGCCAATGCGCGCGCCTGCGCCGAGCGTGAGCCAGGAGGGGCGGCGGTTGCGCATATAAAGCGTCACCACCCACGCAGCCGTGCCCGCCATTACCAACAGCGCGAGAATGTTCAACGGCGACAGCAACGAGCAAAGAACGCCCGCCGGTATGGCGAGCGTAAGCGCGTACCGCAGCGCCGGCTTCCACTCGATGCTGCCCGCATCCCGCACCACCTCAGTCCACTTTTCGGGCTGCCCCTGCCCGGCGGCGTTCTCCGCCGAATAGACAAGCTGCGGCAGGCCGCAGACGGGGCAATAGCAGATCCCGTCCTCTACAGCCTGATGACAGCGATTGCAGGTGGTTTCCATACTTCTATGAGCCTATAGCATCGGGACGCACCGTGCCATGGGGGTATGGGCCTTCAGCCGGCGCTGCGCCGCCCCTGCATTCATTCGGAGAGATTCAGCTTGGCTGCCACAATCGCCTCGGCCGCGGCGACCGCTTCTTCGAGCGTCATTTCGGTTGAGTCGAGAAGGACCGCATCCGGAGCCGGCTTGAGCGGGGAATCGGTCCGGTTGCGGTCGCGCTCGTCGCGCTCGTGCAGGTGCCGGATCACCTCTTCGGGCTGTACGGCCGGTTTCGGGCCGCTCTGGCCAAGCTGGTCGAACCGGCGCTGGCCTCGCACTTCAGGAGCGGCATCCAGGAAGATCTTTACCTCGGCATGAGGAAAGACCACGGTGCCGATGTCCCGGCCTTCCATGACCACGCCGCCCTCGGCTCCAAGCTGCTGCTGCAGCCGGACCATCCAGGCGCGAATGGCGGGAAAGACGCTTACCCGCGATGCGGCATCGGTGACCATCTGGTTGCGGATAAGCCCGGTCACGTCCTCGTCGTCGAGCAGGACGCGATTTTCCTCTTCGCCGGGTTCGAGGCGGATTGAGGTTTCAGCCGCCAGCTCGGCCAGTCCCGCGCTCTCATCCAATGAAAGGTCTGCCCGCAGCGCTTTGAGAGCAAAGGCGCGATACATGGCGCCGGTTTCGAGATTAAGCAGGCCGAATTGACGGGCCAGATGGCGCGCGATGGTGCTCTTTCCCGCGCCCGCGGGCCCGTCAATGGCAATGATCGTCTTCCGGCCAGGCTGATTCGAACGTATCCGGCTTTCTTCCCCGCTCATCAGCGCTTCTTCGTTCCTCGCTTGGGCGGAGCGGTAAAGCCATAGCGCTTGCTGTTGCCGGCCTTCGCACTGGCCGTCAGAGCGGGTTTGCGGTCATTGCGGGAGGACCGGGCCTCGACACGCCCATCCTTACGCCCACTGCTGGTGCGCGAGGCTACGCCCGGCTTCGCCGGAGCCTTGCCGTTCCCCGTATGGCCATTCCGTTGCGCACGAGCCGTAACGCCGGATTTGCCATTGCGCGCCGTAGAGATGCCGTTTGCGGGACGCGCGGGGCGTACGCCGTTGCGGCCGTTGCCGTTCCCGCCGGTTCCGTTGGCGTGGGCTCCGTTGCCATGGGTTCCATGTTTCGCCCCATTGGCCGATTGAGTCCCATTGTGCTTGCCATTGCCGGCCGCGCCGGGAGTCCAACGCGCGCCATTTGAGGCATGCCGCAAGCCGGTGGCCGCACGAGCCTCCCGGTTGGGACGCCGTGCCGGCCGATTGCCCGGCTGGGCCGGTTTGCGATCGCGGGCGTGCGCCGCGGCGGGACGGCTGAAATGGGGCCGTGCGCTGGCGGGCTTGCTGCTCGATGCCGGCTTACGCGGGGCAGCCATGCGGGCGGCGTGCGACTCAGAGGCAATACGCGGCGCCGGCGCCGAGGCGACCGGTGCGGGCAACGCCGCCGGCGGCTGGGGTCTGGGCGGGACCGGGGCCACATTCTCCTCTTCGAAGTCGCGTCCATGCAGGAAGTACGACGAAGCGGCCATGGCGGAGCTGGCATACACCGAGGGAACCGTCGTGAACTCCGGCAGCGTACCGGCCACATAGAAGTGCGGTGCGTGGCCCAGTGAGATGGTATGCACCTGCCGTGTGGCGACCAGCCCGCGCAGGACTTCGCGAACCTTGCTCCGCGCCGTGAGCGGGGCCAGGAACAGCTCGACTTCTTCCATGCTGGCGGCGATCACAGCCTGCAGATAGATCGAGGCAAGTACTGAAATAGCCGTAACTTGCGACGTAGAAGCACCCTCTGCGATAGCCTTCTGAAAGCGGTGCCGCAACAGCTGCCAGTGCGCGGTACGGCCGGGAGCGGCAATCACCGGAATGATGCGAAGCTGCTGCCAAAGCTCGGTGATGGCGCGCAGAACCGCCGTCTCGCTGACTTCCTTGCCCAGCGCGTGCTTGAGCTGCGGAATCGAGGCATCCCCCGCTTCCAGCAGTTTGTAGGCTTGGATCGCCAACTGCGAAACCTGTCTGGAACCAGTAAGTTGTGGGCTGCGGCGCCAGTCGCGATCGCCGCGCAATGCGTAGACGTAGGGCAGCACCCAGGCAGCGACGACAAAGTCGGGCTGCTCGCCGGGATGGCCCAGCAGGTTCAGGCGGAGCGCGACGCCATCCGTCTCCAGGCGCACCAGCAGCTCTTCCGCCAGGGCAACCTGTTTGGCATCGGGAGTCTGGTTGCGCTGACCGGCGATAGCCTCAACGAACGAAGGCGCAACACCTGCTGAAAACTGGCGGCGCGGCAGGAAGAGACACAATCCGGTCTCTTCAATCCAGGTTCGGGCGTCCTCCAAGGTGAGCGCCCCGTTTCCATTCAAGCGCATCCTCTCGGCGCGCGAAGCTTCCAATTGCTCTGCTGTCAAAGAAAAACCTCACTTCCAGGCTGGCGTTACGGCATGACCGGTGATATTGCGTCCGTTTGCCTCATGCAAGGCCGACAATTGCGCCACCCCGCGGACGAAGACCTTATGCGGGGGCCTATCCTCGTGGTTCAAGTCGGCTAAAAGTTGCATTCCGGGCTATGCATCACCCGGGTCTTGCCTGTAGCGCCCGGCTACCCCCGCTCCTGGGAGCGAGAGCGGCCACCTTCCAGGAGTACTAAATACGGTGGAAGGCCCGCTGGATCTCTCTCCAAGAATACAGCAAAGCTATTGGACGTCCATGCGGGCAACTGGTTGGATGACTGGTTTTCGCAAGTTCCAACAATAGCCATTCCATACGTGCCGGGTCAAGCGTCGTATTGACTTTGATGGCGGAATGGCAGGCGATGGATGCGGCGATACGCGTGCGAAGTGAAGTAAGGTCCTCATTCCGTTCTGCTTGGTCGTCGTCCGCGGATTGTTCGATGACCTGGCCGAGCATCCGCTCGAGGGCCGCGCCTTCCAGGCCCACCGGAGCCGCTTTGACGGCGAGAGTTTGAGGGCCGAAGGGCTCCACCTCAAATCCATTGCGCTCCAGTTCTTTCGCGATGCCCGCAAATACAACCATTTGTTGGGGTTTCAGCTCAACCAGGAGCGGCATCAGCAGTCTTTGCCGCTGCACTTTTTCCACTTGGCGGCTGCGGAGAATTTTTTCGAAAAGAATTCGCTCGTGGGCCACATGTTGATCGATAATCCACAGGCCGTCGGGGCCCGTGGCCAAAATGAAGGACTCCCTGAGCTGCCCGAGGGGCTTGAGCGCACCCAGATGGTTCAAGTTGGCTGCGGCCTGTTCGGCCTCGACCAGAGCCGTCTCGGCAACCGGATCGGCTACGGCTGCCGGGGAGCCGTTGTGATGCGGTCCGCAGTCGTCCATGCCCGGCCCTGCGGATGGCCGGAACAGGGCCGCCGCTGCTTCGCCCCAGCCCTGGCGGTCGAAGCGGCGCGGATCGAAGACCGCGTTCCCGGCTCCGCTTTCGCCGTTTCCCCCATCTCCGCTGAAGGGCAGGCTGCCGGGCCGGGGCGAGAGCCGGCGCGCGGTCAACTCAAACGGCTCAGCCGCTGCGGGATCGTGTTGAGCGGATTGGGGATCCGAATCCTGGATGGCGGCCAATCGGCTGGAATCGGCCACGCCAGGCAAGGGCGAGGCCGCGGGCGGCATCAGCGACGGGCTGGCGGTCGGCTGAGCGTCCAGCGCAGCCAGAAATCCGGCCGCCGGACGGGCTTGGATAAGCGCCGTCCGCAGGCTGTCGCGGACAAAGTCGTGGATCAGCGACTGCTGGCGGAAGCGGACTTCGGTCTTGGCCGGGTGAACATTCACGTCCACCTCCTCCGGCGGCAGCTCAAGAAACAGCAGCACCACCGGAAAGCTGGTGGGCGGAATCACGTTGCGATAGGCTTCGGTGATCGCGTGCAGCATCAGCCGGTCGCGGATGAGGCGCTTGTTGACGAAGATGTAGATCGAGTTGCGGTTGAGCTTCTGCAACTCCGGCTTCGAATAGAAGCCGGTCAGCCGCAGTGTGCCGGGATCGCGGACGGGCTGATCGGGATCCTTCTTCCAGGGCGGCGGCTCCGGCAAGCCGGCGTGTGCAAGCGGTGCTTCGGCGGCAAGGGCCAGAAGCTGCCCCAGCGTCTCTTTGCCGAAGATCTGGTAGATGCGCTCGGCGGTGCGCGCAACCGGCGGTGCGGAGACCAGCGTATGCGAGGCCGAGAGCAGTTCGAAATGCTTCTCGGGGTGAGCGAGAGCGTAGTGGGTGACAAGCGCCGTCACATGCGCCAGTTCCGTGGACTCGGCGCGCAGGAATTTGCGGCGGGCGGGCGTGTTGAAGAAGAGGTCGGCTACGGCGAGGGTGGTTCCACGCGGAAGCGCGGCGTCATCCACATGGAGAATCTTGCCGCCGGCGATCTCCATTCGAGTGCCGGGGTCGCTTCTCTCCCCGGTTGCTGTTTGGAGCGTTACGCGCGCCACCGAAGCGATGGAGGGCAGCGCCTCGCCGCGAAAGCCGAGCGTGGCAATCGAGAGCAGGTCGTCGGCGGTGCGCAGCTTTGACGTGGCATGCCGCTCGAAGGCCAGCAGCGCATCGTCGCGGTTCATCCCGTGCCCGTCGTCGGCGACCCGGATCAGCTTGCGGCCGCCGGCCTCGACCTCGACGCGGATGCGGCTTGCGCCCGCATCAAGCGCATTTTCAAGCAGCTCCTTGACCACGGAGGCGGGCCGGTCCACCACCTCGCCCGCGGCGATCTGGTTGGCCACTTGGTCAGGAAGAATGCGGATGCGCCCCATAAGCTTTCAGGGTAACGCAGATCGCAGTGGATAAATGGGCTGCGACTTAGCGCGAGCGATGCGGTTGACCTGCGGGCTGAGCGTGATCTTGAAGATGGAAAAATCGATGCCCGAAGTCCTGAAACCCAGCGTCGGCGTTGCAGAGACGGATGTGGCGCCGCCTCCGTCGAGCCGGTAAACGAATCCAGGCTGCGGCGCGGTGATGGTTGGATTGCTGGCGGTGATGGCGGCGGCCATGGCTGCGCCGGCCGTGCCTGTGCCGTTCACAAAGAAGACGCGCCACTCGCCGTGACTGGGTCCGCCAAAACCAGGTTGCCCGCGGCCAGGGCATTGCGCTGCCAACTTCAGTGGTCTAACCATAGAGCGGTCGAAACTGGAGGGCGGCCGAGACTGGATCGATCAAGCGCCAAGGTGCATGATTTGCCCGATCATGATTTGCCCGATCTGGTAGAGTAAGCCCACTCCCATGGCAGACACCGGCAAGCGCACCACGATCCCGCTGCTGGACCAGGCAGTGACAGTCAGCATGCTTGGGTCAGCGCTCTATTTCGGGCTCGTCTACGTCGTCACGCGGTATTCCTACCGCGTGAATGTGGGCTTCGGCCTCGCCTGCTCGCTGCTGCTGGCGCTCTGCGGGCTCATCTTTGTCGGCTTCGGCTACCAGTTCATCCGCGAGACACAAGCCGGACCCGACGATACGACCAAGCCCTTTCTGATTCCGATCTTCGAGAAGTTTTCAGGAAAGAAGCTGGTTTTCGACCTCGAAGCGGTCAGGCGGTTTGAGATCTCGGTCTTCATTCCGGTCTTCACGCTGTTTGTGGCTTCGTGGACCTCGCTGGCGTATGGGTTCGCGAGGTTGAGCCCCGGCGCCTATGCGCATCCGGAGCGGCTGAGCTTTGGTTTGATGCTGCGGCACTATCTCTGGCAGGTCGTGGACATGGTGCCGCTGATCGACGCCTGGAAGAGCGTGCACATTGACGATCCACTGCTGGAAACCCGGCTCTGGCCCGGCATCCTCGTCGTGCTCTTCCGGCTGATCGTGCTCTACATCGTGCTCTCCGCGGCGGCCAAACTCCTGGGACTCGACCGCCGCAAGAAGAGCCACGAAGGATGATCAGCCTCGTTTGCGGCCGCCCGACGGCGGTCCACCGCGGTTATTTCTTCCGGGCTTCCCTTTGAAACCGAATCGGCTGCCCTGGGGTTTGGAGGAGCGCCCTGGGGCGAAGCCGCCCGGACGCGGTGCGCCACCCCGTTCATTCGATCCGGATGCGGGGCGGCTACGGCCGTCGGGCGCTCGCCTGTCACCCGGCGCAGCAGGTCTGAAGGCACCGCGGAATGGGCGCGCGGAGGCCGCATCGCCGCGTCCTGAACCCTGGCCGCCGTTCCACTTCTGGCTGGGCTCGCTTCGGCCCGATTCGCTTCGGCCCGGCCCACTCCGACTTGGTCCGCTCCGGTTCGGCTCTCTCCCGTCTGGTTGGCGGGTCCAGCCTTCGCCGCGCGGCTGATTCGGATTGCGCGGAGGCCTGCCTTCGAACCCGCCGCGGCGATCTTCACCGAAGGGCTTGGGACGAGGCTTATCCCAACCGGGGCGCGGCGCATTGCCGAAGCTGGGCTCGCGGCGCGGCGTTTGGGGACGGAATCCCGACGGCCGGCCTTCAGGGCGCGGTCCGGAGCCGGAGCGAAACGCCGGCTTGCCGCGGAAGGAACGCTCCCCACCAGCCCGAGGACCTGAGTGTGGGGGGCCTGAGTGCAAACCGGAGTGTCGATCTGACGGGGGACCCGGTCGTGGACCCGGCCGCGCGCCGGGGCGTCCGTCCGGCCCTTTCCAGGCCGCCCGATCGCCGAAAGGCCTTTCACCGCGCGGCGCTTCCTGGGAGGGTCGTTGCGCGGGCGGCCCAAAGTCTCGCCGGCCGAAATCGGGCGCCCGGCGTGGGGGAAAATCGCGTGCCCCGCGCGGATCGAAATCCCGCGCACCACGTTCGCGAGGGCTCTCTGCACCACGCTGGCCGAAACCTCGTGCGCCGCGCTGGTTGTCCTTTCCGAAGCGGGTTCGCTCGGCGGGCTTTCCCGCCTCCCTCAAGGGCATCTTGCCTGCTTTTGGCCGGCGTGGTTTCCACTTGCCTTCGGCGGCAAGACGCAGAAGGGATAGCTCTTCAGGATCGAGCTCGCGCAGGTTGCCGGGTTCCAGATCGAGTACCAGCGGGCCGTAGCCGACACGGCGAATCTTTTCGACGAAGTGCCCGATGCTCTGAAACATCTTGCGCAGTTCGCGGTTGCGGCCTTCCGTGAGCACCACCTCATACCAGGGATTGTCGCCCTGGCGCACCGGACGAATCTGCGCGGGCGCCGTATGCACCCGATCCGAGCCGGGGCCCTCCCGCTCAATGGCGACGCCGGAGCGGAGCCTGTCGAGCTCGCCTTCGGTGGGTTGGCCGGCAACCTTGACTAGGTAGATCTTCTCAATACCCGAGGCAGCACGGGTCAACTGGTTCGCGAGTTCGCCGTCGTTGGTCACCAGAAGCAGCCCCTCGCTCTCATAGTCCAGGCGGCCGACCGGGTAGAGGCGCTCCTTCATCTTCGAGAAAAACTGCATCACGGTGGGCCGGCCTTCGGGATCGCTGACAGTGGTCACGTATCCCTTGGGCTTGTTGAGCGCGAAATAGCGGTGCCGTTCGGAGCCTGAGATCAGCTTGCCGTCGACGCGGATGTGATCGCGAGCGGCATCGGCTTTCGCCCCCAGTTGCGTCACCACCTGGCCGTTTACCGCCACGCGGCCGGCTTCAATCATCTCTTCGGCATGGCGGCGGCTGGCGATGCCGGCTTGGGAGAGAATCTTCTGCAGGCGATCGAGCTTCGCGGGCGGACGTGGTTCGACAGCGGATCCGGCTTCGGCCACCGGCGCTTCCTCGGAATCCGATTCGGTGGAGGAGAGAGAAGGCGCGGTTTCGGACCGCGGGCGTTCTTGGCGTAAAGCTCTCGAACGGGGCGATGGGGCGCGCTGCCCGTGGGTTTCTTCAACGGCATCGTCGGCGGTGTCCGCGCGATAGGCAGCCAGCTCGGGCTGCGATTCCGATTCAATGGCTTCACTCAGAGAGATCCGCGCTTCGCCATCGGTTGTATCCCCGATGGGATCGTCCAGGGGCCCTTCGATGCGGATTCCGGCCACTTCCGTCTCCCCGGTCTTGCCCGCGGTCTTCGGTCTTGCGGCAACCGGCTTCGCCGCGGCGGATTTGCGCTTTGCTGCAGCAGTTTTTGGTTTCGCGGCGGCCGATTTAGCCTTCGCCGGGGCCGACTTAGCCTTGGCAGCGGCCGATTCGACCTTGGCCGCGGCGGATTTCGCTTGCGTCTTGGGCGCTGCCGGTTTTCCCAGCGCACGCGCCGGCTTGATTGCGGCCGCTGGCTCTTCGTTCCGGGCGCGGGGTTTGCTCGGCTTCGGGGCGGGTTCAGAGTTGGGCGCTGCCGCTTTGCGTTTTCGGGCGCTGGTGTCTTCAGATTTTCTTGCCATGGGAGAGCCTCGGTTCGAGCCTACTCGGTCTCTGAGGTGGTAGATGCCTGCTCCACGGTCTCAGGCGTCGGCGTTGTTTCCGGAAAGGGCCCAGCTTCTTCGCTGGATGGCTGATGGAGCTCCGCGTCCAAATCAGCCTCGATAGCCTCAGGCGTTTCCTCGCTAGGGACCGGCTCCGGCTCGCCAATTTCGGTTGAGGCGGCCTCGGTTTCTTCGAGCTCGCTGGCGGCCATCTTCTCGAACTCCTCCATGGAGGGCAGTTCGGAGACATCTTTGAGCCCGAAGCGGAGCAGAAATTCCTTGGTCGTTTTGTAGAGGATGGGCCGGCCGATGACCGGCTTGCGACCTGCTGTGGCGATCAGTTTGCGCGCCAGCAGGGAGCCGAAGACGCCGGACGAGTCGACGCCCCGGATCTCGTTGACCTCGGGCGCGGTAACGGGCTGCTTGTAAGCGATCACGGCGAGGGTCTCGAGCGCCGGCAGCGAAAGCTTGAGCGCGGGCTTGAGGCTCTTGACGAAGGAGCGAACCGCATCGTGGCACTCGGGCTTGGTGGCCATCCGATAGCCGCCGGCAATCTCGCGAATCTCGACGCCGCGGCTGTCGGAGGCGTATTCCGCGATGAGCCCGTCGAGGACCTCGCGCAGCACCGCTCTCACTTCGCGGTCGCGTAGGCGCGCCAGGCGCTTGGCCTCGGCGTCGTCAGCGGCTTCATCGGGGGCTTGGGCCGGCGTCCCGGCTTCGGCTTCCGGGTCCGGAGCGATCTCCGGGGCTTCGCCGCGGGCGTTCTGCAACACCGGGATCTCGATGGGGATCCCCAGGGGCCCTTCGGCCTCGGCGGCAGGCGCCGGAGCAGCTGTACTGTCGGAATCGAGGGGATCGGTCTCTTCGGTCAGGAAGGGCAGAGGCTGTGAATTGGCCTGGGAATCGGCCTGGAGATCGGGCTGAGATGCCTCCGTTGCGGAGCCAGTCTGTGCGGCGCGCGCAGCCTCCTGCTCCGCCTTCAACTCCAGGGCGTCGGCTGCAAAAAGGACGGCCAGTTGAGCCAGGGTAACCGGCTCCTCGGCGGCGTAAATAACAGCTTCCAACTTTGCTTTCAGGCTCATTTTTAAAAGAAGCCTTCCCATCGAAGGCACCTCATGTATGGTACTGGATGCGGGGCGCGCGTGCGCCCGCGGAGCCGGGAAACCGCGGCCAGCCCGGCCGCCGCGTGACGGCACGGACCGAACCCCTAAAATAGGAGCATGCCAGTCGGGCTCGATCGAACGGCCGGCGTGGCTCGACTTCAGAACCTTGCGAGGATGAGAAACCGATGTCTGCACCCGTGATTGCCGCTGGACGAGATGCGCGCGAATTAAAATCGGCCACCCACGAGAAGAAGCTGGACCAGCTTGCCGAGGTTGCGGTGAGAGTGGGGCTGGGACTGAAGGCAGGCCAGGAGCTGGTGATGACGGCGTCGCTCGATGCGGTGACGCTGGCGCGGCGCATCACGGAGCAGGCCTATCGGGCCGGGGCGTCCCTGGTGACCACGCTCTTTACCGACGATGAAGCCACGCTGATGCGCTACCGTTCCGCGCCGGACGAGAGCTTCGACCACGCCCCTAAATGGCTCTATGACGGCATGGGCGCGGCGTTCAGAGGCGGCTCGGCGCGGCTGGCCATCACCGGCGGCAATCCGGCGCTGCTTTCGAAAGAAGATCCGGCCAGAGTCGGACGCGCCAATCGCGCCGTCTCGGCGGCTTACCAGCCGGCGCTCGAACTGATCGTGCGCCATGCGATCAACTGGACGATTGTGGCCGGCGCCACGCCGGCATGGGCCGCGGCCGTTTTCCCCGACGATCCGCCAGAGCAGGCCCTGGCGCGCCTATGGGATGCCATCTTCGAGACCACGCGCATCAACCAGGCGGACCCGGTAAGCGCATGGAAGGAACACGACGCCAATCTGCAGAAGCGCGCCGCTTTCCTCAATGAAAAGCGTTACGCGGCGCTCAGGTACCGTGGGCCGGGAACCGATTTTCAGCTCGGGCTGGCCGACGATCATCTCTGGCTCGGCGGCGGGACCACCGCCGGCAATGGAGTTTATTGCATTCCCAACATGCCCACCGAAGAGGTATTCACCACGCCGCACAGAGACCGCGCGGAGGGCACAGTGACCGCCACCAAGCCACTCTCTTACCAGGGAACCATGATCGACGGTATCCGGGTGCGGTTTGAAGGCGGCAGGATCGTGGACGCGCGCGCATCCAAGGGCGAAGAAGTGCTCAACAACCTCATCAGCACGGATGACGGCGCGCGGCGGCTTGGCGAAGTGGCGCTGGTGCCGCACTCGTCCCCGATCGCGAGCAGCGGCATGATCTTTCTGAACACGCTCTTCGATGAGAATGCCGCTTCGCACATCGCGCTGGGCCGCGCCTACACCTCCTGCCTGCGCGAGGGCGACAAGCTCACTCCCGAGCAGCTTGCGGCCAAGGGCGCGAACGACAGCCTTATCCATGTGGACTGGATGATCGGCTCCGACAAGCTCGACATCGACGGAGTCACCGCCTCAGGCGCCGCGGAGCCTCTGATGCGGCGGGGCGAGTGGGCGT
>DASXFB010000038.1:0-4570 GCA_036489815.1 Occallatibacter sp. | reverse complement strand
CACGAAGCGCACCCAGTAGCCGTCGATGATCTCCGACAGAGTCTCGTCGTAAGGCCGTGCGATCCAGCTGGTCCAGTATTTCTTGCTCAGGAACATGCTCTCTTCGCTGTGAAACGCGCCAAGAGCGGCGAACTCTCCCACGCCCATGTAAGTGAAGTGATAGAGAAACGCGTTCTGTCCGGCACGCGCGGTCTGGATCGCGAGCAGCCGTGCGCCGAATCCGAAATCGAGATCCGTATCCATCTGGGTAAAGACCGCGCGCACCTCGGCGTCGGACGAGGCCGGATATGCGGCGAAGACAGCGTCGGCGAACGTGTGAAATCGATCCCGAAGCCATTGCCGGTACTCGGCAACCGTCTTCGGCCGATACGATGTACCGCCCACCAGCGGGCTGGCGAAAATCGACATCTCGTTTTCGTTGCTGCCCGTCAGCACAGGAACCTTCAGCTGTGCGCTTCGCGCAAAGGTCGCCGCCGGCTGCTCGCGCAGGAACCAGCCATCGACCACCGGCTCCAGGTCGGCATGCTGGTCCGTCGCCGCCGCCTTGAGAAGCCGCGCAGCAGGCATGGCGCGCAGCTCGGCCAAGGCATGCGGACCGTTCTTCACTCCCAGGTCCTTCACAAACTCCGCATCGCTCTTCTCCGCCGACTGCGAAGTCGGGAAGATGGAGTCGACGCAGACGCCGCTCTGCAGAATCGCGCCCTCCAGCAATCCCGCGGAGAGCGGCGACGCCAGCAGGTTGCAGATGTCGAGCGATCCCGACGACGCGCCGGCGACCGTCACCCGTTGCGGATCGCCGCCGAAATGCCGGATATTCCTCTGCACCCACTTGAGCACCGCCAGCTGATCGAGCTGCCCATAGTTTCCCGAGACATGTTGCGGCGACTCCGCCGCCAGCGTGGGATAAGCAAAGAATCCAAACACGCCAAGCCGGTAATTCAGGCTAACGACAACGATCCCCCGGCGGGCAAGTGTCTCGCCCAGCGGAGGCCACTCCGCCGAACCCTCCACATTGCCGCCGCCATGCACCCACACCAGCACCGGCAGCTTCGCGTCCTCGGCCAGCTTTGGAGTCCAGACATTGAGATACAGGCATGCCTCATCGGTGGCCATCGCCTTGGGGCCCAGCATCTCCGGCAGCCACGGACTCGGAGCCTGCGGGCACGCCGTGCCATAGGCCGCCGCTTTTCGAATGCCGCTCCAGTGCGGAGGCAGCTGGGGCGCTCGCCAGCGCAGGTCGCCCACCGGCTGCGCGGCATAAGGAATGCCCAGAAACGCGCCGCCATGGGGAAGCGATGCGAGCGAAACCCCGGCAAGCCGGCCGCTATCGATCACAACGAGTGGCGCGGTCTGCGCGTGCACCGAGGAAGAGATTGTTAACAGCGCAAGCAGCGCGAACGCGGCAGCCCGGGAGCCCATGAAAACGGCGCGGCGCAAACCGCTTACTCCGAAGTCGAAGCGAACGAAGGAGAGTCGTGCCGCGTGCCTGTGGCCAGCAACTGCTCAATGGCGTCAACCGTTTGAATCCCGCCACGCGCGCCCACGCCCATGCAGTTCAGAGCAGCGGCGGAGCAGGCAAAATCCAGCTGCTGGTCGAGCGGCCAGTCCTGCAGCAGGCCGTAGATAAACCCGGCGCGAAAAACATCGCCTGCGCCGGTCGTGTCCACCACCGGCACGGAAAACGCCGGAATCGAATGGAACGTTCTGCCATCCCACGCCAGCACGCCTTCCGGTCCCAGCGTCGAGGCGGTAAGCCGGCAATCGAAGCGCTCATACATCCGCCGCAAAGCCCTCTCAAGGTCCTGCTCGCCGGTGAGGCGCCCCGGGAAATCCTTGTTCACGATGAGGTAGTCGATATTCTCCAGCAGCTCTTCCACGCCCGGATACGTCTCATCCAGATCGGCAATCACCATGACCCCCGCGGCGCGAGCCCAGGTCGCAGCCAGCGTGGCCGCAGCCGTGTCGTATCCATCCACGTGCAGCGCGCGCGCATTCACAATCCATTCGCGATCCAGTTCGTCCGGCTGCAGAATCAGCCGATCGTCGCGCCGGTTAAGCACCGTGCGCTCACCCGCGCCATCCACCAGGATCAGCGACTGCGCGCTCGCGCCTCCGGGAACCGTGACGATCTGTGTCTCCACGCCGGCCCGCGCAAACTCTGCGCGATGCAGCCGCGCCGCATCGTCTTCGCCCAGCTTGCCCACATAGCGTGTCTGCAGGCCCCAGTGCGCGCAGGCCGCCACCGTGGTTGCCACCTGCCCTCCGGGCAGCACAGTCGCCCGGCGATACTCGACCTTCGACCCCAATGTCGGATAAGTGGAAAGATGGATCAGGGTATCCGTGGCATTCAGCCCCACCCCCACCACGTCGACTTTCGAAAATTGCCCCATCTCTCCAATGTAAATGGAAATGCGCTCCATGCGATTCCTGACTATCTGCGATTCCGAGAGAAGCGGAAAGCCCGCCCTGAGCGGGCCGTAGGGGATCTGCTTTTTGCACGCGGCCACAAGTCCCCCCAGGAGTACCCTGTAAACCATGAGAGCCACCATCCGTGCCGCTGTCCTCGCCGCTACCCTCTGCCTGCCCGGCCTGCTTCATGCGCAAGGCGGCGCCACGCTGCTCGCGCTCTCCAAGCAGGATCACAGCCTGGCCATCGTCGATCCCGCCAGCCTCAAGGTCATCGCCAAAGTGCCGGTGGGCAACGACCCGCACGAGGTCATCGCTTCGACCGACGGCACGACCGCGTACGTCTCGAACTACGGCTTCGGAGCCTTCAACACCCTCGCCGTCGTCGACCTGGTCAATCACAAGGCGCTGCCGTCGATCGACCTCGGCCCGCTGCACGGCCCGCACGGCCTCACCTTTGTGGGAGGCAAGACCTGGTTCACCGCTGAAGCTGCCAAGGCCATCGCCCGCTACGACCCGGCAACCCACAAGGTCGACTGGATCCTCGGCACCGGCCAAAACCGGACCCACATGATTTACGTTTCGCCCGACATGAAGCTCATCCTCACCACGAATGTGAATTCGGGAACGGTGAGCATCATCGAGCCCATGGCGCTGCCCCGGCCCCCGGCGGCGATGCGCGGCGAGCCCATGGTGCGCACCGACTGGAACGAGACGGTGGTGAAGGTAGGCAACGGCTCTGAAGGTTTTGATATCTCGCCCGACGGCAAAGAGGTCTGGGTAGCCAACGCTCAGGACGGCACCATCTCGGTCATCGATCTCGCCGCCAAAAAAGTCGTCGACACCCTCGCCGCCGATGTCCACGGCGCAAACCGCCTCAAGTTCACTCTCGACGGCAAGCGCGTGCTCGTTTCCACACTCGGCGGTCCGGACCTCGTTATTCTCGATGCGGCCACGCGAAAGGTGGTCAAGCGTCTGCCCATCGGCCACGGAGCAGCAGGCATCCTGATGCAGCCCGGCGGCGCGCGTGCCTACGTCGCCTGCACCCCGGACAACTACATCGCCGTGATCGACCTGAAGGATTTCAAAGTAATCGGCCACATCGACGCCGGCCCCGGTCCCGACGGACTCGCCTGGGCCGTCCGGCAATGAAGCCGCCCCATCGCCTGAGATAGTCTGAACATCGAGCACTCGCGCCCATCGATAGACTTCGCCCATTGACCGACTCCGCCCAGCCCGTGCCCATGCTCGAACGCAAGATCGGCCTCGGCAGCGCCATCTCCCTCAACATGATGAATATGATCGGCGTGGGGCCGTTCATCACCCTGCCGCTGGTAGTCGTCGCCATGGGCGGATCGCAGGCCGTCCTCGGCTGGCTGCTCGGCGCGCTCATTGCTGTGTGCGATGGCCTGGTGTGGGCCGAACTCGGCGCGGCCATGCCCGAGGCCGGCGGATCGTATGCCTTTCTGCGGGAGATCTATAACCGCGACGGCGCGGGCCGCATGATCTCCTTCCTCTACATCTGGCAGTTGGGCTTCAGCGCGCCATTGTCCATCGCGTCAGGATGCATCGGCCTCGCGCAGTACGCCGCGTACCTCTGGCCCGCGCTCAATGCCCCGGTGCTCGGAGGCCACATACGCGCCGTAAGCCTGCTTGCCGCCGCTACCTGCATGCTGGCCGTGGCGCTGCTCTATCGCAACCTGAGTTCAATCGCACGCACCGCGTGGGTGCTCACCGGAGGCGTGCTGCTCACCATCGGAGCGGTCATCGTCGCCGGCGCCACGCACTTCCACCCGTCGATGCTCACGCCCACGCCTGGAGCCTTCACCCTCAACATCGGCTTCTTCGAGGGACTCGGCGCGGCCACGCTGCTCGCCACCTATGACTACTGGGGCTACTACTCCGTCTGCTTCCTTGGCGGAGAGGTCCGCGACCCTGGCCGCACCATTCCCCGCGCCGTGCTGTGGTCCATCGTTGTGGTCGCCGCGCTCTATCTGATGATGAATGTCAGTGTGCTCGGCGTTATTCCGCTCGCCGACCTCACGCACGCCGGAGCGGCCAGGTTCGCCGTCGTCGCCGTCCTCATGGAGCGAACCTTTGGAGCCACGGCAGCGCGCGTGCTCGCACTCCTGGTCATGTGGACGGCCTTCGCCTCCGTCTTCTC
>DASXFB010000058.1:0-5240 GCA_036489815.1 Occallatibacter sp. | reverse complement strand
GGGCAACTTGCAGATTGCGGTCGGCTCGTCGGAAGCTAAACCGAAGAGCAACCGCAGATTCTTCCTCCCCTTCGCGGTGCTCAGTGTTGTCAGAATGACAGTGCATGGGAAGGGGATTTGGTTCAATTGCGAAGTTTGCGGCCGGGAGGTCGGCTCGTCGGAAGCATTGCCACCTTGAACTCCCAAAAGCAGCCGCAGATCCTTCGTCGCTGCGCTCCTCTGGATGACAGGGCCTGGTAGGGCAATTTGCAGATTGCGGTCGACTCCTCGGAAGCATTGCCACCTTGAACGCCCAAAAGCAGCCGCAGATCCTTCGTCGCTGCGCTCCTCTGGATGACAGGGCATTGGGAGAGGAACGGCTATCGGCCTGCTGTGAGGCACTTGGTGTATCGTCGCCAACCCGGAGGTGATTGAAGTCGCTGCCGGGCGCGAGAAATAACCGCGGAACCGCCTGCTCCCGGCGCAGAGGAGCTAAACGGCGGCGCGGGCGAGCCAGGACTTCATGGTGTCCGCGTCGACGAGGCCGGCCTGCTGGAAGTGTAGTTTCCCTTTGGCAAAGACCGCGAAGTTGGGGATGCCTTGAACCCTGTATCTCGCGGCGAGATCGGGGTGCTTTTCTGTGTCGACTTTGAGCACGACGGCGCGGCCGGCCAGATCGCGTGCGACCTGCGCGACATGCGGCGCAGCCATACGGCATGGTCCGCACCACGAGGCCCAGAAATCGACGAGCACCGGAACCTTGCTTTCGCGGACGATCTCGTCGAACTCTTCGGTGCTGACTTCAATTGGGTGGTCGACGGGCGGAAGGGGTGCTTTGCAAGCGCCGCATCTGCCGGTGTCAGCGAGATGCTTTGCCGGGGTACGATTTTGCTTACCGCATGATGGGCAACTCAGGATGTTGGACATTGCCGTTCTCTCCTCAGATGGGGACGCAAGCGATCGCCAGAGGCCCGTTTGCCCGGGCTCGCTCACGACGTGCGCCTATCCAATTCCGATACTGTTTTGATGCCCGAGAGACAGTATTCGGTGCGGACCCCTCGTCTCATGGTTCCGGCCGCAGCCGCGACCAAGAGAATGAGGCATCACGAACTGAGGATGCGCTCGGCTGTGGGCAGCTTGAGCGAACGAGTCACCGTAATTTCGGCTACACGGAGATCTTTGACTTCAAGAATGTCGATTGAAAGGGATCCGATTCGGGCTTTTTCGACGGAGGCTTTCTTGACGACCAATCGCCAGATGGCCAGGCTGCCAATTGCGAATGCTCCAATGGCTGCGGCGCCGATGGCGGCGGCAGCGAGGGCCGCAGCTTTTTTGGGTTTGGGACCAGAAACCTGATTCATGGTTTTGCTCCTGCATTTGTTCTCTACGACCGGGGCCCGCGGGACGGCAGCGTCAGCGCTGGAAGATGTCGATGGGTTGGGTGAAGTCGGTGACGCGGATATGGCGGGCGAGCGTGGGGTGCTGCTGTTGCAGTTTCAGGAACATCTCCCATGCGATGCGGCGGTAGCTGAAGTGGCCGGCGGGGGCGGAGCGGAGTTCGGAGATGTATTGGGCTTCTGCGAAGTCCATTTTGAAGAGGGCGCGGACGCGGGTGGCAAGCGGGAGAAGGTAGGCGGCGGACTGCGCGGCTTCGGGGGCAGAGCCCGCGGAGATGCGCGCAGCGGCGGCGTGGGCTTGCTCGATGGCGCCACGGTAGTCGGGGAGAACGCCCGCTTCGGCGAGGATGTCGATCTCGGCGGGCAGGTCGCCAGAGCCCGGGGTTTCATAGCCGTGTTCCGAGGTGAATCCCTGGATGATTTGCGTGCAACGGCGATGGCGATGCATGTCGCGGAAGCCGCCGATGTCCATAAGAATGTCGAAGCGGAGGGCGGCGCCGGCATGGAAGGCGCGAAGGGCTTCGTCGTGGCGGCCGCGGTGACGGAGGCCGAGATCGATGATTTCGTTGACGCGGGAGGCGGGGAGCGAGGCGACGAGATCGCGGATCTGCCGGTAGGGGTGGTGACTGGCGGAGTAAAGGAGTGTGGCGGCGAGCTCGACTTCGAGGGACTCGGTGCGCTCAACGAGGTCGACCACTACGTGGGGCAGCCCTTTGGAGGGAATTTGTGAGAGCAACTCACGGGCGGCCTGAGCGAGATCTGCCTGAGTTTGCGCGAGGTAGGGGTTGGGCTGGGCGTATTTGACGAGGGTGGGTGCGGTGCGGATGTCGCGCAGGAAGAGGGCGGCGGCTTCGGCGGAGAGCGCAGCTGCGCCGTCGTCATGCAATGTAGAGAGTTTTTCAATAAACGCCTGGGCCGCGGGAGCGTTCAGGTTCCAGGCGGGGGTGGTAGCCGCTTCGCGCAGCTTTTCGCCGAGCATGCGAACTTCGGCAAACGGGCTTGAGAGCAGGCGCGAGACCTGAGTTTCGAGGGTGCGGGCGCTGACAATCTGGCCAAGAGAGGTGTTTGTGGCCAGCGGAAGCAGGTAGCGTGCGACATCGAAGGCGCGGGCGCGAAGGGTGCGTTCGTAGGACTCGGGCTTGAGGTTGTCAGGACACGGAATGCGGCGATGGAGGAGGTCGAGGACGGCGGCGCTGACGCCCTGGTAGGCGGTAAAAAGGCTGGCGATGGTTTCGGAGTAAAGGCTGGCGGAGGCAGTGTCAGTCCCGAAGCCGGGGAGGAAAAAGCCGGATTTGAGGAAATTCTGGTAGCGGGTCGAGCGCTCCTGTCCGTCCCAGCGCGGCTCGTCGACGAGGACGATGGCGGCCAGAAGGCTGAGGCGCTCGACGGCAAAGGCGATATGGGCGAGGTCGGCGATGGAGCGGTGGCCGTATTGGAAATAAAAGGTATTGAGGAACTGCTCGGCCCTCTGGGAGCTGATTTCAGTGAGCGATTCGCGCATGGAGAGCGACGAGCGGGAGTACTTTGCCATGGCGAAGGCGAGGATCTCGGGGTCGGCGCCGTGTACGGCAAAGACCTCAGTCTGGTTGCGGGAATTGGGAGCGGGTGAAGTTCCACTGGACATAAGGATGGTCTCGCGGACAGAATACGGCATAAGGGAGCAACCGCGCGTGGATGCGGTGGAACCCTGTACCGGACGGCGCAACGCCAAAGGCACTGAACGGAGAGCGGAGGCCTGCCGGACGCGCGGGAGCTAAGATGCGGGAGTTTTTGGTGCGGACATCGCACAAACCGCGGCCATTGCCGGTGGGACGGTGGGCTACCACCCAGCGCTGGAACGATTTGCTATTTGCGCACTGGCCGATTCCGACGGCGAGGCTCGAGGCGTTGCTGCCGGATTGGCTGCAGGCGGATACCTTTCAGGGATCGGCGTGGCTGGGGGCAGTGCCCTTTTGGCTGGACCGGATCAAGATTCGCGGCATGCCGGCATTGCCGGGGATGCGGCACTTTCCCGACCTGAATCTGCGTACGTATGTCCGCGACCGGATCACGGGGACGCCGGGGTTCTATTGCTTCTCAGTGGACTCGAATAATCTGCTTGCCGTGGCGATGGCTCACGCGATGTATCACCTTCCGTATCGGCTGGCGGAGATGCGGCTGGAGCAGCGATCGGAGCGGGAGTTCGCATTTTACAGCCGCCGGCGATTCACGCGGGAGGATGTGATCTTCAAGGCGCGCTACCGGGGGCTGGGACCGACACACAAGACGGCAGAGATCCTGCCGGGGTCGTTCGAGTATTTTTTTGCAGAGCGGCCGTGCTTGTTCAGCACCAATCGCGCGGGGCAACCGGTGCGGGCGAATCTGCACCACGTTCCCTGGCCGCTGGAAGAAGCGCAGGCTGATATTGAGCGCAACGACCTGGCTGCCGCGGTGGGCATCAAGCTACCGGATCAGGAGCCGGTTCTGCATTATTCCCGACGGCTGGCGCTGTACATCTGGCCGGCAGAGCTGGTGCGGCCGGCAATGGCGACGCGGCCGGTGACGGTGGCGGCGACGCCGACGTAGAGTCAGACGCTAGCTTCCAGCTGTTGACTGCCGGCTTGCGACTGGCGGCGGGTGGCTTGGGACATGAGCCGTGGGGAGTCCGCTACAACAAATTCTTGCTGTGCTGCCCTTCTATAATGAGCGATGGAAAGGCGCGGCTCGCGAATTGAGCGCGCAGAGGTCGATTGAAACATGGGTGATTTGCAGGGAAGGATTGCGCTCGTCACAGGCGGGGCGCAGGGGATTGGACGCGCGATCGCAGACGAGCTTGCGGCCGCAGGCGCGGTGATCGTGCTGGCAGATGTGAATGAGGCCAAGCTGGCCGAAACCGTGGCCGAAATGAAGGCGCAGGGGATCGATGCGACGGCGTTTACCGTGAACGTGTCGAGCCGGGAGTCGATTGAGGCTGGGGCAAAGGCGATCGTGGAGAAGTTCGGCAAGGTGGAGATTATCGTGAACAACGCCGGGATCACGCGCGACAATCTGATGCTGCGCATGAAGCCCGCCGATTGGGACCTGGTGATCAGCATCAATCTGACGGGGGCTTTTCTGTTGACGCAGGCGCTGCTGAGCCCGATGCTGAAGAACCGCTGGGGCCGGATCGTGAACATCGCCAGCGTGGTGGGCCGCGCGGGGCAGGCGGGACAGGTGAATTACGCGGCGTCGAAGGCGGGGCTGATCGGGTTTACGCGTTCGCTGGCGCGCGAAGTGGCGTCACGGAATATCACCGTGAATGCCGTGGCGCCGGGATATATTGAAACGCCGATGACCGCTGTGCTGAGCGAGGAAGTCACGAAGGCAATGCTGGCGACAGTGCCGCTGGGGAGACGTGGAACTGCCAAAGACGTGGCGCAGGCGGTGAAGTTTTTGGCATCGGATGCGGCGTCGTATATTACGGGGCACGTGCTGGACGTGAACGGCGGCATGTTCATGGGCGGGTGATCTAGACCGGCAGCAGGGAACAGGGAGCACAAAGGCAGAGCGCGGCGACGTTGCGGCTGGGGAATGACGACCCCGTTGTTCCGCGCGACGAAGCCGCGGTTGCGCCGCGCGTATCAGCAGGACTTTTCGGAAGGCCGCTGAGAATCAGAAAGACATTCAAGGACCGCAGCCTTTCGCCGATAGAGGTCGCAGAGGGTTGTGTATGGCGACGCAGGCTGAATTACCGGTGTGTACGGCGACCCAGGCTGAATTGCCGGATTGTTGCGTGGCCGGCGCGGATGAGGCAGCAGATGGAATCCGCTATGTAGCGCGACAACCGATTCTGGACCTGCACGGGAAAATGCATGGCTACGAACTGCTGTTTCGCGACGGTCCTGA
>DASXFB010000150.1:0-1646 GCA_036489815.1 Occallatibacter sp. | reverse complement strand
ACGTGGTAGTGAAAGCCTTTGGCGTTGAGATCCTGTTCGAGAAAATCAGGATAACTATTTCCGGCGTCTGTGCCGTAGCCTGCAGTCAGGCTGTCGCCAAAGGCGACGATGACGGGGCGATCGTCTTTGGCCGGAGGTGCGGGGGCCGGCGGCGTGGGCTGCGGCGAGACAGCGGCAGACGGCGTCGCAGCGGGTTCAGGCGCCGGCTTGCCCTTGCAGCCGGTGATGGCAACTGCAAGTGCGGCGGCGACGGAAAGCCCAAAGTAAAGTCCGGAGTAAGGCCTTAGACGGGAACTGCAACGGTGCATCACTCGTTCAATTTAGCAGCAGATGGCAATCCAGCAGCAGAGAGCCGGCAGTACGCCGGCGCGAAGCGCAAAGGGGCAGCATGATCGAAGTGCGGGGCTTGAAGAAGTCGATTCACAATGGCACCAACCTGGTGGAGATTTTGCGCGGCATCGACCTGACGATTCCCGGAGGACAGTTTGCCGCCATCATGGGCGCCTCAGGCAGCGGCAAAAGCACGCTGTTGGGGCTGCTGGCGGGTCTGGACGCTCCCACCGAGGGCGAAGTGATCCTGGATGGAACGCCGATCTCGCATATGAATGAGGATGAGCTGGCGGAGATTCGCGGCAGGAAGCTTGGCTTTGTCTTCCAGTCCTATCAACTCATCCCAATGCTCACAGCACTTGAAAATGTGCTGCTGCCCTTTGAGCTCAACGGATCTTCCAATGGCCTGGGCAACGGACGCGCCCGCGCCGCGGAACTGCTGGATAGTGTGGGGCTGGCGGATCGCCGCCATCACTATCCGGTGCAACTCTCCGGCGGCGAGCAGCAGCGCGTCGCGCTGGCGCGCGCCTTCATGCTGGAGCCGCCGATCGTCCTGGCGGACGAGCCAACCGGCAATCTCGACTCGCAGAATGGCGAGCACGTGCTGAACCTGTTGCTCCAGCGGCATCGCGAGAGCCGCGCGACACTGGTGATGGTGACTCACGATCCGCAGGTCTCGGCGCGAGCGGAACGGCGCATCATCTTGCGTGACGGGCTGGTCATCGAAGACCGGCTTGCCACGGAGCCGGCAGGCGTAGCGGAGGCGCATCTGTGAATGGCGCCATGAGTGGGGCCACGAGTCGGGCCACGGGCCACGCCCTTAGCTGGGATGCTGCCTTGCGCATCGCGTGGCGCGAGTTTGAGGCAGCACCGGCGAAGTTTTTATTCGTGATCGTGTCGGTGGCGATTGGCGTGGCCGCGCTGACCGGTGTGCGCGGCTTCACCGACTCCTTCCAGAAGACGCTGCTGGGACAGGCGCGCACCATCATGGCCGCGGATGTTTCCGCCCGCATGTTCCGCCAGCCTTCCGCGAAGGAAACTTCCGATCTAAATGCTTTGCACGGTGTGGAGCGCACCCAGGTGACCGAGATGGTGTCCATGGCGTCCACGCCGTCGGATCCAATCCCGCTGCTGGTTTCGCTGAAGGCAGTCGATCCATCGCAGTATCCCTTCTATGGCGCATACAAGCTTCGACCTGCGGGCACGCTGCGCCAGGAACTGACTCCGCAAACCGTTCTCGTGGGCGACGATCTGCTGATCCGTTTACGTGCGCGCGTTGGCGACTCATTGAAGGTAGGCAACAGCACCTTTCGCAT
>DASXFB010000065.1:0-7971 GCA_036489815.1 Occallatibacter sp. | reverse complement strand
TTGTAGCCGTCGTTGAGAAGCTTCATCTTCCAACTGTTGGCTTCAGCCGGAGTAGCAAAGGGGCCCACGCGTACATGGACAAGATTGTCGGCGGGTTCGCGGCGAGCGTTGACGGCGTAACCCCGCTTGCGCAGGGCGTTGGTAAGCACCTCGGCGTCTTCTGCATTGGAGACGGCGGCGATCTGCACCATCAGCGAGCCGGCGGGCGCAGCGGGCGCGGGCACAAAGGCCGGACGCGCGGCAATACCCGCCTGACCGGGCTGACTGGTTTCTACCGCGGGCGTCAGCGCCGGATGAACCTCCGGCTCATTTGGCGCTCCGGCCGCCACCTGGGCCGGCAAGGTCTGCGCATCTGCGGCCGGAGTCAGGCCTGCGCCGACAGGGGCGGATGGACTGGCGGCAATCTCCTCGGCTTGAGGAGCTGGTTGGGCGGCTGTTTCCGTAGCCGACGGCTTGGCAAGCGTGCCGCCCGCTCCAACTTCAAGAGGTTGCGACGCCGTTTCCGATGCCGACGCCGCTGCGGCTGAAGGTCGCGAGCCGTGATGACCCAGCATATAACCCAGGCCGAAGCAAAGACCGCAGAGGAGAACCAGGCCGCCAAAGATGGCCACAAGCGTACCGGAACCGAGCGTAAGCTCTGTGTCGCGCCGGGACTGCACCGGCTCCAGGTCGGGATCGTCGAAAGCCCCTCTCATGACATCCTTCCTATCTGCCTATGAACAAACCAGTGCTTACTTGGATGCCGCGGGAGGCGCAGACAGCCGTCTCCGGCCACCCTTCTCTTCGGCCGCCGATGCGGCACTTTCGTCATCGCCGGCTTATGGCTGGCCCGCAAGCACTTTGGAATCAGCACCAAGCTTGTTCAAGAGCGTCATCATCTCAATCGGCAATGGAAACACAATCGTCGTGTTCTTTTCGACGCCGATATCCGACAAGGTCTGCAGGTAACGCAACTGGAGCGTCATGGGCTGCGTGGCCATGAGCGCGGCCGCATCCACCAGCTTTTGCGCCGCGTTGAACTCGCCCTCCGCGTGAATGATCTTGGAGCGCTTTTCCCGTTCCGCCTCAGCCTGCTTGGCCATCGCGCGCAGCATCTGTTCGGGCAGGTCGACCTGCTTCACTTCCACTGAGACCACCTTCACGCCGAAGGGCTCCGTCCTTTGGTCGATGATGGTCTGGATGCGCAGATTAAGCTTGTCGCGATGGCTGAGCAGCTCATCGAGCTCCACTTCGCCCAGTACCGAACGCAGGGTGGTCTGCGCGAACTGCGAGGTCTGGTAGACGTAATTCGCTACCTTGATGGCCGCATCATTGGGATTGACCACGTAGAGCGTGACGACAGCATTCACTTTGATGGTGACGTTGTCGCGTGTGATCACGTCCTGTGGCGGGACTTCCAGCACTTCCTGGCGCAGCGAGAGGCGGATCATCTGGTCGAAGGGCCGGAAGACGAGAATAACGCCGGGGCCTTTGGCAGCGGGCAGCGCCCGGCCCAGCCGGAAGATAACACCCCGCTCGTACTCGCGGAGAATCTTGATGGAGTTCAGCAGATAGAGCACGATGATGGCAATGAAGATCAGAATCGGCAACATGGAGCCGGGCATGGACTTACCTCAGCAGGATTGTACTCCGTTGAGCTAAACGCGAAGTTCCGGTTGACGGGCAGCGACTAGGGGCTGAACCCGCAGAAGCATCTGCTCATGGCCCGTCACTTCGAGCATCGCGCCCGCCGGGATCGGTTGGCTGGAGACGGCGCGCCAGATTTCTCCCTCTACCAACACGTGGCCTGACGGGTCCAGCGGCTCCATCGCCGTGGCCCGTGAGCCGACCAGCGCGTCGCCGCCCAGCCGAGATTTGCGCTGCCGGGCGCGCACCGCCAGCCGGACAAGAAAGACCGTTATCGCTCCAAATGCGGCACTGATGGCGACGGCGACCAGCGGGTGCACCGCCATCTGCGGAATGGGGGCTGCCACCAGCGTCAGGGTTCCGAAGGCGAGGCAAACGATGCCGGCGATCGCGAGAGCGCCGTGTCCGCCGAACTTGGCTTCGAGAAGCAGCAGGACGAGAGCGGCCAGCAGCAGCAGAACCGCCGTGTAACGGATCGGCAGCAGATTCAGCGCGAAGACGGCGAGCAGAACCATCAGGGTGCCCAGCGCTCCCGGCACGATGGTGCCGGGAGTGTTGAATTCGAGATAGATCAGCAGCGCGCCCCCAACCAGAAACAGCAGCGCGATGTTGGGATTGACGAGCCAGCCAAGCAGCTCATCGCGCAAATCCGGGCGAAACATCTCAATGCGCGCGCCGGCCAGGTGGAGGGTCTGCTTGCTGCCATCGAAGCGCGTAATCTGGCGGCCGTTGAGCGCCGCAAGCAGCTCTGTTTCATTGTTGGCGACAAGATCGATCAGGTGCTGATTCAGCGCCTCCTCGGGAGTGTAAGAGTGGGACGATTGCAAAGCCGCCGTGGCCGCCTCCGCATTTCGGTTTCGGCGAGTCACATACGAGCGCAGAAAAGCCTCGGCATCGTTCTCCACCTTCTGCATCTCGATGTCGTCGGGCTTGCCGCCTGCGAACACCACATGCGCGGCGCCGGCCTCGGTGCCCGGCGCCATGGCGGCCACGTCTGCCGCCTCGAGCAGGAAAAAACCAGCCGACCCGGCGCGTGCTCCCGATGGCTCCACATAGATAATCACGGGAACGCGGGAGCCGAGAATGGCGCCGGCCATGCTCCGCATGGAGTCCACCAGCCCGCCTGGCGTGTCCAATTCAATCAACAAAGCCTGGGCGCCCTCAGCATTCGCTTCAGCGATGGCTCGGCTCAGCTCATCGGCGCTCACCGGCTGCACCGTGTCATCCAGGACGAATTTCTCGACAAGCGGCTGCTGGGCAGCGGCCAGTACGGAATACCCCGGCGTTGTTCCGATCCATCCGGCGCGAGGGGCGGCGAGAAGGGCGGCCAGAAGGCCAAGGGCGAGGGGAGATACGATCCGGCAAGCACGCTGAAGCATGGCTTACTCCTTCAGGGCCTCCGGCACGGCCCTAACGACTTTGACCGGAGCGGGCAAGGATCTGCCGGAGCAGCTCCTGACCCGTTTGACTTGCGGGATCGAGCTTGAGCGCCTCGTCCGCATCGCTCTTGGCTTCGGCAAGATGGTTATCCGCGAGATCCAAACGGCCCAGCACGAGATACGCATCCGCCGAGGGCGAGAGTTCCAGCGCCGCGTGCGCCTCCCGGCGGGCGGAGCTGTTGTCGCCGGTACGCTCCCGCACCTTCGCCAGGCCTACATGGGCTTCCGCAACCTGGCCGTCCGCTGCCACGGCGGATTGATAAAGCCGGTCGGCTTCGAGCAGCAGGCCACGGTCGAGAAACCCCTTCGCCTGCGTGGAAAGCTTGAGCGCCCGATCCCGCGGGCTCAACGCCGCCAGACTCGCCGCGTCCATCTGGTCGAGCATGACGGCTGCCTGGCGAAACGCCGCGGCGTCGAAGGTGCGCACGATGCGCTCGAGCGGATCGGCTCCCGCCGGCGGCTCCGATCCCATCGCTGTCTGCATCGGGACGGGAGTCTTCCACGTGGCCTCGAGTGACTGAGCCTCGTTATCCGACGGGCGCAGCTTCAGGCATTGCGTCAGCTCATTCAGAGCTGCGGCCGTCTTGCCATGGCGCTTAAGGCTGACGGCAAGATTGAAATGATAATCGGCGGTCTTCGGATCGGCCGATGCCGCCTGCACAAACAGAGCGGTGCCGTCCCGGCCTTGACGGCTAAGGGCAACTCCCTCATCGTTCACCACTTCGGCGAGCGGCAGAATGCGCGCAATGCCGGCGAAATCCTGTGCCGCCTGCGGGTAATCTCCTGAGAACAGCAGCGAAAGGCCGCGGTAGAAGTCTGCTTCCAACCCGTCCGGACCGCTGCGGTCGACCTTCGCGAAGGCCTGAACGGCCTGGTCGTACTGCTGGCCCTGGTACTCTTCCCGCCCCAACGCCATCCATGCCGGACTATAGCCCGGGCTGAGCTTGACCGCCTGTTGCAGGTGGCGCAGACGTTCCGCTTGATCCGGCTCCGTGATGCCGCGGATATATTGCTCGTAGGCGTCAAGGCGCAGCCCCGCACCCGCGGCGATAAACGTCTCCTCGGCGATGTGCAGGGAGGGGTCGAGCTGCGGGGTGAGCTTCCAGGCAAGCGAGTCGAAGACCGGGATCATGTCGCGCATCTCGCCTTTGGTCGTGACGGCCGCCGTCATGCGCAGATGCGGCACATCGACCAGTTGTGCTTCGGCAATAATTTGGGTTCCGTCTGTCGAATAGCTGCCCACCACGATCGAGTCCGCGTCAAGAGTTTGCGCCAGCTTGAGAGAGCTCGCGCGGGATGGCTGAAAGCCTTGTGGAAGCCCAAGATGATCGAGCGCGTACATGCGATCGGCGCGCGTCATCGGCGCGAAACCTACCGACGCAAAGCGGGTACTGAGCAGGTCGGCCGCAGCTTCCCGAATCCAGTCCAGGCTTGGCTGGCCCGTGCGGTTGTCGAACGGCAAGACCAGCAGGATCCGTCCCCGGTCCGCCACCGCATGGGCGTCCTCGGCGGGCGCCTGGGCGAATACGTAAACCGCGGGAAACAACGCGAAAAGAGCCGTCAGCCCCAAAGATAGGGCGAATCGCCGCTTCGGCAACCGAGAGAGTGAGAAAAGATTCAGCACATCAGGAAAATTATAGGCTTTGGGACCGTCACAACGGCCACTCAGCGCCCGCGAGCCCACGATGGATGTCCTCTTTCCAGCCGTGCTTCTACCTGCCGATTAAAGCGAATCAATGCGATCCACATGCCCCCGTCCTGCTGCTTCCAAACCAGCGTACCGCCAAGCCGGAGGGCGATGGCTTCCGGAGGCAGATCATGATGAAGACCGAAGTAATGTTCGTCGAGAGCGCGGCTGCCCGGGCCCAGCGTGAACAAGGGCTTGGGCGGATCGTATTTAGTGGAAAAAACCAGCGCGGCCGAATACTTTTCAGGCTCCTGTGCGGCCACGTCGATCTGCGCAGCCGTGAAATCGTCGAGCGGACAGACCTCCCATGGCTCTCGGACGTAGCCAAGCTCAGGGCGCGTGAGTTCGTCGCTCACGGGCCACGCGGTCAGGACGGGCGCGCCGGGAAAGCGGCGGTCCAGCTCATGAATGCCGGCCAGGTGCATTCGCACCACGCGGGCATACTCCAGATTGTCCTCCGGGGCGAAGCCGTACGGCGGATTGATAAACAGGCCGGCAATGAAGGCCGCCGCCGAAAGCAGCATCAAGGCCTGCCAGTACGGGGCGCGGCGATACACCGTGGAGACCGCCAGCAGCAGCACGAGGGGATACATGGGCAGCAGATAGCGGGTGAGGAGCGCACCGCCCAGGACACTGAAAACTAGCGCCTCGACCAGCAGCAGGATAAAAATGCCGCGCAGGATGATGGGATCGACCGCCGGCCGGTCGCGGCCCTCTGCATCCGGGCGCGGCGTCAGCAGCAGGGCTGCGCAGGCAATAAAAACCGGCACAAACAGGTTCATGTGCGCGGTGAGATGAAGGACGCGATGCGCGAAGGCGGCCAGGATGCGCAGCGGCGCAAGCGTGCTCTCGGCGTTGTAGCGCAGGTATTGCGGATTACCGAAGAGAAAGCCCGTCCGCGCGTAATGGTAGGCATACCACGCGGCCAACGGAAGAATGCAGGCGGAGAGCCATGCTGCCTCGCGCCAGAGGCGGAAGTGCGCGGGAGCGGGCCGGCGCGTACCCTCAAAAACATGGATGAAAGCAAGCGTCAGGGGAATGGCAACCGAGGTCTCCTTGCAGAGAGCGGCGGCCGAAAACCAGAGCGCCGCCGCGCACAGATTGCGGCCGCGGCTGGGCAGCGCATACACCAGACCCCACAAGGAACAGGCGGCGGCAAAGATATCGGCATGGGCCAGCGAACTCTGCGCAAACCAGATGGGATAGAGCCCGGTCAGGAGCGTGGTCCAGAATGCGACGGAGGCCACGCCCGACAACCGCATGGAAAGCCGCCATACAGCCAGCAAACCCAGCGCGGCTACCAGCAACACCGCTTCCCGCGTGACTTCGGGATAAAAGCCTGAGAGCTTCCACCACAGCGCAAGATAGATGCTGGGCAACGGCGGATGGGCATTCGTAAGCGTGGTGATTGGAATCAGCGAACCGGTGCGAAAGAAGTCCCAGGCGGCGGGAATGTAATAACCTGCCTCATCCCAGTAATAAGGCACCCGCAGCAGGGCAAAGTGGCTGGCGTAGAGCGCCGCAAACACCACTGGAAAGATCATCCACAGCGGCAGCGGCGCGTCCGGCCGGGGATTGAAGATTCTCTTCAGGCGCAACGGAATTCCCTCGGGCTGCGGCAAACGATCAGGCTAGTTGACCGGCCCGCGCGGGAAACCCTGGCTCTGCGGCTCGAGGTTGAGGGTGCCGAAGGCCTGCTCGTATTGCGCGATGTTCTGCCCCAGCACATTCCAAAGGGCCTTGGCCTGTTGCGGACTGAGAAAGATGGCTTGATGATTTTTGATGGTCACCTGATCCGGGCCCTCGCTGGTGGCGAGGCCGAAGACGAGTTGAAAATCCCATACGCTCACGCGCACCTGCACGCTGTTGGCATAGGTTTCGCGGTAGTCGGGGGCCAGGGCAAGATTCAATTGAGGCTGTGCTGGTGGGGCTGGACTCATGATGTCACCAGATTACGCCTCGAGGGGTGCCAGTGAGGAGAGCGCGCTTATTGCCTCGGAGGAACGATAGTCACTTTACGCCGGAAGCGCGGCGGAGATCCGATGCAAGCGGGCAGCCCTCGCAACGCGGTGTGCGGCTGCAGTGAGCCTTGCCGACCGCGACAGTGAGCGCGTGAAATTCATTGAAGAGCCGCGCGCGGCCGGGCTCAGGGTCGCCGGCAAATGCGCGGCGGGTGAGATCGGTGAGCGCCTCGTACCGGATGCGGCCGGCAACAGGCGCGACCAGGTCATGACGCGCGACGATGCGGCGCAGATACTCATCCGCAACCGGAACGGGATGACCCAATGCATAGAGCAGAATGGCGTCGGCCGTCTCAGCGCCCACACCCGGAAGGGCAAGAAGACGCAGTCGCAAAAAGGTGGTCGGCGCGGCTGCGAGCGTCTCAAGAGATCCGCCGAATTCCTCGTCGACCATGCCGACAAAGGCCTTCAACGCGGGAGCTTTGCGGTTGAAAAAGCCTGAAGGCCGTATGAGCCGGCGGAGTTCATCGAGCGGCAGGGCGCGCAGACCCTCCAGCGTGAGCGCACCAGCCTCGCGGAGGTTGGTAAGAGACCGCTCCACGGCCTTCCACGCGGTGTTCTGGGTGAGATAGGCGCCGAGAATCACTTCAAAGGCCGACTGCGCCGGCCACCAGTGCTGCGATCCGTAGGCTTGAGCAAGCTGGTCGTGCATGCGGCGCAAACGCTCAGCGGGGATGGGCTTGGGCGCTTTCACCGCTGCCGCCCCGGGGCATCGAGGGACTCCGGCGGCGACTCAAGCTGCACCTTCCACTCGAGAATCCGCGCGCGGGCCGCGGCGGCTTCCGCTTCAGGAACATGCCCGGCATGCTGCAAGGAGATGGAGAGCGCCGTGTGCGCCAGCGGATCGAGCGGTGTGAGAGCCGTCAAGGCCGTCGCCGCGGCGATGGACTCTTCCGTCCGGCCGGCGTCGCGCAGCGCACGCACCAGGCCATGATGCGCCTCCCCGTGCCCGGGCTCGGCGGCAATGGCGGCGCGAAACGATTGCGCTGCCTCAGCGGGCGAGCCGGCGGCAAGCAGATCGAGTCCGCGTTGCGAAAGCAGATCGGCGGCGGAGGCGTTGGTCGCGGTCACGGCTTTCTTTAGGATAAGCGGTGAGGAGATGGAAATGAAAAGCCACACGGAGTATCTGGTTTTTGAAACCCGCAAGCGGCGGGAGATGGTGCACATCACCGATCAGGTGGAACAGATCGTCGGGCGC
>DASXFB010000062.1:0-1512 GCA_036489815.1 Occallatibacter sp. | reverse complement strand
CGCGGCCCGTTGCGGATGCCGCCCGTGCGGTCGCGGCCGAACTCCTGCTCGATTGCCAGCAGCGCCTTCAGCAAGTCCCGGGGTTCAAGCCCGGTTTCGAGAGCTACTACAGCGTTCACGAAACGCGGCTGATCGGCAAATCCTACCGGCTCAGTCGAGTAGAGGGACGACCGCAACGTCACCCTTCCCAGCGTCTCCAGCCTCGCGGCGGCAGCAGCCAGGGTTGCATCCGGCCGCCCGGCGGCGGTGGCCAGGTTGCTCCCCATGCAGATATATGCGGTTGGCATGAGTTCAAGATTATCGCGAGCAGCTTGAGTCGAAACCTAACCTGACCCATCTATTCTGCGGACGCGCTAGACGCCCGCAGGCAGTTCAGGTGTGGCCTTCAGCAGTTGCCGCGTATACGCCTGGCGCGGCTCCGCGCACAGCGCCTCGGCTTCGCCTACCTCCACCAGCCGCCCGCGCTCCATCACCGCGATTCTGGTGCTCAAATACCGCACCAGCGGCATGGAGTGCGAAATAAACAGGTAAGTCAGCTCCAGTTCGCTCTGCAAACGCCGCAGCAGGTTCACAATCTGCGCGCCGACGCTCACGTCCAAGGCCGACACCGGCTCGTCCAGAATCAGCAGCCTGGGCCGCAGGGCCAGGGCCCGTGCAATGTTGATGCGCTGCCGCTGCCCGCCTGAAAACTCATGCGGATACCGCCCCAGTGCCGACTCGTCGAGGCCGACTTCGCCCAGCAGCTCTACCGCCTTGGCCCGCAGCGCCGCCTTCGATCCGGCGGCGGCATCCCTGTGAATCACCAGCGGCTCCGCGACGATTTCCAGAACTTTCATGCGCGGATTGAGCGCTCCGAACGGGTCCTGAAAGACGGGCTGCATCTGCCGCCGCAATCGCCTCAGTTCCTCGCCGGTGGCCTGTGCCACGTCAATCCCATCCACGCGCACCGTGCCCCGCGTCGGCTTCACCAGCCCCAGAATCATCCGCGCGAGCGTCGTCTTTCCCGAGCCAGACTCGCCCACCAGCCCCAGCGTCTCGCCCGCCTCCACCGTCAGAGAAACATCCTCGACAACGGACTGCATCTGCGTCCGCAGCCCCGCGCGGCGCGGATAGCTCTTCGAGACGGAGTCGACTTCGACCAGGGACATGGGTTGATGGTACATGCGTGAAGCGTCCGCATAGAAGGTCAAGGAAGCAGGACGAGGGAACCGGACAAGCGAACGGTTCAAGAGATTCGCGGGAGCGAATGGAGGGAGCGTAAGGCTCCGGCATCACGAATAGACGGACAAAATGGCGCGGCCTTCAGACCCGGAAAAGACCCGCGGTTGAAGCCGGCTCGATCTTGCGGCCGTTGTTCCGGGGCATGAATGCCCCGGCTCCCTCCACCTCAAGACCCCCGGCTCGTTCCGCCTTCAAGGTCTTCGCCGCCGACAAACCGTCTCAATCGAGCTTGGGATGGAGCGTGTGGAATCCTGTCGCCTGTTGATAGGCCCATCCGAACGCTGCCAGCTT
>DASXFB010000021.1:0-32674 GCA_036489815.1 Occallatibacter sp. | reverse complement strand
CCCTCCCGTGTCCGACTTCGCCCAAGGCGTGAAGCAACAGGCCGACATCGTCAAGATCGTCGAGGGCTACATCCGCCTGCGCAAAGCCGGCGCCACCAACTGGTCAGGATTGTGCCCTTTCCATAAGGAAAAATCGCCCTCGTTCAACGTGCACGCGGTGCGCCAGTTTTTTCACTGCTTCGGGTGCGGCGTGTCGGGCGACGTGTTTACCTTTGTCGGCAAAATTGAGAACGTAACCTTCCCCGAGGCGGTGCGGATTGTGGCGCAGAAGTGCGGCATTCCGCTGCCCAAGCAGGAGTTCTCCTCTCCCGAACAGGCCGCGGAAGCCCGGCTGCGGGGCAAGCTGCTGGATCTGCACGAGACCGCCGCCGCCTGGTTTGAAGAGCAGCTCCGCTCCCCTGCCGGAGCCACTGCGCGCGAGTACCTTGCAGGGCGCGGACTCTCGGTGGATGGCATAAAGAAATTCCGCATCGGCTACGCGCCGGACAGCTTCAACGCCCTGCGGGACCGCTTGAGCGGCATGGCCGACCCGGAAACGCTGCGCGCCTCCGGCCTCTTCAGCGCGAAAGAGCAAGGCGACGGCACGCCGGGGCCGATCTACGACCGGTTCCGCAAGCGGGTCATGTTCCCGATTGCGAATGAGGGCGGGCGCGTGATCGCCTTCACGGCACGGACGCTCGAGACCGGCGAGAAGGCCGGGGCAAAGTACATCAACTCGCCGGAGACGCCGCTCTACTCGAAGAGCCATGTGCTCTTTAACCTCGACAAGGCCAAGAGCGTAATCCGCCAGGCTGGCTTCGCGCTGCTGGTCGAAGGCCAGATGGATTGTATCAGCGTGTTCTTGCGCGGCATCCAGAACGTGATCGCGACCAGCGGAACCGCTTTTACCGAGCAACAGGTGGCGATCCTCAAGCGGCACACGTCGAACGTCGTCGTGAACTTCGACCCGGACGCAGCAGGCGCCAACGCGGCCGAGAAGTCGATTGCCCTGCTGACGGAGGAGGGATTCTCGATCCGGATTGTGACGCTGGAAGGCGGGCTGGACCCGGACCGCTTTATCCGCGAGCGGGGAGTTGAAGCATATACCAAGGCGATTCGCGATGCGCGCCCCCAGGCCGACTATCTCATTGAGCGCGCCCGGAGCGCTTTCCCCGGCGCGGGCGCCGACCAGAAGGTGAAGGCCCTGAACTTCCTGCTGCCGCACATCCGCCGCATACCGGAGATGCTGGCGCGGGAGCAGTTTGCCCGGGATACGGCGCAGAAGCTCGGGATCGACTCGGCCGTGATGCGCGAGGAGTTGCGCCAGGCTGCGCTTCGGCGTCGGGATCGCGTGGAAGCCCGGGTGGCCGCTCTCACGGAAGTGGAACGAGTGCTGCTGCGGGCGCTGGCCGTGACCGATCCTGAAGGGGAAGAGACGCGACGGTTCGCGGCCACGGCGATTGCGCGCGAACCCACATGGTTTGAGCATCTTAGCGCTTATCCGGCGTTGCTTGCGCTCACCCGGCGGCAGGCGCGCGATCCGATGGAAGCGGTCGAAGATGCGGCGCAGCGGGCATTGCTGGCCGAGGCGCTGCTGGGCGAGGCGCGGCCGCCCGATGCGGGCGAAGTGCAGGGCGCGATTCAAGAGACCGAAGAACGGTGGATCGGAGGCCGGCTGCGCGACCTGCGGGCGGAGATTGCCGATGCGGAAAGAAGGTCTGATTTCGCCGGGCTTGCCCTGCTGACCCAGAAAAAGCTGGAGCTGGACAAAGCCTTGCGGGAACTGCACAGGCACCGACCCCGGGAGGGGTAGGCCTCGAGCCGCGAAGGGCTCAAATGGCCGCTGGATTTGCGTCGAATTGAGCCTCAGCAGCGTCAAATTAAAGAGAGATGGCTGGAGCGGCGGCGAAGGGCCGCCCGACCCAGTCCGCAGAGAGTCTGTTGAGGCTTGTAGGTTCGGGACTGACAGATCCGGACTGATAAATCCGGCTGACGCGTTCCAGTTCGTGGCGCGGCCGGGATTTGGCGGTTTTTTTGCTGGTAAGCTGCACGGACTGTGGTAATCTGATTGTCTCTGTGAGGATGCGCGCCCCTTTTGCCCCACCTATGAGCTGCGGCTCGCGGGCAACTCAGGCGAAACCCTGAAGCGCTGTCATCCTGTTCCGAGCAAATGAGTTGAGGCGAGCGTGTACGTGTCTCTGCTGCACGTGAAGATTTCCACAAAGGGAAGTCTTTCTTGGTGCGTGGTCAGACCGGCGCTGGTACGCAGGGGTCTTAGGTAACCTTGCGCGGGCCCGCATGGAGCTATCACGCTCCAGCAACGAAGCATCGAAGTCCTTGGGTTCGCTGAGGCGGAACCGCAGGGCGCAGTTTGGAGTCGGCGGGATCGCGGACGATCGGGGCCGAGGAGAGTAGGGCATTTTGGCAATCGAAGACAAATTCGACGACGAGATTCAGAACCTGATCGATGTGGGCAAGGAAAAGGGCTATCTCACCTATGGCGACGTGAATGAAATGCTGCCGGATGAGATTGGCACGCCCGACGATCTGGATGATCTGATCACAACCATCGGGACCCAGGGCATTGATCTGCTCGACGGGCCGAAGTTTCCGGGCGATAAGGAATTCGAGCTGGAAGAGGGTGAAGATGTCGAGCTCGACCTGACGCCCGGCACGCTCGAGAAGACCAATGACCCGGTGCGCATGTACCTGCGCGAGATGGGCACGGTGCCGCTGCTCACGCGGGAAGGCGAAGTGGAGATCGCCAAACGCATTGAGCGCGGCCAGATGCGAGTGCTCAAAGCGATCTCGCGCTCACCCATCGTGATTCGCGAGATTGCCGCCTTGGGCGAAGACCTGAAGCGCGGCGTGCGCAACGTGAAGGAAGTGGTGATCTTCGACGAGGAAGAGCTCACCGAAGACGTGGTGCAGACCCGCGTGAAGGCCACGGTGGCGCGCATTGAGGCGCTGGTCAAGCACCAGAAGAAGATTGCGCTGCTCGATGAGAAGCTGGCGACTCCGGCCGTGAAGGCGAAGGTGCGGGAGTCGCGCAAGCTGCGTTGGGCCATTGCGCGTGAAAGGGTGTACATCTCGCGGATTGTGCGCGAGCTCAAGTACACGCCCATTGAGCGCAAGCGGCTGCTCGACAAGGTGAACAAGACCGTCGACACCATGCGCACGCTCGAACGGCAGATTCGCTCGCTTGATCAGAAGTTCGATGCGTCCAAGAGCGAGGAGCTGAAGAAGGAGTACCGGCGCCAGCAGAAGAACTGCCGCACTGACCTCGAAAAGATCGAGGGCGATGCGGGCGTGTCGATCGCGGAGCTCAAGCGCACGCAGCGCGAGATGATCCAGGGCGACATGGACGCCGAGCAAGCGAAGCGCGAGTTGATCGAAGCCAATCTTCGGCTCGTCGTCTCGATCGCGAAGAAGTACACCAACCGCGGCCTGCAGTTCCTCGACCTGATTCAGGAGGGCAACATCGGCCTGATGAAGGCGGTGGACAAATTCGAGTACCGGCGCGGCTACAAGTTTTCGACCTATGCAACGTGGTGGATCCGCCAGGCGATTACCCGCGCCATTGCGGACCAGGCGCGCACGATCCGCATCCCGGTGCACATGATCGAGACCATCAACAAGCTCATCCGCACTTCGCGTCAGCTTGTGCAGGAGCTGGGCCGCGAGCCCTCGAGCGAAGAGATTGCGCGCCGCATGGATATTCCCGTGGCGAAGGTGCGCAAGGTGCTCAAGATCGCGCAGGAGCCCATCTCGCTGGAAACGCCGATCGGCGAAGAGGAAGACTCGCACCTGGGCGACTTCATCGAAGACCGCCAGGCGGTGTCGCCTTCTGAAGCGGTGATCAGCGTGAACCTGAAGGAGTACACCTCGCAGGTCCTCCGGACCCTGACTCCTCGGGAGGAGCGCGTGATTAAAATGCGCTTCGGCCTCGAAGACGGCTCCGAGCACACGCTCGAAGAGGTCGGCCAGAGCTTCCAGGTGACGAGAGAACGCATCCGGCAGATCGAAGCGAAGGCGCTGCGCAAGCTGCGTCATCCATCGCGTTCGCGCAAGCTGAAGGCGTTTGTGGAAGGTGTGAAGGAGATGTGAGGCTCGGCCGGGAAATCGGCCGCCTCGCAATCCACCTAAAAGGCCGCAGCCAGGCAAAGGGCTGCGGCCTTTTTGTGTGCGGTTACATTCTGAACCGCGCGGTTTACTCTTTCGGCTCCGGAATCCGCTCTTTCATCCACATATAAGGACCGCTCCAACTGATGAGCACGCGTCCGCAACTGCACCGGAGTGTCGCGTCATCGCGCATGGAGGTCTTCATCCGATGCAGCTTCCAGACCAGCGAGCATTCGCAGGTGACGAGATTTGCCGGCATGGAGCGCGCCTCGCTAAGTTCAGGCTGAACTCACCCTGCTGTACGGTGCGACCGCTAGAGCGATTCCGGGATTGCTGTGAACCGGAGCCGCGCATCCAGGTCGCCTTTTTTCTAAAAAAAGGCCGATCATTATGTCAATCAAAGTCGACGATCATTCGGGAACCGCTCCAGTGTAGCGCAACCGGATCGGCAACGCGTCGCCCGCCTGCAATTTTGGGTGCCTCACGTAACAGGCTCTATAATCGGCCTTGTGTTCCGAAAGTAGATCGTCCATGCATACAATTTCCCGCCGCCAATTTGGCAAGACTGTTGCCGCCGCGGCCGCGCTGGCCGGAGCCTCGCTGCCGAAATTTTCTTTGAGCCAGGCGCCCGCGCATCAAATCGGCCGTGAATTTCCGCAAGGGTTTCTCTGGGGCTGCGCCACCGCAGCCTATCAGATCGAAGGCGGCGCCCGCGGCGGCGGACGTGGGCCCTCCATCTGGGACACCTTCTCGCACACGCCCGGCAAGACTCACAATGGCGACACGGGCGATGTGGCCGATGATTCCTATCATCTCTACAAAGAAGATGTGCAGCTTCTCAAGAATCTGGGCGTGCGCACCTACCGCATGTCCATCTCCTGGTCGCGCATCTTCCCTGACGGCAAGGGGAAGCCGAATCCCGCGGGCCTCGATTACTACAACCGCGTGATCGACGAGCTGCTGGCCAACAACATCACGCCTTATGTCACGCTGTTCCACTGGGACCTGCCGCAGGCGCTCGACGGCGGATGGCAATCGCGGGATACTTCGCTTGCGTACGCGGACTACGCGGGTCATGTCGCTGCCCGCATCTCCGATCGCGTGAAGCACTTCATGACCACGAACGAGTTCACCTGCTTCACCGATATCGGCTACCGCGAGGGCCGGTTCGCGCCCGGTCTCAAGCTCGCCGACGGGCCAGCCAACCAGGTGCGTCATCACGGCATTCTTGCCCACGGCCTCGGCGCGCAGGCAATTCGCGCCCACGCCCAAGGTGCTGTGCAGGTGGGCCTGGCGGAGAACGCGGTCGTCTATGTGCCCGTGATTGAAGACGACGCGAACATCGAGGCGGCTCGCCGCGCCACGCGCCTGGGCAATGCGCCGTTCCTGACCACGTTGATGGAAGGCAAATATCCCGAAGAATATCTCGAGCAGGAAGGCGCGAACGCGCCCAAGGCGGAGCCGGGGGATATGGAAGCCATCGGCAGCCCGTTGGATTTCGTCGGGCTCAATATTTATACGCCCACGTATGTGCGGGCCGACGGCTCGGCGAAGGGATATGCGCTTGAAAATCCCCAGGCATCGTATCCGGCCATGGCCTCGCCGTGGCTGAGGATCGGGCCTGAGTGCCTCTACTGGGGCGTGCGCAATGTGTGCGATCTGTGGCATCCCAGGGGCATTTACATCACGGAGAACGGCTGCTCGGCCGACGATGTGATTACGCCAGAAGGCCGCGTTGAAGACACGGACCGCGTGATGTACCTGCGCAACTATCTCACGCACCTCCAGCGCGCGACGGCCGAGGGTTATCCGGTGAAGGGCTATTTTCTGTGGAGCTTGCTCGACAACTTCGAGTGGGCGGACGGGTACAGCAAGCGCTTCGGCCTCCACTATGTCGATTTCCAAACCGAGAAGCGCACGCCCAAACTGAGCGCCGAGTGGTACCGGCAGGTGATTGCGCGGAACGCCGTCGTATAGCTTGTGCGAGGCGGCGAATGGGCTATCACACCCGTTGCCCCACGAAAAACGGGGCAAGGGTGGCGCCCACAGCGGCGCTGGATTAAGGCATGAACGGGGCCAGCTCGGTTTGTGCGCGGTCCAGATCTTCCGGCACGCCAATGTCGAGAAAGAAGCCTTTCACCTGGTAGGCCGCGGGCGCGAGGCGCGCGATCTCCCGCGCCAGGAACTCCGTCTCGAACGAAAATTTTTCCTTGAGATGCGCGGGCCACCGCAGGGCTTTGTCGATCGCGTAAGCGCCGGCGTTGATCCAGCCTGCGCCTGTGCGGCCTTTCTCCTGAAAGCCCGCAATCCGTCTTTCGCTGACGAGCACTCCGCCGTAGCGCGTGATATCCGCGCAGTGTGTGATGGCTATCGTCAGGCCCGCCCCCTCGGTCTGGTGGAAGCGCATCATCGCCGCGTAGTCCGCATCGAGAAACGTGTCGCCATTCAGCACCAGCGCCGATCTCTCCGTGGCTTCGCGGAGCGCGGCGCGGATTGCGCCGCCTGTGCCGAGAGGAGCGCTTTCAATTACGTAGTCCACGCGCATGCCGCTGCCTTCGTCACCGAAGCGATCGCCGAAATGATTTTCGATGACGCTATGCAGGTGGCCGACGGAGAGAATCACGCGCGTGCAACCGGCGCGGTGAAGCTGGTTCAGTAGTATCTCCAGAAAGGGCCGGCCGGCGATGGGCGCCATCGGCTTGGGCACTCCGCTCAACTTGGCGGCAATCCGCGTTCCCAGACCGCCGGCCAAAACGATCGCTTCCATTGCGTCACTCCGCCGGATTACTCGTAGGCCTCAGAGGCTTCGCGCATCACGTGCGCTTCGTCCGCCGCGAAGTAGTGGCACTCCACGAGCAGGCAGAGGATGTGTTCGAGGGCCAGGTGCGCCTGCTGGATATACATGGTCACATCGGAAGGAATTGCTACCAGGTAATCGCAGAGAGAGCGCATCTTGCCGCCGGATTTTCCGGTGAATCCGATGGTCATGATGCCCATCTCGCGGCTCAGCTCCAGAGCACGCAGCACGTTGGGCGAGTTGCCGGAGGTGGAGATGCCCATGAAAACATCGCCTTGCTGGCCGATCGCCTCAACCTGGCGCTGGAAGACGCGCTCATAACCGTAATCATTGCCAATCGCGGTCAGGATCGAGGTGTCGGTGGTGAGCGCAACGGCGCGCATGGCCGGCCGGTCTTCGACGAGCCGGCTCACGAACTCCGCCACCAGGTGCTGCGCGTCCGCCGCGCTGCCCCCGTTGCCGGCCACCATCAGTTTGCGCCCGGCCTTCAGGGCCGCCGCGGTTGCCAGAGCCGCATCCGCCAGCGTCGCGTGCAGCGCGGGATCTCTGATCACGGCATCCACCACCGCCGCGCCTTCCAGCAGTTTTTCACGCACCAGATTTTTCATGGAACTCTCCATGCCTGCACTCCTCCCGCGGTGAAATGGCACCCGTAGACGGTGCCCTCGTCGTGGCCGGCGCGCAACGCCGCGGCCACTTTGTCCTTGTGAATCGGGTCGGTGAGAAACATCATGAATCCCCCGCCGCCGGCTCCGGAGATCTTGGCGCAATGCGCCCCGGCCGCGAGCGCGCTGGCGTACACGCGCTCGATCTGCTCGTTGGTGATCAGCGCCGCCATGCGCTTCTTCGATTCCCAACTCGAGCGCATCACTGCATGCAGCGCCTTGAAGTCGCCGCGCAGCAGGCACTCTTTCATCTGGAAGGCCTCTTGTTTGATTGCGTGCATCGCGTCGAGCGCGAGCGTATTGCGATCGCGCACATTCCGCGACTGCTCCTGTATGATCTCCGCCGAAGCGCGCGAGTTGCCGGTGAAGTAGAGAAGGAGGGAGGCCTCGAGCTCCGACACCACCCAGTCTTTCACCCGCAGCGGATTGACCAGCACGCTGCCGTTGCGGCCAAACTCCATAAAGTTGAAGCCGCCGAAGGCCGCGGCATACTGGTCCTGCTTGCCGCCCTCCAAGGCCGCCTCTTCGCGCTCGATCACGAAAGCGGTATGCGCCAGCTCGTAGTCGCTTAAGGGCAGGTTGAGCCATTCCCCATACGCGGCCAGCATGGCAACCACCAGCGTGGAAGAAGAGCCAAGGCCCGAGCCGGCGGGCACGTCGACGCGCGTGCTCATGCGCAGGCTCAGCGGCTCGCGGTGGTGGTAATGGCGAACCACGTGGTTGTAGACGGCCTTGAACAGATCCAGGCAGCCATCGCTCGCGAGCACGGGCGCGGCATCGTGGGCAGCGGTCCGGTTCAGGTCGGCGGAGACAAACTCGACGGTTCCTGTTGCGAGGGGCTCCAGCGCGGCGTAGGCGTAGTAATCGATAGTCGCGTTCAGCACCGCGCCGCCGAACTCATCGCAATAGGGAGAGACGTCCGTTCCGCCTCCGGCCAGGCCAAGTCGCAACGGCGCTCGGGAACGGATCAACATGTGGGGAGCGAGGCCAATCTCAACCAGAAGACCACGCTGGCTGAGCCTGCGTCAATGCGCGACGTCTTGCAGACGGCCATGCCGGCGCGGGGCCGCAGCGGGCGCCGTGGGTGATTTCTTCACCTGAGCGGGCCGGCTGGTGAAAAAAACGCGCGCAACCGTTCGGGCGAGGATCTGAAAGTCCATGCCCAGCGAATAGTTATAGATATATTTGAGATCGAAATGGAGCTTTACCTCGGGCTCGGTCGCCTCCGGGCAGTCAATCTGCGCCAGCCCCATGATGCCCGGTTTGGCGGCAAAGCGGAGCTCATAGGCGGGAAACCGCTCGCGGTAGACTTTGGCGAGATGCCGCCACTCGGGCCGCGGCCCGATCAGGCTCATCTCACCGGCCAGAACGTTGAAAAGCTGCGGCAGCTCATCGATGTGCATGGCGCGCAAGATGCGGCCCACGCGCGTCACCCGCGGCTCGGAAGCTGGCTTGGCGCCCGGATTCAGGTCCATCAGGACGGTCCTGAACTTGTAGCAGGAGAAGAGTTTTCCGCAGGCGCCCAACCGGGTTTCGCCCACCAAAGCCGGTCCCGAGGAGCTGAGGCCGATCACCACGGCCGTGAGAATCATTACCGGGGCCGTCAAGATGAGCATGAACGCTGCCCCAACCACATCCACCGCGCGCTTTATCCACCACTGGCTGCGCGTGAGGCGCGGCACGGCCGGACAGGGCATCAGAAGACCGCCCACTATGGCGGCGTGCGCTCCAGCCTGAGAGGTTGTAGGATGCGACGGCACAGCCTGACTCCGTTCTTAGAACCGCGGGGAAGGAATATTTAAAGGATCTACATACATAGAGTGATCCGGTTGCCCCGATCGCGTCAAGAATTTGCCGGGGGCGGCCCTATCAGGAGTGTAGCTTCCGGGTTACTTGGCGAGATTACCCAGGGCAGCCAAGTCCGATAGAACAAGGCTCAGTGCCCCAGGTGCGCCAGAAAAAAGTCGGCCATCAGGTGGTTAGCTTCAATCGATTCGGGCAGCTTCGGATCGTACCAGAAGGCGTGGGGCAGCGCGTCAAACACCACCAGCCGGGCATCGACGCCGGCGTGCAGGTAAGCGCGGTGCAGGTTCACGGTGCCGCTGAGCAACGCGTCCCGCTCGCTGCTGATGAAGAGCGTCGGCGGCAGGCCGTGCAAATCGGCGTAGATGGGCGAGAGCACCGGGTCGCGCGGATCGGTGCCGCCGAGATAGTAAGGATCGTGCGGGCCTGAATCGGGCGGTGCGAGATGACCCGAGAGGCCGCGCAGCGAGTAGATGGCCCACGAGTCGCCGGCGCGGGCAAAGTCGCCCATGCCGCTGAAGATGCCGAGCGCGGCCGGCATCGGCAGGCCAAGCTGCTTGATCTTCACCGCTACCTCGGCGGTGAGGATGGCGCCCGCCGAGGTGCCATAGATCACGATGTTCCCGGGCTTATGTGTCTTCAGGAGCTCCTTGTAGACAGCGACGGCATCGTCGACCGAGGCCGGAAAGGGGTGCTCGGGCGCGAGCCGGTAGAGCACGGCCACCACCTTCATCTTGGTGTACGAGGCAATCGGAATCGATTCCGTGTAGGAGCCGGAGTCGGCGTTGAAGCTGCCGCCGTGCAAGTTCTCGAGCACCTTGTCTTCGTTGCCCGCAGGCATGCCCTCGGGGGTGACCACCCGCACCGGCACGCCGGCCATCGTGGACTCGACGATCTGGTTGGGGCAGATCTTCGTCCAGGCCACGCGCGCCGCGGCTGTGTAGGCATCGGTGTGCGCGCGCCGCTCGGCGAGCGATTGCGGCGGCTCCTCGTCGGGAATCTGCCGGCCTACCGACGCCTTCGCCTCGGCGCTGATCGTGTCCGGCAGCGGCACCACACGCGTGACATGCGCCGTACCCTGCGCGTCGATGTAGCTGGTGTCGGCGTTCGGCGCAGTCACCGCAGTGGTGGGCGCCTTCTGTTGCGCCATCAGCGCTGCTGCGCTCAGCAGGAAGAGAAAGGCATGCAGGCGGCGAGGCGGGTGCATAGATGCGGCTCCGGGAGAGAGATATTCTGCGACCCTTCACGATACCAGACGCAGCGCGCCCGAAGCTTCAGCCGGCGAAGAAGAACGCATCGCGCGCTCTTCTTCACCGACTCTGTTTTGATTTGGGATTTTACCCCGGCAATACGAGCAGCCCTGCGGCCAGCAGCCGCTCGGTGAGGCGATCGAGCGCTTTGGGGAATTTATAGGAGATGGTTCGGGCGCTCATCCCCAGCAAGACCGCCGCCTCCACTTGCGTGTACTCCTGCAGCACAACGCGGCTGAGAATCTGCCGGTCGAGCGACCCGAGATAGTTCAAACATCGCTCCATGTCGAGGACGAAGATGACGGCATCCTCGAAGGTGCGGATGGGCCGGCTCGACGCCCATCCGCGGCCGATGGGATCGGCGAGGATCGAGGGCGCCCGGCCCACCTGCATCGAGGCGTAGAGATAACGGCGCAGCATCTTCTCGGTGTGTTTGCGGTAAAAGGCCAGGCTCGCCGGGGGATCGTCTGAATCCACCGGCGGCCGGCCCGCATGGGAGGGGAGGGGGTGGGGTATTGGCCGGTCTGCCTGGGCGGCGATTCCCCAAATGGTGGTCAACACGAGGGCTGCGCTCATAAGGCACTCTCCAGAAGGACGGCGACCGCCCAGATCTTGGGCACCGTTTTGCGGCCCGGCCGGCCCCGGCGCTTGCGGCTCTCCGGCGATGGAAAATCTCTTAGCTTCTCCTCACAACCGTGGCAGTAAATCTTTCCTTCAGTTTGAGCGCGGTAAAAAAGCGACCCGCACCCCTCGCAAACCTTCACTTGTACGCACAATTCCATGGCCCTTCTCCGTCGGTCGTCCCTCCCTCGGCAGCGTTGCCTCGTCTCGTGGCGCCGTGGGGTTTGAAAAGAGGCAGGGAGGCCCACTCGGAATGCTGTGGTCCTGAAAGGGGGGGATGCCGCCTTGGCTCTCTGGTTATATGAATGGATGGGGTGCGCAGATCACGGGAGCGCTCGATCGGCTTGGTCTGGCTCACGCGCGGGGTGGCGCGGGAAAAAGGGCCGGAGAAATACGTCGAAAAAGGTCGATTCATGTGACAATTCACCGCTAACGACGCAATGGTCCGCCGCCGGCCAGTGCGCGGCGGTGAAAGTTTTGGGGGAGGATTCCCACAAGCCGATGCAAGATTAAGTAAACCCAATCTACGAACAGGCTTCCTTTGCGTCAACAGGTGCAGTCAGGCTGGCACCGCGTGTCTCTCTCACCCCTCGATCTTGCGGCGGAATCTCGGCCTGGTTCTGCCAAATCGGTTTTCCAGGAGCAAACAACGGGCCTGCGGACTCATTGCCGGCAGCAAATATTCCACCGATGAACCTCATCCAGTTCCACGAGCGGCTCCGTCTTGAACTGTTGCGCCGAGTGCAGCGAGGCACGCTCAGCGTCTCGTTGCTGGCGCGCCAGACGGGCTTCGGCCAACCGCATCTCTCAAATTTTTTGCGCGGCCGGCGGCAGCTTTCGCTCCGAGCGATGGATCGGATCCTGGAGGCGCAGCGCCTTTCAGCAGCCGACCTTCTGGCGGGAACGGCCCATGGCAAGGCCGCGGCGGCCACGGAAGAGAGCGGCGTGGCGCCACTTGTCTCGCATGCCGCGGCGCTCTTCGAGCCGCAAATCCGGCCTGCGTCGATTCAAGCGATGCTGAGCTTTCCCGCCGGCGTGCTGGCCTCCATGCGTCCGCGAGCCGTTTCGAATGCACGCCGCGCCTGGCAGCGCTTCGTGGCGGTGAGGGCGCACCCGGCCGACGCGCAGGCAATGGGTCCGATGGTGCAGCCGGAGGCGATCGCGCTGATTGACCGGCACTACAACTCGCTTGCGCCCTACCGGCCTGATCGATCGAATCTCTACGCGGTGCGGCAAGGCGCGCATCTGCAGCTGCGCTATGCGCACCTGGATCTCAACCGGCTGGTGTTACGGCCGTACAACATTGCCTTCGCGGTGGAGTTGATCGATATGGATGAGAATGCGCCGGGCGACGCGCTCGCGGGCCGCGTGGTGCTGCTGATGAATGAACTCTAGGCAGAACCGGTTGCGATCCCGGATCGTGAAAGCTGCCCTCAGACAACGGGAAAAAACTCGCTGCCATCTGAAGCCTAAGGAGAATCCAACAATGGCAACCAAGTCGACCCGAAAAAAATCTTCAGCGAAAAAATCTTCAGGGAAAAAATCCTCGTCGCGAAAGTCCGCCGCGAAGAAGTCCTCTGCCCGAAGATCCTCTGGAAGGCAATCTGCCGCCAAGAAAACCTCCGCAAGAAAATCTTCGAGCCGGCGGACCGCGGTGAAGAAGTCCACTTCGAGAAAGAAGTCGACGCGCCGCTATTCACCGGGCGCGGGCAAGGACGTGGAGACCGAGATGCGGGCGATGAAGCAGGGCAAGCTGAAGAGCGGCCGCAGCGCCAAGAAGGTGACCAACCCGAAACAGGCGATTGCCATCGGGTTGTCGAAGGCAAGGAAAGAAGGCAAAAAGGTGCCGGCGAAGAAGAGCTAGCGCGATACCGGTTTGAGGTTCGTGCTTTCCCAGGTCTCAGAATCGAGACCTGGGGCACCCGGCGATTAATGCTGCCTTCAGGCTTCGTGGGTGCTTTCAGGCTTCGTGGACTGAGTCGGGATTGTCAAAGCGGGTGAACTTCGAGATGAAGTTCAAGTGGACGACCCCGGTGGGCCCGTTGCGCTGCTTGGCAATAATCACTTCGGCCTTCGCCTTGTCGGACTCGCTCATCTCTTCATCGCGGTTGTAATAAGCCTCGCGGTGGATGAAGGCGACCACATCGGCGTCCTGCTCGATGGAGCCCGATTCGCGCAGGTCGCTCAACATGGGACGCTTGTCGTCGCCGCGGCGCTCGCTGGCGCGCGAAAGCTGTGCAGCGGCCAGCACCGGCACGTCCAGTTCCTTGGCCAGGGCCTTCAGGCCGCGCGAGAGCGCTGAGACCTCCTGCACGCGATTCTCAAACCGCTTGCCGCCCGCCGCGGGCAACGTGGCCGACATCAGCGTCAGGTAATCCACCACAATCAGGTCGAGTCCCCCGGCATTTTGCTTGAGGCGTCTCGCCTTGGCGCGCATCTCCGAGAGCGAGATGCCGGCCGAATCATCGATAAAGATGCGCGACTCGATGAGCTGCTCGAGACCGCGCTGCAGCTTGGCGTGGTCTTCACGGCCGAGGAAACCGGTCTGCAGCTTGCGCTGGTCCACCCAGGCCTGCGAGGCGAGCATGCGGCGCAGGAGCGACTCCTTGCTCATCTCCAGGCTGAAGATGGCCACGATGGCGCCGTGATTCACAGCGGCGTTCTGCGCGATATTGATGGCGAGCGCGGTTTTGCCCATCGAAGGCCGCGCCCCGACGACGATGAGCTCGCCCCGCTGCAAGCCACTGGTCATGTGGTCGAACTCGGTGAACCCGGTGGCCAGTCCGGTGACCTCGCGGCTCTGTTTATAGAGATTGTCAATGCTGCCGAAAGAGTGCTGCACGATCGCATCGAGAGCCTGCAGGCCGTGCACGATGCCTCTTTCGCTGACCTCGAGCAACTGCGTTTCGGCCGCGCCGATCACCTCGAGCGCCGTCTCGCTCTGGTCGGCCGCGCGCGCAATCGCCGCCGAGCAGATGCCCATGAGGCGGCGCAGCAGGCTCTTGTCCTTGATGATGCGGATGTATTCCTCGATCACCGGCCTGCGCGGCAATCCCTCTGTGAGCGAGGCGAGATAGGCTACGCCGCCTACGGATTCCACTTCCTTGTAGCGAGCCAGCTCCTCGGCCAGCGTGACGATGTCGACGGCGCGCTGCGAGTTGATCAGCTCGGTCATACGCAGGAAGATGCGGCGGTGCGAGTCGAGCGAGAAGTCGTCGGCGTCCAGCCGTTCAGAGGCCTCGGAGTGGGCGAAGTTGTCGAGCAGGATCGCGCCCAGGATGGTTTTCTCGGCATCGATATTCGCCGGCAGGCCGGCTTCGAGGGTCAGGTCGGGGATGGTGGCCATAACGAAGAGTGTAGGCCAAAACGAGAGGAGTTCTGGCCGGATGGCCCCTTGTGGACAACCGGGAAGGAATAGGAAATTTAGGAAAATCGATTGCGAATTTCGGGCAACAGCCTTTCTGCCGATCAGCTTACGATACCGTTACACTCTCCCCCGGATTTTTCGCGGGATGCGAAACTCGTCTTCTCAATCTGGGTCTGAGCGAGCAGAAAGGAATCCAAGCCATGACACGATTCATGACGAGACCTCTGTTCTTTTTTTCTCTGCTGTTTGGCTCCATCGCGCTTCTTCCTGCGGCGGCGCGGGCCGATGTGCCCGGTCCGCATCCGGCCTATCTGCACGCGCTGAGCGATCTGCGCATGGCGCGCGCCTATCTCAGCGAAGGCTGGGGCTGGGACGCGGTGCGGGGGGAAGACGAGCGTGCCATTCAAGAGATCGACGCGGCCATCCGCGAGATCAAGCATGCGGCCATCAATGACGGTAAGGACGTGAGAGATCACGAGCCCATCGAGGCGCATCTTGGCTGGCACGACCGCTTTGGGCGCGCGAACGATCTGCTGGCGCGCGCGCATCACGATCTCGATCACGCGGAAGATGTTCCTGAGTCCCGCGGCCTGCGCGATCGCGCGCTGATGCACATTGATGAAGCCCACCACACCGTGGATCGCGCCTGGCACACGGCCCATTGGGAGTAGCGCCGCTGCTCCTGATCGACGGCGCCGCAGCCCGCGAAAGGCTGCGGCGCTTTTCTTGTCCGCGCAGAGACCGGCGACTCAAAGAAGGAGGCGCATCGAGGAAGATCAATCTACTGCGAGCGGGGAAGATGGGCCGGTTTCGCTGCGGAGGGATCGGGCCTGCACGGGCCCAACGGCTCATTTCAGGCCATCAAACCTAATAAGTGCGCCATTTTCCACCGAATTCATGTAGTCGAATCGTATTTTCACATGCATAATAGGGGACGAATGGAAGCCGTTCTTTAACGGCACGCCATTTGACGCGAGTCGGCGAGAACGAAAGAAGCATCTTACCGATGGGAGCATGATTTCTTTTCCCGGTTTCCGGGAGTTCGATACACCCTGCCTTGGTCGAGCGATCTTTATCACTTCATTTCGAGAATGACTGACCGCGGATTGGACCCGATCGCAGATCGCCGCCCTTCGCGGAATTTGGCTGTGGGCCTGGGGACTCTGCACTCCGCTTCGTCGGTGAGCCTCAAGGGGAAGAGAGATCGGGCATGTCCGTTCAGATCTTGGAGAGTTCGCGGCTTGAGCCGTTAACGTTTCCGCCGCATGAGTCCTGTTATGCAACGGCAGGGTTGGCAGCAAATGAGGAGAGAGACCGGGTTCTCATCCAATTGTCCGACTTTTCTCCGGGTGCGGCTCCGGTCGCGGTCGGGTGCCTGCGCGGATTCTGCTGGGCGGTCGCGCTTGAAGCGGTTGCGGCGCTGTGCGTCCTTGCGGCCTGGCATCTCGGATAGCGCGGGTCCGTCGCGCGCGCCATCACCGGCCGGCGCCTTGCCGGCCCTCGCCGCGGTGTCGGTCAATCGGGAAACCATCTGGAAATAATCCAGAAAATCTGGGCGGATTTTCGCTCTTCGTGTTCTCGCGTCCGATTGCGCCCAGGCTGCGGGCGATGGGTTTGATCGTCAATCCGGGTATCGATCGGGAATGGCCTGAGCTGCGAAGATAGGACCAGCCCCAAAGACAAGTTCCTTTGGCGGGCAGCGCCCACGAGGTGACGCGCGCGATGCGCCAGGTTGCAGTCATTTATAACCCGGTTTCCGGGCAGCATTTCGCGCGGCGCAACGCAGCGGCCCAGCACGTGCTGGAGGTGCTGCGCGCTGCCGGTGTGCAGGCTGAGGCGTTTGTGACCGACACGCCGGGCAGCGCCACGGCCCATGCCCGGCAGGCTGTGCGCGACGGCTATGACGCGGTCCTGGCCTGCGGCGGAGACGGCACGGTCCACGAGGTGCTGCAGAGCCTGGTGGGCACCAACGTCGCGTTGGGCGTGGTGCCGCTGGGCACGGCCAATGCGTTGGCCGCGAACCTGGGGTTGATCGCTCCGCCCGCGAAGGCGGCCCGCCTGCTGCTAGGTTCCGAGCGGGTGCGGATTCCCGTGGGGCGCATTCACTTTGAGAACGGCTCGGCGGGAGCAGAATCGCGCTATTTCTTGGTGGCCGCGGGCGTAGGCGCCGATGCGCTGCTGATGGCGCGGCTCGATCCGGTTCTCAAGCGCCGGTTCGGCTACATTCTCTATCTCATCGAGGCCGCCCGCATTTGGGCTACTGACCCGTTCCCGCTGTTTGAAGCCGTGTTTTCCCCGAACGGCGATGGCGCCGAACGCGTCGCGCAGGTATCGCAACTGCTTGCGGTCCGCGTGCGTTCCTTCGGCGGGGCGCTGCGCGAGCTTGCGCCCGGCGCCACGCTGCGCAGCCGCACGCTGAGCCTGCTCGCCTTCGGCACACGCAGCCGCTACCATTATCTGCGTTTCCTGCTCGCCGTCCTGGCCGGCCGCCACACCTTCGCGCGCGAGATCGAGCTGGTGGAGACCGCCGCGGTGGATTGCCGCGCCTTCGAGGGCTCGCCGGCCACGCTCTACGTCGAGGCCGACGGCGAAGTGCTCGGCCACCTGCCCGCCCGGCTCGAGACGGTGCCCGATGCGCTCACACTGCTGGTGCCGGCGGGCGCGAAGCCGTGAGCAGCGAAAGGCTTCCGGGCTGGCCTGGCGCCGCCCATTCCTAGTATCGATACAACTCAGGTAATCGGGTGAAGCGCGCTCGCACCGCCCCTTACGGCATCCGTGACCAGGCGGTGGTCGAACGTGGCCAATTGACCGCCATGGGCGCGGGCAAGGGCAAGCAGGTAGCTGTCGGTGATTTGAGCCGGGTCGAGGAGGCGGCCTGCATCCACGCGTCTGCTGTCAAAAAGGCTTACATCGTCAGGCCAGAAGGCGTGACCCTCCAGGCCGAGCAGGATGGAGACCATTTCGGCCACTGCGGCAGGATTTCCGGGTGAATTTGGATAGCGGGAACTGCCGAGGATGCGGAGAATGCCGTTTTCGACCAATGGGCAGGTAGCCCAGGCGCGCTTTCCCTTACGCGCAAACCACGCGTGTGCGCGGTCATGCTGTATGTGGGTGGGATCGACAAGCGCGATCAGTACATTGACGTCCAGCAGAAAACGATTCACTGCAGCTCTTCCTGCAGTTGTCGCACGAGTTCCTGCTCGCTCCCGGCCGGACAGAGAGGAGCGGTACACCATTGCGCGTAGCGCGCCGCGACGGAGCCGGCCGCATGGCCTGCCGCGCCAGGGAAGAAATCACTTCGCCGACGCTCTTGCGTTCCGTGGCCGCCATCTCCTTCGCCGCCGCCAGAACGTCGTCATCGATGGCTAAAGTTGTACGCATAAATCTCTCCGCATCACGCATCAATCATCATACATCAACCCGGGCCGGGCAAGCCGGCGCTGCCGCGGCTGCCGGCCCTGAACGTGAAGCCTCAGGGCCAAGGCGTGACCGGTGTTTTCCCGCATCTCCAAAACAGAAGGTGGGACACAAGGTTTGAGAAAAACAACCGCTTATACTTCAACTCCGTCACCCCGTCGCTTCGCGTGGCGAAGGACGGCGCTCGGTCGCTCAGGATGACAGAACGCTGCGTTGCGGTGGCTGCATTATTTCTTCAGCGGCTTGCGCGCGAAGTAATACAGCGAAAACGCGAGCGCGGCGAAGGCCACTACGGAGACATAGTTGTTATCGAGAAACGTGTGCGGAAAGTTGAGGATGTCGCCTTTATCGGTGAGGTTTTCGTAGGCCTTGAGCGCCACGCCGATCAGGCCCATCACGCCGCCTGCGGCGATGAGGCCGGAGGCATAGAGTGAGCCGGAGGATATCTCGCTATCGGCGCCGTCCAGATCTTCGCCGGCCTTTTTCGCCGCCTGGTCAACAAACCAGCGCGCCACGCCGCCGCAGAAGATGGCGAGCGTGGTGCCGATCGAGAGATAGGCGCCGACGGCAAAGGGCAGCGAGCGGATGCCGAGCAGCTCGACAGAGAGGACCAGGAAGACGCCGATCATCACCAGTCCCCAAGCCAGTTTGCGCGTGAGAATGCCATTGATCACCGTGGCCATCAGCCGCGCCTGCGGCGCGGCGGCCTTTTCGCTGCCGATGCCCTGAATCCACTGCACCTCGATGCGTCCGGTCGCCGGCGAATAGAGATATTTACCGTCGGCCAGCTCCGGCGAGCCGAGGGCGTTGAGCACGAGGTACTCGCTCTTGTGATGGATGGAGGTGGTTTGGCTGGGGCCCTCCACCTGAAACTGCTCGGGCAAGTGCTTCACATTTTTTTGGATGGCGACGCCCGAATGCGGCGCGGAGAGGTTCCAGGGCTGCGGCGCGGCGCGGAAGACCTGAAGGCCGGTGTTCATCAGGTTCAGCGTGAAGCCGATCGCCACCGTCGAGACGACCACGCCGATCATCAGCGCCACCTGTTGCTTCCACGGTGTTGATCCGACCAGGTAGCCGGTCTTGAGATCCTGCGAGGTGTCGCCGGAGTTGGAAGCGGCAATGCACACGACGCCGCCAATGGTGATGGCCAGTGCGCCGAAGGCGGGCGCCGTCCAACCCTGGACAAGAAAGATGGCGGCCGTGGCCATCAGCGTGGCGATGGTCATGCCGGAGACCGGGCTGGCCGAGCTGCCGATGAGGCCCACGATCCGCGAACTCACCGTGACGAAGAGAAAGCCGAAGACCACCACCAGCAGCGATGCGGCCAGATTTGCCGCCCAACCCACATACGCGCCGGGCACGGGCTTGAACTGGAGGAAGAAGAACATCATCGCCACCACCAGCAGCGATCCGGTGACCACTACGGTCATCGAAAGATCGTCCTCGGTGCGGACCGGCTTTTTCTCGCCGCCGGCGCCTGGGTGCATGTTGCGAAACCCAGCGGTGAGCGCATTGACGATGGTGGGCACAGTCTTGAGCAGCGTAATGAGACCCGCCGCAGCCACCGCGCCCGCGCCCATGGGACGGATATAGGTGGACCAGAGCTGGCTCGGGCCCATCTGCGCAATCGGTACGGTGCCGGGATAGATGGGGTGCGCGATCTCTTTGCCGAAGAAATAAATGAGGGGCATGAGCACGAGCCATGAGAAAGCGCCGCCGGCGAAGATGATGCCGGCAACGCGCGGCCCGATGATGTAACCCACACCCAGGTATTCCGGTGTTGCATCGGCCTTGATGGAGGCGCCCTTGAGAATGTGCTGCGGACCGAAATCGGGCTGGAACTCCGGCGTGCCGGGCCAGGCCTTGAAGAGATTTTCGTTCTGGAAGAGCGTGTAGAGGCCGCCGAGGCCGAGGCCGAGAAAGACGCGGCTGGCGAGGGACCCTCCGCGCTCCCCCGCGATCAGTACGTCGGCGCAGGCGGTGCCTTCGGGGTAAGGAAGATGGCCGTGCTCCTGCACGATGAGCTGGCGCCGCAGCGGAATCATGAACAACACGCCGAGCCATCCGCCAATGAGCGCGAGCATGAAGACGCGCGAGTACTCGAGATCGAAACCGAGAAACACGAGCGCCGGCAGAGTGAAGATGACCCCGGAGGCGATGGATTGGCCGGCGTTGCCGGTGGTCTGGACAATATTGTTTTCGAGAATCGACGCGCGGCCGAAAGCGCGGAGAATGCTGATGGAAAGGACCGCGATGGGAATCGAGGCAGCCACCGTGAGGCCGGCGCGCAAGCCCACGTAGACGGTGACCGCGCCGAAGATGAGGCCGAAGAAACAGCCGAGAAGCAGGGCCCGCGGCGTCAGTTCCGGGCGGCTCTCGGTGGGCGGAACGAAGGGCTGGAATTCGGGCAAAGGTCGCCTCCCGGAGTGTGGCGGAGAGATTTGCAGCAAATACCTGAAGGGCGAGTGTACGGCATTCACAGGGTGTTTGTGTATTCTTCGCTTCCGCCGAGGAGTGGGCCGCGCAGGCTCTTGGCGAATGCGGCCCTTTGCGCGTAGGGTATTGGATATCGCTCGAACTCGCGCGAACGGAGACCCGAATGGCCAATTCCGTACTCGCCCCTACACTCGCTGCCGGCGGCGCGTCCAGCCCGGCTGCTACGCCTCAGAAGCGGCTGATCTCGCTCGATATTCTGCGGGGCATCACCATCGCCTTCATGATCATGGTGAACAACAACGGCGGCCCGCACGCATGGGCGGAGATGCACCACGCCGCGTGGAATGGCTTCACGGCCACCGATCTTGTGTTTCCCACATTTTTATTTGTGGTGGGCGTCTCCATCGTGTTTTCGACACAAGCGCGCCTGGCCCGCGGCGAATCCCGCACCCGGCTGGCCTGGCACACGGTGCGCCGCGCGGCGATCCTGTTTACCTTCGGCGTTATCGTCAACAACTTTCCGCATTTTCATCTCGTGCATATGCGCTTTTATGGCGTATTGCAGCGCATTGCCATCTGCTACCTGGTCGTGGAGCTGTTTTATCTGTGGGACCGGCGCGTCTCAACCAAGATCTCGGTGCTGGTTATCGTGCTGCTGGGCTACTGGGTTCTGGTGCGCTGGGTTCCCGTTCCGGGCGCCGGCGTGCCCGGCCGCGACATTACCTTCCTCGACAAGGACCAGAACATCGTGGCCTGGGCCGACCGCGAGTTGATGCCCGGCCATCTCTATGAGGATTCGCCGCTGCACGATGCTCGCGATCCCGAAGGCCTGCTCAGCGACATTCCGGCTCTGGGCACCACGCTGATCGGGCTGCTGGCAGGGCTCGGCCTGCGCGGCAGGAAGACGATCAACGAGAAAGCCGCAGGCCTCGCCATCGGCGCGGTCAGCTGCCTGGCGCTCGGCTATCTTTGGTCCTTCTGGTTCCCGCTGAACAAAAAGATGTGGACCAGCTCCTATGTGCTGGTGGCCGGGGGATGCTCGCTGCTCCTGTTTGCGCTGCTCTATTGGGCCGTGGAGGTGCGCGGCGGAGCGAAGAGAGGCGTCAGCAAAGGGCTGGCGTGGCCGTGGCTGGTCTTCGGCTCGAACGCCATTGCCGCCTACATGGTGAGCGAGCTGCTGCCGGGCACGCTGAACTTCATCCGCTTCTCATCGCAGGGCCGCCCTTCCAATCCGTTATGGTATTTGCGGGAGCAGCTCGCCACCTCCATCCCTGATCCCGGCTGGGCTGCATTCGCTTACTCGGTTTCCTTCGCCGCGATCTGCTTCCTTCCGGTATGGTTCCTCTACCGGAAGAAGATATTCCTCAAGGTGTGAGCCGTGGTGGATGAAGAGCCGTGGCAGATGAAGGTGTGGCTCGACCGGCTTTGTGTCGGCGCGCGGATTGACTGGCGCCGCAGCGCGATCCGATCAACGGGATCCCCCGCAATGACCGAAGCCGAAGCCATAGGCGTGTTACGCCTGCGATGCGGGCAGGCAGGACGAAAGCCTGCCCATCAACCACTCGATTGCGGCATTCTGCTGGTCTATTTCGATCCGCAGGCGCGCCGTTTGGAGCGGACACGACTCAGCCAACTTGTTGGCGAGCTCTCCGAGCCGGACGCGATCTTTCTCCGTGGTGACGAACGCCGCGGCGCGCGCGTGCCGCGCGAGGTCGCGCAGCCGGGCAAGGCCGGCCTCTTGGTAGCGGTGATGATCGGGGAAGGCGACGCAGTGGGCCACGCTCAGGCCCGCGCGCCTGAGACCTTCAAAAAATTGCTCCGGCCGGGCGATGCCGCAAAAAGCGATGACCGGGCCCTCGATGGACGGCACATCCATGGTGCGCTGCAGATGCCAGATCGGCCCCGACCATCCGCCTCGATTGCGCAAGGATGATTCCAGACTCTCCGCTTCCCTGGCCGGAATCGCGAGAACGCCGGCGCGGCGCATCGCCGCAAGCGGCTCGCGCAGATTGCCCGCGGGGAGCAGGCGCTCATCGAACCATGTGCCGGCATCGAGGAGCAGGATGTTGACGTCGCGATGAAGCTGGCGATGCTGAAAGCCATCGTCGAGCAGATGAATGCCGGCCGGCCGATCGGCGCCATCGACTTCCGCCAGCAGGCCGGCCTGGTAGCGCTCAGCCGCCACGTACGCCGGCACGCCCGCTTCCCGCGCAATCAGGATCGGCTCATCGCCAAACGCCTCCGCCGTTCCCTCAGGATCGACGCGTGCGGCGCTCGTGCTCCGGCGTCCGTAGCCGCGCGAGAGCACATCCACATGCAGCCCGCACCGCGTGAACGCCTGGGCCAGTGCGATGGTAAGCGGCGTCTTGCCTGCGCCGCCCGTCGAGAGGTTCCCGATGCTGACCACCGGCCAGCGCAGCCTGCGCACCGGTTCGAGGCCCGCGCGCAATGCAGCCTCGCGCGCAAAGAGCCCCAGCCGGTAGAGCGGCACGAGAGGCGCGAGCCACGGCCGGGCCGCCGTGCGCCGGCTCATGCCGTGCGTTTCTCGAGCAGCGCGCACAAGGCCGCGAGGCAGCGATCGGTAGCGCCGGCCTGGCGGTCGAAGACCTCTTTCGCGCGCATGCCCATCCCGGCTGCGTCGGTGCGGTTGTCAATCAGTTCGATGAGCGTCTTGGCGAGGTTCTCCCGCGGCGCAATGCGGATGGCGTCGTTGGTGCGCAGGTCTTCCGTAATGGTGCGGAAGTTGGTGTAGTGCGGGCCCATCACGATCGGCACGCCGAATTGCGCCGGCTCCAGAGGGTTGTGTCCCCCGGCGGGCGCCAGGCTGCCGCCGATAAAAGCGATGGCCGCGAGGGAGTAGATCGAGGCCAGTTCGCCGATGCTGTCGAGCAGAACGATCTCGCCGGAGCGGAGCGGCTCCAGTGCGTAGACCGGCTTGGCCGGCCAATCGGAGCGCCGGACCCACGGAACGCCCGATCTCTCAAGCAGCGCCGCGACCGCGTTGAACCGTTCGGGATGCCGCGGCGCGAGCACCATGGCGAACTGGGGATCGCGGGCCAGCAGCCGCGGCCAGGCTTCCAGCAGCGCCGCTTCTTCGCCTTCGAGCGTGCTGCCGGCAACCAGCAAAGGCCGGTCGGCAGCGAGCGATTTGATCAGCTTGGTAACGCCCGTCTCTTCGGCCACCCGCACATCGAACTTCAGGTTTCCAACCACGGAAACCCGTTCCGGCGCGCAGCCCAGAGCCAGCAGCCGCTGGGCATCGGTCTCGCTCTGGGCGAGCACCACGCCGAGCCGCGCCAGCAGCGGCTTCCACAACCTCTTCAGCATCTGGTAACGGGGCCAGGAGCGGTCAGAGATGCGCGCATTCACCACCGCGACGGGAATCCGCCAGCGAAAGCAGCCGTTCAACAGGTTCGGCCAGAACTCCGTCTCCGCCAGGATCAGCATGCGGGGCCGGAGCGCGTGCAGATAGGCATAGACCGCCCAGGGGAGATCGAGCGGGCAATAGAAGACGCGGCTGGCGCCAAACCGCTCTCGCGCCAGCGCCTGGCCGGTGTTCGTCGTGGTGGAAACCAGCACCCGGTACCCGGAAAAGGACCAGTCGAGCTCGCTGATCAGCCGGCTTACCGCCAGTACCTCGCCCACCGAGACGGCATGGAGCCAGATCACCGGATCGTCGCTATGCAAGCGCATCCTTTTGAGGACCGCCGGAATCTCGCCCAGCCGCTCTTTCAGTCCTTCGCGGTACTTCCGGGTGGTCATCATGCGCCACAGCCACCAGGGCGCACTGGCCACCAGGGCTGCCATTAAGGCCAGGTTGTAGAAAATTAGAGTCATCTTGACCCAAAATTGCCCAGAGCTTGTCTAACTTAGAGATGATACAGTCGAGCACGATGAGAGTCCTGCGGTCAATTCCTTCATCGCTATTCTGGCTGGCGCTGCCAGTGATGGCGGCCGATCACCTCCCGCCTCCGGTGCAGCCCGCCACCGCTTTCGCCGCCGTCGAGGTGCACGACAAAGAACAGGTGGCCATCGCCGCCGAACCCTATGACACCAAGGAGAAGGAATCGATCTTTCGTGTCGATTATCTGGCTCACGGCGTCATGCCGGTGCGGTTGATCATCACCAACCTGGGCGCCCGGCCCATTTCGCTGCGCGATGCGCGCATCCTCTTCGAGCCGGCGTCCGGCGATCGCATCCAGGCGGCGGAGCCGGAGGATGTGGAGCGGCTGATGACCCGCAAGGAGCGCCAGGGGAGCAAAATTCCCATGCCCGGCCCCATCCCGTCCATTCACACCAAACCGAAGGCCAGCAATAAGGAGATCGAGGATGACTTCGACACCTTCGAGTACCAGGCTCTGGTGGTGGAACCCCACACGACGCGCGCCGGCTTCCTGTTCTACAACGTGTCGGACCTCAGCCATCCGCTGCGCGGCGGCAAACTTTATCTGAAGGAGTTGCGCGACGCCGACGGCCAAGAGCTTTTCTACTTCGAGATTCCCTTCGACAAGTACCTCCAATCCAAATCGAGCCAGATGAATTGAGAGGGGATCTCCGTGGCCGCGCGAAGAATAAGAAGCTCTAGGCCCGCTTTTTACTCGTAATAGGTAGCCGTCGTCGTGTCGGTCTCCCAGATGGTGCAGTCCTTCACGCGCACGCGGCCCGCGGTCATGTCCGCAAGCTGCCGGCTGGTCTGGTCGTAGAAGTATCTGGCGATATTCTCCGCGGATGGATTCAGCTCTGTGAACGGCGCCAGGTCGTTGAGCATCTGGTGGTCGATGCGCTCGATGACCGGACGCATCACCTGCTTGAGCAGCTTGAAGTCCAGCAGCAGGCCGGCCTCGTCCAGCACGGTTCCAGCCAGGGTCACGCGGACCTTGTAGTTGTGGCCGTGCGGGTTCTCGCACTTGCCGCGGTAGTTGCGAAGGTAGTGGCCGGAGGAAAATCCAGCCTCCACGGTGACCTCATACATGGATATTGCTCAATCCTGCGCAGGAATGCATCCCGCTGCTCTTATTTTAGCGGGGCCGCTGGGGTTGGGGATGGCCGCGCGAAAACCTGCGCTATTCGCCCCGCTCGCGGCGCCTTCGCCGGGCGGCCTGCCGCGCCTCTTCGCTGCGCCGGTCCACCTGCTCAAACAGATGGCTCATGATGCCGACGAGCCCGGCAACCAGCCCGCCCAGCAGGAAGATGAGCGCGATGGTGCGCCACAGGGAGCCATTGGCCGGCAGCCCCGGCTGAAAGCTCGAAGGCACCATCGACATGCCCCCCGCGAGCAGCGCAAAGAGCAGCAGAGTGCCGGCAAGAATGTAGAAGTTACGCGACATGGAGGCGGCGGGAACGATCGATGAGACCTGTGGTGATTCTACCCGGGGGAGCATCAGCCAGCCAGTTCCGCAGTCTCCATCACCTTCACGCCGGATTGGGCGAACTCAGCTTCGATCCGCGCCAGGGATTGCCCCAGATCGATCGCCCGGCAGGCATCGCGCACAACCACGGCCTCAAAGCCGAGCCGCCGCGCGTCGAGCGCCGAATAGCCCACGCAAAAGTCGTAAGCCAGCCCGGCGAGAAAGACGCGCGAGAGGCCGCGCTCGCGGAGATAGCCGGCCAACCCGGTCGCCGCGATGCGATCGTTCTCAAAAAAGGCTGAATAGGAATCGATCTGCCGCCGGAAGCCCTTGCGCAGAATCAGCTCCGCCTGGGGAAGATGGAGCGCCGGATGAAACTCCGCGCCTTGGGTTCCCTGCACGCAGTGCGGCGGCCACAGTGTCTGCTCCCCATAAGCGAGCTCGACCGATTCGAAGGGGCGCTTGCCCGGATGTGCCGCGGCGAACGAAACGTGATCCGCCGGATGCCAGTCCTGCGTGAGAAGGATGTGCTCAAACAGCGGCGCGATGCGATGAATCGGCTCAATGACCTGGTGGCCCCGAGGCACAGCAAGCGCGCCGCCGGGGCAGAAGTCGTTCTGCACGTCAATGACGATTAAAACGTCCTGTGCCCCGATCCGCATGGATCTCCTTTGCAGCCCAGATAGTATCCGTGCAAATTACGCCAGCAGCACTTCGACGCCATGGCCGCGCAGCATCTCGACGAACGCCCGCTCAACGCCCGTGTCCGTCACCACAACATGCGCCGCGCTGAGCGGGGCCACCGGGATCACGCGGCCGCGCCCGAACTTGGTGTGGTCGGCCACGATGATCACCTTGGCTGCCACGGCCATCATCTTCTGCTCCGAGCCCACCACAAGCGTGTTGTTGTTGCTGAATCCGGCTTCGGTGATGCTGCCGATACCCATGATCAACACGTCAGCGCAAATGGCGCCGAGCATCTGCTCGCAGAACGGCCCCAGCATCACGCGCAGCCGCGGATCGAGATAGCCGCCGGTCAGCGTCAGTTCGATATGGCGCAGCGATTCAAGGCCCTCGGCAATCGGCAGCGAATTGGTGACGATGTGCAGCGATTTATGAGAGAGTTCCCGGGCCACGGCCGCCACGGTCGATCCGCCGTCCAGAATCACCGTCTGCCCATCTTCGACGAGCCCGGCCGCAAGCCGCGCAATGCGATCCTTTTCCCCGCTCAATCGCGCGCTTTCCACGGCGTAATCGAAGGCGCGGCCAGGTTGCGGCTGCGCGATCACCGCGCCCCCGTAGACGCGCTTGAGGGCGCCGGCCTCCTCCAGCAGATCGAGATCGCGGCGCACGCTCGACTCCGACGCATCGAGTTCGCGGCAGAGCGTCTCGAGCTCGAGAAAGTCTCGCGACTCGATCATCTGCCGGATTCGCAGTTGCCGTTCCGCTGCTTTCATCGCTTACTTGCCGCGCATCCCTGCGAGCACCGCCTCCGCCACCGACTTCACCAGCTTGTCGAATTGCGCATCGGTCAGCTCGACGGAATGGGCTGCCTGTGCCTGCGCGGCCGCGCTTAAGGCGCCGCCGGCACAATCGCAATCGTGATTTCCAGATGCATCCAGCCGGTGATCCGGAAGGCCATAGCGCTCGCGGATATCCATCAGCCCGACTTCCTGCCGCGCGGTGAAGGTGTTGATCGGGCCGCCCAGTTGCGCGGCGATCAGCAGCGTCCAGCAATAGGTCTCCAGCACCTCGGCGTACCATTCGGCGTGCGTCACCGTATCGCCCCAGCAGACGACGCCGTGATTCGCCAGTAGCGCCGCGTTGTGCTTCTTCGCATACGGAGCGACGGTCTTCGCAAACGCAGCGGTGCCCGGCGTCTCATAGGGCAGCACCGGCACCTTGCCCACGAAGACCTCGAACTCGGGAATGGTCAGGTAGTCGGGCGCGCGATGCACGATCGCGTGCGCCGTGGCGTGCGGCGGATGGCAGTGCACGGCGGCCCTCACCTCCGGCGCGGCCTTGAAGATCTCGAGATGCAGAAAGATCTCGCTGGTGCGTTTCTGCGTCCCGGCAATCTGGTTCCCCTCAAGATCCACCATGCAGAGATCGCTGGGCGTAATGTCGTATTTGCTGATCAGCGTCGGCGTGCAGATCACTTCATTCGGACCGATGCGATAGGAGATGTTGCCGCCGTTGCCGTCGACATACTGGCGCAGCCACAACTTGCGGCCTGCTTCGCAAATCTCCTTCTTGACGGCTTCTGCCTCGGGTGTATAAAAGAGGGCCAGGTTGGCCTCCGCCGTTTCGGACTGTTGTTCCATGGGCTCCTCTTCGACTTTTCGGCCTTCTGAGCGGCTTCAGGAGGAAGATAATGAAAGAATTCGATTGATATTAGATGATATTGAAAGATGTTGATCGATGTCAATTTTCAGGACATCGGCAACAAGAACCCGTCAAAGCTCAACCTCGCCCCTCACACTGAAGAACGTCTCCACATCCGTAATGGTCTGGGTCATCCGGTACGGCGGCAGGCTAGCCAGAAATGCCTGCCCATAGCGCTGCGTGCGGATGCGCGGATCGAGCAGAACCAGCACACCGCGGTCTTCGAGCGAGCGAATCAGCCGCCCGAATCCCTGCTTGAGCGTGAGCACTGCCTCCGGCACCTGGTAGTCGAAGAACGGCTTGCCGCCGGCCTCTTCAATGGCTTTCATGCGCGCCTGCACCACGGGATCGTTGGGCACGGCAAACGGCAGCCGGTCGATGATGACGCAGCTCAGCGCCTCGCCCTGCACATCCACGCCCTGCCAGAAGCTCGACGTGCCGAAGAGCACCGCATTGGGCGTGATGCGGAACTCTTCGAGCAGCGCCTTGCGCGGCGCCGTGCCGTGCAGCAGGATGGGATAGTCGAGCACCGGCAGCAGCCGTTCGTACAGATCGCGCATCTGGCTATAGCTCGTAAAGAGGCAAAAGGCGCGCCCCCGCGTGATGGCGAGTACGCGCTCGATGCAGCGCGCCGCCGCCTCGGGAAAGTCGGGATCGCGCGGGTCCGGCATCTGCGGCGGCAGGTAGAGCAGCGCCTGCTCGCCATAGCGGAAGTGCGATGGCACCACGAGCTCGCGGGCTTCCTCTAAGCCCAATCGGCGGCGGAGGTGCTCAAATCCGCCCTGCACGGTGAGCGTGGCTGAAGTGAGCACGACGGTAGGAATCGGTTCGAAGACCAGCTCGCGCAACAGCTCGGAAACATCGATCGGCGTGGCCTGAAGATACGTCGTTCGACCCGAAGAGCGAAACGATCGGCCTCCGCTGCCTCTCTCCAGCGTGCCGCCCATCGCCCGCCGCTCGAGCCAATACACCATATTGCTGGCGTTCGATTCGAGCAGAAACTCGAGCTCGCCGCGCAGCCGCGCCACGCGTTTCTTCAGCCCCGGCGCTTCGTCGATGCCGGAGAGCCGCTCCATCTCGGCTTCCATCTGGCGCAGCGTGGCGCGCATGCTCAAATAGAGATCGCCCGAAGACTCCAGGAACTCTTCGCGCGCTGCGAAGGGCTGCCGTCCGTCGCCGGCCATGGGCAATCCGGCAAAAAACAAGCGCGCACGGTCGCGCAGCTGCTGCGTTACCGCCGGCAGGTTCTGTGCGCCTTCCTTGCCGCGCAACAGAACATCGGTATCGCGCGCCAGCTCCTCAAACCGCACATTGCTCACGGAAATTCCGAAATAACTTGAAGCGACTTCTTCGAGCTCGTGCGCCTCATCGAAGACGACCGCAGCGGCATCGGGCAGAATGCCCGCGTCCGGCGCGCCGCCCGCCTCCCGCTTGACGCTCAGATCGGCGAAGAACAGGTGATGGTTGACGATGATGATGTCCGATTCGAGCGCTCTGCGACGCATTTCGGTGATAAAGCAGCGCCGGTAATCCGGGCAGGTCGACCCCAGGCAGGCATCCGCGCGCGCGTCCAGCTTTTGCCACAGCGCGCTCGACTCCGGCAACCCGGAGAGCTCGGCCCGGTCGCCGGTTTCGGTTTCGCGCTCCCAGGCGGCTATCTGCTGGTACTGGTCAATCTCTTCCAGGCCGGACAGTATCGGCTGATCGCGCAACGCGCCGAGCTTGTGGCGGCAGAGATAGTTGGCGCGGCCCTTCATGTAGCAGACGCGCAGCTCGCCGAGCAATGTTTCAAGAAAAGGAATATCCCGGAAGTAAAGCTGGTCCTGCAGCGCCTTGGTCCCGGTGGAGACAATCACCCGCTGCCCGGTGCGCAAGGCCGGCAGCAGATAGGCGAGCGTCTTGCCGGTCCCGGTTCCCGCCTCGACGATCAAGTGCCGCCGCTCGGTGAGCGCCCGCTCCACGGCCTTCGCCATCTCGAGCTGCCCGGGGCGATATTCATAGGGCAGCGGCGACCGCGCCAGAATCCCGCCCGGCGAGAAGAACTCGTGCAGACTGGGCAAGGTGCGAGTTGTGGCTTCGCTCGAGGGCATGGGGCCGGTACGCCGGGCGGGGCGCGCTCCTTCCATCATAGGGTCTCAAGCGAAACTGCGGCGAAATCAGGGGATCTATGACGCGTGAGACGATAGCTGCGCGTGAGACGATAGCTGCGCGTGAGACGATAGCTTTTGGCCGTGGAAGTCCCCTGCGGCGCTGTGGAGATTCAACCATCGATTTGACCACCCTCTACGTTGTCCTCATTATCTTTGCGGCCACGCTGATCCGTTCGGCCATCGGATTTGGCGAGGCTCTGGTCGCCGTCCCGCTGCTGGCCGTCACCCTCCCGGTGCGCGAGGCCGCGCCGCTCGCCGTGCTGCTTTCCATCACAGTGGCCGGCATCGTGGTGGTGCAGGACTGGCGGAAGATTCACCTGCACAGCACCGCGTGGCTTCTGTTGCCCACGCTGCCGGGCATTCCGCTTGGCCTTTTATTGCTGACCCACGGCCCGCAGCGGCTGGTGAAGGCCGCGCTGGCTGTGCTGATTCTGGCGTTCGCGGGCTATTGCCTGGCAGGCCGCGCGCCGCTCGAGCTCAAGCGTGACAGCCGAGCGTGGCTCATCGCATGCGGGTTTGCAGCCGGTGTGCTTGGCGGGGCTTACGGCATGAACGGCCCGCCCCTGGTGATCTACGGATCGATGCGGCGCTGGACGCCGCAGCACTTCCGCGCCACTCTGCAGGCGTATTTTCTCCCCGCCAGCCTGCTGGGCATGGCCGGCTACTGGCTTTCGGGACTCTGGGTTCCGGCCGTGACACACGATTACCTGTTCTCGCTGCCGGCCGCCGTGCCCGCGGTTTTTCTGGGCCGATTTATCAATCACCGGCTGAACGCGGAGCACTTCACAAAGTACATCTACGCGGGGCTCATGGGCATTGGCGCGCTCCTGCTGACGCAGGCCTTCAAGGTTCCGCGGTAGTCCTCAGCCTTCCGCAGTCGTCGGGTCGATGACCCGGATCACTTGCGCCACGCTGTTGGCTGGAAAGCCGCCCTGGGCTGCGTGTTGGCGCACCATCTCCTCATTGGGCGCAATGTAGACGCAATAAATCTTGTCCTCGGTGACATAGCTCTGCAGCCATTGAATCTCCGGGCCCAGATTCTTGAGCACGCTGCAGGATTTCTGCGAAATCGCCTGAAACTGGTCGTTGGTGAGTGAGCCGACGCCGGGAATCTCGCGCTCGATTACGAACTTCGGCATGAAGCAACCCCCGCAAAGAATGTGTGTCAAGAGCATAGTGCAGAGGCCCCCTGCCGTTTCATCGAAAAGGCAACCAGGCTCAAAAAACAGGCAACCTGCCGGTGCACATAAGATGGAAGAAGACGGTTTGGAGAGAAGACTTTGCCCACGTATCGCAGATCGGTTGTGCCGGCCCGGGCCGGGGCGGAAGCACTGGTGGCCATTGTGGGCCGGCCCAATGTGGGCAAGTCCACGCTGTTCAACCGGCTCACGGGCAGCCGCCGCTCGATCGTGGGCGACGAGCCCGGCATCACGCGCGACCGCATCTATGGCGAATACGACTGGGCAGGGCGCCGCTTTCGCCTCGTCGACACGGGCGGCATCGTGCCCGACGATCCGGAACTGATCCCTACCGAGATCTACAATCAGGCGAAGGTCGCGCTCGATGAGGCAGCCGCACTGGTGATGGTTGTGGACGCGCGCACCGAACTGGCTAGCCCGGATTACGATCTGGCCAGGCTGCTCGCGCGCGGCCACAAGCCCTTGTTTCTCGCGGTGAACAAGGTCGAAGGCGAGGCCATGGCGCTGGTGGCGGAGAACTTCCGGCAGCTCGGCATTCGCAACGTCTTCCCCATCAGCGCCGAGCACGGCCAGGGCATCGGCGACCTGCTCGATGCGATCGCCGAAACGGTACCGGCGCCTGCTGAAGCGCAGAACGGCCCCGCCGCCTTCGGAGCCGCGGAAGAGATCGAAGTTCCCGAGGAAGACGAAGTTGCCGAAGGCGCGGCCGATTCTCTCCAAAGCCAGGAAAAAAGCCAGAAGAAGATCAGGACGCATGGCGAGTTTGAACAGCGCGAAACCTCCATCGCCATCATCGGCCGGCCCAACGTGGGCAAGTCCACTCTGCTGAACGCGCTCACCGGCACATCGCGGGCCATCGTCTCGCCCATCGCCGGCACCACGCGCGATGCCGTCGATGAGGTTGTGGAGTTCGAGGGGTCCGCGCTGCGCTTTGTCGACACCGCCGGTATTCGCCGCAAGGGCAAGACCCGCCTGATGGCCGAGAAGCTGAGCGTCGTGATGGCGCGCCGGCATCTTGAAGCAGCCGACGTGGCTCTGCTGGTGATCGACGCCACGGAAGGTGTGACCGCGAGCGACGCGACCATCGGCGGCTATGCGCACGAGAGCGGCCGAAGCGTGATTCTCGTCGTGAACA
>DASXFB010000149.1:0-4472 GCA_036489815.1 Occallatibacter sp. | reverse complement strand
AAAATTGCAAGACCTTAGGGTGGCGGAACCTGCGCGAGGTAACTCGTCAGGCACGGGCCGTCAGAGTTCGATTGCGCCGCGCGCCCGCGCTGCCGATACTTGCAGTATGGCGAATCAGACTGGAGACGGCTTGAGAGATCTTGGCCGCAAGGTGGAAGCGAAGTTCAATGAAAAAATGCCCCGCGTTGAAGAAGAAGTGAAGAACGTGATCGCTTACCTCAATGACGAGGTCGTGCCGGGCGTAAGGGACAACTCCTCGCGCGTGCTCAGGGCTGCGGCGGATCAATTGGCGAAGCTGGCGGAACGCCTCGACCGGGGAACCGGCTCCGGAACCGGCCGCGGCACGGGAGGCTGTTAGCGTGCGGGCGCGATACTGGGCGCTGGCGTGCTGCGCACTCCTGGTGATCACCGGCTGCGGACATCGCGAGCGGCTGGCCGCGGCTCCCCCGCCGCCGCCCATCGCAGCAGCACCGGCCTATCCCGAGCAGGGACAGGAAACGAGCCCTGAACAGCTTCCGACCGACAGGCCGATTTATTCGGAGATCGGCATCGCGAGCTGGTATGGGCCTCCTTACAACAACCGGCGCGGCGCGAACGGCAAAATTTACGATCAGAACGCGATTACCGCGGCGCATCGCACCCTGCCGCTCGGCTCTCTGATCCGCGTGACAAATCTTCAGACCGGCAAGTCGGCCATGATGCACGTTACCGATCGTGGTCCTTTTGTTCCCGGTCGCATTCTCGACCTGTCGCTGGGCGCGGCCAAGGAGCTTGGCGTCTGGCGGACAGGCACGGCGCGAGTGCGCATCGATGTGTATGCGACTCCCAAGTCGATCCGTGAGGGCGGACGCTGGTGCGTCCAGATCGGAGCCTTCTCCCATGCGGGCACGGCGAAGAAGCTGGAAAAGCATCTCGCGCGGGAGTATGAATCCGCGAGCGTGATTGAGTTTACCGGCCCCACCGGTCATTGGGTGAGGATTCGCCCGAAAAATGGTGATAAAAGCCGCGCCATTCAGATCGTAAGAAATATCCGGATCAACGAAGGCGCGGCTTATCTTGTGCGGCTCGATTGAGTTCTAATGTGCGGTGCCGCCGTTACCGGAGAGCTTTCGCTTGCGTTTTCGGTTTTGCCATAAGCTGAACGCAACCACAGGTCCCACGCGCATCCGGTGAGAACAATCGCGGCAGCGCACCGGGAACCGCAGGATGGCCAGAGACCAGATATCGCTCGTACGAAAGTGCGACGGGCGAAACTCGTTTCCGCGGCATGTGGGACAAACGATCAACTGCTTGCTCCCTTCCTGCGCCGATCCTTAGACGTAGCGACTGCGGAAAGGCGTGCGTCGCTCCGGTACATCCCCGCAGATTTTCGGGGTAATTCTCCCAATTGTGCGCTAATGTATTCGCATGCAACCTCTCCCGGACCGGGCAGGTTGCCGGGGTGCAAAGATGACCTGGGATGTATCGTTTACCTGTGACATTTGCGGCAAAAAAAAGGGAGTGGCCAACCACTGGTGGATGGTCCTGCTGGGCGATGTCCCCTGCTATGACGAGGGCCAGCCCGGCCTGCGCTTTACGCTTCTGCCCTGGAACGCCGCCGAGAGCCGAAATCCTGAGATGTACCATCTTTGCGGCCAGGGTTGCGCCATGGCGGCCATGGAGCGATTCATGGCGACGGGTGCGATCGACGCGCCCGAAGACGAGCCCGCCGGGGCTGCCGCCTATCGCTGAGGCACCGGCGTAATCGGCCTAAGTGTCGAACAGGGTAAGCCCATTCCGGTTCTCATTGCGCAGGCGGGTACGGCTGGTGGTCTCGTGCTTTCCCGGCTTCACCGGCACGGAGAGCATTCCTAGAATCTCCCGCAGTTCGGTGCGCAGCTTCTGCAGCGGCTCCGCCGACATCGGTGAGCTTTGCACCGGCGGCTGGCTATTGGCTCGCGCCACCGGAAGGTCGGATTTCGTCAGTTTTTTCGCCTCGCGGCCTTCAGCGGCGAAGACCTGCCGCGCGCCCGCGATGGTGTAGCCGTCGGCGTACAGCAACTGCTTGATCCGCAACGCCAGTTCGACATCGCGCCTGCGGTACAGCCGCTGGCCGGTGCCGCTCTTGTTCGGCTTCAGTTGCGGGAACTCCGACTCCCAGAAGCGCAGAACATACGCTTCGACCCCGCACAGCTTCGCTACATCACCGATACGGAAATACAGCTTGTCGGGAATGGCCGGAACAGAAGCAGGGGGCGGCGTCCCGTTCGTTTTTTGCGATGTTGGTTTCCTCATTCGCACCTGGCCGCGGCGCATCCATGGCCCCTCATCCATTCCTTCCTGCGCCCGATATTCGCAAGTATAGGCCAGTTGGACCAACCCGTGAACCAAATATCGGCAGCTCTGCACGCAAATTGTTGGAACAGCGGATTCCGGATTCGCGTATCCTCATCGGGAGAAATTCCGTGGGAGACAAAGCACCATGAAAAGGACACTCGCCCTGCTTGCCGCCGCCGGCCTGTTGTTGGCAGCCGGCTGCCACGTCCAGGTGAATAAGAATTCAGACGGAACCGAGAAGAACGTCAAGATCGATACGCCATTGGGCGGGCTGCACGTCCGTTCCGGCGATACCAACGCCGCCGACGTCGGCCTTCCCGTATATCCCGGTGCAAACATAGCGCCCGATAAAGACGGGGATAAGTCCGCCGACGTGCACATGGGCTTTGGTAAATGGCAGCTTCGGGTGAAGGTGGTCAATTACCAGACGCCGGACCCGCAGGATAAGGTGCTCGCTTTTTACCAGAAGGCGCTGGGGCGCTACGGAGACGTCGTCCGCTGCCAGGGAGAACAGGCGGTGGGCACGCCAACCGTGACACAGGAAGGCCTGAGCTGCTCGACTACGGACGGCAAAGAGCACGTTAATGTTTCTGACGGCCTGATGCTGAAAGCCGGTTCGCGGCATCACCAGCACATTCTGGGAATTAAACACAACGATGGCCCCGGAACCCGCTTTGCCCTGATTGAGCTGCAGCTTCCCGCCGCCATTGATAAAGCCTCATCAAAAAGCGAATAGTAAACGAACGGATTCGAGAAGACGCCGCCCGCCTCCTCCGGGCGGCGCTTCTTTTTTCCTGAAAGCCGCACCGATGGGGCAACCTAAAGACTGGCAGCAACTTCCGACTAGAACGGAACAGTGCCCTCCCCACCTCCCCCATTCCCCGCAGGCGATTGACGGCGAGGCAGCGGGGCCGAAGGACTCCCCTGATGAATCTTCTCCGTTCGTTGCGAAACCTCTCTCTGATGAGCGCAGTCATCGCTCTCTCCAGCGCCGCTTTTGCTCAACTCAGCGTGTCTATCAACGTCGCTCCTCCGGAGCTGCCCGTCTACGATCAACCCGAATGCCCCGCCCCAAACTATATCTGGACTCCTGGCTACTGGGCCTGGGGAGGCGACGGCTACTACTGGGTTCCTGGAACATGGGTCGAGGCGCCGCAACCCGGCCTGCTTTGGACTCCGGGCTACTGGGGATGGAGCAACACCGGCTATGACTGGAATCCAGGTTACTGGGGGCCGCAAGTAGGCTTTTACGGAGGCGTCGATTACGGCTACGGCTACAATGGCGACGGTTATTACGGCGGACGCTGGGTCGGAAACCGGTTCAGCTACAACACCGCGGTATCGCGCGTAAACCGCACCATTATTCACAACACCTACATCAATCGCACCGTGATGCGGAACGATAGCGGCCGCCACGTGAGCTTCAACGGCGGCCACGGCGGCATTGAGGCGCGTCCCAACCAGATGCAGATGAGGGCAAGGCACGATAAGCGCTTCGGCCCAGTGGCCGCGCAGGAGCACCTGGTCAGTCTGGCTCGCGGCCAAAGGCAGAACTATGCCTCAGCGAACCACGGAGCGCCCCCGCGCGCGGCGCTGCAGCGCCCGGCGAGAAACGCGGCCGATTTCAGCCGGGCTGTTCCCTCCCGCGGCGCGCGCTCCGGCGCGGCAAGGCCGGGAGCTAGAACCACCCCAGCGGCACATCCCGGCACCAGACCCGGAGCGGCAAGACCTGGAGTGGCAAGGCCTGGAACGGCCAGACCTGGAGTGGCCAGACCCGGAACGGCAAAACCCGGAGCGAATCCAAGACGAGGGACAAGGCCCGAAACTCACCCTGAAGCACGCGGCACACGTCCCGGCGCACATCCCGAAGCACGACCTGGCGCGCGCCCCAGTACGCAGCCCCGAGCCTCCCGGCCCACGCCCGGAAACGAGCATCGGCCCGCCGCAAGGTCCGGAACCCAGCCCCATGCTCCCGCTTCCAATGTGCGCCGCCGCACCAACCCAGCCATCCATCCCGAAAACCGCACCCCGGCCCACACAAACACGCCCACTCCCCGAGCCAGAACCGAAAACCGCCACGGTGCGCGAACCACTCCAAGGCCGGAGAACCGCCCCAACGCCAGGCCGGCTACCAGGCCGGAAGCCCGGCCCCAGCC
>DASXFB010000020.1:0-37779 GCA_036489815.1 Occallatibacter sp. | reverse complement strand
AGCTGATCGAGGGGGAGGCGGACGCGGAAGCAGGTGGAACCGGGCTGGGACTTCACGCTCAGGTGACCGCGGTGCTTGCGTACGATGCGCATGGCGTAGTCGAGACCGAGGCCGAGACCGCGGCCCGGAGCCTTGGTGGTGAAGAAGGGCTCGAAGATGCGCTCTTGCAACTCGGCGGGAATGCCGGGGCCGGTGTCCCAGATCTCGACCAGGAGCATGTCAGCCTCCATACGGCAGGCGATGCGCAGATGGTCGCGCTTACACTCGGCGGCAGACGGCGTATCCGCGGGGGCCCCGTCACGCCCCACGGACGAAGACCTGTCCGCGGGGGCCCGGTCGCCGAGGGCGTCCAGAGCGTTTTCGATCAGCGCGGTCCACACCTGGTTGAGCTCGCCGCCATAAGCGCTGATGCGGGGCAGGCCCGGCTGGTAGTCGCGCTCGATCTCGATATGGTCCATGCGGGAGCGAAGCATCTGCAAAGTGGCGTCGAGGCCGGCCGGGACATCGACTTCGAGGATCGGCGCGCGGTCCATGTTGGAGTAGTCTTTGACGGCGTCGATCAGATCGAAGATGCGGGCCGTGGAGTTGACGAGAGTCTCGGCGGCCCGCGTAGAGCGAAGGTAGCGCGCGAAGAACTGGAGTGAGATGGAGGTCTCTTCCGGGTTGAGCACGGTGCGCAGCTCGTCGAGGTCGGCGATGGTGATCGAGTGCTCCGCCATCTGCGCCGCGATCTCCCCTACCTCCCGGCAACCGATGGAAGTGAGCCAGGTACGAATGGACTCCTCGCGGGCAATGTAATCGAGCGCGCTCTGCTGCACGGCTGCCGAAGGGAGCGGGACGCTCCGCGTGAGCACCTTCTCTTCCCAGGCTTGCAAGGCGTGGATCTGCTCTTTGGTCAGCGCGAGTTTAACCAGCTTGAAGCGGTTGTTGCGATTGGCCTGCAGAGTTTCCATCACGCTGGCGGCGGCGCGCTGCGCGGCAGAGGCCGGATTGTTGAGCTCGTGGGCCAGATTGCCGGCCAGCTTGCCGAGAGCAGCGAGCTTTTCCGCCTGCTGCTCGATGCGTGTGACCTCGCGCACGCGGTCCAGCAGCGTGGCGACCACGCGCTGCGCCATGGAAGGAATGGCCTGGAGCATCTCGGGAAACAGCGAACGCGCAACAAGCAGCACCCAGACCGGGGAGACGGCGAATCCCTGGCCGCCGTAGCTGAGCATCCGCGAGAAGGGCAGGATGCCGGTCATCTGGCCGGCGCGGCCGATGAACAGCGCCATGGGGCCGCCATGCTGGCGGCGCACGTGAATCTCGCCTTTGAGAATGAGGACCATGTGCTCGGCGGGCGCGCCTTCTTCAAAGAGCACGTCGCCGGCGTTGGCAATCAGCTCGCTGCCGTGGCGCGCGAGCCAGAGACGGTCTTCAAACGAGAGGCCGTGGAGCGGGCCGATGCGGTCGAGGGCCTCGGCAATCTCATCGAGAGGCGTTGGACTGGCGGGGGCGACGACGGCGGGGGAAAACATCCGGTACCTCCGAGGAGCGCAGATTCAGGATAGACGATTGGGGAGTGCGATGCGGTGCAAATTGGAATTATGTGACGAGCGGCTTTGCGCATGCGCAAAGCCGCTCGAAATTCTTCCCGATTAAATTCAACTTGCGTAGATTGCTGCGACTTCGTAGTCGCGAACACTGGGGATCGTGAACTCGATGCGGCCGTTCACGCTGCGGAAGGGAACGTCTATGCCGGTCTTGAGCAACTGAACGCGGTTTATCTTCCGTCCCGTGGGAACCCGGAAGCTCACGGCCTGAACTCCAATGGGATAGAACTCGCGGATGAGGCCGCGGTGAGTGTTGGGATTGGTGTAATTCAAGATGTGCAGCGCAAAGCCCGGCTCGGTTTCGTAGGCAAAGCTCTCGATCAAGCCGGGTCCCTTGATGGTAACGGGCTGCTCATCGCGCAAGATCCATTTCACCGTGTTCTGCAGAAGGCGGCTGAAATCGATATCGCCGGAGACCCAGAGGCTGCGTTCGATGTCGCCGGCGATATAGGCCACGCGGCTCTCTCCCTGTTCGCGCAGCACGATCGCGGGCACGTTGGTTTGCGGCGTGGGTGGATACGCGAGCTCCGGCGGATAAGCCGTAAAGCCAGGCACCACGGTGAGCACCGGATCGGCCACGGGTGCGAGCGGAACGCGATACTCGGCTCCGGGAAGCCAGTTCGTGTTGACGAAGCCATCAAGAATCGCGTGCTGCCGTTCGATGCGCGCGTAATATGCGTTGCCGGTGGTGCCGATGATGTCGCCGGTCTTCTGAATGCCAAAGATGTCGGCCAGCGCGAAATTCTCGCGCCTGCGATTGTTTTCGTCGTAGAGGCTAGTCTCGAATGTGGCCAGCAGCGAGCCGCCGCGCTTGACGAAGGCCCGAAGCTGATCGCATTGCGCGTCGCTGAGCAGGGCGATGTTCGGCAGCACCAGGGCTGTGTACTTCTCGAGATGCGCGGCGTCCATTCGATCTTCGTGGACGAAATCGAAGAGGAATCGGCCTTCGAGAAGCGCGTAATACATGCCGTTCAGGAACTGCTGCATGGTCGCATCCGCCTGCGGCTTATGGAAGAGGTGGGTGCGCTGGCCCATCACCACGCCTAGCTTGGCGATGGTGCCCCTGTTGACGAAATGCGGATCGTGCTGAGCGGTCCACGCGAAGTAGGCGCGCGGCACATCGAGCTCGCGGCGGTCTTCGCCCATGCCTTTCTCTGCGCCGACGATGTGGTAGTAGGGCACCATACCGCTGGCGCTGGATTCGCTGAGCCACATCTGCACCTCGTTGGGCGACTTGCCCACATTGCGCCAGCGGATCGGCCCCGTGGACCAGGCGCCAGTGACGTTGGCGGCCATTTTTCCATCGAGGATTGCCTGGCAGACGCGGCCTTGCAGGGTGCAGAGCCAGACAGGCGCATCTTCGCCGCCGCGTCCCTGGTTATCGCTCTGGAACCAGTCAGAGAGGGCGCCTAGCCGCGCGAGATTCATGCTGGCGCGCACGCCGCCGCCGGAGTTCGGGAAGAAGAATTTCTCGGGCGCTTTCTCTTTGATGAGGGAATCATAGTGCTTCCAGAGAAATTCGATCCGGTCATTGAACTTGTCCCAATAAGCGGGCGTTCCGGCAGGTGGAAGATTCTTGCAGATGGCGCAGTAGCAGACGGGCAGCGAGCCGAGGGAAGGCCATCCGTTGGTGTAGACGGCATCGATCTCGTAGAGGCCGGTGACCTCGCGGATGATCGCCGGGATGTAATCGGTCATGTACTCGGAGAACATGCAGGTGCGAAAGAGGCCCGGCTGCTCTTTGCTCCCCATCAGCGCGCCGTGCGCGTCGCGCTCGAACCACTCCGGGTGAGCCACGGTCGCGTCTTCCCAGTTGAGGTCCGGACTCATGCGCGCAATGGTGCGCAAGCCGCGTTTTCGAGCGGCCTGATTGCACTCGCCGAAAAAGTCGCGCTCGCCGAGAAACTTGCCCTTGCGATGAAAGGGAACCTTGGTCTGGTAATAGGCCAGGATGCCGGTGACGCTGATGAAGGTCGCGCCCACTTTGAGGCTTGCCCAGTAGTCCGCCCACTCCTCGATGTTGAGCGAGACGGGATCGTGCTCGGTCATGTTGAGCTGGCCGGCGCGGCGAAGACGGCGCTGCCACGGAAGGGAATCCGCCGCGTCGTTCGGTGCAACCGCAGCACTGGGCAGGGCGGGTGCGCTCATTGGGTCAGCCAAGGCGGAGGCGCCGGCAAAGAGAGGGACTGCGGCGACTCCGGCCTTCAACAAATCGCGACGATTCATCATGCGTTGGCAAACCTCGACTTCCGACAGAATAACTACTTCGGATTCCCGGCAACTTTACCAGATCGCCCCGCGATGCGCGCAGCTTCGCAGGGGGCGGATCGCTCTCGAGCAGGCTGAAGGAAGGAGGGAAAAGCCGTAGGCATGCAGCCGCCAGCCGTGCCAAACCGTGGCGGCGCTGCGGAATCACGTGCGGCAGATAAAAACGCGGGAGTCAGGAGTCGCCGGCGATGGTAGCCGCGAGCTGAAGGAGGACTGGCCGCCGGATCGTTTGGACGTTTAGCTCAGCTTGCGAGCAGGGATTCGTTGGCCAGGATGCGATAGAGGGTGGAACGGCTGATGTTGAGCTGGCGCGCGGCGCGGAGCTTGTTGCCGCGGTTCAGATCGAGCACGTACTGCACATGATGGCGGATGACGGCGTCCAGAGAGAGGTTGTCGGAACGCGTGGCCGGTTGCGGATCTGCCGCGAGGAGCGCCGTGGCACTGTCAGGCAGAGCGAGGTCGCTGGTACGGATGACGCCGTGGGAGGATTCGAGGAGCGCGGTTTCGAGCACGCTCGAGAGCTCGCGGACGTTCCCCGGCCAGTTGTGCTGCAACAGCCGGGCTAGAACTCCCGGGCCGAGCATGACGTGCCGCTGCTGATAGCGCTGGCAGATGCGCTCGAGAAGTGCCTGGGCGAGCGGACCGATGTCTTCGCGGCGTTGGCGCAGTGGAGGAATGGCGAAGCGGATGGCGGTGAGGCGGAAGGCGAGATCGGGCATTAACAGGCCCTGGCTGGCCATCTGGCGCAGCGGCGTCTCGGTGGCGGCGAGCAGCACGGCGCGGCCCGGCGGGCGATCCTGGAGCGCCTTCAATACACCCAGCAGCAGCCCCTGGCCCGGAGGCGCGAGCAGATCGACGCGGTCAAGATAGATGAAGCCGGCCAGGGTGGCGGGGTCGGCATCGGTGGCCAGCCACTCGCGCGCGTCGCGGCGCTGGAAGCTGGAACCGGAAAGCGGGGAACAGCTGAAAAGATAGCGGGCCAGCGTCGTTTTGCCCGAGCCGTGCTCCCCCTCGAGCGCGGCGAGCTGCAGGTGGGGCGCCGCCATCTCCGCCTGCAGTAACAGCTTGCGCCAGGCCGCGCTGACGGCTACCAGATGATTGGCGGCAAAGCCTTCGGTTTCAACAAGGGTGGGTCGAGGATGGGAGGGCTGGGTGGCTTGGAGTTGAACGGCGGTTTGCATGGCTCTCAACGTGCCTCGCCTCTGTGGCCTGGAACCATTACCAAGCCTACAAGCGGTTCATCGGCGCCCCAGGGAAATACTTGAAGCAGAAAGTTGCAAATATGCGGGACCGGGCGACGCCTTCGGCGGCCTGCGCGGCGGGTTACCGAAGGCGGGGGCGCGGAGAGCTATACTCGAACCACTCCAGACTCTAACCGTTCCAGATTTGAACCGGTCCAGACTCGAACTATCCCAGGCTCGAACTATCCCAGGCTCGAACTATTCCAGCGCTCAAACCAGACTCATGGGGTGAGTCTGAAGTTCGTTGCAGAACAACCGCAGATTCTTCGGCTCTGAACAGTTTCGGCGAGGCGCTTGTTCCCATGGCTCGAATGCTTGATCTTCACGGCGACAGGTCGCGGATCGCGGCTCCTAGCGTCTTGCCGCGGGAAGCCGGCGGTGTTGCGCGCCGGGGCGGACGCGGCTGGTATGCGCTGTGGCTGGTGGCACTTACGGGATTCGCCGTGCTGCACTGCATGCATCTGCGGGCGGATTTTCCCAACCACTCGCCCTGGTTTATGGACTGGGCCAAATATACCGATGAAGGCTGGTATGGGGACGCGGCGGTGCGGGCACATCTGGCCGGGAACGGGTATTTGCCCGGTGACTTCAACCCAGCGGTCGCGGTGCCGGTGTGGCCATTTCTGGAGTGGATGCTGTTCTTCTTGACCGGCGTGACGCCCGAGGCCGCGCGAGGGCTGGCGGTGGCCGTATTCTTTCTGAATCTCCTGCTCAGCTACATGTTGCTCTGGGCCAGGGGATTGCGCTGGGCGGCGCTGCTGGGCGTGACGCTCATGCTCACCAGCCCGTTTCTTTACTGCTTCAGCCGCCTGGCCATCCTGGAGCCGCTGCTGACGGCCTTCCTGCTGGCGGCGCTCAACCTGGCGGTGCGTCTGCCCGGGCTGCGGCGGCCGGTTTGGGGGGCTGCGGGCGTCGGGCTGCTCTTTGCCCTTGCCATGCTGACCAAAACGACCGCGGTCTTTCTGCTGCCGGCCATTGGCTGGGCGGTGCTGGCCGCCCTCTGGGCCACGCGCAAACGCGCGATTCTCTGCGGTTTGGCTGCCGGATCAACCTTCCTCGCCGGCTATGGGCTGTGGATGGCGCTGCTGGTTCGATGGGGGCTCCTGGGCGACTACAGGTACTACTTTTCTGTGAACAATTACCCCCGGCCCCACGAGATTTACTGGCCGATCGTGAGCTTGTGGTGGTCTTTCCATGGAGGATTGTGGATCGACAAGGTGCTGATTCTGCTTGCCGGGGTAATTGTGATCGCGGCGCTCGCCTTTTGGCGCGAGGCATGGGGGCGGGGGCTCCTGCTCGATCCTGTCTTTGGCGCATCGGTATGGGCAATCGCCGGGTGCATCCTTTTCATGACCTATCAAAATCATCCCCAGCCGCGTTATTTTGCCGTGGCGGCGGTATTTTGTTTTCTGCTGGTTGCGCGGGGTGTTGAGGCGATGATCAGGGCGGACCGACCCCGGCGCCGTTATGCGATTCCGATGCGGAAGCTGGGATGGCTGGCGGCCGGCGTCGCCGTCGTGGCAGCATGTCTTGGCGGCGCGCGGACGGCCAGCTACGCCTTTCACCCCGAATACACGTTTGTGAACGCAGCCGAGGGGCTCACGCACTATATCGATACCCACCCGAACGGGAAGCGGCTGCTTCTCTCGATCAGCGGGGATGAGATTACGCTGATTACCCATCTCCCTTCTCTTTGCGACGACTTCGGGACCACAGACCTGCGGGAGAAGATCGGAATCTATCAGCCGGGCTGGTATGCGGCCTGGAACGACTTCGATCCCGTCACTCTCGAGGATCTACACGTGCATTACTCCATCGAACAGGTGGCCGAGTTTCCGGCTTTCGATGATCCGCAGCGCAACCTGCTGGTGCTTTTCAAGCTGCATCCGTTGCCGGGTGGGCAGGTGCGCGACCCGCAGGCGCAGGACCTCAGAAATCCGCTGCCGGATGACTCCTTCGATATGCCGATGCAGTGAAAAGCGGAGTGTACAGACCCTGGCGCTAACCGCTCTTGTCAAGCGGCATCGGCTGGGTGGCGCGCAACCTTCCACAGCCAGCGCCAATGCCCGAAGCCGAACCAGGAGCCTCTGCCTTCGGGATGGCCCTGATAGATGCTGAGAATGCCTCCGCCGCAGATGAAGGCTGTGCCCAGGACCGCCTCCGCCGTGGGCACGTTGCCGTAGAGGATCCAACCCAACAACCCCGAAAAGACGACGACGGAATAGTTGAAGGGCGAGAGCTCGGCGGCGGAAGCATAGCGGTATGCCAGGATGAGGAACCACTGGGTGAGCGCGAACAGCACGCCCACGCTCACCAGCGTCAGCCACGCGCGCCCGGATAAGGGTCTCCAGGCCTGGACGGCGACCGGAATCAGCAGCACTGCAGAGGCGCCGAAGTTATAGAGCAGGGTGCGGGCCGGCGGGTCGGTCTCCGCCAGGCGGTTGGTGGCGACAAGGGCGATAGCCGAGAGAATGCCCGAGCCCAGCGCGAGCAGCGACGCGGGATTGTGGAGCATCTGCGGGCCGGGATGAATGACGAGCAGGACTCCGGCCAGACCGATGAGGAGGCTGAACGCAACGCGCCAACGGATGGACTTGCGGAACCAGATCCAGATCACGAGGGGGATAAAGAGCGGCGCGGCATTGGAGAGCAGGGAAGAATCGAGGAGCGGCAACGACTCCAGAGACATAAAAAAGAGCAGCTGACATGCCGAGCCGACGACGCTGCGAAAGATCTGCAGGCCCAGGTGTCGGGTGCGCAGATGTTCCATGCCCAGGCGCATGCCGGAGGGGAGAAAGCAGAGAAAGCCGATGGCATATTGAAAGAAGAGCGTGAGCAGCGGCGGTACCTGATGCAGCGACTTGCTCGACGCGCCCATCAGGGCCGAGCAGAGAAATGCGGTCACAATGAGGGTGATGCCCCGGGGAAGGTTGTGGCCCGCATCCTGTGCGCGAATGTCGATGGCCGGCATGGCGTCTCCAGTCTCTAACGGTTTTGTGCAGCGGGCCAATGCTGGGATGCTGAATCGCGCTCCGGGGTGAAGGAGCGAGGATCAAATTCTATTCAAAAGGCCGTTCTCGAGAGACGGCGTGCGAGATGAAACGCAGCTTCCCGCGACTTGACAGGGAGTCTCATATCTTGAGAAGCTTTATCTGCAGGTAAAACGCGAAACGAAGGACCAAGATGCGAGACGCTGCGCCGCAGGGCACTTATAAAGTTCAGGCTCTTGACCGGGCCTTTGCCGTACTGGATCTGCTTGGAGAGAGCGATACGCCCCTGGGGTTGGCCCAGGTGGCCTCTTCGCTGCAACTGCATAAAAGCACCGCACATCGCTTCCTGATGGTTCTGGAGCGTCATCGCATGGTGGAGCGCACCTCGAACGGCAAATTCCGGCTCGGCCTGCGGCTCTTCGATTTCGGCAATCGCGCCATCGAGCAATATGACTTGCGGGACCGCGCCCAACCGCACCTGCGCCGCCTGGTTGCGGAGACTGAAGAGACGGCACACTTGTGCATCCTGGAAGCGGCGCGTGTTATCTACCTCGACAAGATCGAGCCGGCCCGCTCGGTGCGCATGATTACGCGCATTGGCGCGAGCAATCCGGTGCATTGCACCTCTGTCGGCAAAGCGATACTGGCATTTCTGTCGCCGGAGCGGGCAGCCGAGGTGGTACGCCGCATCCGGTTCGAACGTCTCACGCAGCGTACCATCGCCACTCCGGACGCCTTGCGCGTGGAGATGGAGAAGACCCACCGCCGCGGCTACGCCGTGGACGATGAGGAGTTGGAAGAGGGGCTGCGCTGCATCGCGGTGCCGCTGCTCGACGCGCAACGCCAGCCGGTGGCCGCGGTCAGCATCTCCGGACCCTCGTTCCGCGTGACGGCGCAAAAGCTTCCTGCCATCGCCAATCATCTGCTGCAATGCGTGCGCGGCATCTCCGTGGATATGGGCTACGTGTCGGGCAGCCGCGGCAATCGCGCTGTGGGATGGACGGCATAGAGGCTGCGCTCTGCCGTTTAGACTGTTCGCATGGCAAAGCGAATCGGTGTGCATCTGGGCACAGCCGGCGGCGCATCGAAGGCCGTTGAGCGGGCGCGCGAGGTCGGCGCCAATACCTTCCAAATTTTTTCTTCCAGTCCCCGCATGTGGCGCGCGCCCAAGCCGGACCCGCAGCAGTGCGAGCGGATGAGAACGTTGCGCGCCCAGCTGGATGTGAGCCCGCTGGTGATCCATGCCAGCTATCTGGTGAACGTTTGCAGCCAGTCGGAGGAGATACGCGAGAAGAGCGTGGGCGGCTTTCGCGGTGAGATTGAGCGGGCGCTGGCGCTGGGCGCCGAGTACCTGGTTCTGCATCCCGGCTCCTGGAAAGGCATGACGCGGGAGGAAGGGCTCAAGCTGGCGGCCCAGTCGATTGAAAAGGCGATCGATGGACTGGCATGGCAGGGAACCGGGTTCAACATTCTGATTGAGAATACGGCGGGAGCGGAGTGCTCGCTGGGCGGCAACTTCGAGCAGGTGGCCGAGCTGGTGGACCGGCTGAAGAGCTGCGCGCCGGTGGGCGTGTGTCTCGACACCTGCCATACGCACGTCTCGGGCTATGACATCGTGACATCCGAAGGCTATGCCGAGACGATGAACAAGATTGCCGCGACCACCGGCTTCGACGCGGTGCGGGTGTGGCACTGCAACGATGCCAAGGCAGCGCGCGGCACCAAGCTCGACCGGCACGAGCATGTTGGGCAGGGAACCATCGGCATCGAGCCTTTCCGCTGGCTGCTCAACGATCCGCGCTTCGATCATTGCGCTTTCGTTGCCGAAACGCCGGTCGACGAGCCCGGCGACGAGGAGCGGAATGTGCGGGTGATGAAGAGCGTGGTGAAGTAAAAGCCGGGATCCCCGGCGTTGACACATCTCTCAGGCAATCGGCACTGCGCGTTGCGATCCGCGCTTCAAGAGGCGTGCATGATGTCCCAGCCGAAAAAATCGCCGCGCGCTTCCCGCGTGCGATGAAGAATTTGCACAGGGCGTTCGCCGTTCTCGATCCTATTTGCGTTTGCGACAACAGCATCTTGAATAACCCCCGTCGTCTGGTTGCGTCGAAGGATCAAGGGCGCGAAGCCGTCGTCTATCCTCCGACTCCTGCATGGTCGAAACGCTGCCGGCAAGACACTGACACGCCGTGGCGGGATTCGGAACCTGACCCGGCGTTTACACTAGGTAGTTATGGTGGAAGAGACGGAACTGCGTTACGACCCGGCGGCGATCGAGACCAAATGGCAGCAACGCTGGGCCGCGGACCCTCACCTGTATGCGGCGGAGCCGGTTTCAAGCGCCAAGCCGAAGTACTATGTGCTCGAAATGCTGCCGTATCCCAGCGGCCAACTGCACATGGGCCACGTGCGCAACTACTCGATTGGCGACGCGCTGGCGCGCCACATGTGGATGCGCGGCTACAACGTGCTGCATCCGATGGGCTGGGATGCCTTCGGGCTACCGGCTGAAAACGCCGCGCTCAAAAACAATACACCTCCGCGCGAATGGACGCTCTCGAATATCGCCGCGATGAAGCGGCAGATGCAGCGCATTGGCTTCAGCTATGACTGGGGCACGGAAGTGACCACCTGCCTGCCCGACTACTACCGCTGGAACCAGTGGTTCTTTCTGCGCATGTATGAGAAGGGGCTGGTCTACCGGAAGAAGAGCCGGGTGAACTGGTGCCCGGAGTGTGCGACGGTGCTGGCGAACGAGCAGGTGATCAACGGCTACTGCTGGCGTCACGAAGAGACATTGGTCGAGCAGCGCGATCTGGAGCAATGGTTCTTCCGGATCACGGCCTACGCGCAGGAGCTGCTCGACGGGCTCGACAAGCTGGAGGGCTGGCCCGAGAAGGTGCGCACCATGCAGCGCAACTGGATCGGCCGCAGCGAGGGAACCGAGATTGACTTCGCGGTTGAGAACCGCAGCGAAAAGATTCGCGTCTTCACCACGCGCGTGGACACGATCTTTGGCGCGACGAGCGTGCAGTTGGCGCCCGAGCATCCCCTGGTGATGGCGCTGGCCGCCGCGGATGCGGGGTTGAAGACGCAGGTCGCGGAGCTCATCGACGAACAAAAGAAGGCCAAAGAGTCAGGAGAGATGGGCGAGATCGAAAAGCACGGCATCCCGACCGGGCACTTCGCGATCAATCCTTATAACCGCGAGCCGGTGCCGATCTGGGTGGCGAATTATGTGCTGATGGATTATGGAACCGGCGCGATCATGAGCGTGCCGGCGCATGACGAGCGAGACTTCGAATTTTCGAAGAAGTATGCGATTCCGATTCGACAGGTGATTGCGTCCGCGGATTCAAATGCTGAAGAGCCGGAGTTGCCGTTCAGCGCAGAAGAGGGTGTGCTGCTGAATTCGGGCGAGTACAACGGGCTCACATGCATTCAGGCGCAAAAGCGCCTTCAGGAAGCTGCCGCGCGCGGCGCATTTGGAGAGGCTGCGGTTACGTTCCGCTTGAAGGACTGGGGCGTGAGCCGGCAGCGCTACTGGGGCACGCCGATTCCGATGATCCACTGCGAGCGCGACGGCTTGGTGCCGGTGCCCGATGAGCAGTTGCCGGTGTTGCTGCCGGAAAGGATCGAGATCACGCAGACGGGCGGATCGCCTCTCAGCCGCGTGCCGGAGTTCGTTAATGTGAAATGCCCAAAGTGCGGCCGTGCGGCGCGGCGCGAGACCGACACGATGGATACGTTTGTCGATTCGAGCTGGTACTTCTACCGCTATACCGACGCGAAGAATGTTTCTGCTCCCTTTGGGCGAGAGCGTGCACGGTATTGGTTTCCCATCGACCAGTACATCGGCGGCGTGGAACACGCCATTCTGCACCTGATCTATTCGCGCTTCTGGACGAAAGTGATGCGCGATCTGGGCATGACCGAGAACGATGAGCCGGTGCGGCGCCTGTTCACGCAGGGCATGGTCATCAAAGACGGCGCGAAGATGTCGAAGTCGAAGGGCAACGTGGTCTCGCCCGACGACATGGTGGCGCGCTATGGCGCGGATGCGACGCGGATGTATGCGCTGTTTGCCGCGCCGCCCGACCGCGATCTGGAGTGGCAGGAAGACGGCGTGGCCGGCGTGAGCCGGTTTCTGGCACGCGTGTGGCGGCTGGTGGAGAAGCATGCGCCCGTGGCGCGCTCTGCTGCGTCTCAGGCCCAAGGACGGTCTGCAACGGGAGCGGGGGTAGCCCTGCTGCGCAAGCTGCACCAGACCATCGCCAAGATCACGCAGGATTTCGAAGGCCGCTGGCACTTCAACACCTGCGTCGCGGCGATCATGGAACTTGTGAATGAATTGCAGGCGGCGGATGCGCAGCTTGCCTCGGGAGAGATTGCGGCGCCGGTGGTGCGCGAGCTGCTGCGCACGCTGGTTTTGTTGCTGGCGCCGTTTGCGCCGTATCTGTCTGCGGAGCTTTGGGAGAAGCTGGGCGAGAAGAGCGCGATCTTGCGCGCCGCCTGGCCGAAGAGCGATCCGGAACTGGCGAAAGAAGACAAGATCGAGGTGCCGGTTCAGATCAACGGGAAATTGATTGCGGTGGTGCGCGTAGCCTCCGATGCTGACCCGAAGCAGTTCGAAGCTGCTGCTTTGGCCGACGAAAAAGTGAAAGCGCGCACCGCGGGCAAGACCGTGGCCAAGGTGATCGTGGTGCCGGGCAGGGCCGTCAACCTGGTTGTGAAGTGAGGGAGTAGTTTATGGCAGTTCTTCGCAGCGCGGCGCACGCGGGCACAGCGCCGCCCGTGCGCGGGACCCAATTGCTGGTCGAGCACATGAGCGTGGTCGCGCAGAGACCAACGCTTCTTCTTCTCGAAATTGCATGGCGGTGGCTCGCGGGGATTCCGATTGCTTTTGTCTTCTGGAAAGAGTTACAGCAGATTCTCGCGCAGTATTCTCTGGCTGCCTCAGGCTTCACCTCGATCGATGCGCAAAATCCGTGGGTGGCCGTGGTCCAGATCTCGGGGGTGTGGACCTATTACGAGCCGCACATTGCCGCGCTGCTGCGCTGGCTGCTGCCGGTTGCGGCCGCCTTCTGGATACTCGTGTCCGGGGTGGGCCGCAACCTGGTGCTGATGCGTATGGAGCCCGGCCTGCCGTTCCGGCCCATTGCGATCATCGGGCTGCAGGCGGCATGGATGGGCACGCTGACGCTCACCTTCTGGGGCTGGTTCCGCAGCGTGCAATGGGATGCGGCGACTCACATTCCTGCGTCGGGCGGCGAGCCGGACCTGGTGGGCTATGCGATGTGGGCGATCTTTCTCTCACTCGGATTCTTTACGGTCTGGGCGCTGGCGAGCTGGGCGCTTTCCATCGCGCCTCTGCTGGTGCTGCTCGAGAGACTCTCCGCCTTCTCCGCGCTCAAGGAAAGCCTAAACCTGGGAAAAGGATTCACCGGCAAGCTGGCGGAGATCAACCTGGTGATGGGCATTGTGAAGATTTCTCTCATTGTGCTCGCCATGGTGTTTTCGGCCGCGCCCTTGCCGTTTGCCGATGAGGTGGGGGGCGCCGCGCTGCACATGGCATGGACGGCCTCTGCCGTCTTCTTTCTCATCGCCAGCGATTATTTTCAGGTGGTGCGGCTGAAGGCCTTTGTGGAGTTCTGGCGGATCTTTCGGAGCCACGGTCCGGCGGCCTAGCGTGGCGGCGCGCTCAAAAGATCTTCATCTGAATGGACAGATATTTCTTGGGATTCTGGCGGAAAGCCTTCACCAGATCGTTGGTTGAGTCCATCGTCTGATTGACATTGTCATAGAGAGCACGGTTCCTGAAGAGCTGGCCGACGGTGCCCTGTCCTTCATCCACGCCCTTCAAGATTGCATCGAGGTGAGCCACCGTGTCGTCCAGCTTGCGGGCGAAGGCCGGATCCTTGGCGATGGTGCCCAGCGCGCCCTTGCCGGCGTTGACGTCGGAGAGCAGCTCCTTGGTGTTGGCCAAAGTAGCATTCAGGTTCTCGTAGAGCCTGTCATCTTTGAGAAATTTGCCCGCGCTGCCTTTGCCCTGATCGAGCGCCGTGGCGATTTTGTTGAGCTTGCCCACAGTGTCGTCAAGTTTCGCATAGAGCGTGTCGTCATTGATCAACTTGCCCAGGGTGCCTTTATCGTCAGAGATCGCCTTGGTGACGGTTTGCAGATTGATGGCGATTGCCTCAACGTGATTGGCAAACTGGGGGTCGTTGAGGAGTCTTCCCACCGTGCCGTGGGTCGAGTTGATCGAATCGAGCGCCGTATCCAGCTTGACCAACGTTGCCTGCACCTGCTGAATCGAGGTCTGGCTGCTCTGGATCACGTCCTGAATCGTGGGCGATCCGGCGGCTTGGAGCTCGGCGTTGTTGGCAGGCGGGGGGCCGTGAGCGTGGGTCGAGTCGATATCGAGATAGCTATCGCCAAGCACACCGGCCTGGGCGATGGCGGCGGTCGAATCCACGTGCAGCCCACGGAGCCAATCACGGCCAATCTGCATCTTGACTTCAACCGGTGTAAGGCCGCGGGACGGTACCACACTGATATGAGAGACATTGCCAATGGTTACACCCTGTAGAGTGACGGGCGCGCCGTCCTTCAGTCCGGCGGCATTGGCGAAGTAGCAGCGAAGGACGATCTTCTTGGCGAACAGCCCGCCCGTCGAGCCGGACATGAGGAAAACGAGGCCGACCAACACGGCCATGGCCACCAAGACCAAGGCTCCCACCCTCAGTTGCGACCACTCAATCTCTTTGCGGCTTGGCACGTCACTCCTCTGGCGAAAAACCGGCGGTTCGGAAGCGTGCGTCTTGCTTCTTCCTTTCCCGGCCGATGCTCTCCGAAGCGCGTGGCCCGGAGCCTATTCTCTTGGATGTAGATCTTCCAAAAATGCTGCAAGCCAATCTTAGCCTTGAGAATAGCAGACTGGCCGGAGGGGCTGAAGCCCCTCGATCCGTGGGGCGGGCTTTGCAGCACGAGTCAACTCGTGCCCTGCTGCAAGGCCGCTCCCGGGCGCCGGATCGGCCACTCTTGGTTCACGATGACGGCGGAGAGATCCTGCTCAATACAGGCTCTAGACGCCGCTCTCAAGCACCACGCTCGCCATGGCCAATGCTGAAGTGTGGGTAAGGGATAAAGCTGCCCGCGCCATGCCCAGACCCGCGGCGATTTCGGCCGCACGGCCGTGAAACAGGACGGACGGCCTGCCGCTCCGCTCGCGAACAACCTCGATCTCGAGCCAGTTCACGCCGCGGCTGATGCCGGTTCCCAGCGCTTTGGCCGCGGCCTCCTTGGCGGCGAACCGCGCGGCGAAGCTCTCCGCGGACCATCGCTTGCTCAGGCAATAGGCCTGCTCGGCGCTCGTGTACACGCGGTCGAGAAAACGCGCTCCATAGCGATTGACGGCGTGTTGGATACGCCCGATTTCTACGAGGTCGATGCCGGAGCCGATAATCATGCTATCTATGAAGCTATAACATCCTGCTCGTCTCGAGCGTCGTCCGGAGCGGCCCTTCAACCTCGCTCCAGGCGGCGCGATCTGTGATTCTCAATTACCTGCGGAATCGCCTCGCCGGCCCTTCCGGCAGGTCTCTGTAGCAAAACGGGACAGGCGGCGTTCTACCGCGGAGCAGTGATTATCCCGTTGCCGGCATCTCCGATAACTCTTGCGAGGTGTTGGCTATGCAGCAGATGGCGATGGACGATGAGATGATGGCTTCCTGGGCTTTGCGGCTGCGCGCAGTCTCCGCGGAGGACCCGGGCCGGCTGATCCAATTCCTGACTGGGGCGATTCTGGGATGCGGCGGCTGGGTGTTGAGCCGCGGCGCCGACCAGGATGGAATCGTGAGCCTGCGCTTCGAGTTCGAGCGCCGGGCCTGTCTGGACATCTATAGCGTGCTGATTGCCTCGGGAGTGGAGCTGAGCCAGATGGGGCACATGCACTTTACCGGACTTTGCCAGTGCACGCGCAGCCGTCCTGTGGAATGCGCTGACGAGATTGCCAGCGTCGATCTCGAAGTCTACACCATTCCCGCCGAGGCGGCGTGCGCGTTGCTGATGCCCGGAATCGCCTGAGCCCCACGGGTGGCTTTGCAGCGGCTTTTCATCCCGCTTCCACCAGCCCATAACGCCTTTGCCATGCCTCTTTGAGCCGCGCCCACACGCGCGCCCGCTCCGACTCGGTGACCCCGGCGCCGGGATGATTTGCGAACTGCGCGGCCTCCTGCTTGGCCAGTTCCAGCAACTCGCGGTCCCGCACCAGGTTGGCTACGCGAAACTCGGGCAAGCCGGCCTGACGGGTACCGAAAAACTCGCCGGGGCCGCGCATCGACAAATCCAGCTCTGCCAATTCGAATCCGTCCTGGGTGCGGACCATTGCGTTGAGGCGCTCTTCAGCGAGCGGCGAGACGCGCGGGCCAGTGAGCAGGATGCAGTAGCTTTTGGCGGCCCCGCGGCCCACGCGCCCGCGCAACTGGTGCAACTGCGCCAGGCCGAACCGCTCGGCATGTTCGACGACCATCACCGTGGCATTCGGAACATCCACGCCGACTTCAATGACCGTGGTGGCTACCAGCACATCAATTTCGCCGCGCTGGAAGCGGCGCATCACCACTTCTTTTTCGTCGGCATCGAGCCGGCCATGCAGGAGGCCGACCCGCAGGCCGGCGAGGGGGCCGGAGCGCAGCTTCTCGTGCATCTCCACGGCGGACTTCAGGCCGGATTTCGCGCCCGCATTGGATGCCTGCGCCGCAGCCGGAAACAGCTCTGCCGTCTTGCCTTTCCGGGTGCTCTTTCGCGCCGGAATGGATGACGCTTCCACGGGCGCTTCGGGATCATGCGAGAAATCGAGCTCCGGCTGATCGTCCCGCGCTCCCTCAATGATGGGATAAACGACGTAGGCCTGCCTTTGCAGAGCCACCTGTTTGCGCACGAACTCCCACACCTGCTGGGCGCGCTCATCGGCAACGCGCCGCGTGACAATCGGCGTGCGGCCCGGCGGCAACTCGTCGAGGACGCTGAGGTCGAGATCGCCGTAGAGCGAAAGCGCGAGCGTGCGCGGGATGGGTGTCGCCGTCATCACCAGCACATCGGGCTCGGCTTGATGGGGCTTCTTCATCAGCTTGAAGCGCTGCAGCACGCCGAACCGGTGTTGCTCATCCACGACGACAAGGCCCAACCGGTCGAACTCCACCTTCTCTTCAATCAGCGCGTGCGTGCCGATGACCAGGTGCGCCTCGCCGCGGTGGATAAGGCCGCGGTTCGACCGCTTGCGATCGTCGGGAAGCGAGCCGGTGAGCAGCACAATGCGCGGCTTGCGCGAGGAGCGCTCCAGCAGCTTGCGCGCGGCAAAGAAATGTTGCGTGGCCAGAATCTCAGTGGGCGCCATCAGCGCGGCCTGGTAGCCGTTTTCCATGGCCACGAGCATGGCCTGCAAGGCGACGATGGTTTTGCCTGAGCCGACATCGCCCTGCAGCAGACGGCGCATCGGCGTGGGCTCGCGCATGTCGGCCACAATCTCGCCGAGGGCGCGCTTCTGCGCCTTGGTGGGATGGAAGGGCAGCACTTCGCGCAGGGCCTCGCGCACTTTGTCCGTGGTGGCGAAGGCGATGCCAGCGCGCTCTTTCATGCGCTTGCGTTTGAGCTCCAGGCCGAGTTCGAGAAAAAACAGTTCTTCGAAGATTAGGCGGCGGTGGGCGGGCGTCGAGAAGGACTGCAGTCGCGCAAACGGCGTGCCTTCGGGAGGAAAGTGCGCCTCGCGCAGCGCCGATTCGCGATCAGGCAGATCGAGCCGCGCCAACATTGCCCGGGGCAGGCACTCCGGCACGGCGCCGCGCACCGCGTCGAGAAGGTTGAAGATCACCTTGCGCTGCCAGCGCGAAGCCAAACGGCTGCCGCCGAGTGATTCATAGACAGGCGTGATGCGGCCCACCTCGAGCAGCCGCGTCTCGGCATCGTCATCGGCATCGGGCAAGACTTCGAACTGCGGCTGGATCATTTTGAAGTTGCCCATTCCCGATCTTTGGCCCGAGCGCGAGGGCTCAACCTTGCCGTAGACCGCGACCGTCTGTCCGGGTTGAAACTTGCCTTCGAGATAGGATGCATGGAACCAGATGCACTTGAGCGCGAATCGCCCCTGGCCGATGGTGAGCTCAAAGAGCGGTGCGCGGCGGGTGCGCAGCAGAGCCGAGCCGCGCACTTCGGCGATTACGCTGGCTGTCTCGCCGGCCTTCAACTCGTCCAGGCTGCGCGGATTCTGCCGGTCCTCATAGCGAAAGGGCAGGTGGTAGAGTAGGTCCTCGGCGGTCTGGATGCCTTTGGCGGCGAGCAGTTCGGCCACTTTGGGTCCAACGCCGCGGACGTACATCGCTGGAGTGTCGAGGCCGGCCACAGAATGGATGCTACATGGCGGGCGCGGCGCGAAACAAATCAGAGACGGCGAAGAGATGACGCCCGACCTCGCCCTTGTCCTATATGGTTATAGGCGTTGAAAAATTCCTATGGGGGCTGGATTGAAATGCAGGAATTCAATCGGAGAAGCTTTTTGAAATCGGCGGGAGCGGCATCGGCGAGCGCGGTGCTGGCGGGGAAGGTCCATGCGCTGGCGGCTATGCAAAACGAGCCATCCTCGCCGGCTTCGCCGAATGATCACATCCAGATTGCGCTGATCGGCGCGGGCGGGCAGGGACAGTACGACACATCCGTCGCCGTGCAGGTTCCGGGCGTGAAGCTTGTCGCTGTCGCCGACTGCTACAACGGCCGGCTTGCCCATGCGAAAGAGGTCTGGGGCGACCAGATCTTTACCACGCGCGACTATAGCGAGATCCTGGCGCGCAAAGACATCGACGCCGTGATCATCGGCACGCCCGACCACTGGCACAAGCAGGCCGCGGTGGATGCGATGAAGGCCGGCAAGGACGTCTACTGCGAAAAGCCGATGATCCATCTCTACTCCGACGGGCCGGAGATGATTGAGACGGCGCGCTCCACGGGCCGAATTATCCAGATCGGCAGCCAGCGCGTGAGCTCGATGCTCTACGTCAAGGCGAAAGAGCTGCTTGACTCCGGCGCGATCGGCACACTGAATATGGTGACCGCGCACTGGGATCGCAACTCGGCGATCGGCGCATGGGATTACACGGTCCCTCTCGACGCCTCGACGGAGACCTGCGATTGGCCGCGCTTTCTGGGCACCGCCCCAAAGATTCCATTCAACGGCGAGCATTTTTTCCAGTGGCGCAAATGGAAGGCCTACGGCAGCGGTGTGGCCGGCGACCTGTTCGTGCATCTGTTCAGCGGCACGCACTTCATCACCGGCTCCAATGGGCCTACGCGCGGTATGGCCACCGGCGGACTGCGCTTTTGGAAGGACGGCCGCGACGTGCCGGACGTGATGCTCGGGCTGTTCGACTATCCGCAGGGCTTCAATCTGAGCCTGCGCGTGAACTTTGTGGATGGCGGCGAAGAGAGCGAGGGCCTGATCTTCACGGGTTCGGAAGGGACGATGGAGATCGCCGGAAATTCCGTGAGCGTCAATCGCGTGCCGCGGCAAAAGGCGCCGGGCTTGATGATCGGCACCTTTACGGACGCCATGCAGCGGCAGATTCGCGCGGAATACGATAAGAAGTATCCGGTGACGCATACGGAAGGCGCCCCCGCCGCGGGCTATGAGAAGTACGAAGCGCCGCGGGGATACAGCGACAGTTATGATCACTTCAAAAATTTCTTCAGCTCGGTCCGCACGCGCAAGCCGGTGGTTGAAGACGCGGTCTTCGGCTTCCGCGCCGCCGGCGCCGCGCTGCTGAGCAACGTGAGCATGGAGCGGGGCGCAATGGTGCGGTGGGACCCGGATGCGATGAAGCTGTTGTAACTCAGGCGCTGACGGTGAAGTAGGCCTCGATGGCGCGCCGCAGCGCCGCGTGATCCACGTGCGGCGGCTTGCCCTCATAACGTGCGGCCCAGCAGACCTGGTTGACGATATCGCGCGGATAACAGGCACGGAGCTCCTGGCGCAGAGAGCCGCGAATGAACGCGATCAGATCGGCGGGAATGTCCGGCTCATAGGAGACGCTTTTTTCCGTCGCCATTCTGCGGAAGATTTCAACAAATTGGTCGTCGGAGATGGCGCCCACCTTGATTTTGGTCTGAATGCGGCGCAGAAATGCGGGGTCGACGAGCTCAGCCGGGTCCCGATTGGAGGCGAAGACGACGAGCATCTCGAAGGGAATCTCGATCTTCTTTCCGCCCACCAGCGTGAGGAAATCGATGCGGCGGTCGAGGGGAACGATCCACCGATTCAGCAACTCGTCAGGACGTATGCGCTGGCGCCCGAAGTCATCGATGATGAAGACGCCGTTATTGGCCTTCATCTGCACCGGACTGACGTAAAACTTCGAGATCGGGTTAAATTGCATGTCCAGCATTTCAACCGTGAGCTCGCCACCTACCATTACCGCGGGGCGGCGGCAGAGCACCCAGCGCGTGTCGTAGGTTTCCGGCGCTGACTCGGTGACCTGCCGATGAAGGCAAGGATCGAAGACCGTGATGATCTGGCCGTCGACCTCAATAGCCCGGGGAATCCAGACTTCATCTTCGGCAAGCACGCGCGACAGAACCTCGGCGATGGTGGTCTTTCCGCCTCCGGCCGGCCCGTAGAGGAGAACGGAACTGCCGGAGTTGAGGGCGGTGCCGAACTGATCGAGGGTTGGGTCGTCGATAACCAGATGATGGAAGGCGCGGCGAATGTCGGCCGGATGCACTTCAACTCGTTGCACGCTCTGCTTACGCGTCTGCTCGACGTAGCTCTCCAGAGAGACGGGAGCGCTGCCGGCGTATTGGCACTGCTGCAGCAACTCGGCGGCACGGACTCTACCCTGCGCGGTGATGGAGATGTGCGGCACGTTGCCGCTCATGCCCATGACCTGGCAGAGACTCTGGGCGCGCAGCTTGCAAAACAGCTCGTCGGTCAGTTCATAGCCGAGCTGCAATCTTTCTGAAAGTTCAAATAAGGAGAGCGTGCCGGCGAGATAAAGAATTTTTAAGATTAGGTCTTCTATAACGGCCTGGCGCACGTCGAGCTCTTCCGCGCGGCGAGGTTTTTGGATGGGGTTGGGACCGCCCCCGTTCCAATCACACTCATAGTCTTGCATCGATAGCACTGTTGCCATCTGATTCTCCTGGCGTGATGACCACTTTAATGCCTGCCACTGTTTTTCGCGCCCCCCGTTTGTCAGTTTTTTCGTAGTTCTTTAGTCGTAGCTGCTTCATACAATTGCGAATCTACTTGAAAATACTGGGCAGCGAAGCGAGGAGATCCCACGAAAGGAACGTTTCGAAAGTAATGTGCGGGCCTGGCGCGGGCAGCACGGCGGGTACGGCGTGCGCGTATCGGCAGAGTGAGCGGCGCGGCGAATCGAAGCGTCGCCTTTGCTAAACTGCTTCCAGAGTATTTCCCAATCGATCAGGGGCATGAGAACAAGTTGCGGCGGGAGAAAGCATGGCAGTAGTCGAACTCGCGGGAGTTACAAAAGCCTACGAGGACAAGGTCGCCGTCAACGATCTGAACCTGTCGATTGAAGCAGGCCAGATGTTCGGGCTGCTGGGGCCGAATGGAGCCGGTAAGACCAGTTCGATTCGTATGATGATGGGCATTACGATGCCCGACTCGGGCCGCGTCGATCTCTTTGGAAAACCATTCGAGCGCGGCAGTCTCAATCGCGTGGGCTATCTGCCCGAAGAGCGCGGTCTCTACAGAAAAATGAAATGCCTGGAGCAGCTGGTTTTCTTTGGGAGCCTGCATGGGGTGGAAGCGCGCGAGGCCCGCAGACGTGCGGTGGAATGGGCGCGACGGCTCGAGATTGCCGATGTGCTCGACAAAAAAGCAGAAGAGCTCTCGAAAGGGATGCAGCAGAAGATTCAGTTCATCGGAGCCATTCTACATGATCCGGGACTGATCATCATGGACGAACCTTTCAGCGGACTCGATCCGGTGAACGCGGTGCTGCTGGAGCGGACGCTTGTGGAGTTGAAGGAGCAGGGCAAGGCCGTGCTGTTCTCCACGCATCGCATGGACCAGGTGGAGAAGTTGTGCGATTCCATCTGCCTCATCCATCGCGGCAACGCCGTGCTGGCCGGCAAAATGCGCGAGATCAAGAGCCGCTACGAGCGCAACCGCGTCATCGTGGAGTTTGAAGGCAACGCGGATTTCCTGAACAGCGGAGAGATCGCCGAGTTTCGCAACTTTTCAGGTCACGCCGAGATTCGCCTCAAGCCTCATGGGGATGCGCAGAAACTGCTGCGGCAGGCATCCGACGGCGCGACGATCTACCGTTTCGAGCTGGTTGAACCCTCGCTTGAGGAGATTTTCATTCAGACCGTGGGAGGCAAAGCTGATGCGTAACATGCTGCTCATCGCGCGGCGCGAATACATGGAGCAGATCCGGGGCCGGGCCTTTCGCATGTCCACCATCGGCTTGCCGGCCATCTTTGCGATCATCGTCGGCGTGGCGTATTTTTCCAGCCGCGGGCTGGGCGGGCACAAGCACATCGTCATCGCTTCTTCAGATAGAGCTCTGGCCACGGAGGTGCGCGCGCAGCTTGTGGGGAACCGCGGGAAGAGGGCGGAGGTGGACGTGGTGGCGCCTTCCGGGCCGGAGACGCGGCCGCAGCTTATCGATGCGGTCAAGCGTGGATCGATCGACGGGCTCTTGTGGATTGACGAGTCCGCCGGCGGAGTGCCCACGGCCTCCTACATATCGAAGGCTGCCGGCGACTTCATGACCGGGGCGCGCCTCAAAGACGCCGTCGACAGTGGCCTGGTGAAGGAGCATCTGGCGGCGACGGGCATGAATCAGGCCGACTCCGATGTGGTGGTGAAAGGCATCCGGATCGCGACCTTCCAAGTGAAAAAAGACGGTTCGGTGGTGAGAAGCAACGCGCAGGCTTCCTTCTGGAAAGGCTACGCCATGGCGATTCTGCTTTCCATGACGACGATGATCTACGGGCTCAATGTGGCCCGTTCGATCATTCAGGAGAAGACCTCGCGAATCTTCGAAGTGATGCTGGCGACAGCCAAGCCCGCGGATCTGCTGGCGGGCAAGCTGATTGGCGTAGGCGCCGTGGGCCTTACCCAGATTGCCATCTGGCTGATTGCGGGCATGGCCATCATCGGCACGCCGATGGCCGCGGGCATCCTGAGCGGCCAGTTCTCTCTTCATTTCTCGTGGATCGAAGGAATTCTCTTTCCCGTATATTTTCTGCTGGGCTATCTGCTTTACAGCTCGCTCTTCGCGGGTCTTGCCGCTACCTGCGAAACCGAGCAGGAGCTGCAGATGTATATGCCGCTGGCCGCGGCGCCCACGTGGCTCAGCTTTGCGATGATCCTGCTCATCACCAACGACTCGAATTCGCTGTGGTCGGTGCTGGCGTCGCTTTTTCCGCCCACCGCGCCCATTGTGATGTTCCTGCGTATGGCATCGGAAATTCCGCCGGCGTGGCAGATTGCGGCGTCCATCGGACTGATGCTGCTGAGCATCTGGGGCACGCTGTGGTTTGCTTCGCGGCTGTATCGCGTGGGCATCCTGATGTATGGCAAGCGTGCCACCTTGCCTGAGCTGCTGCGCTGGCTGCGCTACTCCTGAAGAGCGGATCTGCGCGGGGTTCCGTCCACTAAAATCGAGGAAGTGATCACCGAACCGAGCGCCCGATTCCCGCTGCGCCAGCGTCTGGCTCTTGCGATCGTTCCACGCATCGTATGGGCGCTGCTGTGGATGATCGGGCTCACGTGGCGGTTTGAAACCATCGCCGAGGAGGGCGCAACACCGTTGCCCGGCGGTGAAGGCGCGGGTCCGGAGATCTTCTGCTTCTGGCATCAGTGCGTTTTGCCCTGCGCCCTTTATTTTCGGCGCACCGGCGCCACGATTCTCATCAGCCGCAGCTTCGATGGCGAACTGATCAAGCGGATTCTCGCCCAGTTCGGATTCGGCGCCGTCCGCGGATCGAGTTCGCGCGGCGCCGGTGAGGGGCTGCTGGGATTGAAGAACGTGATCGAAAGAGGCGGCCCGGCCATCTTCACGGCGGACGGACCGCGCGGGCCGATCTATCGCACCAAGAGGGGGCCCATCAAGCTGGCGCAGATTACAGGCGCGCCCATCGGCGCCTTCCATCTGGAACCGAAGCAGGCATGGACGATACGCTCCTGGGATCGTTTTCTGGTGCCGAAGCCCTTCACGCGCATCGTCGTCAGTTGGGCGCGGTGGACGCGCGTTCCGACGGATTTGGCCGAAGCGGACTTCGAATCCCGGCGTGAAGAGTTGAACGCCGCCCTGGAGCGCGCGCGCGCCAACGCACTCCAACATTTTGGGAAGCCGGTCGAATGAGCGCGCAACAAAATGAGAGCCGGGAAGACCTGCGTATCGCGGACTTCGATTTCGGCCTTCCCCAAGAGCTGATTGCGCAGCAGCCGCCTGCCGAGCGCGGCTTGAGCCGCATGCTGGTGATGAATCGCGCCACGGGGGCTTTTGAAGATTCGAGCTTCGCGGCGCTTCCATCGCTGCTCAAGCCGGGTGACCTGCTGGTGCTCAATGACAGCCGCGTGATTCCGGCGCGGCTCTACGCGCGGCGCACGCTGGTGCGCGAACATGAGAGACCCACCGGCCGGATCGAGGTGATGCTGACAGAACCGGCCGGCAAAGATCGCTGGCGCGCGCTGGTACGGCCGGGAAGAAAAGTTGCGATCGGCGAGCGGCTTGTGTTCCCCGCGCCCAGCGGCGAGATTTTGCTCGAAGCCGATGTGCTGGAGCGCGGGAAGTTTGGCGAGCGTCTTCTAGAATTCGCGCCGGCGGAAGATTTCTTTCGCATTCTCGATCGCATCGGCCACATGCCGCTTCCGCCTTACATCCGTCGCGAGGATGCGGAGATGGACCGCGAGCGCTATCAGACGGTGTTTGCGCAGGCGTTCGGCTCCGTGGCTGCGCCCACGGCCGGATTGCACTTCACAGCCGAGATGCTGGACGTGCTTGTTGCCAAAGGCGTCGAGATTGCGCGGATAACATTGCATGTGGGTCTCGGCACCTTCGCTCCGCTGCGCGTCGAGCGCGTGAATGAGGTTCATCTGCACCGCGAGCGTTACACGCTTAGCGAGGGCGCCGCGGAGGCTCTTAATCGCGCTCTTGCCGAAGGCCGCCGCATTGTCGCGGTCGGGACCACGGTGGTGCGCACGCTGGAGTCGATTGCGTTTCAAGCCGGGGACAGCGAACTGCAGCCACACGCCGGAGAAACTGAAATCTTCATCGCGCCAGGTTTTCAATTCCGCCTTGTCGGCGCGCTGCTCACAAACTTCCATCTGCCGCAATCGAGCCTGCTCATGCTGGTGAGCGCGTTCGCGGGTCGCGAGGCGGTTCTCGCCGCGTACAGGCACGCCGTCGAGGCGCGCTACCGGTTCTTCAGCTACGGCGACTGCATGTTCCTGGCCTGACGTAGGTTCACTCACCGCTGATAAACTCCATATCGATGCCTGATGAAGCCAAGCCGCCCGTATACCTCCTCGACACAATGTCGTTCATCTTCCGCGCGTATCACGCAATGCAGCGCAGCCGCCCCATGTCGACGCGGTCCGGGCTGCCGACCGCGGCGACGTACGTGTTTGTGAACATGATCAAAAAGCTGCGCGACGACTTCGATCCGCGATACTTTGCAGCCGTCTTCGATCCGAGCGGCGAGGTCTTTCGCGATGAGCGCGCCCGCGCGATGGGCACGCTGCGCAAGTGGAACAGCAAGACGCAATGTTTTGACGATGTGAACTACGAGGGCTACAAGGCCAATCGGACGGCGATGCCGGAAGACCTGCGCCGGCAGATTCCTTATATTCGCCGCTCGCTTGAGGCGCTGCGCATTCCAATTCTGGAGGCAGTGGGCTTCGAGGCCGATGACGTGATCGGCACGCTGGCGCGGGAGGCGGCCGAGCGTGGCCATGCCGTCTTCATCGTCTCCGGTGACAAGGACATGATGCAGCTGGTGACGCCGCAGATCAAGATTCTCAATCCGCAAAAAGACAATCTCATTCTCGATCCGGCGAAGGTGACGGAGACGCTGGGCGTGCCGCCGGAGCGGGTTGTCGACGTGATGGCCCTGCGCGGCGACTCGGTCGATAACATTCCGGGCGCGCCGGGGATTGGGGATAAAGGCAGCGTGGACCTGATTCTCGAATTCGGCAGCGTGGAGGTGGTGCTGGATCGCGCCGCTGAGGTGAAGCGAAAGACCTATCGCGAGTCGCTCGAGCAGAATCGCGATGCGGTGTTGCTCTCGAAAGAGCTGGTGACCATCGACAGCCGCGTGCCGATCGAACTGGATCTGACGGCGCTCGAAACGCAGTTGCCCGATCTCGAAGCCTGCCGCTCGCTCTTCACGGAGCTTGAGTTCACGTCAATGCTCCGCGACCTCGCGCCCTCGCCGGCCGCGGTGCTTGCCGAACTGATCGAGGAACCGAATCAGGAGCAGATCGCCAGGTTTCATGCAGCGGCGCGTGCGAAAGGCTTCGCCTTCGCGCTGGATGCGGCGGCGGCGGTGCGAACCTTGGCGGAAGAAGAGGCGGAGAGCGAAGCGCCCGGCACGCCTTCGCTTCTGGATTTTGCCGAAGCGGCCGAGAAGCAGTCGAGCGCGTGTATCGGCGTGAGCGCGGAACCGGGCATTGCGCTGCATCCGCCGCTTACGCCGGAGCTGCGCGCGCTGCTCGAAGATCCCTCAGTGCCGAAGCATACGCACGATGTGAAGCTGGCGCTGCACGTTCTTGCCGGAAAGGGCATCGTCCTGCGCGGCCCGGTGGAAGACACGATGCTGCTTTCGTATGCGCTGAATCCAACGCACACGACGCAGACGCTTGCCGATGTGGCGGCGCGCCACAATCAGGCGCCGCCCTCTACGCCGGCAGCGAGCGCGGCGACGATTGCGGCGCTGGTTCCCGTGCTTAAAGACGAGGTGAAGACGGCGGAGGTGGAGCGCCCTTATCGGGAGATCGACCTGCCGCTGGCGCCGGTTCTCTTCCGGATGGAGCAGGCTGGGGTGCGCATCGATCGCGAGGCGCTCAACGCGCTTTCGCTGCGATTCGGCGTTGAGCTTCAACGCGTGGGCGAACGCATCTTCGAGCTTGCGGGGCAGCGGTTCAACATCAATTCGCCCAAGCAGCTTGCAGTTGTGCTGTTTACGAATCTGGGGCTGCAGCCGCCGGTGGTTCGCGGCAAGGGCAAGACCCTCTCCACCGCGCAGGACGTGCTGGAGCAGCTCGCCGAAAAGCACGACGTTCCGAAACTGGTGCTCGAATACCGGCAGTTGGCGAAGCTGAAGTCAACTTATATTGACGCCCTGCCGCTGCTTGCCGATGCCGAGTCGCGCGTGCACACAACCTTTCAGGCGGCGGCCACGGCAACGGGCAGGCTCTCGTCGGTCAATCCGAATCTCCAGAACATTCCGGTACGCACTGAACTGGGCCGCGAGATTCGCGCGGCCTTCATCGCGCGTCCGGGCACCGAGCTTCTTTCGGCCGACTATTCGCAGATTGAGCTGCGACTGCTGGCGCACTTCAGCGGTGATCCGCTATTGCTGCGCGCCTACGCCGAAGAGATCGACATCCATACGCTGACGGCCAGCGAGGTCTTCGGCGTTTCGATCGATTCAATGGACAAGCAGACGCGCGACCGCGCCAAAGCCGTCAACTTCGGCATTGTCTACGGTATCTCGGCCTTTGGGCTTGCGGCGCAGCTCGGCATTCCGCAGGCCGAGGCCAAGGCCTACATCGACCGCTATTTCGCGCGCTATGAGGGCGTGAAGGCCTTCATCGAACGGACGCTCGCGCAGACGCGGACGGACGGTTTCGTCCGCACGCTGTTTGGGCGGCTCAGGCCGATTCCTGACATCGAGAGCCGGAATCCGAACCAGCGCGGCTTTGCGGAGCGCACGGCAGTGAACACGCCCCTGCAAGGCACGGCGGCAGACTTGATCAAGCTGGCGATGATCGCCCTCGATCGCAAACTCGCTGAGCGGAGGCTCAACACCCGCATGGTGCTGCAGGTTCACGACGAGCTGCTCTTCGAGGTGCCGTTCGAGGAGAGAAAAGAGGTGGGTTCGCTGGTTCGCGCCGAGATGGAGGGCGTGATCCAGCTGAACGCCCCCCTGGTGGCCGACCTGGCGTTCGGGCCCAACTGGCGCGATTTGAAGTATGAGTTGGGCTAGAATATGGGCGTGAGGTGGATGCGGACCTGCTCGGGAAGCGAGGTCTGCGTGCATCGTGCGGCGGAGAGCAGGGAGCCGGCCATGATTCTGGACATTGCCAGAGTGCTCTCCTTCTTTTTAAGCATCTTGTGCCTCTACCCGGTGGTGCTGTGCGCGTTTTTTGTGCCCGGCAGCCGGTGGGAGGACCGCCTCGCGATGGCTCTCGCCAAGATCGCGCTGGCGGGCTGCATTTGTTTTCTCAGCGGACTGCTCTTTTCGAGACCCTGGCGCAGGGACAGCGAACCGGGCGAGCACCTATTGGCCACGCTGCCGGTGCGGATGTATCTCTGGACCATGCTCGGCGTGGCGATTCTCTTCATGCTGTCCTGGTATTTTGAAGAGTCCTCCGCGCCATGGCTCTGGAGAAACCTGCCTTGAGCGCCGCCGCGCTGTGACCGCTGGCGAGCCTCCCGGGGTAGAGCATCGGAATCCTGTAACCAATCGGCGGGGAGATCTATCTTATGCTCAGCAGAATGGAGTCTGACGATGCTTCTACGCGCGGTTGGATTATTCTTGGTGTTAGGATTCGCGGTTGCTTTCTTCGCCAAGCCGGGAAAGGCGGCGGCGAAACGGCCGATTCCCGCAGCCTCTGAGGATGCGCCGTTGGCAGGTGCGCCCAGCAAGGCGACGGCGGTGTTTGCCGGGGGCTGTTTCTGGGGAACGCAGTCGGTGTTTGAGCGGGTGAAGGGCGTGCTCGATACGACGGCGGGTTATGCGGGCGGCTCCGCGGCTACAGCCACTTACGACCAGGTGACCACCGAGACGACCGGTCACGCAGAGTCAGTGAAGGTGGTCTACGACCCGTCGAAGATCACCTATGGCCAACTGCTGCGCATCTTCTTTTCGGTCGCGCACGATCCGACGGAGCTGAACCGGCAGGGGCCCGATGTAGGCACCTCCTACCGGTCGGCGATCTTCTATGAGAACGACGATCAGGAGCGGATTGCGAAGGCTTACATCGCGCAGCTGGATGAGGCGCGGGTCTTTCCGCGGAAAATTGTCACCGAGGTCACACCGCTCAAGGGCTTTTATTCCGCCGAGGCGTACCACCAGGATTACGCTTTGCACAATCCCGATAATCCGTACATCCTGGTTTGCGACCGGCCCAAGATCGAGGCGCTGAAGGCGCAGTTTCCCGAGCTCTTTGTCGATTACAAAGGCAAACGTTGACGCATGGCGGCAGAGGCGTCAGAGCCCCGGCTGTGCTGCAAGCCATTTATCCAGATTGGGTTCCTGCAGCGAACGAAACTCGATGCAGCCGTCGATCGTTTCCAGGGCATGACGAAGGGAAATGTCGGAAGCGGCTACTTTGTGCGCGGTGAAGAAATCGTTCACGTCGTCGCGAGCCGGGGTGGAGCAGAAGTAGCCCGTATAACTGACAAGTGTGCCATCCGTGTAGATGGTGAGTTGGGCCTGCACATGATCCCAGTTCGCCTTCATGTAATCCCAGGCCACATTGCGTGTTTGCCGATAGGCGAGAGGAACCGCAAACTGATAGCCGGCGTCCTGGTTGCGAACAGCGAGAGACGTGGCGTAAGCGAGGGCGCGCTTCACGAGATCCGGCGAGCGGAACTGTGCGAGAAGGCGGAGAGCGCCGTTCTTGAAACCCGGATCGGCTGAGGTTTCGTAGGCGTGCTGAAGCCTGGCAAACAAGGCGCCGTCGCCGTGGCGCGCCGCTACGGTGAGAGCCGCATTGCCGAGAGTGGCCTCTACAGACACCGGATCCGCCAGATAGCGGTCGCCGATCTCGCGCGCCATGGCGACGACCTCAGGCGAGTTTCCGTAGGATCCGACCAGGACGAGGAGCTCGGCACGCAGGGCGCGCGTATCGTCGCTGTCAGAGGCTTTGGCCGGCCCTAGATGGTCGAGAACGGGCGCAAAGGTATGGTCGATCCACGCCGAAAGCTTCTTCTGTTCTTCCGGCGTCACGGCCAGACGCTGATACACATCGCTTACATTTTCGATGGCCTCGGAGACGACCTCGGCATTTCTGTCGTCTTTGAGGGCCGCGGCAAGGTTGAGATAATCGCCCACATCGGCTTGATTGGCCCGCACCCGCGCCCACTCATCGCCCGTTAGGCTAATGCGCTCAGCGGCCGTCAGCCCGGTTTCGACGTGGGCCAGCAGGTTGGCGTACTCGGGCGCGGTGTACGCGCTGCGGTAATAGCCTTTGGCCGCTGCGTTCGCATAGAACAACGGCGCCGCGGGCGTGGACAGGCTGGTCGTCGAAGGCGCAAGGAGATCGCAATCCTGTGCGCCGGCGCCGCTCTGGAAGCATACCGGCAGCGTCCATTTTTCCTCCCGGCCGGGCTTGCGGCGAGGATCGAGGAAGAATCGGGTCTGCTGCACGGGCGCCCGCCCATCCGCCGGCTGCCCGAAGGTGAGAATCGGCACGCCGGGCTGGGTGATCAGCGAATCCATGATCGTGTCGACGGGCTTCCGGCTCACGGCGGCCTGGGCGTTCCAGAAATCCTCCGCGGTCGCGTTGCCGTAAAGATGGGCAGCGAGATAGGCGTGGACGCCTTTACGGAAGGTCTCCGCGCCGAGATAATTTTCCACCATCAGCAGCACATCGCTGGCCTTGCCATAGGCGATGGCGTCGAAGAGCTGATTGATCTGGTCGGGCGTCTCAGCCTCGGCGCGGATGGGCCGCGTTGTCGCCTTGGCGTCCAGGTCGAGGGTGTGCTGTTCTTCGTCGGCCACGGTCAAGGGGAGATTCCACTCCGGATGCATCGCGGCTACGGGCTTATTTTCCATCCAGGTGGCGAAGCCCTCGTTGAGCCAGATGTTATTCCACCACTTCATGGTCACTAGGTCCCCAAACCACTGGTGAGCCATCTCGTGAGCGATCACCCGGCCGACTCTCTGCTTGACGAGGAAGCTGGCGGTCTTCGGATCGAGCAGCAGGTCGGTCTCGCGGTAAGTGATGGCGCCGAAGTTTTCCATGGCTCCGGCCTCGAAGTCGGGCAGCGCGATCAGATCGAGCTTCTTCAGCGGGTAGGGGATGCCGAAGTAGTTGTCGTAGTAGTGGAGAACAAATTTGGCCACGCCGAGGCCGTAGCTGGTGAGAGCTACCTTGTCGGGTGTGGAGCAGACGCGAATGGTCACGTCATTCTGGCGGCCGGCGCTGCACGCGAAGTCGCCCACCAGGAAGGCGACAAGATAGGTGCTCATTTTGGGAGTAGTGCTGAAGATGAGAGTGTGTTTGCCCTCGCCCGGGCCGGGCGTGTCGGCGACGATGCTGCCGTTCGAGATGGCGGTATCGCCCGCGTCGATGACCAGGGAGATATCGAATCGCGCCTTGAAGGCGGGTTCATCGAAGCAGGGAAAGGCGCGGCGCGCGTCGGTCGGCTCAAACTGCGTGACCGCGTAGTTGCGGCGCGCGGTCTTTGAGAGATAAAAGCCGCGCAACTCATTGTTGAGGATTCCCGTGTAGTGAATCTCGAGCACCGCGCTGCCCACCGCCAGAGTCTTGGCAAAGGTGAAGGTAGCCTGCTGGTTCTGCGCGTCCAGCGAAACAGTGGCAGCCTGCCTGGGACCGTTCGGGTAGACGATCACCGACTGGAAGGCAATCTCGGCGGCATTCAAGGTGATTGAATCAACCGGCGCCGTGACATTGACGTCGATCTTCTCAAATCCGGAGAAGGTGGCCGTCTTCAAATCCGGGGTAAGGGTCAGGGAGTAGTGCGTAGGCATAACGGTTGTGGGGAGCCGTTGCGCGCCGGCGGTCCGGACGGCAAGACACGCAAGCAGAAACAGCGCCGCGGCAGGCGCCGTGCGCCGGTAAAAAGAAGAACGGCAGACTGTCATGAAACCTCGGAGGAAGTGACGGGACTCCCCTTCCTGCAGGTTTGACACCGCGGGCCGGAAAAACGTTGCTGAACTCATCAAAACCGCTTCTCGCCACGCACGCACCCGCGCGGAAAAAGCGGGATGCAAGGCGGCCCCGGCGCCCGCAGTTGCGCCCATCGGTCGCGGCGACTTAATTCAGGCGGAAACACAAGAACCCGAGCGCCCTCAGGCGGCCACGGTTTGCGCGAGACGCCGTACGGTCAGGATGGTGATGTCGTCTTCCTGGCCGAAGGCCTTTGCCGCTTCAGCGAGATAGAACGCCGACTGATTGCTCAGGTTGTGGACGCGCTCGAAGCCGAACAGCTCGCCTGAAGATTGGCGGGCTTCGACAACGCCGTCAGAGAGCAGGAGGACGCGATCGCCCGGATGCAGATAAAGCCGCAATTCCTCATAGTGGACGTCCGGCAGAAATCCCAGCGGCAGGCCTCCGGCCAGCGTGATCTCCTGGGTGTTCAAATAAGGAGGCAAATGTCCGGCGTTCGCGAGCACCAGTTCGCCGTTGCTTCCGAACCACGCGGCCTGGCAGGTGGTAAAGCTCTCCGTTCCGACCAGTACGCGGTTCAGCGATTCGAGAATCCTCGCCGGACTCCTCTCCGCCGTCCTGCGCAGGGCGCCGATCAGCATGGAGACGTTCATTGCCGCTTTCAATCCCTTGCCGGCCACATCGCCGATCACGACCAGAATGCCGGCATCCCCTGATGCCTCGACGTGAAAGAAGTCGCCGCCCACTTCGTTGGCCGGATTGTAGATCGAGTCCACCTCAAAGCCCGGCGTAGCGAGCTTTTCCTGGGGAATCATCAGCTCCTGCACGCTGCGCGCGGCGGCCAGCTCGCTCGATACCCGCTCCTGATCGCGGTGAATGCGGAGAAAACGGCCGAAGATGATGAGGACGATCACCAGAACGCCGGTGAAGTCCGCAATCGAGGCAAAGTGAACCGGAATGGGGCCGGCATATACGGTGAGCGGGGAGTGGGCGTCGCGGCCGGTCCACTCCTTGACGCTGGCGGTAACGATGGGCTCGATGATGCCTACCAGGCTGAGCACCAGCGGGATGAGCAGGAGCCCGGCCTCGAAGTTGCGGCGCACCGCCGCGGCGATCAGGGTGACGAAGATGAAGATTGCCCACACGCCTATCCATATGAGCGCGGCGAGAGAGACGACGACCAGCAGGACGCCGACGAACTCGCTGTGGCCCACCATCAGCAGCGTCGGTCCGGTACAGGCCAGCACAGGCGAGGTATAGCGCAGCCACCGGATGTACCAGCGGCGCGGCAGAGCGAGAAAGGCGACGAGGAACTCGAAGAAGAGGTAAGCCGAGACCAGCACCAACTCGAGCATCAGCGCCGCGTACCAGAGGCTGTCGAGCCGCGCCGAGCTGCCGGCCATCTCGACCAGGCCGATGGGCGCCTGGACAAGCTCATGCAGGGCCAGCCACAGATATTCCGTGTGCCCCTTTTGCGAGAAATAGAGGGCGAGCAGAAACGCCGCGAGCACAGCCAGGACGGCGGAGTAGATCAGGCGGGGAAGCCGCTCAAAAAGGCTGCGGTCTTCCCAGAGCCGGAGGGCGCGATCAAGATCGGCGCGGTTGCCGAGCGTAAGGCCGCGGCCCGCGAAAAAGGTGGTATACGAACCATGACCGAACGGGATGTAGATAGTGCGCACCGCCAGCGTCATCGAGGTCTCAGAGGGCGGCACGTTGAGATCGTAGAGACGCGAGATGGGTTGATAATTCTGCGGCGCATTTCCGTGGGGGCCCTCGGGCTGAACCTCTCTGCCGTCTACAAAGACCTCCGCACTGGGTCCCGAGGTACCCACGCCGATGGAAGTGCTCTGCGAAACAGGCAGCTCGATCAGGAGCGCGACCGGTCCGTGGTTGGGGGCGAGTTTGATGTGGAGCCGGAACCATGCATAGCGCTGGGCGCCGCGATGGGAGAATGCATCGGGATTGTCGGGCGTCCCTACCCGAACGTGCACCCCGCCCGAATCCTGCGGCTGGTCTTTCGGCTGGGATTTGTCCTCCGGGCGAGGCTGGTCTTCGTCGGGAACCTCTTCCATGAAGGATTGAGCGCCGCGGACGGCCCAGGTGGAGTCGTCGAAATCCGCCGAAGCCGCGGCCGGTTTGGATGTAATGCCGACGCGCCAGTCACTATCGAGCGGCAGCGGCGACCCCAGCGCGGTGGCATCAAAGACGGGATTCGTGCCTGACGGAACGACCGGCCAACCAGGCGGAGTCGGCTTTGCCGGGCGATGCGGTGCGGCGGCGGAGACGGCTGGGCGGGAGGGCCTCTGCTGGGCGGCAAGCTGCATCGCTCCGCACACGGCCACCACAACCACTTTCAAGATTGTCTGACGCAAGCAATCCTCCGGCTCCGTGTTCTTCACTTTAATGCACCCGGCTTGGGCCGCCCAAGCTCCGGACGCAGCGAGGCTGAGGACCTGAACCCGTGAATACACGGGGAATTGAGGGGGATCGGCGGCGTTCTTGAAATAAGCTTCCCATTCGTTACCTAACGGGCGGATACTAGCGTCTAAGGCGATAGAGCGAAGCGGCGCAGTATCCGGGGAGTCTGCCAACGCTGGAGGTGACATCATGAGGGCACATCGCATACGTTCTGGAGCGTCGGTGCTGACGGGATTGGCGCTTGCGCTGGCGACCGGATTGTGGGCCCAATCGAACTCTACCGGCGCGGCGCAATCGAGCACGCCCTCCGCCCAGCCGGGCACGGCTACCTCGCAACCGGACACGACTGCCCCTCAACCGTCGGCGCAGCCGGCGCCGGGGACTACAGCCGTGGGCGGCGATGCACCGGCTCCGACGGCGCAGCAGCCGGCTTCCAAAACCTCCCCATCCGACGGCAAGGGCGCGACTTCGACACCGCCCACAGCCTCGGACAAGAAGCCCGCGCCGGGAACGACGCCCGTCGGCGGGGATGCGCCCGCTCCGAAGGACGCGGACAAGGTGGATCCGGAGAAAGTGGTCGATCCTGGCAGCCAGATGATCAAGGTCAAATCCGGCAGCATCGAGGACGTAAGCGCCGTGGGGAATCGCGAGATCGGCGGCCGGGGACTCGGCAATTGGTACTCGACCGAAGGCGAAATCAAGATGGGGAAGCAATACGCCGACGAGATTGAAAAGAGCACCCACTTCATCACCGATCCGGTTGTGGACGAATACGTCAACCGCATCGGCCAGAACATCGTAAAGAACTCCGACTGCAAGGTGCCGTTCACCATCAAAGTGATCGATTCGGATGAGATTAATGCGTTTGCGCTGCCGGGCGGCTTTTTTTATGTGAATTCCGGCCTGATTCTGGCCGCCGACGAGGAAGCCGAACTGGCGGGCGTGATGGCCCATGAAACGGCCCACGTATGCGCCCACCACGCGGCCCGGGAGATGACGCGCGCCAACTACGCGCAGCTCAGCATGGTGCCGCTGATCATGATGACCGGCTATAGCTGGACGGGATACGGCATCTACGAGGCCGCGCAACTGGCCATCCCTATCACCTTTCTCGAGTTTTCGCGCGAGTTCGAGGCGCAGGCCGACTACCTCGGCGTGCAGTATATGTACCGCGCCGGCTACGATCCGCAGGCGTTCATCACGTTCTTTGAAAAGGTTCAGGCTCTCGAGAAGCGCAAGCCCGGCCTGGTGGCGAAGGCGTTCTCTGACCATCCGCAGACCCCGGACCGCATCCTGCACACGCAAGAGGAGATCGCCAGGATTCTTCCCGCCAAGGAGGAATACACTGTGACGACCTCCGAATTCGATGACGTGAAGGCTCGGCTGGCGCGGATTGAAAACAAGCGTCGGCTTACTGACACCAAGGGCGTGACGCGGCCCTCGCTCCGCCGGGCCAGCACTGGCGGCGACGACCCAGGTAGTCAGACGACCCAGACCGGCGACAACGGTTCGGATCAGCCGACCTTGCATCGCCGCGAAGACCAGAACTGATCCGCGGGATTGGCTCTTCCTTTAGCCGCCCGGAGCCCTATGCTCCGGGCGGCTTGGTTTTTTGGGGCCGGTTGAGGGAGTATCCCCAGTTGTGCGAGGTTGGGCACCATCCGCCTCAACAACCCTAGGTTTTGTGTTTCGCGCGGCTTCCAGACCCAACCCGTGGCGGTATCTGCCCGGGAACGGCCATTTCGCCCCCAGGAGCCGAATGGGCAAATCCCATGAATTTCCTCGAACTTCCGGAAAATCCTTGAATTTGCGGGTGAAACCGCGTTATATACAGAGCTACCGGCAAGTTTGCCGGAAATCTTCCGAGAGGCGTTTGGTTCTCTTGAGGAGGCATTATGCGCAGCTCCGCGACCCGGTCGAACCTGCTCGTTCCTGAAATTCGTGAGGTCATGGACATTCGCCAGGCCTCCGACTACCTTGGTATCTCGCCTGACACGCTTTACAAATATGCTTCGGAGGGGTTTGTCCCGGCGTTCAAGCTGGGCAACCGCTGGCGCTTCAAGCGCTCGCGCCTCGACGAGTGGATGGACCGCCAATCCGATCTCCAATCGGCGGTTGAGGTCGATCCGGAGAAGAAGAAGCCCGTGCAGCCGGCGATGTAAAGGCAGTTGGAACTAAGAACGGCGAACTGTCCGCTGCAAGCTGCCCGCTGTGTTATATCTTTCCGAGTGGACCACTTCCGCCGCATGGGCGCGCTTCGCCGGAAACTGACGCGTGCCGGCCTTCCGGGGCTTCTGGTTACGCATCTCCCCGATCTCCGCTATCTCTGTGGCTTTACCGGCTCCAGCGCGGCTCTGGCTGTGACACGCCGTGCATCCCGTCTCTTTACGGATAGCCGGTACACGGCGCAGGCGGCGGCCGAAACTACGGCAGCCCGGGTGCAGATCGTCTCGACCCCGCCGGCTGTCGCCGCAGTCCAGTGGCTTGCCGCGCAGCCTGCCGTGGAGATTGCGGGATTCGATCCTGCGCGCACCACCGTAGCCGCACTGTCGCTGTGGAAGGCGGCGTTGCCCTATCCTCTGCGCCGCGCTTTTCTAACCGCGCTGCCGGCGGGGTTCGTCGAATTGTTGCGGCAGGTCAAGGATGAGGACGAGCTCGCGGTGATGCGCGAAGCGGCGCTCATCGGTTGCCGGCTCTTCGAGCACATCCTCGGCTATATCGAGCCGGGCGTCCCGGAGATCGAAGTGGCCGCCGAGATGGAGCACCAGGCACGGCGGCTCGGCGCTGAAGGAATGTCATTCGAGACCATCGTCGCTTCAGGGCAGCGCTCAGCCCTGCCGCACGGACGCGCCACCACCCAGCCGCTGCCGCGCAGAGGCTTTCTTACCTTAGACTTCGGTGTTATTCTCAAGGGTTATTGCTCGGATATGACGCGTACCGTCTTCCTCGGCAAACCGAAGCCGAAGGAGCGAAATGCGTATCGCGCGGTGCTCGAAGCGCAGGAGGCCGCGGTCGCTGCGGTAATATCAGGCGTGAGCTGCGGGGAAGTGGATGAAGCCGCCCGCAGCGTTTTGCGCAGGGAAGGATTGGCGGAGGCATTTTCCCACTCCACCGGCCACGGGGTCGGTCTGGAGATTCATGAGCCGCCGCGCATCGGCGCCGGACAG
>DASXFB010000018.1:0-2174 GCA_036489815.1 Occallatibacter sp. | reverse complement strand
CCTGCAACTTGGCGCGGACGGCTCGGTCGCCGACTCCATCATGGGCGGCCCGGCCTTCAATGCCGGCATTACGTCGGGGATGAAAGTCATCGGCGTCAACGGCCGCGTGTACGCGCACGACCGGCTGGAAGACGCAATCCTCGCCGCGGAGAAAGATCATTCGCAGCCCATCACCCTGCTGGTGGTCAACGACGAATTCATCAACACCGCCACCATCAACTACCACGACGGTCCACGGTATCCGCACCTGGTCCGCGACGATGCGAAGCCGGATTATCTCGATGAACTGATCAAGGCGCACGCAGGCGGAAACTAGGACACACAGCAAGAGCCCCACCGTTCGCCACAATGTCCAGAGGCGCGCGGTGGGGCTTTTTGCATGGATCGCCAGAACGCTTCACTCTTCCCCGATGTCCTCATTCCACACTTCTGGATGGGCGGTAATATAACGCTCCAGCAGGTCACGGCACGCGGCGTTGTCCAGGTCGATTACCTCAACGCCGTTCTCGCGCAGCCAATCGAGGCCACCGGCAAAGGTGCGGCTCTCGCCCACCACCAGCGTGCCAATGCGGAACTGCCGCACCAGTCCGCTGCAATACCAGCACGGCGCCAGTGTAGTCACCATCACCAGATCGCGGTAGCTCTTCTGCCTGCCTGCCCGCCGGAAGGCGTCTGTCTCCCCATGCACGCTGGGGTCTGCCTGCTGTACGCGCCGGTTGCGGCCTCGGCTCAACAACTCGCCCGACCGCGTGAACAGCGCCGCCCCAATCGGAATGCCGCCCTCCTCGAACCCGATCCGCGCCTCATCGAGCGCAACCGTCAGCATTCGCTCGTACAATTCCGTATCCGCCACATCAATCTCCCTTGTCCAAAAGCATAGGGGATCCGCGCCGGCCGCTTGACGTGCCTCCCGCCGGCTCTTTTAACCTTGATATCGGGAAGAGGCATCGAACCCATCATGAAAAAGCGCAAATTGGGCACCAACGGACCTGAAGTCTCCGCCATTGGCCTGGGCTGCATGGGCATGAGCGAGTTCTACGGCGCAGGCGATGAAAAAGAATCGCTGGCCACGATCGACCGCGCTCTCGAGCTGGGCATCGACTTGCTCGATACCGCCGACGTGTACGGCCCGCACAGCAATGAGGTTCTGGTCGGCAAGGCGCTCAAGGGCCGCCGCGACAAATTCTTTCTGGCCACTAAATTCGGCATCGTGCGCGACCCTGCCAACCCCTCGGCGCGCGGCGTGAACGGCAGCCCGGAGTATGTGCGCCGCTCGGTCGATAGCAGCCTCCAGCGCCTGGGCATTGACACCATCGACCTCTATTACCAGCACCGCGTCGATCCGAATACTCCCATCGAAGAGACCGTCGGCGCCATGGCCCGCCTGGTAGAGCAGGGCAAGGTCCGCTTCCTGGGACTTTCAGAAGCCGCTCCGAAAACCCTTGAGCGCGCCTGCAAGGTGCACCCCATCGCCGCCCTGCAAACTGAATACTCGCTGTGGACCCGCGATCCCGAGCCTGAGATCCTTCCCATGTGCCGCAAGCTCGGCGTGGCCTTCGTGGCTTATAGCCCGCTGGGCCGCGGTTTTCTTACCGGAGCCCTCAACAGCCCGGAGGACTTCGAAGCAGACGACTATCGCCGCATCAGCCCGCGTTTCCAGGGCGAGAATTTCGCTCGCAATCTTGAGTTGGTCGAGCAGGTAAAGAAGCTGGCGTCCGAAGCCGGCATCACACCCAGCCAGCTTGCCCTAGCCTGGGTGCTCGCGCAAGGCGACGACATCATACCCATCCCCGGCACCAAGCGCCGCAAGTATCTCGAAGAAAACGCCGCGGCAGCCGATCTCTCGCTCGCTCCGCAGGTGATCGAGAAGCTCAACAGCGCATTCCCGCCCGACGCAGCCGCCGGAGAGCGCTACGTCCCAGCCATGAAAGCGTTCGTCAACGGCTGAGCGAGGGCCGCGTTGGACACCAAACCCCCGCTCCCCTATACTGCCCCCAGCAGCTTCGTCTTATCTTTGGATTTCCTGTCCCGCACCAGGCATTTTCGCGTTCATCCGGCTTTAATTTTTCGTTTCGATTAAAGGCTCGTCGCCTGCCGGTAACATGCTTGAAATCAGTTGTTGCGCCCGGAGAACCACCAAAGTTCGCATGCTGCCTCGGAGGTTGGGCCTTGTC
>DASXFB010000017.1:0-3774 GCA_036489815.1 Occallatibacter sp. | reverse complement strand
GCTGGCCGGGCTTGACCCCACGGAAGGACACGAGCAAAAGGGGCGCCGCCCGGTCCTGATTGTGTCGCCAGAGGCCTTCAACCGGGTAACGAAAGTGCCGGTCGTTCTCCCGATCACAAGCGGCGGGAATTTCCCGCGGACGGCCGGTTTTGCCGTGGCGCTGACGGGAACCAAAACAACGGGCATTGTCCACTGCGATCAGCCGCGCGCGCTGGATCTGGGCGCGCGCAAAGGGAAGAAGCTGGAAAGAGTTTCGGACGCGATCGTGGACGAAGTGCTGGCAAAGCTGGCGGCGATTTTTGAGTGAGGTTGTAAGAGGGAGCGCGCGAGCGAGCATCATAATGACGGCGCGCGCATCATAATTAGAGTTGGACCCCACACAAACCGATCCGGTTTGCGGCATGCAGGTGAATCCCGCCAAAGCGCCGCCGCAAAGCGTATTTCAAGGAAAAACCTACTACTTCTGCCATCCCGGCTGCAAAGCGAAGTTCGACGCGGACCCCGCGCGCTTCGTCGCGCCGCCGCCAGCGCCGCAGCCCACCACACCCGATGCGCCAGTCACCAGCGCCGCCGCCGAATACACCTGCCCCATGCATCCCGAGGTGCGCCGGCAGGGTCCCGGAGCCTGTCCCAAATGCGGCATGGCACTCGAACCGGTGCAAATTACCGCCGAAGTAGACAACACCGAGTTAGCGGACATGCGGCGGCGCTTTTGGATCTGTGCCGGGCTCACGATTCCGCTCTTGCTGCTGATGATTCTCGAAATGAGCCCGGCTGGCTGGCTGCAACTGGCGCTCGCGACGCCGGTGGTGCTTTGGGGCGGCGCTCCTTTCTTCGCGCGCGGTTGGGCGTCGCTCGTCAACCGGCAATGGAACATGTTCACCCTCATCGCGCTGGGCACGGGCACCGCCTATCTGTTCAGCTTACTGGCGCTGCTCTTCCCGCAGTTCATTCCCGCTTCGTTCCGCGACCACATGGGGCAATTGCCGCTCTACTTTGAGCCGGCGGCGGTAATCACCACGCTCGTGCTGCTCGGTCAGGTTCTCGAACTGCGGGCGCGCAGTCAAACCACCAGCGCCCTGAAGTCGCTCTTGAACCTGGCGCCCAAGACGGCGCGGCGGATCGAAGCCGGAGTGGAGCGCGATGTCGCTCTCGAGCAAATCAACTTGGGCGATCTTCTGCGCGTGCGGCCAGGCGAGAAAGTGCCCGTCGACGGAGTGGTCACCGAAGGCGCCACCGCAATCGACGAATCCATGGTGACCGGCGAGTCCATCCCGGTCGAGAAAGCAGCGGGGGCGCGGGTCACTGGCGGGACACTCAACGGCACCGGCAGCTTTCTGATGCGCGCCGAGCGGGTTGGCAGCGACACGCTTCTCAGCCAGATTGTCCGCCTGGTGAGCGAGGCACAACGCACGCGTGCGCCGATTCAAAGACTCGCCGACCGAGTGGCATCGTACTTCGTTCCGGCCGTGGTGCTTGCGGCCATGCTTACCTTCGCGATCTGGGCATTCTTCGGTCCCGAGCCACGTTTGAGTCATGCGCTGATCAATGCGGTGGCGGTGCTCATCATCGCCTGTCCTTGCGCGTTGGGCTTAGCCACGCCCATGTCGATTATGGTCGGAACGGGCCGCGGAGCCGCCGCGGGAGTGCTGATCCGGGAAGCCGAGGCACTCGAGGTGCTCCAAAGGGTGGACACGCTGGCCATTGATAAGACCGGCACGCTGACCGAAGGCAAGCCTGCTGTCGTCGCCATCGAAGGAATCAACGGGATCGCTGAAAACGAGCTGCTATCGCTCGCGGCCAGCCTGGAGCAAGCGAGCGAACACCCCTTGGCCGCCGCCATTGTGAAGGAGGCCGCGACGCGCGGGCTTGCCTTGCGGAGAATAACCGATTTCGCATCGATCACCGGCAAGGGCGTCAAAGCGACTGTCGACGGCCGCGCGCTGTTAGCCGGCAATGTCCGCTTCCTCGGCGAGGCGCATATCGAAACGGGCGGCCTGATCGAGCGAGCGCAGCCGATGCTCGAAGCCGGCCAGTCGGTTATTTTCCTGGCAATTGATCAACAGCCGGCCGGTCTCATCGGCGTCGCCGATCGGATCAAAGCGTCCACTCGCGAAGCCATCGGGCTGCTGCACAAAGAGCGCGTCCGCATCTCGCTGCTGACCGGCGACACGCGCGCCACAGCGCTAGCCATCGCGCGCGAGCTTGGCATTGACGAAGTGGAGGCGGAAGTTCTGCCCGCGCAGAAGGCCGAGGCGATTAGGAAACTCCAAGCCGCCGGTCACATCGTGGGTATGGCGGGAGACGGAATCAACGATGCGCCCGCGCTGGCGGCGGCCAACGTCGGCATCGCCATGGGCACCGGCACGGACATCGCCATGGAAAGCGCCGGCATCACGCTGCTCCACGGAGACCTGCGGGGCTTAGTGCGGGCGCTGCGCCTGAGCCGCGCCACGGTGCGCAATATCCGCCAAAACCTCTTCTTCGCCTTCATCTATAACGTGCTTGGCGTGCCCATCGCCGCGGGGCTTCTGTATCCCTTCTTCGGCATCCTTCTCAGTCCGATCATCGCGAGCGCCGCCATGACCTTCAGCTCGGTCTCGGTCATCGCCAACTCCCTCCGCCTGCGCCGCGTACAGCTCTGACATGCTACGGTTTGAATAGTAATGCCGAAGCGCTGGCTCCAGTCCGTGGTGTTGGTTCTGGTCGCGGCATTGCTTGCGGGTTCGCAATGCTACGCGTCTTGCCTGGCTTCGGCGTGCGCCAAAACCTCGCATTGCCATCACGAAAAAACCGCGAGTCACTGCCCGCATCAGCATTCCGCTATCAATTCGGCTGATTCGGCCACCGGGAACCATCTAGAGCTATTTGCCTTCTCCGCTCCCGCTTTTCAGATAGCGCCACGACCGCTGCTCATCGCTCCAGCGGGTAATTTCCGAATCGACTCGAAACGCCCGGCTCCTCCCGGCTTAGGAACTACTCTCCGCGTCTAATCTCTCTCCTCCGGATCGGCAGTTAGCTCATTTGAGGAGAGGTTATGAACGATCGTCGTAAGTTTTTTCGAAATGCATTGAGTCTAGGCGCCGGGTTGTTGCCCATCGCTAAAGCTGCTCCGGCACCGGTTCCGGTCCAGTCACCGGATCTCAAAGATCTGCCCTTTACCCTAGACAACGGAGTGAAGGTCTTCCATCTCGTCGCCGAGCCCGTAAAACAGCAACTCACGCCGGCCAAAACGGTCGATCTATGGGGCTTTAACGGCAGCGCTCCGGGCCCGACCATACAAATCACGGAAGGAGACCGTGTCCGCCTTATCGTCGATAATCATCTGCCGGAGCCAACATCCATGCACTGGCACGGCTTCGAGATTCCGCACAACATGGACGGCGGTCCCGGCATCAGTCAGACTCCCATTAAGCCCGGCGGCCGCTTCGTGTACGAATTCACTCTTCATCAGCACGGCACCTTCTTCTATCACTCGCACATGGCGATGCAAGAGATGCTCGGCATGTTGGGAGCCTTCATCATGCACCCTAAGGAGGCCTACGCGCCTCGAGTGGATAAAGACTTTGTCGTGCTCCTGCAGGAATATTGGGTATTGCCGAACAGCACGGTACCCAACACCATGAACATGGAGTTTAACTGGCTGGTGCTGAACGGGAAGGCAGGTCCCGCCGCTACGCCTCTGATCGTGCGGCTCGGCGACCGGGTGCGCATCCGGATGATCAATCTCGGTATGGATCATCACCCGATGCATCTCCACGGACACACCTTTCA
>DASXFB010000007.1:0-4943 GCA_036489815.1 Occallatibacter sp. | reverse complement strand
CGGCACGTTGCAATCGCTTGGGAATCTGGCGCGCGCCGGACGCGTGGATGCAAAACGCATTCTGGTGCTGCGCACGGTGAGCAACTACGACCGGCAGCCCCAAGGGCTCACGGCGGCGGAGAGCCTGGCCAAGCAGAGGATCGGCGCGTATGCCGCCTATCTGCCGGCCCTCGAAAGCGCCTACCAGGTGGGGCACGCGGTGGTAAGCGAGTTGCTGGCGCACTGGGCGGAGTACGCGCACACCGTTCCCCACGGCACCCCGGGGCCGTAACCCGTTGCCCGGGGCGCCGTTCGCGACGCGCTTGGTTTTTTGACTGCGCCCGGTGCGCAAGCATTGCATGAGAGGCTGCGCACACGAACGCGGAAGAATCAACTTTCTCAGTGTTCTTTGCTGCGTGACGGCGTGGTGCGCGTCCCTTCGTGCGCATCGTGAACCGGGTCGGTTGCCGACTCGGCCGCTCCGCGGGTGATATGTCCGGGGTGAGAGCGATCGAGCACGCCCTTCGGCCGGCTCTCGGAAAACGCGGGAGCTGGAAGGTTGTTGACTTGTGTTTCGCTTTCGCGAACGCGCGACGGAACGTGCTGATCAGATTGCTTTCTCATTGGATGCTTCTCCTCTTCAGGCCCGGCCGTCAATTGCAGTGGCTTCCGCTGCCGGCCTACATCCTCGGTCCGATGCGGCCGTGAAAGATGAGGTTTGCCACGTCGGCGCCTCCATATCGATCGGATGAATTCGAGGCGTGAGCCGCTTGGACTTACGCGCGGCCCAAGATATTTTTGGAAGCGCGATTGCCAGCGAGATTCGGCTTGCTTCTTCTTTCCATTGCCGAGAAAGGCGGCACGATTCCGGGGACCGCTGGGCGAGGTGCTTGGCGGGAGAGGGCCTGACAGAGGAAAATGCTTCAGTTCCGCAAATCAGGTTCAGGTGGGCTTTCTGCCGGTTCCGGAAGCCGGTCATCGCGACGGTCGACGGAGACGGTAAACGATCGCCCGCCAGAGGCAAGGACTCTCAATGCATTCGGTTTGGTTGGGTGAATTTATGGGCACGCTGGTTTTGGTGCTGCTGGGCACGGGCGTCAATGCCGGCGTCACGTTGCGCAAATCGTACGCCGCCGACTCGGGATGGATCGTGATTACCACCGGCTGGGCGCTGGCCGTGCTCTGCGGTGTTGTGGTGGCGCAGGCCTTCGGAAGCCCCGGCGCCAATCTCAATCCGGCCATCACGCTGGCGTCGGCCGTATCCAGCGGGGATTTTTCGATGGTGCTCTGGTATTGGTCAGCCCAGATGCTAGGCGCCGTGGTGGGTGCCTCGCTGATGGCCCTCCACTATACGCCGCACTGGCGGTTGACGGAAGATCCGGCGGCCAAGCTGGGCGTCTTCTGCACGAACGCGGCGGTGCGCAGTCCGCTGGCCAATATCGCAAGCGAAGTGATCGGCACCATGGTGCTGGTTGTTGTGGCGGCGTCGATTTTTTCGCATGGCGTTTCGCCCAATGGCCCGGCGCCGGCGCTGGGACAATGGCTGGTGGGCAGCCTGGTGTGGGGAATTGGGCTCTCGCTCGGCGGCACCACTGGATATGCGATCAATCCCGCGCGGGATCTGGGGCCGCGGCTGGCGCACACACTGCTGCCGATCCCCGGCAAGGGCGGCTCCAATTGGAGGTACGCGCCGATTCCACTGATCGGCGACCTGTGTGGCGGCGCGCTGGCCGGACTGCTGCTCCACTTCGCGCGATTCTGAGATGTTGAGAGTGACGCGGGTCCTACCGTCCCATGCCTTTCGCGAAGAAGCGTGAAAGGTGGGGCAGGTGGAGTTTGAAACGAAGCAGCCGACCGGATGAAAACTGCGATCGCATCTTCGGGTGGATTTTCATCGTCAGCGCCCACTTGCACGCCGTGAGCTCCTACTTTGGGTATAAGAGCGAGCCAGTGACAGGGCTGTGGGCGCTTTGCGCATCGCTCGAGTCGCTACGGGTCGCGGTCATCAACCCGCTGCGTGCGAGAGGGCCATTCGACGGATACATTGACCGGATCGCGCTGGCGGGGTTCAGCCTGGAGACGCTCCGCAACCACAAAGTTGTATCCTCGGTTTGAAGGCGAAGAGTTTGAAGATGAGGCACGGTCTATGACTGAATCCGTTTTGCAACTGGACTCTCGTGATAATGTTCTGGTTGCGCTCTCCGCGCTCGCGGCCGGCGATGAAGTGCGATGCGGAGCGGGACTCTGGCGCGCCGTCGAGCGCATCCCTCCCAAGCAGAAGATGGCACTCGCCGACCTGAAGCCCGGCGACCTGATTTTCATGTATGGCATGGTGGTGGGCGAGGCCACGCAATCTATTCCGCGCGGAGGCCTGCTCGCGACCGGCAATGTCCGGCACCGCGCGGGCGACTATTCCGCGGTGCGGCGCCCATCGGCGATTGCGCCGCCCGACGCCTCCGCCTGGATGCCGCGCACGTTCATGGGCTATCACCGCGCCGACGGCCAGGTGGGCACACGGAACTACTGGATCGTCGTGCCCCTGGTGTTCTGTGAGAACCGCAACGTCGAACAGATGCGCGAGGCGCTCGAAGAGGAGCTTGGCTATGGGCGCGCCAACAATAACTACCGCCGGCGCGTGCGCAACCTGATCGAGGCGCAGAAGGAGGGTAAGGCTTCGCATCCCACCCTTGCCGCAGAGAACGCCGCAACGATGGGGAGCCTGCAGGCGCGCATGGAGCGAGTCTTTCCCAACCTCGATGGGATTCGATTCCTGACGCACCAGCTGGGCTGCGGGGGCACGCGCCAGGATGCGCGCGCTCTGTGCGGACTGTTGGCCGGCTACATTCATCATCCCAATGTGGCTGGAGCCACCGTGCTCAGCCTGGGCTGCCAGAACGCGCAGGCGAGCCTGCTGATGGAAGAGCTGCGCGCGCGAGATCCCGAGCTGCGGAAGCCGGTGCTGATCTACGAACAGCAGAAGTCCGGGCATGAGGCAACGCTGATGGAGCAGGCGCTCGATCAAACGCTAGCCGCGCTGGCCGACGCGAACCGGGCGCAACGCGAGCCGGCGCCGCTCTCCGCGCTGACCCTCGGCCTGCAGTGCGGTGGCTCGGACGGCTTCAGCGGCATCTCGGCCAACCCGGCGGTTGGGCATGTTTCCGATCTGCTGGTGGGCGTGGGCGGCAAGACGATGCTCTCTGAGTTTCCCGAACTGCACGGCGTGGAGCAGGAGCTGATCAACCGTTGCGCCACGGATGAGTTGGCGCAGCGGTTCTCCGATCTGATGCAGGCCTATGCGGCGCGAGCCAAAGCGGTGCAGTCCGACTTCGCCTTCAATCCATCGCCGGGCAACATTCGCGACGGCCTGATTACGGATGCGATGAAATCGGCGGGAGCGGCGCGCAAAGGCGGCTTATCGCCGGTGAGCGATGTGATCGACTACCCCGAGTACGCGACCAGGGCCGGCCTTGCTTTGCAATGCACGCCAGGCAATGATGTGGAGAGTGTCACGGCTCAGGTGGGTGCCGGCTCTACGTTGGTGCTGTTTACCACGGGGCTGGGCACGCCCACTGGAAATCCGATTGCGCCGGTGGTCAAGATCTCTACCAACTCGGACCTGGCGGCGCGGATGGGCGACATCATCGACTTCGATGCCGGGGGCATTGTCACGGGCGACACGGGCGTCGCGGCCTGCGCGGAGAAGCTGCTCGACCTTTCGATTGAAGTGGCGAGCGGAAATCGTCTGACCAAAGCGGAGGAGCGCGGGCAGATTGATTTCATTCCATGGAAACGCGGCGTGTCGCTGTGAGTTGAATCATTCCAGATACGAAGCCACTACGGCCAGGGCCGCAATTGCGGCAGTCTCCGCGCGCAGAATACGCGGACCCAGAGAAACCGCGCGCCAGCCATTGGCGTCAAACAGCGCTTCTTCAGAAGGCGCCCATCCGCCTTCAGGGCCGATGGCGATCTCGATCCTGGGCATCTCCGATCGTGCCGCAGCCTGCGTTTCATCCAGCGCGTGCCGCAGCGTGGTGGTGCGTTCCTGCTCAGCCAGCACAATGCGGGTAGCCGCAGACTCTGCGCGTACCCGCTCCGCAAGCGGCGCCGGGTCCGCAATGAGGGGCACATCCGAGCGGCGCGACTGCTTTGCCGCTTCATGCGCAATGCGCCGCCAGCGCTCTACGCGCTTATCCGCGGCGTGGGCCAGATGCTTTTCGGTGCGCTGGGCGATCATCGGCGCAATCGCGGTCACGCCCAGTTCCGTGGCCTTCTCGATCGCCCATTCCATGTGATCGAACTTATAAATCGCGAGTGCCAGCGTGACCGGCAATGCGGGGTCGGCCTCTTGCTCGGCAAGCAGATTGAAGCGGACCTCGCTCTGTTCCCCCGAGAGCGTGACGGCCGCGACCTCGGCGTGAAAGAGGCGGCCGCCGGCCACCACATCGGCTTCCATGCCCTCGCGGGCACGCAGAACGCGAGCCATGTGCTCGGCCTGCGCTCCCACCAAAGTGGCAGTCGCTTCATCCCAGGTCTCGGCTATCCAACGCCGTCTTGTCATCTCATTCCTCTCTAGCGCATCTTCCCAAAGTGGTCCGCGGACGAACCCTCCGAAATGCCACGATGTTCCGGCCCGTGTTCGTTATGGTTGAAGGCGCCTGGCCACCAGGAAGCAGCGCGGATGATGGAAAGCGGCATCCCGATCTCGCGTTGCGACCGCGCCGAAAAGTAAAAATACCCGCATAAACACTGAGGGGAACGCTTTACGCGTCCCCCTCGAGTGTTGCCTTTTTCGTTGGTCGATCCGCTACTTTTTCTTGGACGCCTTCTTCGCGGCCTTCTTAGCGGGTGCCTTTTTCGCTGCCTTCTTGGCTGCTTTCTTAGTTGCCATTTGCCTATTCTCCCTTTTCGATGGGTTGCATCGAGTCTGCAATCGTTATATTGCAGTTGAAGAATGTATAGAATCA
>DASXFB010000002.1:0-2479 GCA_036489815.1 Occallatibacter sp. | reverse complement strand
TCATCCACAATGAAACTTTGTGCTTTTGCTTTTCTTCTGGCAGCAGGTTCTCTTGCTGCGGGTGCCCAGACCGCGGCCAAACCCGCCGTTCCGGCAAAATCCGCCACAGCCGTACATCATTCTGCAGCCGCTGCCGCAGGTTCCAGACTGCCAGCCGGGGTTCCAGTAGTGCACGGCATCGTGAGGTCGGCCTTCACGCTACGCTACGAGGATTACAAGATCGGCACCGGCGCTGAGGCCGAGCCGAACAAGCTCTACAAGGTGTTCTACACCGGCTATCTGGGCAGCAACGGACGCCCCGACGATGGCCACAAGTTTGACTCCTCTGAAGACCATCGCCAGCCCATCCGAGGCGACGACGGCAAGCCGGTGATGGGACCGGACGGCAAACCCAAACTGGGCGAGCCGCAGCCCATGGCCTTTCCGCAGGGAATGGGCCGCCTGATTCCCGGCTTCGACCAGGGGTTCACTGGCATGAAGATCGGCGGCAAGCGACGTCTGTTTATTCCCTGGCAACTGGCGTACGGCGCGCACGGCCGGCCGGGCCCGGACGCCGCGCACCCTGGAATTCCACCAAAGTCCGACTTGATCTTTGACGTTGAACTGGTCGACGTGACCGATTTACCGACCGGGCGTCCTGGAATGAGCGCCATGCCGGGCGGCCGTCCAATGCCTCAGCGTCCGTCTGCGGTGCCCGCGGCTCCACGGTCAGCGCCGTCTGGATCCGCACCTTCGACCCCCCCGGCAGCGCCCCCTTCAGGCGCGCCAGCCACTCCCCCGGCGACTCCGCCTCCGGCAACCCCTCCGTCGCACTGATTTAGAAGGTATCGATCCCCGGGTCCCGTATTGAGGCCCGGGGATTCGTATTTCAGGTAGCTATCAGGCCACTTCCGAGGGCAGCTCGGGCGTGGCTTGGAGCAGCGTGCGCGTATAGGCTTCGCGCGGAGAAGCGCATAGCTCCTCCGCTGCTCCAATCTCCACCAGCCGGCCGCGCTGCATCACCGCAATCCGCGTGCTCAAATAGCGCACCAGCGGCATGGAATGCGAGATGAAGAGATAGGTCAGACCAAGATCGCGCTGGAGGCGCTGCAAAAGGTTGACGATCTGCGCGCCCACACTGACATCGAGCGCCGAGACCGGCTCATCTAGGATCAGCAGCAGGGGCCGCAAGGCGAGAGCGCGTGCAATGTTGATGCGCTGGCGTTGACCGCCGGAGAACTCATGCGGATGGCGCACCAGCGCCGAATCATCGAGCCCGACTTCACAGAGCAATTCAGCGGCTTTCGATCTGAGTGCGGCCTTGCCGGCCGCAATGCCCAGATCGCGACGGTGAATGATCAGAGGCTCGGTCACAATGTCGAGAACCTTCATGCGTGGATTGAGCGCCGCGTAGGGATCCTGGAAGACAGGCTGCATCTGACGCCGCAGGCGCTTGAGCTCAGCCGCCGAGGCGCGGGAAATGTCCGATCCGTCGACACGGATCACGCCTGTGGTTGGTTTCACCAACCCAAGAATCATGCGCGCCAGCGTGGTCTTGCCGGAGCCGGATTCGCCCACCAATCCCAGCGTTTCGCCAGGCTCGATGGTCAGCGAAACATCCTCAACAACCGCCTGCCAGGCGGTGCGCAAGCCGCTGCGGCGTGGATAGCTCTTCGAAACGGACTCGACCTCAACCAGCGCCATGTTTCGATAGTAATTGCCGAGCGGAGAAGCCTATCCGGAATAGGTCGCGAGCCGGTCCAAGGTCGGGTGCAGTTTGTGGAAGCCCGTTGCCTGCTGATAGGCCCAACCAAAGGCCGCCAGCGTCGCGTCGTTGTAATGCCCGGCCAGAAATGTGATGGAAACAGGCGTTCCAGGCCCGCCGATGTCGTCGTAATTGCCGTCATCGGAGCTGGGCGGTCTGGGAGCGTCCGCGCCGCGCAGCCCATTAGGAACGATCAATGCCGGATGCCCGGTGAGGTTGGTCGCGACGAGCTGTGTGTCGCCGCTCGGCGTCACGATGATGTCGACCTGCTCAAAGAGGGCCGAGACCTGCTGAATGGCCAGAGTGCGTGCGCGATTGGCCTGGATGTATTCAACAGCGGGGTAGAAGCGGGCGACGCGGAAGGCGTTTGGCCAGTCTTCGGCGCCCTGCTCGGTGAGCAGCTTGTCGCGGCCACTGCGGGTCAGGTCATCGAATGCGGCGGCGGCTTCAGCGGTGAGCAGCGCGGTCATCGCACCGTAAGGCAGTTTGGGCAGTTCGATCGGAATGAGTTGGAAGCCCATGGAGCGCAGCTTATCGAGCGCGGTCAGCGAGTAGCGCCGATCGTAGTCGTTGCGCGCGCGGCGAATCTTCCGGTCAGCATTCTCCTGTTCGCGCTTCTTCCTTTCTTCCGCCGTCTCATTGGGGATCGCGTCTTTCAGCTTGAGCGGTTCGGCAGGGTCGAAGCCGGTTTTCAAGAAGCCGATGCGCAGCTTCTTCAGGTCGATTCCCGGGTTC
>DASXFB010000060.1:0-3049 GCA_036489815.1 Occallatibacter sp. | reverse complement strand
ATCTTCACGTCGAAGGATTCGATCTTCTTGCCCAGATATTCGGGCGTGCGCCCCACCATCAATCCCGCGATGAAGACGGCAAGCACCACGTAGATCAGCATGCCGTAAAGGCCCGCCCCCACGCCGCCGAAGACGATCTCGCCGAGCATGATGTTGGAGAGCACAATCATCCCGCCGAGCGGCGTAAACGAATCGTGCATGCCGTTGACCGCGCCGCAGCTTTCGTCGGTGGTGGTTCCGGCAAAGAGCGCGGTATCGGCGATGCCGAAGCGGACTTCCTTGCCTTCCTCGTTGCCTCCTGACTGGAGCTTGCTCACGTGTTGGTCGACGCCGTGCAGCAGTGGGTGCGGCTGCGATTCCGCGGCATAGATGCAGAAGACGCCCACGAACCACAGCAGCAGCATGCAGGCGAAGACCGCCCAGCCATGGCCGGAGGATCCCGTCATCTTGCCGAGCGTGACTGTGAGCGCGGCAGGAATGAGGAACATCGCCAAAATTTCAAGAAAGTTGCTGAAGGGCGTGGGATTCTCGAAGGGGTGCGCGCTGTTGGTATTGAAGAATCCGCCGCCATTCGTGCCCAGCATCTTGATGGCTTCCTGCGAAGCCACCGGTCCCTGGGCAATCGTTTGCGGCGTGCTCGAATGCTCCAGCGTCTGCGCCGTGGTGTAGGGCTTCAGGTTCTGGATGACGCCTTGCCCGATGAGCAGCGGAGCGAGCACCAGGCAGATGGGCAGCAGCACATACAGGATGCAGCGCGTGGTATCGACCCAGAAGTTCCCGATGGTCGCCGATTGCCGCCGTGCGATGCCGCGAACCAATGCGATGGCAACCGCGATGCCCACCGCCGCGCTCAGGAAGTTGTGATACGCGAGGCCCACCATCTGGGTGAAATAGCTCATGGTGGTTTCGGGCACATACGACTGCCAGTTGGTGTTCGTGGTGAACGAGGCGGCGGTGTTCCAGGCCAGGGCCTGCTCCACACCGGCGAGCTTCTGCGGGTTCCACGGCAAAAAATGCTGCGCCCGCTCGATGATGTAGGTCAGCAGCAGCGAGACAAAGCTGAAGAGCAGCATGGCCGCGCCGTATTCGCGCCAGCCCATCTCCACGTCGGCCTTTACACCGCAGGCGCGGTAGAGCAGCCGCTCGACCGGCTTGAGTACCGGGTCGAGAAACGTGCGCTTGCCCTCGAACACGCGGGCCATGTACATGCCCAGTGGACGCATGAGCGCCACCACAACGGCGAGGAGAAGTACAATCTGGAGCCATCCATTGGCGGTCATTTCAGAATTTCTCCGGGTACAGCAATGCGATGACCAGATAGGCCAGCAGAGCAACGGTGAGTACGATGACGACGATGGTTGTAATGTCCATGGCTTTACCTGAGGCGCTCACAGCCCTGGATATAGGCCAGCGCAATGGCAAAAAACAGCAGAGTGAAGACGATCATGAGCAGATCGAACACGAGAAATCTCCTTCGCTTGATCGCTGAAAGGCGTGGGATGACGGGAGCGGGTGCCGGGGGAGGGAAGTCATGAATCCACTCTGAGGCTCGAGCTCAAATTGAGCTATGTTGCCCAGTGGGTCACTCGATTGCAAATAATGACAACGGAATTTCAGTTCAATGTCTTGCATTGCAACTCAAGTTGAACGCATGGACAGGAAATTCCTCGTAAGAAAGTCATAAGGAACTTATAAAGGTGACCGATTTCGCGGCTATTCCGCGCCTTCAGGCAGGAAGCGGTAGCCGACCCACGGTTCGGTCTGGATGTATTCCTTGCTGCTGTCGCCCTGCAGCTTTTTGCGGAGCTGCCCGATGAAGACGCGGAGATACTCCGGCTGCTGCGCCGACTGCGCGCCCCATACCGAGGTAAGCAGCACGCGATGGGTGAGCACCTTGCCCGCATTGCGCGAGAAGAGGAGCAGGAGATCAAACTCCTTCGGGGTAAGGTGAATGGATTTTCCCCGCACCAGCACCGAATGAGCCTCGACGTCCACCACGAAATCGCCGATTTCAACGGGCGCATCCGTAACCCGTTCCGGCGCGCGGCGCAGGTGGGCGCGCACGCGCGCCAGCAGCTCCTGAACGCTGAAGGGCTTGGTGACGTAATCGTCCGCGCCGGCATCCAGCGCCTCGATCTTCGACCGCTCCTGGTCCCGGACCGAGAGCACCAGAATCGGCATCTTGCTTTTTTTGCGGATGGCGCGGCAGAGTTCGACGCCTGTCATTCCCGGCATCATCAGGTCGGTCACCATCAGGTCCGGCGCCCAGTCTTCGAAGATGCGCAGCGCCTCTTCCGGCTCATTCGCGGCGCGCACGTCGTAACCCTGCGCGGAGAGCGCCGTGCGCAGCACCCGCGTGATCTGCGCTTCATCGTCGACAACCAATACCCGCTCCGCCATGCCTACCCCTTCTGCGTCCTCATTCGTTCCATGTTTTCTGTATCATCGCCCCTGTCATGGAAAAGCATACAGCGAGCCTGCGGCAGGCGTTGCTCCGCGCCGCCGGGGCGACCGTCATTGCGGCTCTGGTGGTGTTGCTTTATCGCCGCTTCCTCCACGTCAACCAGACGACCGTGGCGCTCACGTTTCTGGTCCTGATTCTGGTTACCGCCTCGCGGTGGAGGCTGGCTTACTCGATCTATCTTTCTCTGCTCTGCGCGCTGCTCTACAACTTCTTTTTCCTGCCGCCCATCGGCACCTTCACCATCAACGACCCGCAGAACTGGATCGCGCTGACGGCATTTCTGTGCACCAGCATCCTGGTCAGCCAGCTCTCCGACAGCGTGCGCCGACAGGCCGCCATCTCCGAATCGCGGCGGCGCGAGGTCGAGCGTCTTTACTCCTTCAGCCAGGAGCTGCTTCTTCAGGAGGACCTGCGCACGCTGGCTCACAGCACGCCCTCCATTGCGGCGAATGTCTTCGGCTTTCGCGCCGTCGCCCTTTACGTCCGCGATGAGGACGCGACATATTATTCCGATCCAGGCTACGAGCTTCTTCCTCCCGGCGAGATGAAAAAAGCAGCCGCAGTCGCCGAGCTGAACATCTCGGA
>DASXFB010000050.1:0-2601 GCA_036489815.1 Occallatibacter sp. | reverse complement strand
GCGCTGCGCGAGCGTCGCCGGCGCAACGAGAAATGCCCGGGCAATCTCCTCTGTTGTCAGGCCGCAGACTTCACGCAGGGTGAGCGCAACCTGCGCTTCCGGCGGCAGAGCGGGATGGCAGCAGGTAAAGATGAGACGGAGACGGTCGTCCTCGATTTCCTCATCCTCGTGAGGCGCGTCGCTAATGCGCGCCTCCATGTGGAGCGCAAGATCTCTCTGTGCTCCGTCGAAGCGCGCCCGCCGGCGCATTCCGCTTATAGCTTTGAAGCGCGCGGTTGAAATGAGCCAGGGGCGTGGTTTATCCGGTACGCCGGTCTGAGGCCAGGTGTCCAAAGCAGCGGCAAAGGCCTCGTGCATGGCCTCTTCGGCAACATCAAGATCTCCGAGCAGGCGCACCAGCGTAGCCAGAATCCTGCCCGATTCAGACCGGTAAAGCGTCTCTATGATTCTGCTGAGCTCTTCGGGAACACTCTGCGGCATGCACGTCAAACTAACAAACGGACGTACTCCACACAACTGCGCCCGGCTCGCTGCTTATCCACAATTCAATAAGAGGCCGATTGAGCGCGGCCGGAGCTGGTGCACCAGCATAGCTCCTCGAAAACGCGCTTCGGTTTGTGTACCGAAGATCACACGATGGTCCTCTCGGCAAGAAGCTCCTCTCACGTCGGCATTTCGTTCACTTCGCTTCACCGGGCGACGATCAGAGCTGCGTGCCAACCGCTGCGCGGCGGGGTTTCGAAGCCGAGGCGCGCCATTCGCCCATGAGCCTTCCGCGCATTTTTTCTGCGGTTTTCATGGCCTGGGTGTAGTGGCTTTCTCTTTCCTGTTCGATGCGGGCGATGAGCTCTGTTCCGTGATCGCCCAGCGCGCGATGCGCCTCTTCGGCGAGGACCAGCCAGTCGTGCCAGTCTCCAATTTCGTCCTGGAGCTTCTTGAGGGCCTTGCCTATGGCTCCGGCGTACTCGTCTTCGCCTCCGGTTTCGGCCATGTAGCGCGCCTTCTTGGCTCCCTTGCGGAAGTCGTGGAGATTCTCGGCGTGAAGCTGCTGCATTTCGCTGGAGAGCTTTGCGAAGGCTTCGAGCGCGGTCGCGGCGGCGCTGGCCGGCTTGCGGCGGCGCGCGGGCTGCGACTGGAGGGCCTCGGCGAGCGCGGCGAGGTGCGCGTCCAGCTTGTCGGCCCATTTTTTTGCTCCGTCGACCAAGGGCGTGGAGTGCTCCTGGCGGGTGTGTTTCAGCCAGGCGTCGAGGTCTTCGGCCTGTTTTTGCAGCGGGGTTATGACGGGAGGTTCTGCGACGGATTCTTCGAGGACGAGACTTTGCAGCGATGCGAGCAAACTGCGGGTCCCTCGGTTCGCTTCGCTCTCTCGGGATGACAAATTTGTGGAAGGGGTGAGCTTTGCCGACGATTCCGACATTTCGGCGGAATCGGCCGGGGCGGCGCGTTTTGTGATCTCTTCGAGGAGGTCGCGGAGGAGATGGCGGTGGACGTCGAGGTCGCGGATGGCTCCGGCGGAGCGGCGAATCTTTTTGAGCAGCTTCTGCCAGCGCTCTGTTGCGTCGGCGAGGGCCTGCCGCGTGGACTCCGACGCTGCCGACGGGCGGGCGGGGCTGCTCTGCAGCGAAGTCCGGATGGAATCAAGGATGGCTTCGATGCGGCGCGTGCCGGTGCGCACGTCGTGGACGGCGTCGACGCTGGGCTGGTGACCATTCGCCTTCCTGTTCGCGGGCGGGGCGCAGAGATGCAGGTTTTGCCTGAGTTTGGCGGTCAACCGCTGCAGATGCTCCACGTGCGGATTCATGGGCCGTTGCGGAACCCGGCGTCTGCGGCTGGTATCCTGACCTTTCGGCTCAAATGATTTCAATGACTACACCTCACCCATCCAAAAAGCTTGAATTGAACGGCGAAAAGCCTTCCCTGTATGCCTCTCCGGCGAAGAGCTGGACACTTCTGCTGCTGCTCTTTCTGGCCGTGCATTTCGTTGCCATGTTTACGCCGCCGCTGCTGGACGATGCCGACGGCACGCATGCCGATGCGGCCCAGCATATGGCCCTGAGCGGCGACTGGGTCACCCTGTATGTGAACGGCATCCGCTATCTTGAGAAGCCGCCGCTGCCGTATTGGCTGGCCGCAATCGATTATCACCTGTTCGGCTATAACGTGTTCTCTACGCATCTTCCCATGGAGCTGGGGGTGCTGGCGTGCGCCATCCTGGCGTGGGTGTGGGGGCGGCGCGCTTACGGCGAGCGGGCGGCGTTCTACGCGGCGCTGGCGGTGCTCACCTCGGTAGGCGTCTTTTTGTGGACGCGCTTCTTCATCCCCGAGTCGCTGCTGACATTCTTTATCGCGCTGACGCTGTACGGATTCCTGACCGGCCTCGAAGATCGCAAGCCGGGGCGAATCTACATGGCGTGGGCTTCGCTGGCCATTGCGGTGCTGGCCAAGGGGCTGATCGCTCCCGTGTTCGTGATTGCGGCGGTGGTGCCTTATCTCTTCATCACCGGCGAATGGCGGCGGTGGCGCCAGATGCGCTTGTTCACCGGCCTGTTGCTCTTTCTGGCGATTGCCGCGCCGTGGCATGTGCTGGCCGCGCTGCGCAAT
>DASXFB010000010.1:0-4543 GCA_036489815.1 Occallatibacter sp. | reverse complement strand
CGAGCCGGAGTTTTCTGACGAGGCCCGGCGTGCCAAGTATCAGGGTGTCTGCATCGTATCGCTGATTGTCGACTCGCATGGAAACCCAACCCATGTCCAGATAGAACGCTCGATCGGGATGGGGCTGGACGAGAAGGCTCTTGAGGCGGTGATGCAGTACAAATGGAAGCCGGCCTACTATCATGGTCGTCCGGTAGCCGTAGCGATGAGCGTGGTGGTGAACTTCCACATCTTTTAATCGCGCAGTGTGTCCGAAGGCCTCATTGCCTGGATGGCACATCCCCTAGAGGCAGAAAGTATTGCGTTCCCTTGATCGGCTCGGAAAGCCGTTTGAGCAGAAGCTGCAGGTCACGATTGTTGTGGACGAAATCGATGTCCGAGGTGTTGACCACCAGCAGGTCACTGGCCGTGTAGTGAAAGAAGAAGTGCTCGTAGGCCTGCACTACCTGCTCGATGTAGGCATCGCTGATGGCCCGCTCGCCGGCAACACCCTTGCGCTTGAGGCGCTGCTTCAGCACCTCGGGAGTGGCCTGGAGATAGATCACCAGGTCGGGCGTCGGCACCTGCTCGCGGAACATGGTGTAGTAGCGCTTGTAGAGGTCCAGCTCGGCATCGCTGAGGTTGACGTAGGCGAAGAGCTTGTCTTTTTCGAAGAGGTAGTCGGAGACCACCGGCACGTCGAAATCCTTGAGCTGCCGGAGCTGCTCGAACCGCTCCATCAGGAACCAGAGCTGGGTGGCAAAGCTCATTCCCGACTGCGCCTGGTAGAAGCGGTCGAGGAACGGATTGTCCTCGGGCTCGACGATGCGCCGGGCGTGCAGCGATTCGGCCAGAATCTGCGCAAGGGTCGATTTGCCCACGCGCAGCGGTCCCTCGACAGCGATGAAACTGGGTGGCTGGAAAAGGTTCGCCATCATTAGCAAAATCCTACTCGCTAAGCGAATGAAAGTCGAAACTGTCGCGATCCCAAAATTCGATCGTGAATCACATTTTCGTGTAGCTGTGGCTTTCCAGCCCCGCTAAGGATTTGCGTTTCAACGGCCATCAAAGTAGTCTGGCGCCGCGTAGCAATTATCGGGAGGGAATCGATGCAAAGGTTGCTGGGGCGCATTTTTCGAGGGGTCTTGTTCTGTTGGCTGGCGGCTGCACTGCCGGCGCTTTCGCAGAATCAACCGCAGCAGCCCAACTCGAAGCCGGGCGGCCAACAGGGGCGGCCGGGCGGACAGAACCCGGGGAATCGTCCCAGCCCGGGCAACGCCAACCGTCCGCAGCCGTCGAGACCAAATCCTGGTCAGGGAAATAACAGGCCAGGTGGCCAACCTGCGGTGCGTCCCCAGCCGTCGCGACCGAACCCATCGCGACCGAACCCGGGCGGCCAGCCCGGGGTGAAGCCGCCGCCGCGCCCGAATCCTAACCAGCGCCCGACGGCTCATAAGCCACCTTCGCACCGTCCCCCGGCGCATCGGCCGCCGCAGTGGGGAAGGCCTCCTCAAAACCGGCCTTCGTACACCTTCCGCCCGAACAATCGCGATTATCTGCGCCGGTATTATCAGCATCGCCTTGCGCTTATTAACCGGGGCCGGCGTCCGGTCTTCACGATCGGAGGCTATTTCCCGTATGGAGATATCGGCTATATCACCGCGCTGCCGCCAGCGGTGTACGGCCAACTGCCACCGCCGCCGCCGGGCTATCGCATGGGGTACTTCGATGGATACGTCGTCGTCTATGACCCGCTCACCTATTTCATCGTGAACGTGATCGATCTGCTGCAGTAGAGGTCATCGTTAAGCCGGAAAACCCCGCCCATTGGACGGGGTTTCTGGTTCAAGGAACTGCCAACCGCCGTAAACTGGTAGCGATGCTTGCAGCAATCAGCGCCGCCACGGCTACTGCCGGACTTGCCGCGGGAGGCTACCTCTACGCGGGCATGTGGCCAACTTCGCAGATATTCGGAAAGGCAATCGTTGCGGGGCACAACGCAAGCGAGTTTGCTCTCACCTATGACGATGGCCCGAACGACTTCTGCACCGAGTCCATTCTGGATATCCTCGCTCGCTACGAGGTGCGCGCGACCTTCTTTATGATCGGGCGATTCGTGCGCCAGCGCAGCGCGCTGGTTCGGAGGATGCGAGCCGCCGGCCATCTGGTCGGCAATCATACGATGACGCATCCGGTTCTGCTCTTTCAATCGCCCCGGCGCGTGCGCGAAGAACTGGCGGGGACGAATGCCGTCATCGAAGATGCTCTTGGAGAGAAAGTGAGCTACTTCCGCCCGCCGCACGGCGCGCGGCGCCCCGACGTGTTGCGCACCGCGCGCGAGCTGGGGCTGACTCCGGTTTTGTGGAACGCGATGGGCTACGACTGGAAGCCCATGAGCCCGGAGACAGTGTGTGCCAATCTCGACAAAGGGATTCGCCGCAATCTACATCACGGGCGGGGTTCGAACCTGTTGCTGCACGATGGTGGACAGGCTGGAATCGGGCAGGATCGCACGGCCACGGTGACGGCGACGGAACTGCTGTTGAGCCGCGCAAAGCATGCACAATTTGTAACCGTGGATGTGTGGAATTCTGAGCCGCCCTCAAAATAGCGCGAAAAATCGGAATCCACCGCAACTTTATTCTTCTCTTTCCGCAACATCTTTCTCGCAACTTCGACCATGGGGACGGGTCCATCCGCATGTGCCACCTGTGAGGAGAAAGATCCCCATGAACCTTTCGAATATGCATTCCAAACTACTTCTCGGAGCGGCCGCGTTCCTGCTGCCGTTCGCCGCGCAGGCGCAGTATTATCCGCGCCCCTATCCGCCCGCTGTCGCCGCGGAGCGGCCTTCCTTTATTCTTGGCACCGCGCATGTGGACGGGCCGACCGATCACGACGACATCAAAGTCGACCGCTACGCGGGGCGCTTTCACTTCGTGCTGCTGCGAGTCACCGATGCGCCGATCCAATTCGACCGGGTCGTGATTCACTATGGAGACGGCGGCGCGGAGCCGCTTCCTGTGAATGCGTTCATCCCGGCGGGCGGAAACAGCCGCTGGATTGCGCTGCCGGGAGGCGAGCGCCGCATTCGCAGCCTGGAGCTGTGGTATGCGCGGGCTCATCCGCACGATCCCATCCGGCCGGAAGTCGCCCTCTACGGCGCACCGTAATTGATTTTGCCGGGTCAATAGCCGCGCGATCAGAACCCACGGATTACGCGGTTACGGCCGGGCTTTCGGCGACGGCGGCGAACGCTGCCTTCGCCGCCTGCACTGTCTGCTGAACGTTCTCGATGGTGTGTGCGGTGCTGACAAAAGCAGCTTCATACTGCGAGCAGGGGAGCCAGACACCCTGCTCCAGCATCGCCCGATGAAAGCGCGCGAAAGCCGCGGTGTCTGAGGTGGCAGCGGTGGCGAAGTCGGTCACAGGCGTAGATGTAAAAAACCAGGTGAACATGGCGCCTACGCGATTCGTGATCAGCGCCATGTTGGCTTTCGCCGCTTCGGCGGCAACCCCGTCGGCGATCGCGGCGCTTACCGATTCCAGCTCCGAATAAACCTCGGCGCGGTGCTCGATGAGATGCCCGACGGTCGCGATGCCCGCCGCCATGGCCAGCGGATTTCCGCTCAGCGTGCCCGCCTGATAGACCGGGCCTAAAGGCGCGAGCATGTCCATGATCTCCGCGCGGCCGCCGAAGGCGGCGCAAGGCAGGCCTCCGCCGACAATCTTTCCCAGCGTGGTGAGGTCGGGAAGAATGCGATAAAGTTCCTGCGCGCCGCCAAGCGCCAGCCGGAAACCGGTCATCACTTCATCGAAAATGAGCAGCGCACCCTCGAGCGTCGTGATCGCGCGCAGCGCCTCGAGATATCCCTCGGCCGGAGGGATGGTTCCGGCGTTGCCGACCACCGGCTCGACGATGATGCAGGCGATCTGGTTCTTGTATTTCGCGAAGGCCGCCTGGATGGCGTCAATGTTGTTGAAGGGCAGCGCCAGAGTGAGGTGCGCAATCTCCTCGGGCACGCCAGCCGAACCGGGGATGCCGAAGGTGGCTACGCCGGAGCCGGCCTTGACCAGCAATCCGTCGGAGTGGCCGTGATAGCAGCCCTCGAATTTGATGATGTACTTGCGCCCGGTAAACGCCCGCGCGAGCCGGATGGCGGACATGGTCGCCTCAGTTCCGGAGCTGACGAAGCGCAGCTTCTCGATCGACGGAAAAGCCTTCACGACCAGCTCGGCGAGATCGCCCTCGGCCGCAGTCGACGCTCCAAAACTCGCGCTGCGCGCGGCTGCCTGCTGAATCGCTTCGACCGCGGGAGGAAAGGCGTGGCCCAGGATCATCGGACCCCAGGAGCCGAAGTAATCGATGTAGCGATTGCCGTCCTCGTCCCAGAGATACGGGCCCTCGCCACGTACGACGAATGGCGGCTCTCCGCCTACCGCGCGAAAGGCGCGCACCGGCGAGTCGACTCCGCCGGGCAGGAGTTTTTCAGCGCGCTGCTGGAGGGTTCGAGAACGGGTCAGTTTCATGGCTTTCAGTATAAAAGCGGGACTACTTCCAGTT
>DASXFB010000118.1:0-1622 GCA_036489815.1 Occallatibacter sp. | reverse complement strand
GGGTCGATGCGCAGAGTGTGCCAGTAAAGGCAGGCCAGCAGATCGGCCATGGAGAGGCAGCTACCGAGATGCGAGGCCTTGGCATGGTGCACCATGCGGACGGCGTCGAGGCGAAGGGTGCGGGCGCGTTTGCGCAAGGTGGAGAACGTTTGTTGAGCGGATGGTTGGTCGGTCATTGCGCGGCGGTTCCGGCGTGCTGCAGATACCACGCTACGGTGCGGCGGAGGCTATCGGCAAGTCCAGCGGAGGGTTCGCCGACGCCCGGGCGGAGGGGCGCAAAACCGACTTCCACGAACCGAACGGCTGTGCTGTGAGAATCTGGGGACAAATAGGAGCCAATGTGGCGATCACGACAAGTGACGAAGAAGCGGCTCAAGAGGTTGCAGCCACCTTCTCAGAGTAGTTGACGATCTGCTCCAGGCAGAGTTCGCGCGCGCGGACGCCAGCGGCCTCGCGCTGATACCAGTCGAGTGTGTAGTCCAGCGCTTCCGGCAGCGGAAGCACCGGCTGCCAGCCCAGTGCGGCGTGCGCCTTGGACCAGTCGAGCTTGAGCATCTGCGCCTCATGCACGTGCTGGTGCGCGTCGAGCTTCCAATTGGCCTCGCTTCCCCACTTCGCGGAGAGATAGCGAACGATCCATTCCACGGGGCGGGCATCGGTGTACTGGGGACCGAAGTTCCAGGCCGATGCGTAGTTGACGCCGTCTGTGTGGAGCTTTTGCGCGAGCGCGAGGTAGCCGCGAAGCGGCTCGAGCACATGCTGCCAGGGCCGCGTGGCGGCGGGATTGCGGATCTCAAGCGTCTTCCCGCTGGAAAAGGCGCGCATGATATCGGCGATGAGGCGATCCGAGGCCCAGTCCCCGCCGCCAATGACGTTGCCGGCGCGGGCGGAAGCGACGGCGACTTTATGCTCCGCATAGTGCGCGGGATTGAAGAAGGAATCGCGCCAGGAGCTGGTGGCGATCTCCGCGCAGGCTTTGGAAGAGCTATAGGGATCGAAGCCGCCGAGGGGGTCGGTTTCGCGATAGGGCCAGATCCACTCCTTGTTCTCGTAACACTTGTCGGTGGTGACAACGACGACGGCACGCACGGAAGGCGTTTTGCGCACGGCTTCGAGAAGGTGGATCGTGCCGAGTACGTTGATCTCGTAGGTGCCGACAGGATCGGCATACGAGGCGCGGACCAGAGGTTGCGCGGCGAGATGAAAGACGATCGCCGGCTGCGCGGATTGCATCACCGAGGTGAGATTCGCTACGTCGCGCACATCGCCGATGACGGAATGCATGCAGGCGGCGATGTCGGCTTTGCGGAAGAGACTGGGATCGGTCGGCGGATCGAGCGCATAGCCGGTGACCTCGGCGCCGAGATGCTGAAGCCACAATGCAAGCCAGCTTCCCTTGAAGCCGGTGTGGCCGGTGAGAAAGACACGCTTGCCTGGCCAAAATTGTGGTGCCGCCATCACCAGACCTTCCAGGGAGCGCCGCCGCTGTTCCACAGGCCTTCGAGGAGGTTCTTATCGTGCAGCGTATCCATGGGCTGCCAGAAGCCGTCGTGCTTGTACGCGGCTACCTGGCCCTCGCGCGCGAGTGTTTCCATGGGCTGGCGCTCCCACGGCACGGTGTC
>DASXFB010000089.1:0-6722 GCA_036489815.1 Occallatibacter sp. | reverse complement strand
CTCGAGGCTCAGCGCCGCCACTTCCCGGATGTCGTCTTCGTCGTCGATGATCAGAATCTTGCGTGGCACAGCGGATAATCCTCCCGATACATTGTGAAGCGCCGTTCAGGCGTTGTCGATGGATGTGAAACCCGAGCGGCCTATGAGTTGGGTACCGAGGATTCCGGTGAAGGTACATCTTCCATGAGCCGTGAGCGGCGCAGCATGGTCAAGACCAAAGCCTCAAGCTGCTGCGGCTGCACCCGGGCCTTGGCCAGGAAATGCGTGGGGCCGAGCGTCAGATGGCGGCGCTCGGTGGGGGAGAGCTCGCGGCCTGAATAGACCACCAGCGGAAGACGCGAGAGACTTTCGTTCTGGCGCAGCCAATCCACCACGTTGAAGCCGTTGCCGTCCGGCAGACCGATGTCGAGCACCATCAGATGCGGTTGGAAGGCGAAGCACCCGTCAATGGCCTCCTGCAGCGAATGCGCCAGATGGACCTCGATGCTCTCGCGCGCAAAGACCTCGCCAATCACCCGCGCCAGATCCGCGTCGTCTTCGACCACCAGGATGCGCGCCTTTTCGCCGGGGCCGCAGAGCACGCGCGCCAGTTCGCCGAGCAGGAGGTCCTCATGAAGAGGCTTGGAGACAAACCCCTCAGCCTCCGCGGGAAGCTCGGCGCGAGTGTGGGTGCTGTCGAGGGAGAGCAGAACCACCGGGGTGCGAGATTCGGGATCGAGTCGGCGCAGAAGGGGCAGGATCTCCCAGCCGTTCATCCCGTCGAGCGCTGTGTCGAGCAGGATGGCCTGCACGCTCTCACTCGCTGCGGCAAGCGTTTCTTCTACGGTAGTCGTCTCCAGCACGCGATAGCCATGCCGAACCAGCTGCGCGGCGATGCGGGGGCGAGCCTCGGCTCCGGCGCCGGCCAGCAGAACCGTCCCGGTGCGCGTTTCACCTATAAACGGCTCAACCGGCTCGAGCGGTACCGGCTTGTAGGGAAGAAAGATGCGGAAGGTCGAGCCGCGCACGGGATTGCGCTCCGCCCAGATGCGCCCGGAGTGTTGCAGGACGATGGTGCGGCAAATGGCCAGGCCTAAACCGCTGCCGCCCTTCTGACGCGAGTCCGAGGCATCAACCTGCTGGAACCGCCCAAAGACGGCCTCCAGCTTGTCGGCGGGAATTCCCCGGCCATGGTCGATCACCGAGATCGTCACGCCGGTAATGCCGGGCCGCAGCATCACGGAAACCGCCGAGTTGGGCGGCGAGAATTTGACCGCGTTTGAGAGCAGGTTGGTGAGCACCTGCAGAAGGCGGTCCGGGTCGGCGCCGATCTCCACCTGGGTCGTATCGTGGATCAGCTGCACGCCGGCCGCATCGGCCACCGGCTGCATGCCGTCCATGGCCTGACTCACGATCTCCGCCAGCTGGACGGCGCGGAAGGCCGGCGGCTCGCGTCCGCTCTGAATGCGCTCGAGATCGAGGATATCGTTGATCAGCCGGACCAGGCGGTCGGAGTTGGTAAGCGCGATGCGGAGAAGGTTCGCGGCCTTATCGCTCAGGTGGGTCAGAATGCCGGAAGAGAGCAATCCGAGTGCGCCCCGGATCGAAGTGAGCGGCGTCCGCAGCTCGTGGCTCACGGTGGAGATAAATTCGTCCTTCAGCCGGTCAAGGGCGTAGCGCTGGCTGATATCGCGAAAGCTCAGCACCGACCCGGAAAAACGGCCCTGCTCGGCAATCGGCGTCATCGCGTATTCCGCCGGAAACGACGAGCCGTCGGCCCGGTAGATGCTGTCTTCCCCGGCGGTGGCGCGCGGCTGGGAAGCGTTGCGCAGCAGCATGCAGTCGTCTCCGCAAGCGCGGTCTTTCGGAGCCGAGCCGTGCAGCAGATCATGGACTGATTTGCCGGTGAGCGCCGTGGCATCGGCGCCGAGCATGCGGGCCGCCGCGGGATTGGTAAAACTGATCTGGCCATTCTGGTTGAGGCCGCAGATTCCGTCCGCAACCGAATCCAGCAGCACCTCTTGCCGCCGGGAGAGCTCTTCGGCGCGGCCTCGCTCCTGGGAGCGGGCAAGCATCTGGCCGAGCGAAGCAGCCACCGTTTCAACGGTCGCCAGCGCCTCGCGGTCCTCGCGCAGAGTGTAGCGGCAATAGAACTCAAGAACCGCCAGAACATTGCTGCCCACGCGTACCGGAACGGCCCATCCCGAGGCCATCTCGTGGCGTAGCGCGGATTGAGCGCGCGGAGTGGGCGGCAAAGCGGTCAAATCGGAGACCCACACGGATCGGCCCTCTTTCCACGCGCGCCCGGCCAGCTCAGCGCCGAGATCGATCGTGAGCCCCATGCTCTCCCGGATTAGCGCCTCCGATCGGCGCCCGGGAGTGCCCCACGCTGTGCTGAATTCGAGCAGGTTCTCCTTCGGATTCGCGGACCATTTGATGCCGGCATCCCAGCCCTGGGAGATGCAAAGAGCCTCCATGATGCGCATCGCCGCAGTCTCAGCTGAGACGTTCTCTCCGACGATCTGACTGACCGCCAGCTGCAGGGCCAGGCGATGCTCCCGCTGCTTTTGCTGGGTCACGTCGCGCAGTAGGCAGCGCACCGCCAAGGGATTTCCCGACTTCTGCCGCTGGCTAAGACTCAGTTCAAGATCGAGCATCCGGCCGTCCCGCGTGTGATGACGAAGCGGAGCGCGGTCGACCGCCTCTCCATCTAGAGCGCGCCGGAAGAGGGTTGCCGCCTCTCCGCGGCAGGCCGCGGCAAAAAGCTCTTCAAAGGATTCGAGCGCGAGCAAGGCGGCGGCATCGTAGCCGAAGCAGCGCTTCCAGGCGGGATTGGCATACAGGAACCGTCCCGCCGGACTGAGCGTGGCAATCATCTCGTTCGAGCTTTCGAACAAGTCGCGATAGCGTTCCTGGGACTCGCGCAGCGCCTGCTCGTGGCGATGAGTCCCGCTCTGGTCCAGCGCCACGGCAACCAGCCCGCAGAGCGCCCCGGAGCCGTCCCGCAGGGCGGAGATATGGAGGGTCGTTTGTACCTCTGCTCCGTCCCTCCGGAGCAATTGCGCTTCGAAGCTGGGCACCATGCTCGGCGGCAGAGCGCGCACGCAATCGAGGTAATGGGAGAACAAGAGGTCCTGTGTGGACTCTGGCAGTCTTTCGCAGCCGCTGAGCTTTTCCATTTCGGCTGTCAGGCGCTCCGCCTCGCCTTTGGCCAGGATGTCTGTGAAGCACGCTTCGCCGGCAAGCTCGGCGGCGTGACAGCCGAGCAGCCGCTCGGCGGAGGGGTTGGCGAAACTCAGCGTGCCGTCCAGGTCGATCGCCAGTATCGCCGGCCCCGCCGATTCCAGGAGCTCCTTCGATAACTCTCGGCTGGAATCGGTCGCCGGCTTAAGAAGGGCGCGGGTACGTAGGCGGAAAGCCAAAGCTGCAGCGGCAAGCACCGCTGCGAGCGCCAGGAGGGCATCGTAACGTTCCCCGGCGGTTACACGAAGCACCACGGCGCCGGCGGCAGCGGCCAGCACCGATATCGCGAGGATGGGCCAAAGAATCTGCTTGCCGAGCCAGGCCCGAGGTTGCCGATCTTCCGTTGTGCCGATCTCCAATGATCGGACCGCCATGTAGGCCCCCATTCAATCTTCGGCGTTCGTCTTTCCCGCCAGCCGATCGATCCAAATCTTGCCAATCGTTCCTGCCAATCGTTCAAATCCCGCAGTCTTCCGGCCCTCTTTTCCCGCACAATTCCCTGACCGTACCGGGAAACCGGACCGTCCCTCCCGCGGCGAGACATGGATGACTCCACGCTCAGGGAGATATAGGTGCATCTCGGGCCGACCTCGCCGGGGAGCGAGCCTGTTGAGCCTACGACAATCGCCGATTCGGGGAAAAAAGCTCGGAGCGCATCGCAGCCGCTTTAAGTTCTTTAGCGCGATTTGCAAGTAGTATAAGGCCTCGTCTTGCAGGCTCTATAGCATTTTAGCGGGATGGTTATCGCCTTCCGTACAGACGCGTTCCTGAGGTTGCAAATCGGAACGATCGGGCAGCCGGCCGAAGCACAGCGATCAAGGTTCGGAACCGTATACTGGCTCCTATGTGGAGAAGACCTTTCCTTCCCGGGTTCACTCGCCCGGCGTTCGCCGCGATTGTCATGGCGTGCATTGTTTTGCTTCCTTCTCTGGCTCATGCTTGGGGGACCGATGGGCATAGGATGGTCAACAAGCTTGCCGCGGCCACGCTGCCTGCGGATCTCCCCGCCTTCCTGCGCTCTCCGGCGGCGGTGAGTGAGATTGAATACATCGGTCCCGAGCCGGACCGCTGGCGTTCCCCGGCCGAGCCCGAGCTGAATGCCGCCCAGGCGCCGGAGCATTTTATCGACCTGGAGCTCGCCGACCCCCTGGGACCGTTGCCTCATAAGAGGCTGGACTTCGAAGCCAAGGTCTTTGCCGCGGGCCAAAGGCCGGAAAAGATCGGCTTGCTGCCCTGGGAGGCAGACGAAGTCTGGGAGCGCCTCAAGTCCGCAATGCGGCAGTACCGTGAGCTGAACGCCTCAAGCCAGGACACGGCAGCGGTGGAGCAGGAGATCATCTTCTACGCCGGATGGCTGGGCCACTACGTGGGAGACGGCTCGCAGCCGCTGCACGTGACCATTCAGTACAACGGGTGGACAGGCCCGAATCCCAACGGCTACACCACGGCCCATCAGATCCACTATGAGTTCGAAAGCCCGTTTGTCGCGGCAAATCTTCACGCGCCGGAGGTAGAGGCCAAGATGACGCCGGTCAGGGCGATCGACGGCGACATGTTCGACGCCTTCATGGCCTATCTGCGCCACACGGGCACATATGTGGAGAAGGTCTATCAGCTCGACAAAGCGGGCGCATTTGTGGGCGCCGGAACGCCGGAATCACGGGATTTTACCGCGGAGCGACTCGCGGCGGGGGCCAGCATGTTGCGCGACATGATCTATACCGCATGGCTTGACAGCGCGCAGCCGGTGCATGATCCCTACGCTGGGAAATAGCTGGGCCGGGCCGCCGGGACCTGGAAACGACCGGAATCCAGGAACGATCCAAACCAAGAAATGAGCTGAGAAATGATCTGAACGAAGCTCAATCTCCGGAACTGGGGCTCGCCAAGGCGGGAATCCTCCGCAGCATCACCGTGAGCGCGGCGGTGAGAAAGATCACCGCCGGAAGCGCCACCACCAGCCAGGCCACCAGAGCATGTCCGGCGAGCGCCATCAGCGCGCTCAGGTTGGCGAGCAGTGCAGGGCTTGAAGAGTGCAGCAGCGTTGCGGACGTAAGGCTTGCCTGTGCGCTCGTTGGGAAGATCTTGCCGCCGAGACGTACGAACGGCACCAGAAGCGCGAGCTGGAGGGGCATGGCCGCATAGTTGGCGGCCTGAATCGCGGGCAGGTTCAGCCGGAATCCCAGCGCGACAGCGAAGCAGAGGAGGGTTGGAATGCCGACCACAGGGATGCAGCCGATGGCAAATCCGAGCGCTAGTGTTAACGCGAGACGGCGCGGCGAAATGCCCTGGCAAAGCCAATGGACAAGATTGCGCTTCATCGAGCCTCGCCTTCTCATACTTCCCCTGCGTTAAACCTATCGACACATTTTTGCGTTCGATAGTTGCATCTCCGTGAAACTTTAGTAAGCGAACCAAGTGCGGCAGGCGGTGTTCGCTGCTCCGCAGCCCAGCAGATGATCTGGTGCGAGGCAAATGAAAGAGACGCAACTCAAGGGGCGTTCCGAGGCTGGGCCACGCAACCGAAAACTGCGGTACACTGGGTGCGCATGCGGATATTCGGCATCGACTGCGGGACCGAGCTGACCGGTTTTGGCGTCGTGGAATCGGTCGAGCACCCGCGCGGTCCGCGTCTGGAGTGCCTCACGCACGGCGCCGTGCGGATGGCCAAGTCGCAGTCTCTGCCCGAGCGTCTGGACCAGGTTTTCCGGGAGCTGACGACGGAGCTTGAAAATTGGCTGCCGGACGCCGTCGCGGTCGAAGAAGTGTTTTATTCCGTGAACGCGAAATCGGCGCTGAAGCTCGGTCAGGTGAGGGGCGTTGCTCTGCTGGCTGCCGCGCGGCGGGGGATTCCGGTGGCGGAGTACGCACCCCTGAAGATCAAGTCGAGCGTCGTGGGATACGGGCTGGCGAAGAAAGAGCAGGTGCAGTTCATGGTGGCGCGGCTGCTCGGATTGAAGATATTGCCGGAGCCCGCCGATGCTGCGGATGCGCTGGCCATCGCCATCTGCCACATCCACACCGCGCAGACGATGGCCCTTCAGGCAATCGGAGTTCAAGGAGCGGCGCAATGACTTGGCAGTTGAGGCTGGCGGTCTTCGCGCTCGCGCTGGGTGCGGGCAGCAGGGCCGGACTGGCGCAGGACTATGCTGCGAATCGGGCCGTAAGCCACCCTGCCGACTCGAGTGTGGTTGGGGTGGACTTCTCCGATGCCGCCCTCAGCCCCTCGCACTGGACGCTCACGCTGCACCCCGACGGGAGCGGCCACTTTCACTCCGAGATGGGCAAGCCGCCGCAAGGTGATCCCCAGGCGATCGACGCGCCCGACATTGACCGCGACGTGCAGCTGAGCGCCGGTTTCACCGCCAAGATCTTCGAGGCCGCGCACCACCACAAGCTCTTCAATGAAGATTGCGAGAGTCACCTCAAGGTCGCCTTTCAGGGCTTGAAGAAGCTCAGCTACACCGGACCCGAGGGCAGCGGATCATGCACCTTCAATT
>DASXFB010000066.1:0-51682 GCA_036489815.1 Occallatibacter sp. | reverse complement strand
CGCCCGACGTGTGCTGCTGCGCGACGGGAAAACAGTCTCTCTGCTTCCAAAGACATTCGAGGTGCTTTGCTGCCTGGTGGACAATCCGGGCCGCCTCCTGGCCAAGGACGAGATTCTGAAAGCCGTCTGGCCGGAATCGTTCGTCGAGGAGAACAACCTTACCCAGCACATCTCCCTGTTGCGCAAGGCGCTGGGAGACCGCGCCGGGTATATCGTTACGGTCCCCGGCCGCGGCTATCAGTTCACTGCGAATGTGACTGCCGAGCCGCCGAGCCCCCCGCCCTTCCGGTTGGAGATGGATGTCCCGCCAGCCGGCGACGCTGAAAAGGCGCCTGCCCCGGTTCTTCCGGGCACCGATGTCCACACGATCGCGCAGCGAACCGGGACGGATGCACCTTCCGTTGCCCGGCCTCCGTTGGTTCGGACGCAGGTTTCGCCCTGGATGAAATTCGCCGGTGCCGCTGTCTTGCTCACCGCTGTCTCCGGGATTTGTTTTTCCGCATGGAAGCGATGGGCGAAGACTCCCGAGCTGCACAAAGTGATGGTGGCCGATTTTTGGAACACGACGGGCGACCCGACCTTTGATCACACACTGAAGCAGGCCCTTGAGATCGATCTCGAACAGACCCCCTACATTGACGTGATGAGCGAGCGCGAGGCCATGGGTACGCTGGCGTTGATGGGGCGCAGTGAAGACTCCGTCCTCACGGCGGACGTGGCGCGCGAGATCTGCGAGCGCAGCAACCGGCAGGTGCTGTTGACGGGAAACATTCTGCCGATAGGGCGCGAGTACCTGTTGACGGTGGAAGCATCCGATTGCGCATCGGGAAGAAAGCTGGCCGCCGCAAAGGCCCAGGCGCCGGCGAAAGAGAAGGTGCTTGCCGCATTGGACAAGGTGGCCGATCGCGTGCGACGTGATCTGGGCGAATCGCGCCAGTCGATGGAGAACTATGAGGTGCCCATCGTGCAGGCCACGACGGCCTCGCTTGAGGCGCTCCGCTCCTATTCCATCGGCCAGTCGATGGACGCGCAAGGCAAAAGCGAGATGGAAGCGCTGCCGTTCTACCAGCGCGCCGTCGATCTCGACCCGCAGTTTGCTATGGCCTATGGGGCGATCGCCAACGAATATTACAACCTGAGCGAACCGAATCTCGCCGCGCAATTCTATAAGAAGGCCTTCGACCTGAGCGGCCGGGCGAGCGCGAAAGAGAAGCTCGTTCTCGAGGCGCACTATTACTCCGAAGGCCTTCAGGACATGGAGCGCGGGATCGATATCTACCGCCAGTGGGCCGAGACCTATCCGCGCGATTGGGTGCCGTGGATCAATGTCGCCAATGATTACACGCAGATCGGGCAGTATATGCCGGCGATTGCGGCGGGGCGGCAGGCATTGAAGCTGCAGCCGGACCGGGCCATCAACTATAGCGTGCTGGCGCGGGCATTGATGCGCGCCAACCAGTTCGCTGAAGCGCGCGCGGTGGGGCTGGAGGCTATCCGGCGCGGTAAGGACTCGACCGGCCTGCACGCTTCGCTCTATCAGATCGCTGCGGCCGTGCAGGAGCCGCATGCGCTCGCGCAGGAGACGCAGTGGGCAGCCAGTCATGGGAGCGAGTGGTATGGATGGTATTTTTTCTTTCTGCGCGCCGAGGGCGCAGCCGCGGCCGGCAGACGCAAGAAGGCCGCAGAGCTCTTTCACAGCGCCTGGGAGACGGCGGAGCGGGAGAATCTCCCCGAGGCCGCGGATCACATCCTTCTCTACCAGGCGTCGATCGAGCTGAGCTTCGGTTTGCCGGAGGCCGCACGCGGCACCCTCAGCCGCGCGCACAATCCGAATCCGGACATGGCCGACGCCGCTCTGGTGCGCGCCGAGCTGGGCGACCGCTCAAGCGCTCAGCGCTTTTTATCCGCGCACACTGAGGACGCTGCTTCCGGCACGCTGCTCGCGAATGTAGATCTGCCGCGCGTCCGCGCCAAGCTGGCCATGCAACAGGGCAAGCCTCTCGATGCCGTGACTGCGCTCGAACCGGCACGGCCTTACGAGCTGGCCAATTACACCGTTCTCACCGAGAGAGCCGAAGCCTGGCAGAAGGCAGCGCGGCCTGAACTCGCCATTCCGGAGTACCAGAAGATTCTTGCCAACCCGGGCATCGATCCGCTTTCGCCTCGCTATCCCATGGCTCATCTCGGCATGGCGCGGGCGTACGCCCGCCAGAAGAAGGCCAGCGAAAGCCGGGAGCGATATGAGCGTTTCTTTTCGCTCTGGAGAGACGCCGACAGCGATCTGCCGGTGCTGATCCAAGCCCGGGCCGAGTATGCGCGGCTGGGCAAAGACGCACGCGCGGCCAGATAAGCTTGCCGTCCCCGCTGCCCTCATGAAAGCAGCTCACTTTGAAGAGGCCGTGGCCTCGACGCACACTGCCGGAAGCACAGCGCGGCCGTATCTCGTGGCCTAGGTAAAGATAGGCTAGCGGCGCTGCCCGCGCGCGAGGCGGCGATTCCGGAACCACTTGGCCGAGCCGAGAACGAATAGCATGCCGCCGAAGGGAATGCAACCCAGCACCAGGATGAGCGCGAACCAGCCGGTATTGGTGTGAGCGCCGGTACGGGTGAATCCGCCCAACACGGTCTCGAGCAGGATGCCGGCCGCAACCCCGGTACCGACGATCGATCCGCCCCACTGCAAAAGCTGGCGGGTGCCGTCATCGGGTGTTCCTGGCTGGTTGGGTTTTGGCCCTTGTGCGCTTCGCGCCATGCAGTCTTTTCTATCCCTGCGCCAGGCGCAGCATCACGTAAACAATGACTCCGGTGACCGATACATACAGCCAGATGGGAAACGTCCACCGCGCCACCTTGCGATGCTGCGGAATGCGGCCGGAGAGTGAAAAGAAGAAGGTGACCAGCACCAGTGGCAGCGCGATGGTGGCGAGGAGAATGTGGCTCGCCAGCAGCGGCAGATAGACGCCGCGCCACGCTGCGTGAACCGGATACCGCACGTCGCCATGCAGCGCGTGGTGCAAAATGTAGCTCACCAGGAAAAGCGAGGAGAAGATGAACGCGGTGATCATCGACGCGCGATGCTGCCGTATTTTGTGCGCGCGGATGAAGGTGTATCCGATCAGCAGAGCTGTGGCGGCCAATCCGTTCAAGACCGCGTTCAGCGCAGGCAGGAAAGCAAACTGCCCGCTCGAAGCCGCCGCCGGATGAATGTAGATGAGCCAGAACAGGAAGAGCGTGGCCGCCGCACTGATGGCCAGAATGGCCGCGATGGCCGGACCGGTGCCGGACTTCGGACGAGAGGCGGAAGCAACAGTCGTCATGGGTCCTTCAGTGCTTCCCATTGGCGCAGAGCATGAGCGCCGTAAACAGAAGCGGCAGATAGAGCACGCTTACTTTGAGCAGGTCGCGGGCGAGCATGCGGCTTTCGGCTTCGGACCGCGCCCGGAGAATGCGGGCGAACCGGATGGTATACGCGAGATAGACCGACCCCAGGACTATGGCCAGCACGGCGTAGGTGTTGCCGGTCATCCCCAGTTTCCAAGGCGCCAGGCTTACGGGAATCATCAAGACCGCGTAGAACAGCGCTTCGATCACGGTCGACCAGCCGTCCGGCTGGACGACAGGTAGCATGCGGATGCCGGCGCGTGCGTAGTCGTGGCGATAGAGCCAGGCGATGGACATGAAATGGGGGAATTGCCACACGAACAGAATCGCGAATAGGGAGATGGCGTGCCAGTCGATCTGCGGCCGCGCGGCCGTCCATCCGAGCAGCGGCCCCATGGCTCCAGGAAAGGCGCCGATAAACGTCGCGAGACTGGTTACGCGCTTGAGAGGCGTATAGATGGCGACGTAGCAAAATGCCGTGAGCAGCGCCAGGGCCGCCGTGAGCAGGTTGGCGTGCAGCAGCAGCCAGCATGCGCCGGCGGCGAGCGCACCCATGCCGGCGAGCAAGCCAACAGGCAGCGGAATTCGGCCGGCGGCCAGCGGGCGGTCGGCAGTGCGCTTCATGCGCGCGTCCGTGGTGCGCTCCAGCACCTCATTCAAGGCCCCGGCGCCGGCTGAGACCAGACCGATGCCCAGAAGCGCGTCGAGCAATCCACGCTGCACGCTGGAAATTCCGGATTCAAGCGAGGCGAGATAGAAACCACCCCAGCCTGTCACCACCACCAGAGCGACAACCTTGACCTTGAACAGCTCGCGCAAATCGTGGATGAGCGTGGCGGTGGCACCCGGACGGGGCGGATGGAGCATGCCGCCGACGGGAGCGGCATCTTCCACCGGAAGGGTCACGACCTTGGCGGGATGGGCGGCCTGGGAAGCGGGAGTCATCAGGACGGGAGAAACCTCACGGCAGCAGCGGCCTTGGCACTGCTACCTGCATTGATGATACCAAGCGGCGGAAGGGCTGGCCGGATCGGCGCGCCGTATCCGCATTTTGTGCCGAACTCACATTTCCCCCAGGTGTTTGCGTCCGTGGCCCGCATCCAAGCTGCTAAGGAGGGCGACTGCATGGGACATGGACTGATTGCATGGATCGTCATTGGAGTGCTGGCCGGCTGGATCACAGGAAAACTGATGAAAGGCTCGGGCTATGGCTTCATCATGGACATGATCGTCGGCCTGATCGGTGCTCTTATCGGCGGCTTTCTTTCCAGCCACCTGGGCGCCGGCGGCGTGGGTCAGCACGGCATCATCGTCAGCGTGCTGATTGCCGTGGTCGGAGCCGTAATTCTCACCTGGCTGGTTCGTCTGATCAGCGGGAATCGGGGTACAAACCTCTAAAGTCACGCCGGCACTCGTCCCCCAACAGGTCATAATGCCTCCGGCGCGCGCAGCGCCTGGGGACGCAGTTCCGCGTCCACCGACCTGCCGATGCGGACGACCAGCGGCGGAAGCGCGCGAATATCCTCTGACGAAGTGCGGAAGTTCACGATGCAGGCGCGGAGAGTGAACTTGCCGCGAACGACCGCATTCGAGAGATAAGCTTCGCCGCTGTTCTGGAGGCGGGTGAGCAATTCGCGATTCAACTGGTCCAGATAGCTCTCAATCTCCGCAGAGCCACGATCCAGATCCGGGGGCACGAAGCGGAACGTGGCAATGCTCAGCGACTGGGTAAACGGTTCGAGCTCGGAGAAGTGTGGAATTTGGGCGAAGAGTTCGCCGGCAAGGCGGATATCTTCGGAGATCATCTGCACGTAACCTTCGCGGCCAACCTGCTGCAGCGCCAGCCAGACCTTCAAGGCGCGAAAGCCCCGGGAGTTCTGCGGCCCCAGATCGAAGTAATTGATGGCTGCATCGCCGAAGTGATAATAGGGCGGATGATAGGCGAAGGCGTTGCGCAACTGATCAAGATTGCGCACCAGGGCGCAGCCGGCCTCGAGCGGCGCATAGAGCCACTTATGCGGATCCACGGCAACCGAGTCGGCTTCATGCAGCGCGGTGAGAGCGACAGGCGCATCGGGCAAAGCCGCCGCAAGGCAGCCATAGGCGCCGTCCACATGAAACCAGAGATCGAACTCGCAGCAGATGGCGGCAAGCTCGGGTAGTGGATCGATGGCGCCGGTGCCGACCGTGCCGGCATTCCCCGCCACCAGAATGGGCCTGTCGCCGGATTCGATATCGCGCACGATCTGTTCTCGCAAAGCCGCCGTGTCGATGCGGCCTGCCTTATCCACCGCGATCCAGCGAACCGCGTCCGTGCCCAGGCCTGAGATATCCGCCGCCTTTTGCATCCAGGTGTGCGTCTCAGTGGAGCAGTAGGCGCGCAGGCGTGCGTCGCCGACTCCGTGCTTACGCGCGTCGCCTCCCGCCTTGGCCTGGCGTGCGGCGAGAAAGCAGACCATGTTCGCCATGTTGCCTCCGCTGACGAAGAGACCGCCGCAATCGGTGGGATAGTTCAGCAGTTCGGCGATCCAACGCACGGTCTGTGCCTCGATCTCGCTGGCCATGGGTGCGAGCGGCCAGGCGCCCACGTTGGGATTGACCGCTGAAGCGAGCAGTTCTCCCAGAACACCAATAGGCGCGGCCGACGAGGTGACGTAGCCCCAAAAACGGGGATGCGCGTTGAAGAGCGAATGCTCGAAGAGCAGGTCAGCAGCGCGGCCGAGCAGCAGCGCCGGGTCCGCGCCTTGCTGCGGCAGCGGGCGCTCGGCTTCGAGCGCTTGCCGGATCTGCACCGGCGATTCGCCGGAGGTGACGGGGCGGCTCGGAAGAGAGTCAAGGAATGCCGCGATCCGATCGACAAGCTGGTATCCCAAGGTGCGAAACTGCGCCGAGTCGATTTCGAGCGGCGATCGGCGTTTCTCCGGAATGTCAGCCGTGGGGATACGGTCCTCAGGCATGGTGAGCTTCCTCCGCGTTTCTTCCAAATGGGACTCCGATTGGGCTTCCCGGCTTGCTGATGGTCCGGGTGCACGCATGATTCCAACGCGTCGGCCGCAAGGCCGGCCGATGCACTCGAATTTTACCGGCTCTAGCGCGGGAATGCGGAGCGTATAACCGCGGCCGCGGCCTGGTCGGGTGTGAGGGCATCCACACGGATGGAAACATGGGCGGCGCGGTAGAGCGGCAGCCGGCGGGCGTAGCGGCTGGCAAGGTTAGCCTGGTCGGCGAGGATGGGCCGGCTCCGCTCCGTACCGCCGCACCGGCTGAGGGTCGTCGCCAGTTCGACTTCCAGGTGCACCAGCACCGTGCCAGGCGAGGAGAGAAGCAGCTCCCGCGTCGCGGCGCGCTCGATCGCGCCCCCACCCAGCGCCAGCACCAGCCGGTCGCCCGCGGCCAGCTCCGCAATGGTCGCGTGTTCGCGCTCGCGGAAGGCGGGTTCGCCGTGACGGCTGAAAAGCTCCGCGATCGTGCAACCGGCCTCGGCCTCGATCACATCGTCGACGTCGATAAACTTCCACCCCAGGCGAGCGGCGATAAGCGGGCCGACGGTGCTTTTGCCCGATCCCATAAAGCCGGTGAGGACGATGCGGAGGGGTGAAGGGGCGTGCTGATTTTCAATCGGAGCGGTCACTCGCTCCAGTATAGGAAATTTCCTGCCGGGGGCTAGCCGAGGACCATCACGATGGCCCCGGCGGTAATCAGCACGCCGCCAATCAGCGCAGCGGAGTTCAGCTTTTCGCCCAAAAGCAGCCAGGCGAAGATCATGACCAGCGGCACGGAGAGTTTGTCGAGCGGCGCGACGCGTGAGGCCGGGCCGAGTTGCAACGCGCGGAAGTAGCACAGCCACGAGAGCCCCGTCGCCAGACCGGAAAGCGTGAGAAAGACGATCGTGCGACGGTCGAGGTCACGGATTTCGCCATGTTTGCCGAGGACGATGGCGATGCCCCATGTGAAGAACACGACGACCGTAGTGCGGAGCGCGGTGGCTAGATTTGAGTCCACATGCGCCACGCCGACTTTGGCCAGCAGTGCCGTGGCCGCGGCAAACAGCGCGGAAAGCAGTGCCCATCCAACCCAGGTCATGAGATTCATGGTACGCGCGCCGGGTCCTCTCTCACCGCACGAATACCAGGGCTTATTCGGGCCGATACCCTCGCTGGTGCGCCCGGCGCACTCCCCGAACGCCGTCCCTGAACGCAGTCCTTAAACCCGGTCCCTGAGCCCAGTCCTCGAACCCAAGCATTGATACACTCCAGAAATGGAGGCTGGCACACCCAGCAAGACTGCGTTGCGTGTAGCCCTCCGCCGCGCCGTTCACCAGCTTCTCGACTGGCCGCCAGTGCTCGACGATCCCATTGCTGTCCCGCTGCTTGGCTCACACTTTCAATACGATCGCGTCCGTGAGATGGAGCCGGTTGCACGCGCGTTCCGGGCATTTATGGCCGTGCGCAGCCGGTACGCAGAAGACCGGCTGGCCGAGTCGGTCGCGAACGGCGTGACCCAGTATGTGGTTCTGGGCGCGGGTCTCGACACCTTTGCCTGCCGCAATCCGTTTCCTCGTCTCAAAGTGTTTGAAGTTGATTTTCCAGCCACGCAGCAGTGGAAGCGAACCTTGCTGAGCGAGGCTGCCATCCGTACGCCGGAGGGGCTCACGTTTGTTGCGCTCGATTTTGAGCACCGGACTTTGACCGAAGGCCTGGCCATGGCGGGATTCGACTTCGCGGAGCCGGCATTCTTCGGCTGGCTCGGCGTGGTGCCGTATCTCACGCTGGAGGCCTTTCGCTCGACTCTGGAGGCAATTGCGCGATTGCGCGAGGGCACGGGCGTCAGTTTCGACTACGGCGTTTCGCCGGCGATGCTCGGGCCGCTGCACCGGCTGGCATTTGACGCGCTCGCGGCGCGCGTGGCGAAGGCCGGCGAGCCGTTCCGCCTGTTCTTCACGCCGGATGAATTGGACTCGGAATTTCGCCGTGCAGGCTTCCGCTGGTTTGAACAGGGAGGGGCCGACGAACTCAATGCACTTTATTTCGCTGACCGCGCCGATGGCCTGAAGCTGCCCTCGCCGGGACTGGGCCGGATGGCCACCGCCCGGGTGTGAGGGTGCGCGATAAGATGGCTTCATGCGCCCGCTTGTGATCCGCCTTTTGGCTGTTGCCGCTCTGTTTCCAGTCATTCCGGGTCTCGGCGGATGCGGCTATCACACGCTGGGCGCGGCGACGCATCTGCCTCCGGATGTGCGGACGCTTTCCGTGCCGATATTCTCGACGCGGACCGAGGCCTACGGCACGGAAGCAGCCATGACCAGCGCGGTGATCCGCGAATTCTCTGCGCGTACACGCTTCCGCGTGACGCCCTCCACGAGCGAAGACGCCGACGCAGTGCTGCATGGAACCATCCTCAAGGAAGTGGTATCGCCGCTGACCTACAACACCGCTACGCAGCAATCCTCCAGCTTTCTCATCACGATTCTTGTTTCCGTGACGCTGAATGCGCGCGACGGGCGCGTCCTCTACCAGAACAGCGGCTACACCTTCCGCCAGCAGTATCAATCCACGACCGACCTGCCGAGGTTTCTGCAGGAAGACCCGGCAGCGGTGCAACGGCTCTCTCAGGAGTTTGCCCGCCAGTTGGTGGCGGATGTGCTCGAAGGGTTCTGATAGCGAGGTGGGCGCTCCCCGCCCCATCCTAAAAGCCCCGGGAGAGGGCGCAGACATTCGAAAGAATCGACAGACTTCGTCACGCACGCCGGTTGGGGCGCGAATCCAAACCGCCGTAAACCCCAATATCCAATAAAGTTGCGGCTATCTATTTTGCGCGCAGACCGCAACCTTCGCCCACAACCGCTGTTCAATCAGGATAGAACCGGCACGCTGGGAGGCAGCAAGAGCAAAGCTTCCGGAAGGCAGAGCCGGGGCGGTTCTGGAAGGGACCGGCTGGGAGTGGAGGATCTATGGGCAGCATGAAGAAGTGGATGCTTGCAGCGGCGTTGGCAGCGGGAACGGTCGGTTTGGGTGCTTTGCCGGCCCAGGCAGCCCGCATCGGCATCGGCGTTTACGTGGGCGGACCGCGCGTGTACGTGCCGCCCTGCCCAGGACCGGGATATGCCTGGGTTGCCGGCTCTTATGCCAACGGTTACTGGGTGCCGGGATTCTGGCGGGCGCCCGCGTTCCGGCCGGACGTGGTGATCCGCGGCGGCTACGGATGGGGACACCGCCCGGTGTACGACCGGCACTATGCTCCTGAACGGTTTCGCAGGTAGCACTCCTTCAGCTACCTGAGCTAAGCGGCTTCCCTTACCCGGGAGGCCGCTTTTTTTGTTCCTTTCGCCGCTTTCAGGCGTCTTAAGAAGTGTGACGAATGGGTGCAAAGTCGGGCCAGTCCTGAAGGTGAACTCGGCTTGGCGTGCCTGCGTCGGCAGCGTTTGTTTTCAAGATGAGCCGCAACTAATCTCGCGGTTTGCTGTTAGATAAGATAGGGTCGGACGGAGAGAAAGAGAAGGCCGATCAGGTGCTGAGACGGAGATGAAAATCTCCTGGTTCCCGGCTCACGGTTCTGCAAACGGGACGGGCAGCATAAGGAGGGTGTCATGCGGTACATTCGCTTGGTTTTAATGGCAATGTTATTGGCTGTGCCATTCGCGGCAACGGCAAATGCCCAGGTCGAAGCGGGAATTGGCGTCGGCCCGGCGGTGGTCGCCGCTCCGGATGCGTACGGTCCCCCGGATTGCGAATACGGCTACTATGCCTATTATCCTTACGGTTGCGCGCCCTACGGCTACTATGGGCCTAACTGGTTTTATGGCGGCGTGTTCATTGGCGCCGGTCCGTGGTATGGCTGGGGCTGGGGTCATGGATGGGGCCACGGTTGGGGCGGATACGGTTATCGCGGCGCCTACGGCTATCGGGGCGGCTATGGCTATAGAGGCGGCTACGGATACGCCGGTCGAGGCTATGCGGGTCGCGGATACGCCGGTGGAGTCGGCCGCGGATACGCCGGTGGAGCCGGCCGTGGGTACGCGGGTGGGGTAGGCCACGGATACGCGGGTGGCGGCGGACGCGGATTCTCTGGCGGCGGTTTCCGTGGCGGCGGAGGTGGGTTCCACGGTGGCGGCGGAGGTGGTTTCCACGGCGGTGGCGGGGGTCACCGGTAATTCTTAGATTGGCTGAAAAGGCCCGCTTGCTTCGGCAGGCGGGCCTTTTTATTTGTGCAGGAGCCTCGGATGCAAGCAGCGCAAGTGCAGGAATGGTTTGCGTTACTCCATGCTTTCGCCGGCTTGATGGGCGAAAGGGTGTGAAACCACCGTGTTCAATGGGCGTTCAATGGGCTGCCGGCTTTCCTTCCTCCAGCGCCGCCAACCGGTCGGCGATCTTTTCGGCTGCGCCCGGATGCGCCTGCGCCCGGGCTGCCTCGGCCATCTGAGCCAAGCGTTCCGGCGCGTTGAGAAGTCCGCTGAGCGTATCGACCAGCTTGCCGGGAACGTCGAGGTCCGTTTCGAGCAGCATGACGGCCGCCCCGGCGCGGACCATCACTTCGGCGTTTCGGCGCTGGTGGTCGTCCGCTGCGGCGGCGAAAGGCACAAGGAGCGCGGGCTTGCCTGCGGCGGTGAGCTCGGCGACGCTGGAGGCGCCGCTCCTGGACATGACCAGATGCGCCTCGGCGAAGAACGCGGGCATGTCGTCGAGAAACGGCCGCACCTGCCAGCGAGAGGGGTCGGCGCCGCTGGCTTCATAGGCAGCCTGCGTCGATTCGAAGTTCTTCGCGCCGCTTTGGTGCAGCACCGTGAGCCCCGGAACAGCTTCAAGAAGCGGCTTGACCACCTCTGGCATGTGGACGTTGAAGATGCGCGCGCCCTGCGACCCGCCGAAGACGAGCAGGTGCGGCGCGGCGGCGGCAGGCGGCTGCAAGCGGAAGAACTCCGGCCTCACCGGAATGCCGGTGACCTCGGCGTTGCGGAACCACTTCTCCGCCGCAGCAAAGTTGATGGCGGCAGCCTGCACGCGCTTGCCCACGAGACGGTTGGCAAGGCCGGGCATCGCGTTCGGCTCGACAACCATGGCGGGAATTTTGAGCTGGAGCGCGATGGCCATCACCGGTCCTGAGGAGTAACCGCCGACGCTCAGCACCGCGTCCGGCTTGAACTCGCGCAGAATGCGCCGGGCCGCAAAGAGGCTTTTGGGCAGCTTGAGAACGGTCTTGATCTTGGTGGCGAGGGAGACGTGGTTGAGCGGGCCGATCTCGATCAGCTTCAGCGCGAAGCCCGCACCTGGAACGAGACGAGACTCTAACCCCCGCGGCGTGCCGACGAAGAGAATCTCCGCGTGATGACGGGAGACAAGCTCGCGCGCGACAGCCAATCCGGGAATGATGTGGCCGCCCGTGCCCCCGGCGGAGATGAGGATGCGGAGCTGCGGCAAGCTGCTGTCTCTCACTCTACCTTCTTGGTGATGTTGAGCAGAATGCCAATGCTGGCGAGGGTGCAGAAGAGCGACGTTCCGCCCGACGAAATCAGCGGAAGCGGAATGCCTTTGGTGGGCACCAACGAAAGCACCACGCTGATGTTGAAGAAGGCCTGCAACAGAATGGTGGTGGAGATGCCGAAGGCCACCAGCCGGGCGAAGGGATCCTGGGCGCGGAAGGCGGCGCGCAGCCCGCGGACGCCGAAGATGACGAAGAGCAGCAGGATGGTGATGGCGCCGATAAAGCCGAGCTCTTCGGCGATGTTGGCGAAGATAAAGTCTGTGGGCGCCTCGGGAAGATAGAAGAGCTTTTGCATGCCTTCCATGTAGCCACGCCCAGTCAACCCTCCCGTACCCACCGCGATGAGCGACTGATTGATATGGAAGCCGGCTCCTTGCGGATCGGAGTCGGGATGCAGGAAGACCAGCATGCGCTGGCGCCGCCACGCGACCATGAAGAGCAGCGCGGCCAAGCCCGGCAGGGCGGCACAGACGGCGGCAAAGAGATACTTCCATTCCATGCCCGCAAGGATCAGCATCATGGCCGTTACCCCGGCCAGCACCAGCGCGGTGCCGAGATCGGGCTGCTTGACCACCAGCGCCATAAACACCAGCGGGACGATGGCGGCGCGCAGCAGCGTGTTCTTCCAATCGCGCATCGCATCGAGCCGTGTGTGCAGAAACCAGGCGAGAAACAGCACCAGGACGGGCTTGGCAATTTCAGAGGGCTGAAAGGTGAAGTGGCCGCCGAAGCGGATCCAGCGGTGGGTGTTGTGCGAGCCGGGGAAGAAGAAGACGGAAACCAGCAGCAGTGTGGTGACGGCGAGGGCTGGATAGATGAAGCGGGGCGAGTTGTAATGGCTCGCGTCTACCTGCATCAGGACGACGAGTGCGACCACGCCCGCCAGGGCCCACGCGGCTTGGCGCCCGACGTCGGCAAACTCGGAGTGATACCGCTCCTGGGCCACTACCGCCGAAGCCGAGAAGACCATGGCCAGCCCCACCACTACCAGCAACAGCGTGATGAAGAAAAGCCACTTGTCGACGCCTACGCGTTTTGCCACGTTTTGCTCCCCTGCCGCTGGTTGACGAGTCCCTTGAAGACGCGCCCGCGGTGCTCGTAACTTTCAAACTGGTCGAAGCTGGAACAGGCCGGAGCGAGCAGCACCACCTCGCCTGGATGGGCGGCCGAGGCGGCGGCGTTCACGGCGCCATCCAGCGTCTCGCACGAGTGGATCGAAACCACGCCGCGGAGTTGCGACTCGATCTTGGCTGCCGCGGAGCCGATGGTGTAGACGGCTCGGACGCGCTCCCGCAGCAGTTGCGCGAGCGTGCTGTAGTCCGAGCCTTTATCCTTGCCGCCGAGGATGAGGTGAATCCCGCTGGAAAACGCGGCGACGGCTTTGGCGGTCGCATCCACATTGGTAGCCTTGGAATCGTTGTAGAACTCGACGCCGTGCACCGTGGCTACATATTCCAGGCGATGCTCGACGGCCTGAAACGCTTCGATGGCGCGGGCGATCGGTTCTGCCGGCACGCCGGCCAGGCGCGCGGCGCAGACCGCGGCAAGCACATTCTCAACATTGTGCTCGCCCTTGAGCGGAATCCGGCTCAGAGGCATGATCTGCTCGATTTCGAGCTCCGGCGCGGAGCGGTACACCACGTAGCCGTCCTCGATCCAGGCGCCCTGCCGCACGCGATGCTCGATGGAAAACCAGTGAACTCTGGCTACCGAGCGGGAGGCAGACTCAGCGGCGCGGACATTGTCGGCGTTGAGCACCACGCTGTCACCGGCCTCCTGCGCCGCGAAGATGCGCTCTTTGGCCCGCGCGTAGTTCTCAAAGCTGCCGTGCCGGTCAAGGTGGTCGGGAGTAATGTTCAGGATGATGGCGATAGTGGGCCGGAACTGCTTGGTGGTTTCCAACTGAAAGCTCGAAACTTCGAGCACCGCCCAGCTCTCGGGCGTGCTTTCTTCGATCAGGTTCACCACCGGTACGCCGATGTTGCCGCCCACCAGCGTGGGCAGGCCGGCCTCTTTGAGAATCTCGCCGGTGAGAGCCGTGGTGGTGGTTTTGCCGTTCGAACCGGTGATGGCGAGAATCTTGCCCTGGAGAAAGCGGGCGGCCAGCTCGAGCTCGCCAATGATGGGCAGGCCGAAGTTGCGCGCCTGCACCAGTTCCGGCGTATTCAAAGGCACACCGGGGCTCACGACGATCAGGTCCTGGCGGCGGAAGGTGAGCAGCCCGTGACCTCCCGCTTCGACCATAATGCCTTTTTCGAGCAGAGCCGGAATGTCCTTGGCCAGCGCTTCGGCGCTACGCACGTCCGAGACCGTCACCTGCGCGCCCTTGTGGCGAAGAAACAAGGCCGCCGCGAGGCCGGACTTGCCCAGCCCCACAACCAGAACCTTTTTACCTTTCAGTTCCAACATAGGCGCAAGTCTCCCGCGTGCGCGTCACCGTTTGACACTTCTATTGTGCACCGGCGGGCGCGCAGCGATTGCCCCTGTTAGCGCAATTTGAGCGTGGTGAGTGCAAACAGTGCAAACACCAGGGCCCCAATCCAGAAGCGGACGATGACCTTGGATTCGCTCCAGCCGAGTTGCTCGAAGTGGTGGTGCAGGGGCGCCATCTTGAAGATACGCTTCTTGCGCAGCTTGTAGCTGCCCACCTGCAGCATCACGGAAACGGCTTCCAGGATGAAGATGCCGCCGATGAAAGGCAGCAGCAGCTCCTGGCGAATGATGACGGCGATGGTGCCGATGGCGCCGCCCAGGGCCAGGGAGCCCACGTCGCCCATGAAGATCTCCGCCGGATGGGCGTTGTACCAGAGGAAACCGATCGAGGCGCCGACCATCGAGCCGCAGAAGACTGTGAGCTCGCCGACCAGCGGCATCCGCTGGAGTTCAAGATAGTCGGCAAAGACCACATGGCCGCTCACGTAGGTGAGAACCGTAAGCGCCGCGGCGGCAATAATGGTGCAGCCGATGGCCAGCCCGTCGAGGCCGTCGGTCAGATTCACGGCATTCGAGGTGCCCACAAGCCACAGCACAATCCAGAGGACAAAGGGCAAAAACGCAAACAACGCCAGGTGAGGAAGCGTGCTGGGCCAGTGGTTCCAAAGCAGATCGGGGCGCAGGCTTTTGACGAACGGTACCGACATACGCGTCGAGAACATCTTCAACTGCTCCAGCGTCACCAAGGCCATCGCCACCAGCGCTCCGGCGATGCACTGAAAAAGCAGCTTGGCGCGCGGCGTGAGCCCGAGGCTCCGCCGTTGCACCACCTTGATGTAATCGTCAGCAAATCCAATGGCCCCAAAGGCCAAGGTGGAAAAGACCGTGAGCCAGACAAACGGATTGGAGGGGTCGGACCAGAGCACGGTCGGCAGCAGAATGGCGATGCAGATAAGCACGCCGCCCATGGTAGGCGTGCCGGTTTTTTTCAGGTGCGACTGCGGCCCGTCATCGCGCACAAACTGGCCGATCTGGAACTCGCGCAGCTTCTGGATGACATACGGCCCGATGAACAGCGCGATCAGCAGCGCCGTGAGCGAGGCAAAGGCCGTGCGAAACGTGAGATAGCGAAAGATCCGGAAAGGGTGGAAATACGGGAACAGCTTTTCGTAGAGCAGCCAGTAAAGCAAGGATCCTCCGCAGGCCGGACGGCGCTGGTATCAGGACGATTTTACAGGGATAGGCTTGAGAAGCCGCCTGATTGGACCTGCGATGGTACCTGCCGAATGAAGAAGATTCCGAGATTTAGAAGCGAAGCCTCAGAGTTCGAGTTCTGGTCTCCGACAGGAAGGGCGCGGACTCGACCGCGTATTTGGATTGGTCGAAGGCGAAACGCACGAAGTTTCCCAATCTGCGGCCTTCGCGGCGGGCGATCTCCGTGCGCCTGCCTGTTGCCATGATCGAGGCCTGAAGATTCTGGCGAACCAGGGGGATGTGCCGTATCAGTCGCTGCTGAAGGTGTTTCTGGCCGAGAGATTAGCGGCGGAGTGGAAGATGCGAAAAGCGGGATAAGAGTTGCTGCTTTCCCAGATCTCAAAGGCGAGACCTGGGGCGCCCGCAGGTCTTTCCTGATATCCTTTTGGCCATGAATTGGACCCTATTGGGGATCGCGTCTCTTGCCAGTGGCGCGGTGGGTGTTTTTGTGCACTGCCGTGTCCGCCGGTCAACGCCGGCAGACAATCCTGCGAACTGGCCTGAGACTGAAGCGACACTCCAGATTATCCGTAGAGTCATTGGATCTGGTCGCGGTTCCGACCCGTTCGATGTGGGAGACTTCTCTTACGTCGTCAACAATGAATACTACTCTGGGGCGGCGACGATCTCCCGCTCGTTTTCTACCGACGACAGTCAACCAAAAGACCTGATCGATAAGAAATTCCAGGTCCGATATGACCCACGCAAGCCTGAGAAATATGACGTCTCCCAGTCCGAGGTTGGGAGCTTTCTTTTGGAGCCGTATGACGATTTTCTAATGCACGATATCAGTAACAACTGAGAGGCCGTGCAAATTGCATTGAGAATTAGCGGGGCCCGACCTCGGGCCCCGCTAATTCTCGATGCTGGCCCGAGTGCGATCAAGCTCACAGCTCAGGGCTGAAAGCTGCTCTATCGCGTCTTCGCGACTTCCTCCACCGTGACGGGATCGAGGAAGGGCATCTGCGCGCGGAGCTGTTTGCCGACGATCTCGATGGGGTGTTTGGCTTCGGCGTCGCGGAAGGCCTGGAACTCCTTGCGGCCGGAGTTCTGGTCGGCGAGAAATCTCTTCGCGAATGCTCCATTCTGAATTTCGGCGAGGATGGCCTTCATCGCCTTCTTGCTCTCGTCGTTGATGACGCGCGGGCCGCTCACGTAATCGCCCCACTCCGCCGTATCGGAGATGGAGTAGCGCATATACGCGAGGCCGCCGCGATAGATCAGGTCGACGATGAGCTTGAGCTCATGCAGCACTTCGAAGTAGGCGCTCTCGGGCTGGTAGCCGGCCTCGGTCAGCGTCTCATAACCCGCCTTGATGAGCGCGCTCACGCCGCCGCAGAGCACGGCCTGCTCGCCGAAGAGATCGGTCTCGGTCTCTTCCTTGAAGGTGGTTTCGAGCACGCCGGCGCGGGTGCAGCCGATGCCTTTGAGGTAGCTGAGTACGAGCGCGTGCGTGCCCCCGCTCGGGTCCTGGTGGACAGCGATGAGTCCGGGAACGCCGCCGCCTTCGGTGAAGACTTCGCGCACGCGATGGCCGGGCGCTTTGGGCGCGGCCATGCCTACGTTGATCTTCGGATCGGGAACGATGGTCTTGAAGTGAATGTTGAAGCCGTGGGCAAAGAGCACTGTTTTGCCGGCGGTGAGGTTGGGAGCGATCTCATCGGCGTAGAGTTTGGCCGCGGTCTGGTCGGGCACGAGGACCATGACGACATCTGCCCATTTCACGGCCTCGGCGACGGTGGCCACTTCAAGGCCGGCCTTCTGCGCCTTGGCCGTGGACTTGGAGCCGGCAGCAAGGCCGACCTTCACCTGGACGCCCGAGTCCTTGAGATTAAGCGAATGAGCGTGGCCTTGCGAGCCGTAACCGATGATGGCCACCTTCTTGGCCTGAATCAGGGAAAGGTCGGCACTGTGATCGTAGTAAGTCTTTGCCATGTTTTCTTCTTGTCCTTTGCTTGCGTTTGCGCAGTGTGGAATGGAACGGTTGATGGATGTTCGATATGGATGCCGGGTGCCCGGAGCTCGATCTTGAGACCTGGGAAACCTCCATTCTCAAATCGGTGCCCCACCCTCGCGGCGTTTTTTTGATCTTGCCGCTTGAGCCTTTTATTCCGGTTCGGCTGGCACGCGGTCCTCTTCGAGCTCGACGGATTCCTCTGCGTGAACCGCGCCCAAGGCGCGCAGCACGCTGCTGGTATGGTGACCGCGGCGCATCGTCATTTTGCCGCTGCGGCAGATCTCGAGAATGCGCCCATCGTCTTCGCGCAGCACTTCGATGAGCCCTTCGATCTTGCTCTCGACGCCGGTCATCTCGATCATGAGCGACTCGGAGGTCAGATCGACGATGCGCGCCCGAAAGACTTCGACCAGATCGAAGATCTGCGCGCGGTTGCGCGGCGAGGCGGCTACCTTGATGAGAGCGAGCTCGCGCGTAACCGCGGGCGCCTGCGCGATGTCGTCGACATCGACGACATTTTCGAGCTTAAACAGGCTGGCGCGGATTCGGTGGCCCGCCTCGCTCGAAGCCTCACACACCAGCGTGAGGCGCGAAAGCCCGGGGCGCTCGCTGCGGCCCACGGTGAGCGAGTGGATGTTGATGTTCAAGCGCCGGAACAGCGACGCCACGCGCGTCAGGACGCCCGGCAGATCTTCAACGTAAGCAACAAATGTGTGCAGCATAAGCAGCCTCTAGCTCCTAGCCTCTAGCCGCCAGCCGTTCTCCTTGTTCCGAGGCCTGTGCACATCGGCGATAGTATCGCGCAAGCACCAAGAGGCTGGAAGCTAGCAGCTAGCAGCTGTTTTTCTTACTCGTGCGCCGATTCTTCCAGAGGGTCTTTGCCGGGGCGGCGGATCATTTCGTGCAGGGCGCTGCCGGCGGGGATCATCGGGTAAACAGAGTCTTCTTTCTCGACCATGAAGTTGAGCAAGAATGCGCCCTTGGCCGCGCGTGCTTCTTGCACGGCTCCGGCCACGTCAGCGCGGGTGCTCACGGCGCGCCCCGCGATGCCATGCGCATCGGCCAGCTTCACAAAATCCGGACTCACCAGAGGAGTGGACTCATAGTTGCGCTCGTAGAAAAACTCCTGCCATTGACGCACCATGCCGAGATAGCCGTTGTTGATGATAGCGATGTTGATCTTGAGCTTCTCCTGAACGATGGTCGAGAGTTCGGCCGCGGTCATCTGGAAGCCGCCGTCGCCCGCGATTACCCATACTTCCTCTTCCGGGCACGCGAACTTGGCGCCAATGGCGGCAGGCAGGGCGAAACCCATCGTACCCAGACCACCGGAGGTGATGAGCGTGCGCGGATGCTCGTGGTGGTAGTACTGCGCCTCCCACATCTGATGCTGCCCCACATCCGTGACGACGACCGCATTGCCGCCGGTGATGCGCCACAGATCGTGCATCACATGCGCCGCGTAGAGATGGCCGGAATCCGGCAGATTCTTGATGTCGCGCACGGCTACGGCGCCTTTGCTGGCTTCGATCGACTTGAGCCACGGGGAACCATCGCGGCCGGCAATGCGAGGCAACAGATCCTCGAGCACGGCGCGCAGATCGCCCACCAGCGCAACATCGACCTTCACGTTCTTGTTGATCTCCGCCGGATCGATCTCGATATGAATCTTCTTGGCTTTCAGCGCATAGGTAGACGGCGTGCCGATCACGCGATCGTCAAAACGCATACCGCAGGCGATGAGCAGATCGGCTTCCTGGATGGCGTCGTTTACCCACGCCTCGCCATGCATGCCCATCATGCCCATGTTCAGCGGATGGGAAGCAGGAAATGCACCCAGGCCGAGCAGCGTGAGCGCCACTGGAATCTGCGCGCGCTCGGCCAGTGTGCGCACCTGCTCCATCGCGCCCGACTCCGAGATGCCGTGACCGGCGAGGATCACCGGCCGCTTCGCATTCCGGATGAGTTCGGCCGCCTGCGATAGACCAGACTCTTCGACGCGCAGCATGGGATGCGGACGATACGGCTTCGGTTGGGCGGCTTCGAAGTCGAAGATGGCCGTCGCCTGCTGCGCGTCCTTAGTGATGTCGACGAGCACCGGACCGGGCCTGCCGGAGCGCGCGATTTGAAAGGCATGCCGGATTGCGCCGGCGAGATCTTCAGCGCGGCTCACCAGGAAGTTGTGCTTGGTCACAGGCAGCGTGATGCCGGTGATGTCTACCTCTTGAAAGGCATCGGTGCCCAGCACCCTGCTCGAAACATTGCCTGTAATGCAGACGATCGGTATGGAGTCGAGCATAGCCGTGGCAATGCCGGTGATGAGATTCGTCGCGCCCGGACCGCTGGTGGCAATGGCCACGCCGACTTTGCCCGAGGCGCGGGCGTAGCCGTCCGCCATGTGCGCGGCGCCTTGCTCATGGCGCACCAGCACGTGGCGGATGGGAAATTTGCGCAGCGCATCGTAGGCGGGCAGAATCGCGCCGCCGGGATAACCAAAGACATCCGTAACGCCCTCGCCCACCAGCGTAGCCCACAGAATCTCAGAGCCGGTGAGCCGCGTGGGCGTGGTCAGATGCGCATTGGCGGCCGGCGTCGTAGCGTCAATTCCCATGATGAACTCCTCTCAGCATCTTGACTGCTGATCTCTTCGGTCCCAGGTCCCTGTTTCACTGCACTACGTCGTTGCGCCTTCTGAGGCGGACTGCACGCGGTCCACATACTTGCGAAAGACGCCTTTGGGCCAGCGCAGCGGCGGCGGAGCAAAATCCTTGAGCCGTGCGGCTATCTCCTCCGCGCTGAGTTCCACATTCAGTGTGCGGTTCGCAATGTCGAAATGAATGATGTCGCCTTCGCGCACTGCCGCGATGGGGCCGCCCACAAAGGCCTCCGGGGCAACGTGGCCGGCGGTAAAGCCGCGTGTCGCGCCGGAAAAGCGCCCGTCCGTGAGCAGCGCCACATGCGCACTCAGCTCCGCATTCGAGCTGATGGCCGCCGTCACCTGCAGCATCTCGCGCATGCCCGGGCCGCCCTTCGGCCCTTCGTAGCGGATCACAATCACGTCATTCGGCTTGATGCCGCCGGACTGAACAACCTTGAAGCAATCTTCTTCATTGTCGAAGACCCGCGCGGGTCCGCGATGCTCAAGGCGATTGGCTGCGGCGATCTTCATCACCGAGCCTTCAGGAGCAAGATTGCCTTTGAGAATGACGAGACCGCCATTGGGCTTGATCGGCTTTTCAAAGGTATGAATGACAACCTGGCCCGGAGTCTCCTCGGCGAGTGCTGCTTCCTGTGCCAGCGTTTTTCCACTGATGGTGAGCGGCGATCCGTCCGCATGTCCTGCATCGATAAGCCGCTTGGCCAGCAGACGCGAGCCGCCCGCAGCCTGATAATCGGAGGCGACATACTTGCCCGCCGGCGTGAGATCGCAGATGTAGGGCGTGCGTTTTGAGATCGCATCGAAATCGTCGATGCTCAGATCGATGCCCATCTCGCGCGCGATGGCGAGCAGGTGTAAAACGGCGTTCGTCGAGCCGCCACTGGCGGCCACGCTGGCAATTGTGTTTTCGAGGGATTGGCGGGTGATGATCTGCGAAGGGCGGCGGTTGGCGCGGACTGCATCCATCAAAATACGGCCCGCTTCGCGCGTGGCGGCGTGCTTGTCCGCATTGGTTGCCGGAACACCGGAAAGCTGAATCGGCGAAATGCCAAGAATCTCCGCGCTCATGGCCATCGTGTTCGCCGTGAACTGGCCTCCGCATGCGCCCGCTCCGGGACAGGCGTTCGCTTCGAGAGCTTCGAGGCCGGCATCATCGATGCGGCCTGCCGCGTGGGAACCGATACCCTCGAAAACATTCTGAATGGTGATATCGACACCATTCAGCTTGCCGGGCGCGATGGAGCCGCCGTAGAGCATCATGCCGGGAATGTCGAGCCGGCAAAGCGCCATGATGATGCCGGGCATGTTCTTGTCGCACCCGCCAATGCCGACGAGGCCATCAAAGAGGTTGCCGCGAGCGGCCAGCTCAATGGAGTCGGCAATTACTTCGCGCGAGACCAGCGAGGCCTTCATGCCCTGCGTGCCCATCGTGATGCCATCCGAGATGGTGATGGTATTGAATTCCATCGGCGTGCCGCCGGCCTCGCGAATGCCTTCCTTCAAGGCCTCGGCCACTTCACGCAGATGCACATTGCAGGTGCCGATCTCGGTCCAGGTATTCGCGATGCCGATGATGGGCTTGTGCAGATCGTCTTTCTTGAATCCGGCCCCGCGCAGATACGATCGCGCAGCCGCGCGGCTGGGCCCTTCCGTTAATGGGATACTTTGGCGCTTGCCTTCGATGGTCATGTCGTCCTTATAGAGCGGTGTTAGCGGAGTTTGTTTTGTCTGCGAGCCAGTGACGCTAACTCCGCCAGCTCCGCTAATCGCTGACTCCGCTGCCTTACTTCGCTTTCAGCCATCCCGCCTGGTCGTGCGCGGATTCAAATTTGTCCAACGCGCCGGCGTGGCGCAGCGTCAGGCCAATGTCGTCGAGCCCTTCGAGAAGGCAGAACTTCCGGAACGGATCGACTTCGAACGCCGCCTTGAATCCGCGATCATCGCTGACCGTCTGCTCTTCGAGTGAAACGGTCAACCGGTAACCGGGAATCGTCTTCGCGTTGTTCAGCAATTCCGCAACCTGCTCTTCGCTCAGCCGCGCCAGCACAATGCCGTTCTTGCCCGCGTTCGAAAAGAAGATATCGGCGAAGGTGGGCGCGATGACCACGCGAAAACCGTAATCGGAGAGCGCCCACGCGGCGTGCTCGCGGCTCGATCCGCAGGCAAAGTTCTTGCCGGCAATCAGGATTTGCGCACCCTGATAGCGGGGATCATTCAGCACGAACGATGGATCGGGATCGCCCTCGGCCGTGCGGCGCCAATCGAAAAACAGAAAATCGCCATAACCGGTGCGCTCGATGCGCTTCAGAAACTGCTTGGGAATGATCTGGTCCGTGTCGACGTTGGTGCGATCGAGAGGCACGGCCAGAGCAGTGATTTTCTTGAACGGTTCCATTAGGCTTTTACCTCCTCCCGCACGGCCCAGGTGCGGATATCCACGAAGTGGCCGGCAATCGCCGCCGCGGCAGCCATCTCCGGCGAGACAAGATGCGTGCGCCCGCCGCGTCCCTGGCGCCCCTCAAAGTTCCGGTTGCTCGTCGAGGCGCAACGCTCGCCTGGCGACAAAATATCCGGGTTCATGCCCAGGCACATCGAACAGCCAGGCTCACGCCAATCGAAACCGGCTTCCTTGAATACGCGGTCAAGGCCCTCGGCTTCAGCCTGCGCCTTAACCTGCTGCGAACCGGGAACCACCATCGCACTCACGGTTGTCGCTACCTTATGGCCCGCAGCAATCTTCGCTGCGGCGCGCAGGTCTTCAATGCGTCCGTTGGTGCAGGAGCCGATGAAGACGCGGTCCACTTCGATCGCGTCAAGCGGCGTGCCTGCTTTGAGCGCCATATATTCGAGGGCGCGTTCAAACGATTTGCGGTCGAGCTCGTTTTCTGCCAGTGCCGGGTCCGGCACCGACGCCGTCACCGGAGCCACCATGCCCGGACTCGTGCCCCAGCTCACATAAGGAACCAGGGTCGCGGCATCGATCGTCAATTCGCGATCAAACTGCGCGCCGGGATCGGTGGGCAGCTTCCGCCATTCCGCGACAGCGCGTTCCCACGCTGCTGCCTGCGGAGCAAAACGGCGACCCTTCAAATAGGCATACGTCGTTTCGTCGGGAGCGATCATGCCGGCACGCGCGCCGGCCTCGATGCTCATGTTGCAGACCGTCATGCGGCCCTCCATCGAGAGCGCGCGAATAGCTGAGCCGGCATATTCGATCACACAGCCGGTCGCGCCGTCCGTGCCGATCTTGCCGATGATGGCGAGAATGATGTCCTTCGCCGTGACGCCGCGCGGCAGCTTGCCCTCAACGGCGATGCGGAAGGTCTTCGGCTTCGATTGCGGCAGCGTCTGCGTGGCGAGCACATGCTCCACTTCGCTGGTGCCGATGCCGAAAGCCAGCGCGCCAAAGGCGCCATGCGTCGAAGTATGAGAGTCTCCGCAGACGATGGTCATGCCGGGTTTGGTGATGCCCAGCTCAGGCCCGATCACGTGCACAATACCCTGATCGCGCGAATTCACGTCGTAGAGCTCGATGCCAAACTCCGCGCAGTTCTGGCGCAGTGTGGCAATCTGCGTGGCCGCAATCTGATCGACGATATTGAGCCGGCCTTCAATCGTAGTGGGCACGTTGTGATCTACGGTGGCAATGGAGCGGTCAGGACGGCGCACCTTGCGGCCGGCCAGACGCAGCCCCTCGAAGGCCTGCGGCGAGGTGACCTCGTGCAGCAGTTGCAGGTCAACATAGAGCAGTGTGGGCTCGCCCTTGGGCTCGACCACTACATGCTGCTCCCAGACCTTTTCGAATAACGTCTTCGGTTCGGTACTCATTGAGAAAAGCTCCTAGCTAGACTTGCTGGTTGAACTGTTCGCGGCTCGAATCGGAGCTGCCTGCTGCATCGGGTAGACGTCGAAAAGCTGAAAGCTAGCGGCTGATGGCTAGAAGCTGCTCTTTCACCGTCTCGCGCACCTTTGCGCCCATCTGTTGCGTGTTCAAAACGGTGAAACCCTGCGGATTGGTGCGCGCGAGGTCTGGTGTACGGAAGCCTTGTTCCAGCACTTTGCGCACAGAAGACTCAATGGCCGCAGCTTCCGCTTCGAGTTTGCCGGAGTGGCGCAGAATCAGCGCGCCGGTAAGAATGGCGCCCAGCGGATTCGCCAATCCCTTGCCTGCAATATCGGGCGCCGAGCCATGCACCGGCTCATACAGATTCACCTTGCCGCCGATCGTCGCCGAGGGCAGCATGCCGAGCGATCCGGTAATGACGGCCGACTCATCCGAGAGAATGTCGCCGAAGAGATTTTCGGTGAGCACCACATCGTAGCTGCGCGGCTGGTTCATCAAGTGCATGGCCATCGCGTCCACATACTGGTGCTCAAGCGTCACATCGGGAAACTCCGCCGCAACCTCAATCACCGTGGCACGCCAGAGCTGCGAGACTTCGAGCACGTTCGCCTTGTCCACGCTGGTCAGCTTCTTGCGCCGCTTCTGCGCGAGTTGAAAGGCAATGCGAGCGACACGAGCCACTTCGTCTTTCGTGTAGACCATGGTGTTGTGCGCTTCGCCCTTGGCTTTGTCCCATGCGCGGGGCTTGCCGAAGTAGAGGCCGCCGAGCAGCTCGCGCACGAAGAGAATATCCGCGCCGTCGACGATATCCGGCCGCAGCGGGCTGTTGACCGCAAGCTCCTTGAAGGCGAAGGCGGGGCGCAGATTGGCAAAACCGCCTAACGCGGCGCGAATCGCCAGGAGGCCCGCTTCGGGGCGCTTATCGGGCGGGAGAGAGTTGAATTCATTGCCGCCGACGGCGCCGAGCAGAACCGCGTCCGACGCGAGCGCGGCCTTCAGCGTATCGTCGGGCAGCGGAGTGCCGTCCTGCACAATGGCGACGCCCCCGATGCGCCTGTGGTCGAGCGAGAGCGTGTGGCCGCCGATCTCGGCGATTTCCTGGAGCACCGCGACTGCTTCCTTGGTGACTTCGGGGCCGATGCCATCGCCGGCTGTGACTAGGATCTTCAAATTCATTCCACTAATCCTGAATTTCCTCAGGGCGAAAGCCCCGCATTGGTTTCGTGATGCATCCGGCGCGACCGAAGTCGTGCCCTGTTACAGAACTGGAACTCAATCAACCTGCGTCACAGAACTTACTCGTGACAGAACTCGATCAACATGCGTTGCGCTGCTGACAGCGGGTGGGCCGTGCTCAGTCCAGCTCCGCTACGGGCATGCTGCGGCTCTCGCGGATAGGCTCCGGCAAAAGCCCAACCAGATCCTGGTCATAGATGTTCTTTTTGCGATCGGCCAGCGCCACAAATCGATAGTAGACCTGCTGCAGCTCCTCCCGCGTGAGCGTGAAGCCAAGCTGCTCGAGCCGGTGGCGCAGCGCAGCCCGGCCAGAGTGTTTGCCGAGCACGAGATGCGTTTTGCTCACGCCCACCAGCCCCGGCGTCATGATCTCGTAGCAGAGCGGATTGGCCAGCATCCCATGCTGATGGATGCCAGATTCGTGCGCGAAGGCATTCGCTCCCACAATCGCCTTATTCGGCGATGGCTTGAAGGTGATGATCTGCCCCAGCACCTCACTGGTGGGGTAAAGATTCTGCAGCTTGATGCTCGTCGAAACGCCATAGCGGTCGCCGCGCACATAAAGCGCCGCCGCAATCTCTTCGAGAGAGGCGTTGCCGGCCCGCTCGCCGATGCCGTTGATGGTGCACTCCACCTGGCGCGCGCCGGACTGAATGGCGGCCAGCGAATTGGCGACGGCCAGGCCGAGATCGTCATGGCAGTGCGAAGAGAGGATCACGCCTTTTTCGTCGATCGCGGGTACGCGCTCGCGCACCTCGGCAAACATGCGGCCATACTCCTCGGGCGTGGAGTAGCCGACGGTATCGGGCATATTGATGGTCGTCGCGCCGGCCTCGACGGCGATGCGCACCATTTCGACCAGGAAATCGCGATCGGAGCGCGTGGAATCTTCCGGCGAAAATTCGACATCGTCGACAAGCGAACGGGCCAGCCGTACAGACTCGCCTGCCAGGTCGAGCGCCTCGGCGCGGCCGATCTTCAACTTGTATTCGAGATGCAGATCGCTCGACGCCAGAAAAACGTGAATGCGGGAGCGGTCCGCAAACTGCAGCGCCCGCGCCGCCATTTGGATGTCTTCTGTCTTGGCGCGGGCCAGCGAAGCGATGCGCGGCTTGCGGATGGCCTGCGTGATGGTGGCGATGGCTGCGAAGTCGCCCTCGGAGGCCATGGCAAAGCCGGCCTCGATGATGTCCACGCCCAAGTCTTCAAGAGCGTGCGCCATGGTGAGCTTTTCCTGCGTGGTCATGCTGCAACCGGGCGACTGCTCGCCGTCGCGCAGGGTGGTGTCGAAGAAGACGACGTGATTTGGACTCATGGGCGCGCCTGCCAGGGAAAGAACGTCTTTCCAGCTCCTCTAGTGTCGCTCATCGGGGTGTCATAAGGCAAAGTTATTCTTTTTGTGGAAGCGATTAGAATTGCTTATGATGTTAGAACTAAGCGCTAGGGGCTGGGACTACTGGCGACTGAGGCGCGTTTTTCCCATTCACTACGTCCCTAGTCCCTGCATTCCGGAAGAGTGCCCATGGATCTGAACCAGCTCGAAACGTTTCTTGCGGTGGCCGAGGAGCGCAGTTTCTCGCGTGCGGCCGTCCGCCTGCACCGGACGCAACCGGCGGTGAGCCAGGTGATCCGCAAGCTCGAAGAAGCGGTGGGCGAGACGCTCTTTGACCGCGCCGCGCGCGACGGCTCGCTCACCGCTTCCGGTGAGCTGTTGCGCGACTACGCGCTGCGCCTGCTGGCGCTGCGCCGCGAGGCGACAAGCGCTCTCGGCGAGCTGAAGAGCCTGGAGCGCGGGCGGCTGCAACTGGCGGCGAACGAGTACACCTGCATGTACCTGTTGCCGGCCATCGATGCCTTTCGCCGCGAGGCGCCGCATGTGGGCGTCACAGTGCACCGCATGCTGGCTTCGCGCATTCCCGACGAGCTGAACCTGCGCACCTTCGAGTTGGGCGTCGTGTCGTTCCGGCCCGATCCGGAGCAGTTCCGCACAATCGCCGTCTATGGAGACAGTCTGGACCTGATCGTCGGTCCGCGGCATCCACTGGCCGCGGCCGGACGCGTCTCCATCAACGATCTGGGCAGTGAGCTGTTCGTGGCGCACAACGTAGCTTCGCCGCTGCGGCGCAAGGTGATCGAGACATTCCAGCGCTACCGCGCGCCGTTGAATATGGCCGTCGAGTTGCCCACCATCGAAGCCATCAAGCGCTTTGTCGCCATGGGCAATGGCATCGCGCTCGTTCCGCATCTTACGGTCGCGCGCGAACTCGAGATCGGCGACCTGGTGCGCGTACCCGTGGACGAACTGGAGATGCGCAGGGTGCTGCGGCTGGTGCATCGCCGGCAGGGATCGCTCTCCTATGCCGGCAAGGCATTTCTGCTCACGCTGCGGCGGCTGGCCAAGGAACAGGGGCCGCCTTTTTATTATCACGTGGAGCGGGCGGGATAAAGACGCAGGGAATAGGGGCTGGAGGATGGAGAACGAGACGCCGAATCGCGTTCACGCGCGTCTATAGCTGAAGATGATTCCGCATCCCTCGCGTCTGACCCGTTCCGGCCAGTTACAATGCTGAGAGCGGGACCCGGTGGGATCCGGCGCGCCCAAATTTCGATAAAGCTCGTTGCCAGCCGGACGCCAACCGGACGGATGCGCAGTGGTGAGGTTCAGGAACCGAATGAAGAAGATCGTCGCTTTAGCCATTCTGCTGGCTGCCGGTGTGGGCGCAGCACGCGCCCAGGAGAGCCGCCAGGACATCAGCCTTAGCGGAACCGCTTTGCTTGAGCCCTTTAAGGCCTCGTCCACCACCGTTCAGGTGAATGCGACACCGGCTTACGGCGCACTGGTCAGCTACCGCTTTATGTTGACGCCTACCAGCGCCCTCGAAGCGAACTACGGCATCACGTATCAGAACAGTATTGGGTATTATGTGAATCCCAATCACTATAAGATCCTCACCCGCACACAAGAGCTGTCGGGCGCGTTTGTGAAGTCATTTGTCTTCAAAAACTGGAACCCCTTCGTAGAGGCCGGTCCCACAGCGCTGATCTTCCTGCCGATTCTCAACTCCGGCACCACCACGCACGATACCAAGCAGCAGACGGATGTGGGCGCGCTCTACGGCGCCGGCTTCGCTTATGAGGTCAGCCCCAGCTTCGACGTCCGCGTCGAGTATCGAGGGCTCGTGACCAAGGTCCCCACATTCGGTGATTCTCAGTTCACCACCAACCGGTGGTACAACATCTCCGACCCGGTGGTTGGCGTGGCTTATCACTTCTGAGGTTCGGGGTTCCCGGTCCCAACTCGGCAAGAAAATTCGCTGAATAAAAAAGGATGACCGCGAGGCCATCCTTTTTTCGCTGGTCAACCATGGAAGCAGCCGTTCGATTCAGGCCGTCGCCGCTTGCACGCTCTCGGCCTCGCGATAGCGCCCCAGCTCCTTCACCATGCCGCAATGCGCGCGAAGCGCATCCAGCGCGCGCTGTCCCTCGTCCGCCGAGCGGATCTGGCAGTCGACATAGAAGACGTATTGCCAGGGTTTGCCATGAACCGGGCGCGACTCGATCTTGGTGAGATTGGTGCCCAGGGCGGAGAGCGCAGCGAGCGCGGCCACCAGGGAGCCGGGACGGTTCTCGACGGAAAACGCAATGCTGATCTTGTTGGCTTCCGGATCGATGCGCGCATCCGGGCTGCGGCGCACGAGAAAAAAGCGCGTATAGTTTTCCGGGTTGTCCTCGATGTTGGCGTGGAGAATCTCCGCGCCGTAGTAGCGGGCCGCGGCCGTGCTGGCGATGGCAGCAGCACGGCGGTCGCGCTGCTCTACGAGTTGCTTCACGCTGCCGGCCGTGTCGTAGGCAGCAAAGGCCTCCATGCGCGGATGCGCGGCCAAAAATCGCCGGCACTGGGCAAGAGCCACGGGATGCGAAAATACGCGGCCGATCTCTTCGATGGCCGCACCGGCCATAGCAATCAGATTGTGCCGGATGCGCAGAAGAGTTTCCCGCTCCACCTGCACATCGTGCGCAAGCAACAGATCGAAGTGCTCCGAAACCGGGCCCGCCAAACTGTTCTCAATGGGGATAACGGCGGCGTCGGCCGACCCGCCGGCCAGCGCGGCAAACACTTCCGCCGAGAGCGCGCACGGAAGAATCTCCGCATCGGGCACCAGCTTCAGTGCCGCTTCGTGGCTGAACGAGCCGGGCTCTCCCTGAATCGCGATCTTCATGCGTGAATGCGCCGCTCCCGGACCCGGCAAGAATGGTTTGCGGTTCCCTTTCGCACCATACCATACGGCTGGGCCCTCACCCTACCGCTCCCGTCTTTAGCGGTCTCATCGCGCCGTGAGGCCGGACACCCGCAGCCGCGCCATAAAACGTGAGCGACAGAGCAGAGATGAAGAAGGGGGCCTATGCCTTGCGTCTTCAGGATTACGCAGCGGGCCTACGCTGCCGATGGATCGGGAACGGCTGCTCCGGCGGGGGAAACCGCCGCAAGCGTCTGAGCTGGGTCCCCAGGCAGCAAAAAGGAGCGGACTTCCGCCACCGCCTCACTCAGCCTGGTCATCAAGCGGCCCTCTTCTCCGTTGGTGATCCGTTGCGCGGCCTCGGCTGGATCATCGCCGTAGTTCCATATCCCAATCATGATCTTCAGGTGGGCATGATGCGCGCGAAGGCTCCGGTAGAGCCGCCGTGAACGGGCGATCCCAAAGGGCGGAATGCCACAGAGAAAAACGATCTCCGGTTTTTCCGCCTCGGCGGTGGCGAGCAGCCCGTCGAGCCGCAGAACGGGAGTCGGGAAGGCGTGCACAGGACCTCCATGCAGTGATTGCGCCAGCATGATCGCCGTCAGCTCGTCCGCCTCATCGCGGACGGGAACGCACATCACCTTCACCGGCACGGCGTTCTCCTGCCTTAGGAGAGATCCTGCCTCCCGCGCATCGTTCTCCGTCTCTGGATTTTCGCGGAAGCTGCTTTCTTCAATCAGTTCCCGCACCGTCTCCCGGATGAAACGGACGGTCGGATCTTCGAGGTCGCCGCGCATGCGATCCTCCTCGGAAAGCATCAAGGCGGGAATCAACACCGAGTCATAAACCTCTTCGAGAGGTTTGTCGCGGAGAGACGTTTCGAGGATGGCGCCCGCTTCGCGCTCATCGCGAGCCAGCAGCCGCTGGTAGAAGCACGTCCAGGGGGGGATGGCGGGATGGTCGCCCAGCATCACAGTGAGAAATTCAAGAGACGGGACGTGTCTGCCCATCACCGCCAGGCATACAGTCAGAGGCACGGAGAGAACCAGCCCGATCGGTCCCCACAGCAGGGTCCAGAAGGCGGCCGCGACCAAGATGGCCAGCGAAGAGAGCCCGGTGTGTTTCCCGTAGATATGCGGCTCCACGTAGTTGGCCGTGATGATTTCAAGGCACAGGTAGATGCAGGCAATCAGCAGCGATCGCGTCCAGCCGTGAAAAACCGCTAAAGAGAGCGCTGTCGGCACGAGCCCGGCTACCGGCGCCCCGACGTAGGGAGCGAACCGGCACAGCGTCGCCAACGCCCCAAACAAGAGCGGATGCGGCAGGCCAATTAAGTACAGGGCGACAAGGACAATGGAACCATAGGCCACGTTAACCAGCAATTGAAGGGAAAAGTAACGGTTGATGCGGCGCCCCGCATCGTCCATCGCCTGCGTGGTCACGGCCAGATTGCGGTCGCCGGTGAGACGGATCACACGATTGCGCAGATCCTCCCTGCGCAGAATCATGAAAAACGTGAATACCAGCGTCAGGAAGGCGGTGGTCATCGGCTCCAGAATGCCCCCCAGCTCGTCCAGCCTGCCGGGAGAGCGCGTCACCTCACGCACCTGGACGGGGCGGTCCGGAGTCGCGCCCAGCGGCTTTTTTGCCACTTTGGACTCCCGGTGCTGATCGGGGATTGTCTCGGCCGTCAGGAGCCCGAGTTGCTCGCCCAGTGCGTTCACCTCTCGTTGCGCCCGGGAAAAGGCGGAGTTTGCCGGCGTATGGATCGCCTGCATCTTTTGCGTGATGTTATCGGTGTAGGTCGGCAGGTCGTTCGCTACATCCACAAGCTGCGTAAAGAACACCCACCCGGCAGAGCCGAGCAGAGCGGCGGAGCCAAGGATTACGGCCATCGCGGCCAGCGCGCGCGGTATCTGGATCCTTTCCAGCGCCGTGACCAACGGCGCCAGAAGGAACGCGAACAGAATCGCGAAGGCCAGCGGAAGGAACAGCACCTTGGCAAGGTAGAGCACCGCGATCGTAAGAACGCCGACTGCCAGAAACCACAGCCGCGATAGAATCCGCGCCGCGCTCGAATCGTTCATTTCACGCTAGACCCGTTCATCGAGATTTGGCGCCTAAGCCGGCGGCCTGGCCTGCATTCCTAAACCTGCACCGGTGCAACAGAGTCCCTATTCAACAGAGTCTTGGATGCTCGCAAGCCCCTCGGCGGAGAGGCCGCGGTTTCTCCCGTCCCGGCCGACAATCGTACAGTCTGTTGAAAATTACGCGCCAACCGCCTTGGACAGGCAACTTGCGGGGCGGGAGCGTGCCATCCAAGCAATCAGTAGCGTTTCTATGTGCGATTGGGGCCAAAGTGCGCAAGAGCCGGCTGCCGCGGCCCGACTCGCGGCCGGGTGCCACCGGCGAAGCCTCCGGCCGATGTCATGCCGGATGTCCTGTCTGGCGCTGCGTTTTGCAACGGCGTGTTGGGCCTTGTGCTGGATGGCGGGCTGCGGTGGGGGCGTCTCGGGAAGCCAAACCGCCGCGCCGCCGTCCACACCACCTTCGTCGAGCATCACCTCGGTCGCAGCCGTTTGCGCTCCGGCGACGGTCGCGCCTGGCGCCACGGCGGAGTGCAGCGCCACGGTTCAGGGCACAGGCAGCTTCAGTTCCGCCGTTACATGGACTGCCAGCGCGGGAACCGTCAGCGCAAGCGGCCTGTTTACGGCGCCCGCCTCCTCGGGAAATGTGACCGTGACCGCGACCAGTATGCAGGAGACATCCATGACCGGGCAGGCCAATGTGGCTGTGCAGCTTGCAACGCGGCCGAGCAGACATATCGTCATGGTGATGGAAGAGAACCAGAGTTACTCAACCGTGGCCGGTAACACGGCGGTTTGGCCCAATCTCAACAATCTCATTGAAACCGGCGCTCTGCCGACGAACTACTATGCCGACACCCATCCCTCGATCGGCAACTATTTCATGCTCACCACCGGCCAACTGCTGACCACAGACGACAATTCCACGACCGTGTGGAACGTGGATAACATCGCGCGGCGCCTGCTCGCGGCCGGCATCTCCTTCAGGGTGTATGCGGAGGGAATCACGCAGGGTTATGTCGGCGGCAACACGGGACTCTATCTGATCCGCCACAATCCTTTCGCCATGCTCTCCGACGTGGCCTCGAATCCGCAGGTGGCGAATGAAGTCATCTGCCCTTTCACGCAATTTGCCGTGGACGTGGCGAACGGCACTCTGCCCGCCTACTCGTTTATCGTTCCCGACGTGAACGACGACGCGCACAACGGCACCCCGCATCAGGCCGATACATGGCTCGAGGCTAACGTGGTCAATCCATTGTCCAGCTATCCGGCGTTCGAACCCGGCGGCGACGGCGTGTTGATCGTGGACTTCGATGAAGCGGAAGACAGCGACACCACCCACGGCGGCGGCCAGGTTGCTCCCGTACTTTGGGGACCGATTGTGAAACCGGGCTACGTGCAGAGCTCTACCACGGTCTATCAGCACGAAAGTATGCTGCGCACCGTGATGGAAGCGCTCCAATTGGCGAACCCACCGGGCAACGCCGCCACGGCGCCCTCGATGGCGGAGTTCTTCGTGCAGAAGTGAATCCAGTCGCTAGTGCCGCATCCACAGATCGGCCGCCACAAAGCACAGAAAGACCATGGCGATGACGCCGTTCATCGTGAAGAACGCGGCATTCAACTTGCGCAGATCGCGCGGAGAAACCAGCGAGTGTTCATACGCCAGCAGCGCTCCCACGGCGGCAATGCCGATCCAGCCCAGGGCGCGAAAATCAAATAGACCGCCGAACCAGATCAGCAGCGCCAGCATGGCAAGGTGCATGAGGCGCGCGGCCCAGAACGCGGTAGGAATGCCGGCGGACTGCGGCAGGCTATGCAGGCCCGCGGCGCAATCGTGTTCGTAGTCTTGGCAGGCGTAGAGGACGTCGAAACCACCGGCCCATAGCGTGACCGCCGCCGTGAGGACCAGGATGCGCGGATCGAGGCTGCCGCGGACCGCTATCCACGCCGCCGAAGGCGCCAGCCCCAGCGAAAGCCCCAGCACAAGGTGCGACCAGCGGGTGAGCCGCTTCATGTAGCTATAGCTGAAGAGAACCACCAGGACTACAGGAGAGAGGCACAGCGTGAGCAGATTGAGCTCGCCCGCAGCCACAACAAAAACCAGCGCCGCAATCGAGGTAAAGCCCAAAACAAATTGGCGCGAGAGCAGCCCGGCGGGAATCGCCCGGCTTCTGGTGCGCGGATTCGCCGCGTCCAACTCCGCATCCGCCCAGCGATTGAAGGCCATCGCGGCAGACCGAGCCGCCACCATCGCGACCAGTATCCAACCGACAGTGCGGACGCCCGGCAGGCCATGCGCCGCCAGCAACACCGCTGTGAGCGCAAACGGGAGCGCGAAAATCGAGTGCTCCCACTTGATCATCTCAAGCGTCGTGCGTGTCTTGTGCAAAATCCCGGCCATCGGCGTCTCTCCTTACTTTAATTGAGCCGGGTTCGACGCAGCCGCTTGTTCCTGTGGCACAGACTTTTGGGTGCGCAGTCTCTGTCTGGCGGGAATCGCTCCCGTGTTTCAGATCACCTCCGCACAACTGTCTGAACCACGACCGTCTGAACATGGTCTCGTGACCGCGGTCACAATCTCCAGCACGCGAAGCAAGAAATAATTCAGCAACCATGGCAGTCGAGCAGCGTCAGAACGATTTCAAAGGGCATCACGCGGCGCACTTCGATCCCTGTGCGTTCATCGCCGATCCAGAGCTTCTGCGCGCGCTTGCAGAGCGTTCCGCGCCTGTTGTGTGCGATGCGGAGCGCGTCCTCTTCAGCCAGGGTGAGGCGCCCAGGGGCCTCTACATTCTGCAAAAGGGATTCGTCACGCTAACCATGGCCGCGCGCGCGCCAGGATTACGCGGCGCCGAGCCGGCGTTCTCGATCCTCTCTATGCCTGGCTCACTTCTCGGCTTGCCGGGCGTGGCGGGCAATCAGCCTTACACGCTTACCGCGACCGCCCATGCCGGCGCGCAGGTGCGTTTTATCACCCGCGGCGACTTCGGCGTGCTCATGCAGGCGGAGCCAGCCATCTCGCTCAAGATTCTTCAGGTGCTTGCCGCTGAAGTCCGCTCTGCCCGCCGCGCCATCTTCTAAGAGGGGGGCGGCGTCTGCTGCCTTCACCTGCTAAACTCTCTCGTTATGCTCCTCGCAATTTTGCCGATTGCGGCCGCGGCCTATCTGCTTGGCTCCATCCCGACGGGATACCTGCTGGTGCGCATCTTCCGGCATCAGGATATCCGCGCCGTGGGCAGCGGCAACATCGGCGCCACCAACGTGATGCGCGCGGGCGGCAAGGGGCTGGGCGCGGCCACCTTCCTGCTGGATGTGCTCAAGGGCTGCGCCGCCGTCTGGCTGAGCGCGATATTGGCTGGCATTCTCGTCCCGGCGCTCAATTACCGCAACGCGGAGGCTGTAGGCGCCCTTTGCGCCGTGCTCGGCCACATGTTTACGCCCTGGCTCAAATTTCGGGGCGGCAAGGGCGTGGCCACAGGATTCGGCGTCTTTCTGGTGGCCGCGCCCGGGGCTGCGCTGGCCGCCATTGCCCTCTTTGGCCTGATTCTTGCGCTCACGCGCTACGTCTCGCTGGGGTCCGTCCTGGCGGCTGCCAGCTTTCCAGTCTTTGCCGCGTACATGGTCAAAGGCGACCGGCCGCTCTTCTTCCTCATTGTCCAGGTGATCGTGTCGCTGTTGATTATCGTCAAACATCACCAGAACATCCGCCGCCTGCTCACCGGCACGGAATCCCGTTTTGGAGCAAGAAAGCCCGCATGAGCCGCATCTTCGTCTTGGGTTCCGGCGCCTGGGGAACCGCACTGGCGCTTGCACTGCATCGCCACGGCGGCCACCACGTCACGCTCTGGGCGCACAGTCCCGAGGCGGCGAAGAAGATCGTGGATGCGGGCGAGAATCGTCAATTTCTCCCCGGCTTCCCGATTCCTCAGCAGATCGCCATTACCGGCGACTGCGCCGCCGTAGCCGACGCCGAGATCATCGTCTCCGTCGTTCCTTCCGAGTTTCTGCGCCCGACTTTGGTGCGGCTGCGCCGGTACATGCACAACAGCCAGTTCGTGGTGAGCGCCACCAAAGGCCTGGAAGAACGAAGAAGCCTGGAAGGACGAACCTTTCTGCGCATGACCGAGGTGCTCTCGTCCGCGCTCGAACCGGCCGGGCTTCTGGTCTCGATCGGCGCGCTCTCCGGGCCCAGCTTCGCCCTGGAAGTGGCGCAGGGCCAGCCCACCGCCGTGACCGTGGCCTTCAGCGATCCCGATGTGGCGGGCTTCATCCAGCAGGAGTTCTCCTCGGAATCGCTCCGCCTCTACACTTCCACGGATGTGGTCGGGGTCGAATTGGGTGGTGCGCTCAAAAACGTGATCGCCATCGCCGCGGGCATCGCTGCAGGGGTCGGCCTGGGCTACAACTCCGCCGCCGCGCTCATCACCCGCGGCATTGCGGAAATCACGCGCCTCGCCGTGGCCTGCGGGGGACGCCGCGAGACCTTGGCAGGCCTCTCCGGCATGGGCGATCTGGTGCTCACCTGCACGGGCAGCTTGAGCCGCAACCGGAGCGTGGGCCAGGCGCTCGGCCAGGGGCGTCCGCTCCCCGAGATTCTGGAAGGCCTGGGCGGCAAAGTGGCGGAGGGCGTGCTCACCGCCCGCGCCGCGCTCGGCCTTGCCCGCAAGCTCCAGATCGAGATGCCCATCACCGAGCAGATGGAACTGATCCTCGATCAGGGCAAGGACCCCCGTGAAGCGATCCGGGATTTAATGCTGAGGCCGGGAAAAGAAGAGCACTAATTCTTGCCTGATCGAAAGCTAATCATTCCGGGCATTTCATGCTGGAAATCGGACTGAATCACCCTCATCGGATCGAATACCGCCCCGGCAGCCCAATAAGCACGCGGCTTGCCTCTCGCCTATGCAAGAAAGAGCCGCGTTGCTTTGAACTCCGCATGCTGCATCCACGGCGAAACCGGTCCTGGGCTACGGGATCAGCTATGGATCAGCTATGGATCGAGGATGGTGAACGGCGAAGGCAGGGCTTGCACGGCGGGTTTGGGACCGACGCTCTTGCCGGCAATCCTCTGGCGCAGGCTCCGCCATCGCTTGCCCAGCCGGTCCGACGCCAGAAACAGATGTCCGGCGGTGAGCCGGCCCACCACCCGATGGTGGCCTACGGCCGCCAAGGCCATCGAGGCAATGCAGCCACATTGTTCGCAATCCGGATCGCCCCCGAACTGGCAGGGCTCAATACGGGTTTTGAGATCGGCAGAGAGGGTCTCCGTGGTTCTGGCAAAGATGCAGGCCTCGGGACTCCTGGGCGGCGAGGCGATCTCCCGAATGACCGATTCCGGCATATCGAGCTTGGCATACTTCTGCCGCAATGCGCGCAGCTCGTCGATGGTGGCGGCTCTTTGCCGCTTCGTCAATATCTCGGCATCCTGCGCACCGCGTTGCGGAGTAAACAGGCTGAACCAGACCTTGGCGACCTCCGGACGCGCGGTCCAATAGCCGAGGAATTCGTCAAGATAGCCGCGACGATCTGCAATCTGCGACGTGATAGTGCAATGAATCGTCACCTTCACGCCCTGAATGTTCTTGAGGATGCGTTCATAGGTAGCCGGCTTGCGTCGCGCATCGTGCTCCGGCTGCAATCCGTCCACCGATACCACGACATTCAGTTTCTTCAGCTGCATCCAGGTTCTGGGAATCTCCCGGAAGGCGCTCGTGACCACTTGTGCATGCACGCCGCGTCGTTCAATCTGCGGCAGCAGCGCGTCCAGCTCGCGATAGCGGACCAGCGGATCTCCGCCGACCAACGACACGTGGAGCGGTTTGTACTCGTCGATCAAGGCAAGCACTTTGGCCACGAGCTCGTCGCCCTTGAAGTCGGAAAGCTGGCGCAGCTGGGTCGAGCCTCCCAGATGCGCCGCATCGAAGGCGTAGCAGCCGGGACAATGCAACGGGCATTCTTTCGTAATTTCGATGGAAAGTGAAGGTGCGCGCCCGGCCAGGATCCTGCCCCAGGCGTGGAAAACCTCTGATTTCTTCATGATTTCTCCGAATTCGGCGTGCCGGACAAACAGTTGTCTATCGACGAAGCGTCACCGGCTCGGTGCGAGCCGTCAGGAAGGTAGGTCTTCTAAGAGAACGGATCAGATGCGGAGAGGAACGGTGTAGGTGCCCGAGACCGGTCCGTGCCCCGTCCCAGTGCGCAAAGCCGCGACTGTCCGGCTACGCCACACGCCGCCCAGGAAGCGGCTGCGGCAGAAGCACCACAACAGCGGCCAGCGGGCGAGCAACCACTCGACACTCCGTTTACAGGACTGCACCAGCAGCAGCGCCAGGCACAGAATCATCAGGATCATCAGTACGCTGGACTCAAAATCCTGGCCGCCATGCAAAAAGCGGTCCCAATTCCACAGGTGCTGGGTCACCGGCATGGTCAAAAGCGAGATTGTGACCAGCGTCAAAAGAAAGCGGCCCATCCAGGCGAGAACTCGGCCGGCGCAGGTAATTGCGTTCAGGTTTGGCCGTCTTCGGCTGGAGGTCCGGTTCAAAAAAGCTCCTTCGCTCTCTCTTCGAGTTTACGCCACAGTACGATGGGGTTGCTTCACGATGGGGTTGCTTTGTCCGGGTTGCCGGAGACCGAATGCGGACCAGATTCTTTAGATTCAACAGGGCCCGTTGACATCTGGCGTGGATGGGCCGGCAGGCTTGAGGAAACTCGCTCGACGATCAGGCCGCGGGGGTAGACCAATAGGAGGGTCAAGGCATCCCAAGGTGTATGGTTCGACCCTGTTTTCTCGTTGTGGACAAGCAATATCCCGGCAGCATCTCAACCCGCAAACTCGTGATAGAAACGGCGTCGCTCAACGTCATCACCGCCTACAGCGCGGAGGAGGCCATCGGAACGTTGGCCCGCTTTCCCCTGGTGGATGGCATTGTGATCGACACCGAAGTGTACGGCATGCCGTGCCGGCAGCTCATTGAAGAGCTGCGCAAGATTGGCCACGAGATCCCGGTTGTGACCGTCTCGCCCAGCGGCCATGACCGCTGTGGTGGCGAGCAGTTTCATGTCTGCTCCTACGACCCTCAAGATCTGCTCGATCAGCTCCAAGGCATCTGCTCGAAGGAAACCCGGAAGACCCTTCAGCAGACCGATCAACCGCCGGGAAGAACCCAGGGAAGTGGAGAATAGAGCAGGATCACAGCCCTCGGGCCTGGGAAATTGCAGAATCCGACAGATTGACGCAAGAAGCCGAAAGTGCGAGCCAACTGCCCGGCCAACTGGGCTGGATTGTTACCTGCGGCTGTTTCCAGCCCTACTTCCCGACGCGGGTTTCCGCGTTCCTTTTCTCCAGCCGCCGATTCCCAAGGCCACGTCCATGCAGGCCTCCCGCAGCGCGTCCGCCGGCTCGCGGTTTTCCATGGCGCGCGAGACGACCATGCCGCCCACGCAGAGAGCGGCAATGGCCTGGGCGGCGTTGTGGCGATTGCGTCCGTTGCCGCGCATGCTGCGCTCAAGAACGTTGACCATGGCGGCGAAGACGGTTTCGAAGGCACGTTTCGCGTGCTTGTTGCTGCGTGTCACGTCGGTGGGGAGTGCCACCATGGGGCAGGAGTTCTCGACATCTTCAAAGTGCTGGCGCGAAAGATAGGCGCGGACGACCTGCGGACCCACGTTGGAAGACGTGAGATCGACCTCCACGCTCTCCCAGCAGCTTTGCCATTCGGGATCGGTGAAAAAGCAGCCGAGCACTTCGGCGTAGAGGTCGCTCTTGCTCGTGAAGTAGCTATAGAAGCCGCCGCGGGTAAGGCCGGCGCCGGCCATGATCGCGTCGAGCGAAACGTTGTCGAACCCGTGGCGGTTAAAGAGGCGGCGTGCGCTGTGGACGATCTTTTTCTTCACCTCGGGGCGATGACCGGCGGGATAAGGCATTCTTCCTCTTCCTTTGAGCCGAGTATCGACCGATCGAGGAGCGCGTGTCGATGAAAATATGTTCTTGAACATAAGTTTTCGTCGTGTTTCGATGAATCGACATTCACTTTGCGGGCCGGAGGGCAAACGATGCGAGACGAAACATGCGTCATGACGCGGCGCCAGGCGGTAGCGGGAATCGGGATTGTGCTGCTGGGATGGCGCGCGCAGGCCCAGCAGCCGGCGATGGAAGAGCAGCCGGCGGCGGCTGCGCATGCGGCGCGCACGTCGCTGCACCAGGAGATCGAGCTAAAGGCTGAGCCGCAGCGGGTATCCGATCTGCTGCTGGATGCGAAGCTGTTTGCGGCGTTTACGGGAATGCCGGCAACCATCGATCCAAAACCGGGCGGCGCCTTTTCGACGTTTAACGGAATGATCGAGGGGCGGAATGTGGAGATCGTTGCAGCGAAGCGGATTGTGCAGGCGTGGAGGCCGGCATCCTGGGATGCGGGCGTGTACTCGATTGTGCACTTCGAGCTCAAGCCGGGCGGCGCGGGGACGACCGTGATATTGGATCACACCGGCTTTCCGGAAGGTAATTTTGACCACCTCGATCCGGGCTGGCACGGGCGCTATTGGGAGCCGATGCAGAAGTATCTGGCGAGCCAAGGCTGAGAGGGCGCGATCATCCACCTGCGATGGCGCCGATGACGAGCAGCGGCTCTTTGCCCGATGCGACCGCCTCAGGCAGCGGCGCGTCGGGCGACTGGTGCGATAGATCTTCTTCACAGGCAAAGAAGCGGAGGAAAGGCCGGCGCTGCCCGGTTTCGTGTTCGCGTATCGTGCCGCGCAGCATGGGATAACGGGCTTCGAGGGCGTCGAGCACGGCGCGCAGGCTAATGGGCGCGAGAACTTCGAGTTGCACTTCAGCGCCGGCCTGCGCAAGGTTGCGCAGGTGGTAGGGGAGCTGGACGCGGATTTGAGTTGTCGATGAAGCCAATGAATTTCTCAGGGTCTCTGGTGAGACGGCTGGACTGTCTCGTGCTCTCGATTTCCGATCAGAGAGACGCGGGGGTCATTAGATTGCGGCGGGTCATGGCAGCGTCTGCACCTCGACCGAGAGCACGGCGGGCAGATCGCGAACGATCGGCGCCCACGAGTCGCCGGCATCGGCCGAGCCGTACACCTGTCCGCCCGTTGTTCCAAAGTAGATTCCGCAACCGTCGAGCTTGTCGACAGCCATGGCATCGCGCAGGACGTTGACGTAGCAGTCTTTCTCCGGCAGGCCCTTCGCCAGCGGCTCCCACTCGTTGCCGCCGCTGCGGCTGCGGTAGACGCGAAGCTGGCCGTCGAGGGGAAAATGCTCGGAGTCGCTCTTGATGGGGACCACATAGAGCGTCTCCGGCTCGTGCGCGTGGACGTCGATGGCGAAGCCAAAATCCGTGGGCAGGTTGCCGCTGATCTCGCGCCAATTATCCCCCGCGTCGTCTGAGCGCATCACGTCCCAGTGTTTCTGCATGAAGAGCACGTCCGGACGCGAAGGATGCATCGCCACGTGATGCACGCAGTGGCCCACCTCGGCGTTGGGATCAGGGATGTACTGCGAGCGGAGGCCCCTGTTGATGGGCTTCCAGCTCTGGCCGCCATCATCGGTGCGGAAGGCGCCCGCAGCCGAGATAGCGATGTAGATGCGCTGGGGATTGCTGGGATCGATGAGTATGGTGTGCAGGCCCAAGCCGCCCGCTCCCGGCTGCCATTGCGGACCGGTGCCGTGGCCGCGCAGGCCAGCGAGTTCGTGCCAGCTTTCGCCGCCGTCGGCGGAGCGGAACAGGGCGGCATCTTCCACGCCGGCATACACAGTGTCGGCATCGGTGAGCGAGGGCTCAAGATGCCATACCCGTTTGAACTCCCACGGGTGCTGGGTGCCGTCGTACCACTGATGCGTGGTGAGCGGCTTGCCCGATTCGGGGCTCGCGTCGTAGACAAACTTGTTGCTGGCCTTGGCCGGCCACGCGGGCGCGGCTTCTCCAGCCGGCGCGCCAGGCTGGAACCAGTTCTTGCCGCCATCTCTGGAAGACTGGATGAGCTGGCCGAACCAGCCGCTGGTTTGGGATACCCAAATGCGGTCGGGATCAACAGGCGAGCCCTTCATGTGATAAATCTCCCAGCCGGCGAAGAAGGGGCCGCTGACCTGCCAGGCGCGCCGCTTACCGTCTGCCGTGAGGATGAAGGCGCCTTTGCGCGTTCCTACAAGCACTCGCACACTGCTCATTCCGGATCTCCCAAAGCCAGAGTTTGCGGCGCCTGAGGCTCCCCGATTGAGAAGCGCAAGCCCGCATTGGAGCGATTTTTGCCGATTTGCCTTGCAATTTGCAAGCTATTTTTCCCACCGGCTTGCGGAAAACGTGTGCGCCTTGTAACCCATTAGTCGCATTCAGGTTTTACTTCCGTGACCTATAATCCGTTCCATCGATCGTTGCAAAAAAGGATACCCTCCCCCATGCGTCAGTCCAGTTGCCGCTTTTTGAACCTTCGTGCGTGCGCCGGAAGTGCTTTATGCCAGATCAATGGGCGCCGCGTGGCCTTCGCGGCACTCTTGGTTTTGCTGGCCACCGCCGTCCTGCACGCGCAGGCGCCGGCGCGGCTCACCCACGCGATCGATCCCGCGCACGTCCAGGCGCTGGGGCACCACCATCCTCTTTGGGCCAATGGGTCGAATGACGCGGGACGCGTGCCGGAGAACCAGGAGTTCGGCCATCTGACGCTGGTGCTGGCGCGCTCGCCGGAGCAGGAGCAGGCTTTCACCGAGCTTATTGCCGACCAGCAGAACCCGGCCTCGTCCGCCTTCCATCATTGGCTGACTCCTGCCGAGGTGGGTGAGCGCTTCGGACTCGCGGATGCCGACATCGAGACGCTTACGGGCTGGCTCCAGGCGCAGGGGCTGCAGGTGGACTGGGTCTCGCCGAGCCGGATCTTTATCGGCTTCAGTGGAACGGCCGCGAACCTGGAGCAGGCCTTTGGCACGGAGATTCACAACTATTCGGTCAAGGGCGAGCAGCGTTTTTCGGTGGCCACCGAACCGGTGATTCCGCAAGCCCTGGCGCCGGCGATCAAGGCGGTTCGCGGGCTCTATACGATCAAGGACCGGCCGCTGCACCAGATGACGGAAGTCGAGTCGACTACGCCGGAGTTCACCACCACCGGCGGCGGCCACTACCTGGGACCGGCGGATTTCGACACGGTCTACGATGTGCCGGTAAGCCTGACAGGCGCGGGCCAGACGATCGGGATTGTCGGTGAGTCGCGCACAGATTTTGCCGATTTCACCAACTTCAGGACCCGTACGGGAGCCACCTTCGCTAATCCGATCGAGATTGTTCCGCCAAAAGGTACCGATCCGGGACAGGCGTTTACCGCGCCGCCGACAGGCGGACAATCGACGGATAACCAGAGCGAGGCGACGCTGGACGTGCTGCGGTCGGGCAGCGTTGCGCCGGGAGCCAACTTGCTGCTGGTGGTGGCCGGCACGGGCGGAACAAGCGACGGCATCTGGACGGATGCGCAGTACCTGGTCGAGACGTCGCCCCGGCCCGCGAATATCATGTCCATCAGCTTTGGAGAGTGCGAATCGGAAGCAGGAAGTTCTACGGTCAATTCCTGGGACACGCTGTTTCAGCAGGCGGCCTCAGAGGGAATTTCGGTGTTCGTGTCGTCGGGCGATTCCGGGGCCTCGGGATGCGATGCGGCGTTTACCACGCCGCCTACAACTCCGGCCGCAAACAGTCCCAACTCGATCTGTTCTTCGAGCTATGCCACGTGCGTCGGCGGGACGGAGTTCAACGACGTGAGCAATCCTTCGGCCTATTGGAATTCGAACAATGGAACCGGGCTGCTCTCGGCGCTAGGCTACATCCCAGAGGGCGGCTGGAACGAGCCTGGATCGGGCGCTTCGACGCAGGTGGCTTCTTCCGGCGGCGGAGTGAGCGCCTACATTGCCACACCGAGCTGGCAGACAGGCACGGGCGTGCCCTCAGCGCGCGCAGGACGTTACACGCCGGATGTTTCCTTTTCCGCCTCCTGCCATGACGGCTACTTTGGCTGCCTTGCCGCCTTCGGAACCAGTTCTACGAGCAATGCCGGCTGCGTTGCGAACTCGAGCGGGGCCTATCAGTTTGTCGCCTTCTGCGGAACATCGGCCGCGGCTCCCGGCATGGCCGGCGTGGCGGCGCTGCTTGACCAGAAGCTGAGCGGGGCGCAGGGGAGCCTGAATCTTCAGCTCTATCAGGAAGCTGCGTCGGCATCTTCCACATTCCATGACGCTACGGTCGCCTCTAGCGGCGTGAGCTCGTGCAGCGGGAATACGCCGAGCCTGTGCAACAACAGCATCCCAGGCCCATCAAGCCTGACCGGCGGCCAAGCGGGATTCCTGTTGACAACCGGGTTCGACGAAGTCACCGGCCTGGGCTCGCTCGATGTGCAGCAGTTTTTGAACAGCTATGCGTCAGGCGGGTCTCCCGGCTTCGCCATTACCAGCATGAATGTCTCGATTGCCCCCGGCGCGACATCGGGCAATACTTCGACGATCACCGTGACGCCCTCGGGAGGGTTCACCGGCGCGGTGACGCTGACGGCCGTCGTGACTTCAAGCCCGGCCGGGGCGCAGGATCGGCCGACTCTGAGCTTTGGTTCAACCGGGACCGTAAACCTGACCGGGACGACCGCCGGCACCGCCACGCTGACGATTTCCACCACAGCGGCAAGCTCGGGCGCGGTGGAGAGACCTCTGCACACCACGCTGCGCCGCTATGGCGCGAGCGGTGCGGCTTTGGCATGCATTCTTCTTCTGTGGGTTCCCACGCGGCGGCGTAGCTGGCGCAACATGCTGGCCTTGGCGCTGCTCGCCGTAGGGCTGGCCGGCGTGCAGGCGTGCAGCAATACGACCACACCCAATCCACCTGCCAAGATCACGCCCACGGTGACGGTGACGCCCTCGCCCGCGAGCGTGACGACCGCGCAAACGCTCGCGGTGAACATCGTTGTAGCGGGCGGCAGCGGAAGCGCGACCCCGACCGGAACCGCAAGCCTGGTGAGCGGCACCTACACGTCGCAGACAGCAACGCTCTCGAATGGCAGCGCGACGATCACGATTCCGGCGAGCTCTCTCGCCACCGGTACGGATCCTCTCAACGCCACGTATTCGCCCGACACTTCCAGCTCATCCACCTATAACTACGCATCGGGCACCAACACCGTGGTTGTCACCACGGCCAACCTTCCCGGCACGACCGCGGGAACTTACCTGATCACGGTGACCGGAACCGCCGGCGCCGTGACTGAGTCCGGTTCCCTTGTTTTGGTTGTGCAGTAACGGCTCATCGGCTCGCCGCCTATTGGACGCCGCCATGGCCGCTTCATGGCGCCGTCACCGAGAGAAGGCGCACCGGGCCAACAGGCCCGACGGCAGCGTTCATGCTTGCTTTCGGGGAGTGACGGTGGCGCGCGTGGAGCCGGTACTGATGCCGCCATCGACCAGCAAGGTCTGGCCGGTGACGTAGCGGCTTGCTTCCGAGGCGAGAAACACGATAGCGCCGTCCAGGTCGTGCGGCTGGCCGGGCCGCTTCAGCGGAATTCGCTCGACAAGGTACTCCACCCACCCGGCGTCTTCATACATCACCTTGTTCTGCTCGGTCTTGAACCAGCCAGGCGCGAGGCAGTTGACGGTGACGCCGTGCTTGCCCCAATCATCGGCGAGGCTCATGGTCAACTGGCGCACACCGCCGCGGCTGGCGCCGTAGGGGGCGAGGCCCGCATAACCAAAAACGCTGGTGACGGAGCCGACGTTAATGATGCGGCCATAGTGCTTCGCAATCATGCGGCGGGCTACGGCCTGGGCAACAAAGAAGGTTCCGCGAAGATTCGTGTCGAGGATCTGGTTCCAGTCGCCCCATGTGACTTCGAGCGCCGGCTTGCGGATGTTGCAGCCGGCGTTGTTGACCAGGATATGAATCTGCCCAAAAGCCGCTTCGGCATCGGCGACCATCTTTTCGATGCTCTCCTGGCTGCGGACGTCCAGTTCGAGCGCGATGGAGCGGCGGCCGAGTGCCTTGATCTCCGCTTCGAAACCAGACAGGCTCTCGCGCTTGCGGCTGGTCACGACCAGATCCGCCCCGGCTTTCGCCAGGGCCGTGGCAAAGTATTGGCCGAGTCCGCGGCTGGTGCCCGTGACAAGCGCGACCTGCCCGGTAAGGTCAAAGAGTGGCGTAGTCATTGCGGCCTCGGCGTAAGAATAATTTTCATCAGATTGGGCTCGCGGGCATGCAGGCGCTCGAACCAGCGCGGGCCTTCTTCGAGGGCGGCAACGGCGGTGATGAGCGGCTTGACCTGAATCTTTCCGCTGGCGATGAGTTCGATGGCCTGCGGATATTCGCCGGAAGAGGCGCAGGAGCCTTGCAGGCGTATCTGGCGCGTCACCACTTTTTGCAGCGGAAGCGTGACCTCCGGCTGGATGTTGCCGATGAGTGTGACTGTGCCGCCTTTGCGCGTACAGTCGATTGCCGATGCAACAGTCTCATTGCGGCCGACAGCTTCATAGGCGAGATCGACGCCGCGGCCTTCGGTAAGCTTGTGGACTTCAGAGAAAAGTTCTGCACCGGAGGCATGCAAGATTTGATCCGCGCCGATTTGGGCGGCAAGGTTCAGACGGGTCGCGTCAACATCGGAGATGAAGACGCGGCCGCAGCCCGCGGCGCGCGCGGCCTGGAGCGTGAGCAGGCCAATCATGCCGGCGCCGATCACGAGCGCGGTCTCACCGCCCTGAGGCTCGGAGATGCGCACGGCGTGGAGCGCCACGGAGACGGCCTCGAGCATGGCAGCCTCAGCGAATGAAATGTTGGCCGGCAAGGGATAGAGGATGCGCTGCGGAACAACGACGAACTCGGCGAAGGCGCCGTGGCGGCGATAGTCGCCGCAGGAGACGCCGATGACCTGGCGATTGTCGCACAGGTTCGCGTTCCCGGTGACGCAGTACGCGCAATCGCCGCAGTAGACAGTGGAGTCGAAGGTGACGCGATCGCCTTCGGCATAGCCGCGCACCTCGGACCCTACGGCCGCCACGGTTCCTGCAGCTTCATGGCCCATCACGATGGGCGGAATGCGGCGGCCGGAAGAGCCGTCGTAGCCGTGCACGTCGCTGCCGCAGATGCCGCAAGCTTCAACGCGAACCAGCACTTCGCCGGGAGCGATCGCGGGAAGAGGCAGGTCAGCGATCTCGAGGTGATTGTACTCGGAGAGCAGGAGGGATTTCATGATTGATCGATTCTCGTCATGGATGGGACTGCAGTATGGTTTTTGGCAGCGCTATAGGACTGCGCTGATTCGATTCGTTTCCAGCCGGCGCGTTTTTGAAACCTTTTTTCGCCGGCACTTTAAACATCGCAGAGATCGACGGCGGCGCGCAGACTCGTGAAGGGATCGCGCTTGGGAAGAAACTCATGCGCGACGTATCCCTTGAACTCCGCATCCGCAATAGCTCGCATAACTCCGTCCCATTGTACCTCCTGGGTATTGTCGAGCTCATGACGCCCGGGAACGCCACCGGTGTGGAAGTGGCCGAGCCACTGGATGTTTTGGCGGATTGTCGCGATCAGGTCGCCCTCCATAATTTGCATGTGATAAATGTCATAGAGCAATTTTACGTTGGGTGAGTTGACTGCCTGCATCACGCTTACGCCCCACGCAGTGTGGTCACACATGTAATCGGGATGGTTGACTTTGCTGTTGAGCAATTCCATGCAAATGACGACACCGTTATCTTCGGCGATCTTCTTCACCCGGTTGAGACCGTCGATGGTATTGTGCGCGCCTTCCTCATCGGACATACCGCGGCGAGTGCCCGAGAAGGTGATGACATTGGGAATCCCCGCCTTGACAGCGAGGGGAATATTGGTGCGGAAGGCAGCTTCGATCGCCGCATGGTGCTCGGGGCGGTTGAGCGCGTCAGGAATGGTGCCTCCGCCGGCATAAGCCATGGTGCAGATGAGACCGTAGCGGCGAGGCACTTCGTATTCTTCGGGCTGAAGAAGGTCGATACCTTTGAGGCCGATGCTGGCCGCGTAGACGCAGAGTTGGTCCAGGGGGATGTCTTTGTAGCACCAGCGGCAGACGGACTGATGGATCCTGTTCTTTCTCGATGGCACGCCGTCTTCTCCTCTTAGAATCCCAGTCAAGGGCGCAAAGGCCGTGGCGGCAAGTCCGGACTTGAGCGCGGCGCGGCGAGAGAGTGGAATGCGATTCATGGTTGGATTGTTTCCTCGATCGTCCATAATACGCGGTCTCGCCCGGCCCACGCGGCGCAATCTGCGTGAGAATGCCCAGACGCGCTCCTTCAAGCTCCTCTGGCGCCAAACAGCGGACTCCGGCCGCTCGGAATGAGAGGGTAACTTTGAAGCTGCCTGAATTGTGAGCGGGTGTCTGGAGCCTGAGATTCCCATCATAACCCGCCATCATCCTGGGCGGAATGGGTCGGCTCTTAGGTCCAACTCAGCCGAAAGCCTGTCTTGAGCTTGTCGAAAGGGATCTGCGGTTGCTTTCAACGAATTTCTGACCCGGCCGTTAGAAGGTAAAGGCGAGGCCGCCGCGAATGCCGCGCTGAGCTTGACCGAAAATCAAGAGAGAGCCGTCGCTGAGGATGTAAGGCCGATAGCCCTCGGCGAGAAGATTGCGAACATCCAGCAGCGCTTCAACGCCCCCTGATCCATCGCGGGTAAGATGGATCGGCTGGCGGAAATGGATGCTGAGATAGGGTTCGGCGGCGTTAAGCGCGTAGGGAGCAACCGCGGTGACGGTATCGTCAGCCTGCCATCGATAACTGGCCCGCCAGCGCGTGCCTGTGCCGTCGAGCGTGCCTGAGAGCGAAATCGAGTAAGCCTGGGTCCGGCGGGGATGAGCCGCCGCAAGAACCTGCATGAAGCCTTCCGGTGCGGCTAGAGCCGGCATCACCAGAGCGTCTCCATTGGCGCAACTGGCGCGAATATAGCTATTGCCCCGCAGGCGATGCTCGACGACAGCTTCCATGCCGGTAGTCCCAAAGGCAGGGCCGGTTGCGCGAAGCAATCCGCTGGAAGGATCAAGCAGAGCGGAAGCCGCGATGGGCGCCTGAGCAGAGTCGCCGGCGGCAAGCCGGGTCATGGCCTCGAGGATCGGGTCGCGGACGCGGTCTGAGTAGACCAGAACCGCGAGGCTGGACCGATCGGTGCGGCGCTCGAATCCAATCTCCTGATGCATGCCGCGCTCGATGACCAGATCGCCATTGCGCTCGGCTAGCTCCGGCAACCAACCGGCGGCCTCGCCCCGGTCCTCGGCGGCTGGGTCCGGGATCATGGTCGCCATGCGGTAATGGATGGAAGTATAGCCGCGACTCCATTCCACATTGGCGAAAGGCAGCCCGGCCATGGTTGCGTTGGCAGACGGACCGCCAAGATGCGCCAGCACCTCGGTCGACCCCGCTTCCGCCTCGATGGCTGCGCCGATGCGCATGGTTTCCGCCGTGCGAATAGCGGCCTCATCCACGCCCTGGTCACCAGCGCCGTCGGCCACTTCAGGATGTATGGCCATGGCGGCCACGGACTGCACGGAGCCGGCAAAACCAAGATCCTGCCGGAAGCCGAGCATCGATTCCATGGCGCCGTCGGAATCCGGCGCGAAATCGACGCGCGCAAGGAGCTCGCGGCTGCTATCGGGGGTATCCTCCACCGAGGTGGTAAAGCGCTCGCCGCTCTCGCCGAAGGTTCCCGCCTGGCCGGTGGCCATCAGACGGGCCTTCAACTTGGGAGCCGCTCCCGGACCGTCGGTGACAACGATCAGCGGACCGTCCTGGAGCCAGCGCAGCAGGGGCCGATTGGCGGCGGAACGCAAGGTCCAGGCCCAATCATCCCGCTGGGCGTCGCCGGAGCGCGGCTGGGCGGGCAGCCATTGCATCACTTCGTATAAGGTGTTGAGCGTGAGATTGACGACCGCGGTGCGGCGGATGCGCACATTTTCGCGGAGCGAGGGCAGAAACGCAGTGCCCATGGCCTTGAGCGCGTATCGGCCCGGCAGCAAGGAGGCGATGACGAACTGACCTTTGCCATTGGTGTAGACGCTGGCGACTACCGTGAAGTCCGGGCGCAGGAGCTGCACTTCGGCGCCGATTTGGGGCACGCCCCCCGAGTCGCGCACCACTCCGGACACTGACGCGGCTGCCGCCCCAAAGGCCGGAGCGACCCCCAAAGCGATCAGAATGGCGAATCCGGCGAGATGGGTGCTACGCATCATCTACAGATCTGTGACCCGCCGCGTCCCCCTGGCAGATACCCTGAAAAGTCCCATCTGCGCTGCTCCGAATCTACCGTCCGGTCGCCGAATGCGCGATGATTCCTATTCGACGACAAAAGGCGCCGATTGTGCAATCTCTTGTTTTGAAATTGCGTCATTTATTTTCACCGTCACCTTGTACTTGCCCGGCGCAAGACCCGCGATTGGCAGCGACTTCTCTACGGTGAGCTGATCGCTGTGCGCGCCTAAATCCTTCGATTCCAGTTGCTTCTCCAAGATCACATTGCCCGTGGCGGCATCCGTGATCTCGTAGGTAACCGTGGCCGAATTACTTTTGGTGACTTCGTCGATGCCCAGGTTATAGACCTGCATCCAGAAGTTGAGGTCCTGCGTCTGCGTGCGGTTGAAGCTGACCGGTGTGGCAGCATTGGGGCTGACGCGCGGACGGATAAACGTGTTGCTGATGATGAAATTGCCTTCGCCGATATCCCGCGAAGAGACGGTGTGCATCTCGTCGGCCAGGATGAGCGACGAGGTACCGAGCTTCTCATCCTCAAAGGAGGGCACCTCGATGCCGCGGCCATAGATGCCCACATGGTCGGGATTGTTCACATCCTTGATGGCGATGTCGAGGCGATAGAGGCCGGGCTGCAGCGGAAGAGCTTTCCAGTAGACCGACTTGCGGTCAAGCGACTTCTCCAGCAGTTCGGAAGGCTGGTCGATCTCCACCGTGTCCTCGAAGGTCTGCACCGTCTTATGCATGATGGTGGTCACTTTGCCGAGAATGTTCACGACGCCCTTGGAAACACCATCCTTGGTGACGAAGGTGATATCGCGGTTCCTGATCTGGAGAGTGATCGGAACCAGATCGGTATTATCGGTGACCTTTACAAAATCTGTGCGCACATCAAAGGGAAACGGCGGCCCGCTCAGAATCTTGTGCTCGGTGACAAAGGCGTCGAGGTCTTTGAACTTGACCGGCGGCGGCGCGAAGAGTTTGGCAGCCATTTCAATGCGGTCGAATTCCTTGCCCTGCGCCTGGTCGCCCATGGGACCGCCGCCGAGACTCTCAACGCCGTTGCCCTTGAAGCGGTCGGTCTTGTCCTGGTGGTTCATCTCCTCGTATTCGGTAAGGCCGGCGCCGGGAACGTGGAGGAGCGCGTCTTTCTCGCTGCGGTCGATGGTGAAGTGGTAGTCGCCGCACTGGCAGGTATCGACAAATTCGATGTCGATGTTCTCTCCGATGCCTTCGAGATAGCGGTAGTGCCAGACCTCGAAGGGGAAGGTCGATGTCGAGCCGCCGCCTTCCTCGGGAGTTCTTTGGTAAAGTCCGCCGGAGGGATGCGAATCAATGTCGTCGGGCGGCCCGAACGCAATATAGATGTGGCCGCGATCGGTCTTCCATCCCGGCTTGCCGGCCGCGAAGTGCTCATTGGCGTAGGCGATACGGCGGTAATGCTCTTCGCGATATTCGTTCTCAGGGGAGTCGGGATTCGGATTGCGGCGCTGCCAGAAGGCCTCGATGAAGGCGTCGCGCTCTTCGTCGTTGCTCAGGCTCATGAAAGCCTTGCGCTCTTCATCCGTGATGATGTACGGCACTTCATCGTTGAGCCAGGTTTTGTAGGTGCCTTTCAACTCCTGCCGCAGGGCTTTCTGGGCCTTGTATCTCTCCTGGTCAGAGCGCTGGCGCTTCAGTGGATCCTGGTTCTGGTCCTGATCCTGACTGGATGTGGGCTGCGCTTGTGCTTGGGATGAAGCGGGAGACTGCTGGGCGAAGCAGGCCACGGCGGCAACCGGAATCATGCCGCAACCGAGAATCGAAACGAAAAAACGACGACTGCTGAAACTCATGGCCTTGAAAACTCCTGCGATCCCTTATTCTACGGGTCCCGG
>DASXFB010000051.1:0-1677 GCA_036489815.1 Occallatibacter sp. | reverse complement strand
GGCGGCTACAAGCAGTCGGGCATTGGACGCGAGACGCACAAGGTGATGTTGGATCACTACCAGCAGACCAAGAACCAACTCATCAGCTACAGCCCGAATGCGATGGGCTTCTTCTGATGACGGAGGCGATCAAGACGGAGGCAAGGCCGGCCGGTGCTTCGGCAACAGAGGCACCGGCCCAGGTCATCTGCACCGCGGCGGCCACCGCGCTGATGGAAAAGCTCGCCCAGAAACACGGCGCGCTGATGTTCCACCAGTCCGGCGGCTGCTGCGACGGCAGTTCGCCGATGTGCTATCCGCGCGGAGAGTTCCTGGTCGGCGACAGCGATGTGCTGCTGGCCACGCTGGGCGAGACGCCGTTCTATATGAGCCGCAGCCAGTTCGAGTACTGGAAGCACACGCAGATCATCCTGGACGTAGTGCCGGGACGCGGCGGCATGTTTTCGCTCGAGGGACCGGAGGGCGTGCGCTTCCTGGTGCGCTCGCGCGTGTTTACCGCTGGGGAGATCGGCGCCTTGCGAGCGGCAGGGCGGATTTAGGAGCGGTTTCGATCTCTGTAAGACACCGGGACAAAGACAACGGACAGTCCCGATGCTTCACCCGTTCTTCAACGGTCTTGCAGTCGAGGTATCCCGGCTGAAAAGTACTTCCCAAGCATGAGCGATATTCCGCTGGACGAGCCAAAGTCTCCGTAGGAGGGCCATGTGTTCACCTTTGTTGAAGAGTGAACTCATCATGGCCCCTGCCGGATTGCGTGTCACTCTCCGACCGGACGATCCAGAGCCCAAAGGTCACCTTCTCTATGTTCCGGCTGGCTGAAATATATCTAAATCCATGCTGCGGCGGGCCGAAGTATCGGATAGAGAACCGCCAGATCACGCACGAATTCGCGTATACGGGAACGCATGGCGCGCATTGCCCACATCCACATCAGGCGGCGGCCCCAGCGGCGCTTCATCAGAAAGCGGCTGACGATGAACATGAGTTTGCGTTGGATGTACCCCATTGGAAAGCCTCCTGCGTGATGAGATGCGGTGGATGGGAACCCGCGGCTATTGTATTAGGCAAACTGGCAAGCGGCGGCTTAGGTGGCATTGTTCGAAGTCCTTGCGATACTCTGACAGGTTGGATTCCCGCATGCCCTTTGCTCGCCGATTCGCTCTCGCCCTCCTCTTCTCTACTGCATTCGCCTCCGCACAGCAGACGCCACCGCCAGCCGCGCCGGAGCAAGCTCCCGCCGCGCCCGCAAGCAGCGCGCCAGCCGGCGCCTCACAGGATCTGCCGGATTCACCCGGCGCGCAGACGGCTCCGGCCGTTGAGCCGACCGGACCGACTGCCGTAATGGACACCAGCATGGGCCGGATCACCTGCCGGCTCTTCGACAAGCAAGCGCCGGTGACGGTAGCGAACTTCATCGGGCTGGCCGAGGGCACCAAGGACTGGACCAATCCCGACACGCATGAGAAGGAGCACGGCAAACCGCTCTACGATGGCACGATCTTTCACCGCGTGATTCCGGGCTTCATGGCGCAGGGTGGCGACCCCATCGGCACCGGCATGGGCGATCCGGGTTATTTCATCCAGGATGAGATCGATCCGTCGCTGATGTTCGACGTGCCGGGCCGGCTGGCGATGGCGAACTCCGGGCCGAACACGGACGGCTCGCAATTTTTCGTT
>DASXFB010000047.1:0-3759 GCA_036489815.1 Occallatibacter sp. | reverse complement strand
GAACCTGCCCGCGACGGCGAATACCAGCCTTCGTAGCCGCCTTGCGGGGATTTGATCAATCCGAACAGGGGAGACTCGAAGCGATAGGTTTCGATGGGCACGTCCGGCTCGATCGTCAGACCCGACCCAGTGAATTGCAGGTTGAAGAGCTTGGTTGCCGAATACAGGGCGCAGGCGTGCGCGTGCAGGTTGAAAACCGGAAAATCGGTGCCGTGGAAATACTTGTTGTTGACGGTCTCGCCGGCCTGCTTGTGCTTGAAGGAGTTATAGGAGTCGGTGCCGCTCCAGATGGCGTACCAGATATCCGGATAAACATCGGCGTGGCGCGCGAAGGAGTTTTTCTTCCACTCATCCCAGGCCATGGCCGGATCGACCGTAGCCAGGGCCCAGATGAGCGTCTGGTTGAGCGAGGGCCAAATGCCGCCGTTGACGCAGGTGCCGGGCTCGAAGGTCTGCCCTTCCAGCATATCGGGGCCGTCGCTCATCTGTGCCGCGCCAATGGGTGAATTGCGGCGCAGAAGCTCGTCCATCGTCTGGACAAGCTGCTTGCTCCGGTCCGGCGTGGTAGCGCCGCTCACGATAGCCCAGGGCTGCGGCTCGATCCAGAGGGTATTTTCGCCGAGCCAGCCCAGCGTTGGACCGAGCCATGCGCGGCGCAGCCACTTTCCTGTCCATTGCTTGCCGGTTACTTCGCGGTGAACAGCGGCGCTGGCTTTGACCTCGGCGATAAATTCGGGCTTCTCCGCTGCATGGGTCAACAGGCGGGCATAGTAATCGAAGACCCACGCGGACATGGCGGAGTTGAGAACGCTCTCGCCTTTCTCCGCGGCTTCTTTGAATGCCTTGACGGCGAAGGCGCCGAGCAGACCGTCGTTCCAGTCGTCATTGAGCATGCGCGCCACGCCGTGCTCGCCGACGCCGACCTGCTCGACCTGATGGCGGTAGCAGCGCGCCAGCAGGCCGCGGACGGTTTCAGGCTGCGGCTGGGGGCTGATCAGCGGCGATGGGATTCGTTCGTCCAGAAAGGTGTCGTCGCGCGTGGCCAGCACGTACTCGCTTACCACCCACAGGAGCCACAGCGGCAGGTCGCTGGCGTTATCCGCAACCATGGGCGCAACCATGCCGTTGCCGACGATCCCATACGGGATAGACCCGTCGGGCCGGACTTCTTTCAGCGTATACCGCAGCACGCTCTTCACGATCTCCGGATCGCTGAAGATGAAGGGAAGCGAATGCTGCAGCGGATCGCGGGCCGCGCCCTGGAAGCCCATGGTGTATTGATAAAAGCCACTCTGGTTGAGCAAATGCTGGGCGAAGAACTGGTCGTAGGTGAGGCCGCTCCGCAGATAGTAGTGGTTCCACACGGTCTCTCGCGCGACCCACGGCTCGGCGTCCACTGAGAAGCGCATGCCCTTCGATTTCCACGCGGCTCCTGAGGTCTTCAACGAGGCCGCGGCGGTGGATTTGTAGCGGGCAATAAGCGGTTCAAGCGCAAAGCCTTCCGGCAGGTAGCCATAGAGAAAATGAAGCGTGGCCGATTCGCCCGGCTTGAGATTTATGCGCCGCTCGAGCAGCAGCGCGGCGCCATGGCCCTCGGGCGCAAGCTGTCCGTCAAGCGGTTTGCCGAGCCCGTCAGGATGATGCGCGCCGCCGGAGCCGAAGAATGCCGCGCCATTGGCGGAATGGCTGTCGGCGGGCCCATCGAGCGAAACGAGGAATGTTGCCGGCGGGCGCAGATCGTCGAACGAGGCTCCGGCGACGCCCTCCTGAATGGGGCCGACAAAGCCGTTCTCATTGCGCGCCAGCATGGTTTTCATGGCGCTCCACAGGGCCTCGTCTTCGGCTGTGCGGCCGGCGAAATCCTTCTGTTCCAGCAGGCCGATGTTTCCGTCGATCGCCTGGAAGCGGCTCTTGAACTGCTGCGCGAATTTGCGGCGGAAATCGGTTGGGCTGCCGCGCTGGCTGAAGGACTCAATGAAGGCGCGGAAGGAAAGTTGATAGTTCTGGCATCCCCAGTACTCGACCCATCGCAGCGAGGCGGCTGCCGCGCCGCGGTTGTCGATGGTGACTTGCGAAAGCAGCACCGGGTCATCGCCGAAGGGAGCCGAGATGACCTGGTCAATATGGAGATTTTTGCCGGTGACGCGCTTGCGGAAATATCCCACGCCGAAGATGCGCTCGAAGGACGCGCTGTTGCCGCTATAGAGCGTCGAGAGCGATTCGCCGGCGGAGACAAGATAGCCGATGCCGCCGCCGAATTGGCTGTTCTCCGGTACGTAGTCGTTGAGGAGCTTGGGGCTGCCTTCGTCCTGTCGAACGCGTACGTGCCCGTCGTTTGAGGCGATGGCAATGATGCGGTCGTTGCCGACCTGGTGGACATGCTCGGTTTCGGAGAGGATGCCGGGAGTGACCGGCGTGATTGCTTTGGGATCGCTGGCCTGGTCGCAGGTGTAGCGATAGGCGGGAAGGCCGAACTCGTCTTCGATCCATTCACCGAAGTGGCCGGAGCCGTAGGGCTTGCTGTTGACCGGCGCAGCGGCGCGGGCGGTGTTGGGGTCAAGGAACATGGAGAGCAGCGGCGGTGCGGCCAAAGCAGAGCTGAGCGAGTTGACGACGAATCGCCTGCGCGTGAGGGACATGGGTTTCTCCGAAATGCGGGCGCAGCGGAGCGAATGGTTCGGAACGGCTCCCGCTGCGTACGGCAAACAGGAACAAGCTAGCAGGTGATGGCGCGAAGCTCAAAGTGAGCGCAGGCAATCTCAGAAGAGGAGTTGTTTCGCGAAGACTACGATCTCGGCGGCCTCGTTGAAAGATGAAGAAATGAGTGCAGGAGAAACTTTGATCCGCACCAACTCTCGTCTCGACTGAAGGTTAATTGGATCGAGCAATTCGCACTGTACCGCGCGTTCTCTGGGGTAATCAGAGTCGCTCCAGAGATCATCCGCTGTGAAGATTGGAACCTTGTCTTCCATCGTGTATCGAACACCGTCTGCATCGAAGAATTCGCACTCCACTATGCCCGGCTGATGCTCGAGAGTGAATCGAACGATCGATACTTTCAGTTCCGCTTGCATTGAGCGCTACTCCCGCCCTTTTTTCCGTATCTCGATGTTCAGCCGCTTGATCTTCTGATTCAGCGTAGAGAGCGGTATGCGGAACTGCTCGGCGGCGTCGGTCTGGTTCCAGTTGCAGCGCTCTAGCTTCTCGATGATGATGCGGCGCTCAATGTCTTCGAGAATGTCGAAGAGCGATGCGTTGGGATTGTGCTCGAGCAGCGCATCCTGAAAGCTGCGGCCGGTGATGTGGCCGGGCAGCAGGTCGGAGCCGATAATGGGGCCGCTCGACAGCACGACGCCGCGCTCGATGGAGTTCTCAAGTTCGCGGACATTGCCGGGCCACTCATAATCGACCAGCGCGCGCAGAGCGTCGGCGGAGAGCTTGCGCGCGGGCAAGCCGTTCTCGTTGGCATAGAACTCGAGGAAGTGGCTGGCCAGCAGCGGAATGTCTTCGCGGCGCGCGCGCAGAGGCGGCAGATCGACGGTGATTACATTCAGGCGGTAGAACAGGTCTTCGCGGAAACGCCCGTCGCGCACCGCCTGGCGGAGGTCGATGTTGGTAGCGGCGATGATGCGCACGTCCACCTGAATCTCCTGGATGCCGCCCAGATGCATGAAGCGGCGATCCTGCAGAACGCGCAGGATCTTGGCCTGGGTGTCCATGCCCATGGTCGCGATCTCGTCCAGAAAAAGCGTGCCGCCG
>DASXFB010000148.1:0-2483 GCA_036489815.1 Occallatibacter sp. | reverse complement strand
CATCCTCCATCAGCGGAACGATCTTGTCGAACTCCGGCCCAGAATGCGCTCCGGTCAGCAGGATGCGCACTGGATGGAACAGCTCTTTGCCCTTCGCGCCCGTCTCCGCCTTCACCTCGTTCATCATCGCCTTGAAGCGCTCCGCCGTAATCGGCCCCGGCTCGGCCATCGCGCGCGCCGTGAATGCGCCGATGACACGTTTCCCCATATCGCTCGCCAGAATCGCGGCGTTCTCCGCGTCCGCGTTGGTCTTCGCCGAATCCAGCGCAAACAGAAACGCCGCCTTCGCCGGCAACTGGTCCAGGTGATCGATGCCCGGCAGCAGCACCGCCACCAGCCGCCCAAACCAGTCTGCAATCTCTACAGTTACCTTTTCTCGCAGCCCCAGATAGCCAGCCTGCTCAAAGTAAGGCCATGCCAGCGCCGCCACCTCGGCAATCGGCCGCAACTTCAGGTAGTGCCGGTTCAGCCAGTTGAGCTTGTCCGTATCGAAGACTGCCGGCGATGCCGTCACCCGCTCCAGCTTGAACTCCGCCACCAGCTCCGCCGGCGTGAACGTCTCGCGCGTCCCACCTTCCGCGCCCCAGCCCAGCAGCGCCAGATAATTCATCAGCGCCTCGGGCAGGTAGCCCATCTCGCGAAAGCTCGCAATCGATGTCGCCCCGTGCCGCTTCGAAAGCCGCTCGCGGTCGCTGCCCAAGATGGTCGAAAGATGGGCGAACTCCGGCACCTTCCAGCCGAATGCCTCGTAGATCGCCACCTGCTTCGGCGTGTTCGACACATGATCGTCGCCGCGGATCACGTGCGTGATCTCCATCAGCGCATCGTCGATAGCCACGACGTAGTTGTAGACCGGTATGCCGCTCGACCGCACCAGCACGGGATCGCTTACCGCATCGGCTGCAAACTCCACGTCCCCGCGCACCAGGTCATGAAAGCGGATCGGATGCTCCGGAATTCGTAACCGCACCGCGTACATCTCTCCGGCCTCTACGCGCAGCCGCGAATCCTCCATCGACAGCGACCGGCACCGGCCGCTATACACCTGTGGCAGATGCGCCGCAGCCGCCGCTGCACGCTCCGCCTCCAGCTGCTCCGGCGTGCAGAAGCAGCGGTACGCCTTGCCCTCTATCAGCAGCTTGTCTGTGTGCGCCGCGTAGACCCCCAGCCGCTCGCTCTGCCGGTAGGGCCCATGCGAGCCCCCCATCTGCGGCCCCTCTTCCCAGGTCAGCCCCAGCCAGTGCAGATCTTCGATCAGCAGCGCCTCATACCGCGCCTCGGAGCGCTCGACGTCCGTATCCTCGATGCGCAGGATCGCCGAGCCGCCGTTGTGCTGCGCAAACAGCCAGTTATAGAGCGCCGTCCGCGCATTGCCCACATGCAGCATGCCGGTGGGAGAGGGCGCAAACCGCACCCGTGGTTTGATCTCAGCCATACACGTCGATGCTAGAGCATTTCTTCTGACATTGTGCGCAGCGGAGATTCTCTCTGCGTTGCCTTTCCTTCAAGAAAAGGCAACAGAGGCTTCGTCGACTGGTTAGGGCATAACAGGAGAAACGCTCTATCGCAGCGTCTCCGGCCCGTAGCTTTGCTTACAATGAGAAAGACACCGCACGAGGAGAACTAAACGCATGGCCCACATGGTCCAGGATTCCCGCTACAAGAAAGAGATGGAAGGACTGGATGAGCCGCCTTTCGACTCCGATTTCGGCAACAAGGTCTTCCACAATGTCTCCAAGCAAAGCTGGCAGGAGTGGGGCGAACGCCAGAAGATGCTGCTGAACGAATACCGCCTCCAGCCCTGGACCCGCGAGGCACAGGAGTTTCTGGTCGAGCAGATGGAGCAGTTCTTCTTCGGCGAAGGCTCCGCACTGCCCCAGGACTACATCCCACCGGCGGGCTAGAGCCCGCAGGTCCATTGCTTTCGGATGTCATCCTGAGCGGAGCGAAGGACCTACAGTTTGCTGGTAGCGAAACAAACCGGGTGCCCCATTCTGGCGAAGCCTGGGTGGGCGTATTCAGTTCAAGCGAAGCAACCTTCCGAAATTCCTGTCATCCTGAACGAAGTGAAGGACCCGCAGTTTGCAGGCAGTGCAGCTGGTCCCCTGATACACTTTTCAGAGCAAGACCCTTGCCTCACCGTCGTCGGGACGTGGCTCAGCCTGGTAGAGCACTCGCTTGGGGTGCGAGGGGTCGGCAGTTCGAATCTGCCCGTCCCGACCAATTCTTTAGAAACTACGCACTCTTAATTCGCGGGCTCATTGTCAGGGCATCCTGCGCCCGCCCCAGCATGCGCCGGACCGCCTTCACCACCCAGCGCACCGCAAAGATCGCCAACGCCACCCCAACCAGCGCAATCGTCGCGCTCGCCCACGGGTGCACCGTCACCAGCCAGCTCAGCCCCACCGCGGCGGCATCCTCCGTCGTGCTCAATGCAATGTTCGACACCGGCTCCGGACTCGGCGTCACTGCCGCGCGCACCG
>DASXFB010000131.1:0-136210 GCA_036489815.1 Occallatibacter sp. | reverse complement strand
TCCGCTCGCAGTAGGCGAACTTCACGCTATACTGAGGACTGTTTATGGCGACCGAGAAGACATTTTATCTGGAGACCTTCGGCTGCCAGATGAACGCGCATGACTCTGAAAAGGTGATCGGCACCCTCCGGCAGCAGGGCTACCGGCAGGTTGAGTCGGAAGAAGAAGCCGGCCTGATCCTCTACAACACCTGCTCCATCCGCGATAAAGCCGAGCAGAAGGTCTTCAACCGGCTCAACGACTACAAGAAGTTGCACAAGGCCGGCAAGCGTTTCGGCGTTCTCGGCTGCGTGGCCCAGCAGGAGGGCGAAAAGATCTTCGAGCGCGCGCCGTACGTCTCGCTCGTTTCGGGCTCGGCCTCCTACCGCAAACTGCCCGAGATGCTCACCCGCCTGGAAGCCGGCGAAAGCCGCATTACCGGACTCGACGACCGCCAGACCGACGAGACCTTCGAGACCGAGTTCACGGCCCGCCAGAATCCCTACCGCGGCTACATCACCATCATCGAGGGCTGCGACAAGTTCTGCTCCTACTGCGTGGTGCCGTACACGCGCGGCAAAGAACGCAGCCGCTCCTCGCCGTCAGTGCTTGAGGAGGCCCGGCGCATCGCCGACCTGGGCTACACCGAGATCCAGCTCCTGGGTCAGAACGTGAACAGCTACCGTGACCCGGAAGGGAAGTTGAGCTTCGCCGAACTGCTGGCGGCTGTCGGGCAGGTGCCGGGCATACGGCGCGTCCGGTTCACCACCAGCCATCCCCGGGACTTCACCCGCGACATCGTCGAGGCCATCGACCAGGTTCCTACCCTCTGCGACCATGTCCACCTGCCGGTCCAGTCCGGCTCGGCCCGTGTGCTCAAAATGATGGCGCGTGAGTATACGCCGGAGTGGTACCTGGAGCGCATCTCCTGGATCAAGTCGGCGCGGCGGCCTATCGCTCTCTCAACCGACATCATCGTTGGTTTTCCCGGCGAGACCGACGACGACTTTATCCAGACCATGGACCTGCTGGCCGAAGTCCAGTACGACTGCGTCTTCGCCTTCAAGTATTCGGCGCGGCCCAATACGCCGGCCCTGGTAATGATCGATTCCATTCCAGAGGCCGAGAAATCCACCCGCCTTCAAGTATTGCTTGACCGCCAGCGTGAGGTTCAAAGGGTCAATTATGCCAAACACATCGGCGAGGTTATGGAAGTGATGGTTGAAGGGCAGAATGCGGCACGGGGGCAAATTGCCGGCCGCAGCAGCCAGAATAAACCCGTGAACTTCACATGCCCTCAACCAATCGCGCCGGCGCCCGGAAGCTATCTGAACGTAAGGATCGCCGGGGCTCATCCCAACAGTCTGACCGGCGCGTCCATCTAAGCACGAAGGGCAGAGCGGAACAGGGGGAACTGATGGATATCGAGGTGAGAATACGCGGCCTGATGATGGATCCGGCTACCAATATGCCCATCGTCGTTCTTAAAGATATGGCCTCCGATACGGTGATGCCCATCTGGGTGGGAATCTTCGAAGCGAACGCAATCGCCATCGAGATTGAGAAGGTGGGCGCGCCTCGTCCGATGACCCACGATCTGACTAGAAACCTCATGCATCACTTGAATGCCCAGCTGGAACGCATTGTCATTACGGAGATTAAAGACGAGACGTTTTACGCCGTCCTGTGGCTCAAGCAGGGCAATGAGCCGATAGCGGTCGACGCCCGGCCCTCGGACGCGATCGCTCTGGCACTACGCGCGGATTGCCCGATTTACGTCGCCGAGCATGTGATGCAGAGCGCCAAGCTGAATACTTCCGGGCCGCCCGATGGACCTACGGCTGAGCAGTTGCGGGGTTGGCTCGAGGGGCTGAATGACGAAGATCTTGGCCGCTATAAGATGTAGCGCGCGGTCCTCGCCGACGGGCTAAGCCCTCGCATGCGAGTCCCGGCGGCGCAGACTTGTTACGGTCGACACAGCTTTTAGAAACTCAAAAGCGCTTAACCAGCCTTTGGGGAGTGCCGGCTCTTAGCCTGCGTCCACGCATGATAGGGAAGGCCCGCAAGGCCTATTGATCCAGAGAGATACAATCCGGCGGCATTTCCGGGTCTCTAGTTTACAGAATATCTGTTATCAGACATTGGATGTTGGCAGACCGGTGGCGGCGTAGCGGGCCCAAATGTCTCATCTGCTCGAACCGGCAACTCTGACGGGCTGGGGGTATGCGTGAAGAACCTCTTCGAAGCCGCGCGGGCTGAAGAACTGAAGCAGCGTCTTAACACTTTGTCTCCGCATAGCCGGGGCCATCGGGGCAAGATGAATCCCGCTGAGGCCGTCGCTCACTGTTGGCTGGCGCTCGACATCGCCTCCGGTCATCTCAAACCGGTGCGCGGCGGGCTGGCTGTCCGGATGGTTGGCCGGCTCATTAAGCCGCTGGTCTTCAAGGACGATGCGCCGATGCGCCGCAATTCTCCGACCAATCGGGAGATCGTCGTCACCGGCGAACGCGATCTGGCCGGCGAATGCGAACGTCTCAGGGCCGCCATCGACCGGTTCGCCGCCGCCGGGCCCGCCGGATGCACTTCACATCCGCACTTCGTTTTTGGCAAGCTCACACCGGATCAATGGGCCATTCTGATGTACAAGCATCTCGACCATCATCTGCGGCAGTTCGGTGTCTAGCCGGCTGGCGTCCTTCTAGTTTCTGGTCTCCGCCAGCAACGCCTCGACCTCAGCTTTTTCCTCGGCAGTGAGTCCGAGGAGCGGCGAACGCGCGCGCCCCCCGTAGTAACCATTGAAGTCGCAGGCATACTTTACCCCCGCAACGCCAAGCGCACCCACAATCCGATTGTTGGCTGGGGCGAGACCCTTCTGCTTCTCCTCAGCCAATTTGAGGTCGTGATCCTTCCAGGCCAGATAGACCTCCTGGCAGGCCTGCGGCGCACAAGCCGCGAAGGCCAGAATTCCGCCGCAGGCCCCTGCCTGGAGGGATTCAAACAGCGCCGATGCTGCGCCGCAGAGTACCTGGAAGCCGACTTCCCTTCTCCGCGTCTTGATCGGTTGCACAGGCGGAGGCGTAGCAACCGCGACGCCGCCCGCCGAGCTACCGGCAGAGGCGAGATCGCCCGCAGAGACAAACACTCCAGCCGATTCTGCTGTGGAGGCGTTCAGCATGCGGGCCGTCACTGCTTCAAAGACCGGCGTCACGGAAACGGTCCGCCGCAGCGCACCCTGGGTCGCGGCCACGGTGGCGCGGATCCGATCCACGCTGCCGCTCGAGTCCTTGATCCCAATGATGTTGGGATGGGCGGCAAGCTCGGCAATCATCTCGATAGGAATCTGATACGGCACGCACTTGGGAATGTTGTAGAGCAGAACCGGCAGCGGCGAGCGGTCCGCTACGCTGCGGAAGTAATTCAAGACGGCTGGAGCGGTGAGCTGGGTGGAGTAGTAGCTGGGCGGACGCACCAGGACCGCGTCGTAGCGAAGCCGCGCCGCGGCTTCGGCCAGGGCCACGGTAGCTCCCACGCTCTCCCGGCCCACCCCGGCCACCAGCACCTTTTCAGGAGCAGTCGCTTCGGCGGCGACCCGCAACACCTCGCGCGACTCGGCGTCGTCGAGCATCACGGCTTCGCCCGTCGAGCCCAGCACGATCATTCCCGCCAAAAGACTCCGCGAGTAGCGGGCCATGTTGGCCTCAAGCTTGCGAAAGTAGATCCGTTCGTCAGGATAGAACGGCGTAGTGGTCGCGGCGTAGACACCTTCGATAAGCATGGAATTCATTGTAGAGCCGAAATTTCGGCCCCGCTTGTTGGTTGAATGGGAAGAAGCACGCTGGGCGCAAAGAATGGGGCGAATTATAACTCCCAGGACGGCATTGCGGTGATAACTAAAAATGTACGTTTTTCAAAAAATGTTTCACGCGGAACAGGAATTCATGCCACTTTTTCCGAGTTTCGCCGGCTTTTTTCACAGGGGCAGATTTCAAGGCCGGCAAAGTCCAATCATTACCTAAGTCATCTCGGAACCGTTGACACCCGTGCCTGGCAATGGGAACATTTCGAGGTTGGCCCCTTATTTTTCCTCGGCTAACTTCAAGATCGCGCACAACAGTTTTCCGAACAATTGCCGGTCCCAGGCCGGGGCTGATTTTTCCCGATTTCGTTGTCGCTTGTCGCCGGCAGATGCCCGGCATCCACCTCAACAGAAGGACATGCGCCGGAGGCCCCGGTAGGCGTTACCGTTCGCCGGTGCCCAAACGGATTGGAGAAGAATTGTGAGCCTGCAGGTAAACAATGTACTGACGACGTTTGTGACCAATTGCTACAGCCTTTGGACCAACTGGAACGGCGGCGGCGCACCCGGGCCGCATGTTCAAACCCGCGAAGGAAGGGTTAGAAATGCGATTGTGGCGATGAGCAGCTTTATGTTCACGCCGCGCGTGGTCTTCGCGGCCATCCCGGACTGGGGCGGTTTCTCATGGGCTAGCTGGACCCTGACGCTCAATAACAAATACACAAACAAGAATGACATCAAGTATGGGAAGTTCGTTGAATACTGTTCGACCATCTACCACGAGACCCGGCATGCGGAGCAGTTTTACCGCGTTGCGCAAGGGCTGGCGTTGGGGCGGCTCAAGTATCCCGATACCAGCGACCGCCAGGTCGTCCAAAGCCTTGGAGGAGCGGGCCTCAGCGTACGGCAAAAAATTGGCCTCTTCGGCGGAGGGGGCGGCGTACAAAGTTCGCAACTGCTTCCCACCGCAACCCTGCTGAGCGAGTGGCTGGATATTCCGGCCACCGCCGCTCAACATGCCCACAATACACGCGCCAATTTTGACGTCTTCACGGCACTGCCCAAGCCCGCCTGGTTTCAGCGCAGCACCATTTTGCTGGAAGTGGAAGACTGGATGCGGGCCACCTACAAAAAGACCTTCGGCGAGATGGACGCCTTCGCACAAAACGAGGACGACGGGGCCGACGCGATCCGGGATAACGTCTATCGGATGTATCGCAACTTGCCCGAGGAGCACGACGCGCACTCGATCGAAGACCTGGTCGACGCGGCACTCAAAATCAGAATCGGACACGCTGGCTCTGAGAACCAGCGCAGGACCAATGTGGGGCTGTTCGGCGCCTGATCGAGGTTTGTTCGGCTCTTGATCGACGCCAGATCGCCTCTTGACCGGCTCTTGTTCGGCTGGCCCGCAACGGATCTCGAATCCCCGTCGGTCTTTTGAGCGACGGGCAGGGTGGCCTTTTCTCAAGGAGAAGGCCGCCTGAATGCCTGGCTCCGGTTCACATCCATGCGGGAACCGTCATAAAACAATCGGATTCTGCGCGAGATCAATCGGCGCTGACCACGGCTTTGATGTCGGCTTCTTTGGCTGCATGCAGCGCTTGCAGCGCATAGACCGTTGTCTGATGCTTCTGCATGGCGGCGATGCCTTCGGCGGCGGCCTGCGCGGCGGCGATCGTGGTGATGGTCGGCACGCGGGCCAGCACGGCGGCGCGGCGAATGGCTCGCTCATCGAAGAAGGTGTCCTGGCCGCGGGGAGTATTGATGATGAGCTGAATCCGGTCGCCCTTGATCAGATCCACCACATTGGGCCGCCCTTCCTTCACCTTGAAGACGCGCTCGATGATCAGCCCGGCCGACTCGAGGGTGTTGGCCGTGCCTTCCGTGGCGACGATCTTGAAACCGAGATGGACATAGCGGCGCGCGAGCTCTATCGCTGCCGGTTTGTCGTGATCGTTCACACTGAAGAAGACCGTTCCGCCACTGGGCAGAGTCTGTCCGGCCGAAAGCTGCGCCTTGGCAAAGGCCTCGCCGAAGGTGGCCGCAACGCCCATCACCTCGCCGGTCGATTTCATCTCCGGCCCGAGGACCGTATCGACGCCGGCGAACTTGTTCCATGGAAAGACGGGAGACTTCACATAGAAATGCGTTCCGGTGCCGAGATCTTTGCCTGAGGCGAGCTGCTCCGGCAGCAGGTCGCGAAGCTTGCGGCCGGTCATAAGGCGTGAGGCGACTTTGGCCAGCGGGATGCCCGTGGCCTTGGAGACATAGGGGACGGTGCGCGAGGCGCGCGGATTGACCTCGATGACATAGACTCCATCGTTTCCATCGGCATCGCGCTGGATAGCGAACTGAAGATTGACCAGGCCGACCACTTTGAGCGCCAGGGCCAGCTTGCGCGTGTAACGGCGGAGAGTCTCAAGTGTCGGTTCGGAGATGCTGACGGCGGGCAGCACGCAGGAGGAGTCGCCAGAGTGAATGCCGGCTTCCTCAATATGCTGCATGATCCCGGCGATGAGCACATCTTCCGAATCGCAGAGCGCGTCTACGTCCACCTCGATCGCGTTTTCGAGGAAGTGATCGATAAGGACGGGACGTTCCTGGGAGTATTCGACCGCCTCGCGCATGTAGCGATCAACCGCCTGGGCATCATAAGCGATCACCATCGCCCGGCCGCCGAGAACATAGCTCGGCCGCACCAGCACCGGATAACCGATGCGCTCGCCGACGGCCAGAGCCTCCCCGGCGCTGGTGGCCGTGCCGCCGGGTGGTTGAGGAATCGCCAGTTCTTCGAGCAGCTTGCCGAAGCGCTTCCGGTCTTCCGCCAGATCAATCGACTCGGGAGAGGTGCCGATGATGGGTACGCCGGCTGAGCGCAGCCGCTGCGCCAGGTTGAGGGGGGTCTGCCCGCCAAACTGGACGATCATACCGATCGGAGCGCCGGACTTCGCCTCATGGTGATAGACCGCGAGGACATCTTCCAACGTAAGCGGCTCAAAATACAGCCGATCGCTGGTGTCATAGTCGGTGGAGACGGTCTCCGGATTGCAATTGACCATGATCGTTTCATAGCCGTCTTCCCGCAGGGCGAAGGCGGCGTGGCAGCAGCAATAGTCGAACTCGATCCCCTGCCCGATCCGGTTGGGTCCCGAGCCGAGAATGATGATCTTGGGCTTGTCCGTCGGCGGCGCCTCATCCTCTTCGTCGTAGGTCGAATAGAGGTAGGGCGTCATGGACTCGAACTCGGCCGCACACGTGTCCACCAGCTTGAAGACCGGCTGGACGCCGTGGTGTTCGCGCAGTTCCCTCACCTGCTTCACGCCTTCGTGGCCGGGTAAGCTCCATTCCGTGGCAAGACGCTCGTCGCTCAGACCCAGGCGCTTGAGTCTTCTCAGCTGATCGGAGGTAATCTGCTCCGGCGTTGTTTCGGAGATGGCCATCTGAGCCAGCGTGATCTCACGAAGCTGGTGCAGGAACCATGGGTCCATGCCGGTGAAGCGAGCGACCTCGCGGACGGACATGCCGCGCTCAAAGGCGAAGCGCAGGTAGCCGAGCCGCTCCGGCCGCGGTGTGACCAGCATTTGGGTAAGCCGCCGCGGTTCAAGCACTTCCGCCCCGGTTTTCTTTCCGGTTTCGAGCGCCCTCCAGGCCTTCATCAAGGCTTCCTTGAAGGTGCGGCCCATGGCCATCACCTCGCCCACGGACTTCATCTGCGGCCCGAGGACGTCGTCCGATCCGGGAAACTTCTCGAACTGCCATTTGGGGATTTTGACGACGACATAATCGATGGTCGGCTCGAAGCAGGCCGGAGTCTTCTGGGTGATGTCGTTCGGAATCTCGTCGAGCGTATAACCCACCGCCAGCTTGGCGGCGATCTTCGCGATGGGAAATCCGGTGGCCTTGGAGGCCAGCGCCGAAGACCGCGAGACGCGCGGATTCATCTCGATGACCGTCATCCGCCCGTCGACCGGGTTCACCGCAAATTGCACGTTCGAGCCCCCGGTTTCGACGCCTATCTCGCGCATGACGGCAATAGCCGCATCCCGCATCTTCTGGTACTCGCGGTCGGTGAGGGTTTGTGCCGGGGCCACGGTAATCGAATCGCCGGTATGCACGCCCATCGGGTCAAAGTTCTCGATCGAACAGATAATAATGACGTTATCTGCCAGGTCGCGCATCACTTCGAGTTCGAATTCCTTCCAGCCGAGGACGGACTCTTCGATGAGGCATTCGTGCACGGGCGAAAGATCGAGGCCGCGGGCCAGGATCTCCATCAACTCTTCGCGGTTATAAGCGATACCGCCACCGGAGCCGCCCAGGGTGAAGCTCGGCCGGATCAGCACCGGAAAGCCGATCTTGCCGGAGAAGTCGAGGCCATCGCGCAGGTTGTTGACCAGAGCCGAGGTGGACACATCAAGGCCGATCCGGATCATGGCGTCTTTGAAAAGCAGACGGTCTTCGGCCTTCTTGATGGCCTCGAGCTTGGCGCCGATCAACTCCACGTTGTAGCGTTCGAGAATGCCGGCGTCCGCGAGGTCGACGGCGAGGTTCAGCGCGGTCTGGCCACCGACTGTCGGCAGGAGCGCAAACTTGCCGCTCCCCTGCGGAGGGGCAGACTTTTGGAGTAGTTCCGATTCAATGCGAAGAATCTCTTCGACATACTCGCGGGTGAGCGGCTCAATATAAGTGCGGTCGGCCAGCTCGGGGTCAGTCATGATGGTGGCCGGGTTCGAATTCACCAGGACGACCTCGTAGCCCTCTTGTTTCAAGGCCTTACAAGCCTGGGTTCCGGAGTAGTCGAACTCGGCGGACTGGCCGATCACGATCGGCCCGGAGCCGATCACCAGGATCTTCTGAATGTCATTTCTACGTGGCATGCTTTTCTGTCGTCTGCCTTTTCTATGGCCTGTTCGGCCCGTTCAACCTCGTGCTCGCCCCAAAAAACAGCGGAGCCGGGGCCCCGCTGGTGTGGTGAGGATGGCGAGCGGTTGCGGGCTGCATTTCATCCCTTCCACTCCTCCATCATCTGGCGGAAGTCGCGGAAGAGGTAATGGGAATCGTGGGGGCCCGGCGCGGCCTCGGGGTGGTACTGGACGCTGAACAAGGGCAGCGTTTTGTGGCGTAAACCTTCCAGAGTCTGATCGTTGAGGTCGACGTGGGTCAATTCGACCTCGTTCGCGTTGATCGAATCGGGATCGACGGCGAAGTTGTGGTTGTGGGCGGTGATCTCGACCTTGCCGGTGATGTTGTTGCGCACCGGGTGGTTTCCGCCGTGGTGCCCGAACTTCAGCTTGTAGGTGCGGCCGCCGAGGGCCAGGCCGGTCAGTTGATGGCCGAGGCAGATGCCGAAGACCGGAACGCGGCCCATCATCTCGCGAATAGCGCGCACCGCGTAATCCACCGGTTCCGGATCACCGGGACCGTTCGACAGAAAGACGCCATCCGGCTTCAAGCTCAGAGTGTCTTCGGCCGTTGTCTCAGCGGGCACAACTGTAACCCGACAGTTGTCGCGGCATAACATGCGAAGAATGTTTCGCTTGATGCCAAAATCATAAGCAACTACGTGAAATGTTGGACCTTTGTCCTTGTTGTCGAAAGACTTAGGAAGAAGCGAGTCGTCTGATTGATTCCGGACCTCTGTGGAGTCGAACGGATAAATGGACTGCGTCGAGACGACTTTGGCTAGGTCGGTGCCATCCATCTTTCTGATATCGCGTGCTCTACGCACCAGAATGTCCGGGTTTGTCTCGGTGGTGGACATCACCCCGCGCATGACCCCGTAGGTGCGCAGATGGCGGACCAGCGCGCGGGTGTCGATCTCCGCCAGAACCGGGACTGCGTAGCGCTCCATGTACTCGTCCGTGACTTGTTCGGAGCGCCAGTTGGAGCTGATTGCGGACAACTCGCGGACGATCAGGCCCTCAATATAGGGCTTGGCCGATTCGTTGTCTGCCTGGTTGGTCCCGTAGTTGCCGATCTGTGGATTCGTGAGAACGACAATCTGCCCGGCGTAGGAGGGATCGGTAGCGATCTCCTGGTAGCCGGTAAGAGATGTATTGAAAACAACTTCGCCCTGGCATTCGCCGGGATGGCCGTAGCCCTGGCCACGGAAGATGCGCCCGTCTTCGAGCGCTAGAATCGCCTGCATCGCCGCTCCGAGGAGTGGATTCAATCGATTCTAGCAGACGCAGGCGGTGGATTTCTGGACGTTTTTAGATTGCATCCTGGAAAGATGCATCTCGTCGACATTCAACATATTAAAGAAGGTAGGCAAAGTCCAAGATTAGATTATTCCCATAAATTATTCTTATCAAAGATCAATGGACGACACCGGCGTCCTTGGCCGGCCAGTAAACGAAGACGGCTTTGCCGTAGATCAGGTCCCGGGCTACCGGGCCGAACTCTCTCGAATCAGAAGAGATAGATCGGTGATCGCCCATCATGAAATAGCTCTCGGCGGGAATGACCATCTCCGGCATGGACCGGAGATCCCTGTACCGGGCGGGGACATAGTCCTCACGCAGCGGCTTGCCGTTCAGCCAGACCTGGCCGTGGTCGATGCGGAGGCGGTCGCCCGGCTCGGCGATGACGCGCTTGATATAGCTCTTTTCCGGATCACGCGGGTAGCGGAAGACGACCACGTCTCCCCGCTCGATGCTCGAGATATGGTAGACGAACTTGTTGATAAAGAGCCGGTCACGATCCTCCAGCCGGGGCAGCATGCTGGTGCCTTCCACGCGGACGGGCTGATAAAGGAACGTGATGATGAGAACCGAGGCCGCAGCCGAAACGAGGAGATCGCGGAGCCAGAGACCGAGGGTGGCCGAGGAGCGGGCAGGCGCCGGATTCGGGGCGGACGATCTGTCCCCCGCAGGCCCGGCTTCGGCTGGGGGAAGAGGCTGGGGGCGATCGGGAATGGTTTGCATTGCCGCCTTAACCTTGAAAGAAGAAGTACATGGATTCCGGGGAGAACGCGCGACCGCGGGCAAGCCCGCAAAAAATCACGCAAAATGTTGTTACGTCCCAGGCCTTATTTCACTATAGTTAGACGTGAGCGTCACAGACATTGAGGGGTGCGGCCCCGCATCGAGTTTCCCCCACCCAGTATAGATGAGTCGCGGCCGCGATGGTCTTGAAAGCGCTCGGCACACGAGGGGCATTCCGTGCCCGCTCTCTAATGGGGATTCACACAATCGTTTTCCGGCTTTTCTCAGCAGGCATGGTAATGCCTCTTTCGGAGGATTGTTGCTCTTCAGAGGCAATGGTTGAATATTTTTAAGCCCAATGAAAGCGAGGTAGCGGTTTCGACCGCGAGCACACTATGGCGACTTACCACCAATACTCTGAAATTGTAGCCGCCTACGGAACCAGGCTGCCTCCTCCCTCTTCACAACCCGAGAGATCGCGGCTTGGCCTGCCTCTGTTGTATGCGGCCATCGGCGTAGCGCTCGGAACCTTCACCGGCATGGCTGCAGCCCTGGTGAGCCTTCAACCGCAGACCGCGATGGCCGCGAGCCATCTGAGCTTCGTCAGTTCGCACGCGAGCGCGTTTCACATTCATCCGATCGCGAACGCCGGCCAGACGCCGGTCATCCAGAATCACGCGTCGGCTCCGTCGGCAATTGCGGCGCAGCCCCGGGTTCTCGAGGCCAAGGCGGTAGCGCCGGCCGCGCCATTGGCCAAGCCGGCAAGGATGGAGACCTTCGCTGTGCCGCCGGCCGCTACGTTGAAGATTGCCGCCGTGGAGCCGGCGCCGATCAAGATACCGGTTGTTCACAAGCACGTGCTTACCGGCAAGCTGACGCTGGCGCCGGCCTCCGTGCTCGGCGGAAACGCCCCAGCTCCCAATTTGAATTCTCTCAGCGCCTCGGCCGCTGGGCCAGCCGCTACTCCAGCTGCTGCTCCCGTGGATGCGTCCATTAACTTCGACGGCGGGGCAAAGCAGCAGGTGCAGATGTTCTATAGCGAGGGAGACGTCACAGTGGCAGACTACAATGCCGCCCGCGATACGATCGAAACGGAAGATGGAAGAACCTTCGTGATCGGCGCCACGGTGAGCGTGAGCACGGCAACTTCGTGGGACGACTACCGCGCCAACGTTCACTACCGTTGTGACGGAAACGGAAACTGCTCGCTCGCGCGGACCGGCGTGATTGCGCTCAACGCGCATGCGATTTAGAGCGATCACGTTAGAGCTATTGCGGCGGCGTGCGGAAGCTGGGGCGCTACTCTTCGCAGCCGAGGCCTTCAGGCGGACACAGAACCTGCGGGCGGTCGGGCTTCGGAATAGGTTTAGGTTGAGTGGAGGCAGGTACCAGAGGAGCGAGCCGGCCGGCAGCAGAGAGATTCTCCTCTTGCAGAAATAACGGCCGCTGCAGCACCATCTCCACTTGCGTGCCGCGGGGAATATCCACGTCGGCGTTGCGGGTAAAGAGGGAAACCAGGCCCACGGTGGCCAGCCCGACACCAACACCGGCTAAGCCGCCCTCAATCGGGTGGCCGGACACAGCTCCCCCGATTGTGCCCACGCCTGCTCCGGTAGGAATCGCCACCTTAGCTGCCTCGCCGGCATTGCGTCCCTTGTCGCCATCCTGCTCAATGGTTCCTTCCTGGTCGTCCTTCACGGTTTGCTTCTTGGCGCCGGGTAGTTCATTGACCACCCCTGGAATCTCGACCACCGTGCCATTGGGAAAGATCATGGAAGTAAAGTGCATGTCGAGCTGCGCCTTGCCCTTCAGCCGGCCGCCGCGCTGGACGCGATCGATCAGACCCTGCACATAGATCCCTTCCGGAATCATCACCCGGCTGCCGACGGTTACGGGAAAGATCGAGGCGAGATAGACGCCGTCACCCGGCTTGGCACTTTTGGTGTTGACGGAACTGCGGAGCTGGAGCAGGACTTTGGTGCCTGCCGGGACGGTATAGGTCTTCGGAGCTGGTGCGCTTGCGGGAGCCGCCGGGGCAGAAGTCGCCGCCGCAGTCGAGGCCGTAACGGCCGGTGTTGCCGGTTGGGCCGGCGCTTGAGCGCGGGCGGAGGCCGCGGCCGTCAGTCCGCCTAAGATTGCTACGGGTAGCAGCCCTTGCGCCAGACGCATAAAACCTCCAGTTCCGTCTCCCTGGGTCGTCATTGGATAGACGGGCGACTTCGAGACAAGGATAGCCCGAACCTGACAAGGATAGCCCTAACGGTCCTTGCCGCGTCCAAAAAATGCAATGGCCCGACCCACGGAAGGGCGGGATTCGCGTTAGGATGCGAAACAGCAATGACGCCAGAGACGAGACCGGAGATTAGGCCAGGGACGAGCCTTCGAAGTTCCGGCGCGCTTCCGCAGCGGTTTGCCGGCGCCCGCCGGGTCCTGGAAGACGCGATTGCGGCCAAGGCGTTTCCCGGCTGCGCCTTCGGGGTATGGGCCGGCGATGAGGTTGTGGTGCAGGATGCACTGGGACGGTTCACCTATGAGGAGGACGCACCTCGGGTTACGGCGGAGACCCTCTACGACCTGGCGAGCCTGACCAAAGTGGTGGCGACCACGGCCATGGCGATGCTGCTTTTCGAGCGCGGCCGGCTCAATTTAGAGGTGCCGCTCGGGGCGTTGCTGCCCGACTTTCTCGCCGAACGGCCGGCGGACGATCCGGCGCGGGCGGTGACGTTGCGGAATCTTCTGGCGCACAACTCCGGGCTGCCCGGGTATGTGGAGCTATTCCGCACGGCGGCAACACCGGAAGCCTTGCTTAATGCCTGCCTGGCTCTCAAGCTGGAAGCCGAACCCGGAGTTCGAGCGGAGTACTCCGATCCCGGATTCGTTTTGCTCGGAAAAGCCCTCGAAGCTATGACGGGCGAGGATCTTGCCGCGTGGACCCAGCGGGAGATCTTTGCGCCGCTGGGGCTGACCGCAACCCGGTTCTCTCCCCCGCCGAGCGTGCGCGCCGCGATCCCCCCCACAGAAGAGGACACGGCCTTCCGCCGCCGGCGGATCCAAGGCGAGGTGCAGGACGAGAATGCGTGGGTTCTTGGAGGCGTGGCCGGCCACGCGGGGCTGTTTTCCAATGTGCCGGACCTGTTGCGATTTGCTTCCGCCATCCTGGCAGCCGAAGACGGCAAGGGAAAGCCAATCCGGCTTTGGCGCTGCGAGACCATCGAACGGTTTGCGCACCGGCAGGCTCCGGAGGGCAGTTCGCGGGCGTTCGGGTGGGATACCCCCTCCGCGAAGTCCTCGTCCGGCAAGCACTTCTCGCAACATTCAATTGGGCATCTGGGATATAGCGGGTGCTCCTTGTGGATCGATCTGGACACCCGGATCGCGGTTGTCCTGCTGACCAACCGCACCTGGCCAGACCGAAAGAGCCAGCTGATCCGCGAGGTGAGGCCGGCGTTCCATGACGCGATCCGCGAGGCGCTTGGTAAGTAACCAACGTGGGTCCCCATGGCGGGTTCGAGGGACGAGAAAACTAGCGGGGTTGCGCATTTTGCGGCTACAATTAAAAATTGGGGACCGACGCGATGCTTACCAGCACGATGACTCCAGAGGCAGTGGGTAGCCATAGAAATGGAAATGGCACCGGGAACGATCAAGCCTCTCTTTTAGAGCACCTCATTACCGAAAGTCCGAATGAGGCTTCAGAGGGATTCGACACCAAATCCGCACTCGAGATCGCCCGCATCATCAATCATGAAGATGCCAAGATCGCGGGAGCGGTCAAGAAGGCAATCCCCGAGATTGCGCAAGTGATTGATCAGGTGGCCCGATGTTTGCGCGACGGCGGCCGGTTGATCTATGTGGGCGCAGGCTCGAGCGGGCGGATTGCCGCCCTCGATTCCTCCGAGTGCCCGCCGACTTACTCAACGGGTACCGGACAAGTGCAGTACATCATGGCCGGCGGACCCAAGGCTCTCGCCTCCGCGGTCGAGGTGAATGAAGATTCCGAAGAACTGGGCCAGCGCGATATCGCGCGCCGGCGGCCCACCCGTAAAGACATCATCATTGGCGTCTCGGCTTCGGGCCGCACTCCATATGTGGTGGCGGCGGTTGCGTATGGCCGGGCGCGCGGCGCACATACCGCCGCGGTCACTTGTAACCATGGCTCGCCGATTGCCGGAGCGGCCGATATCACGATCGTGGCCGACGTCGGGCCGGAGGTGGTTTCGGGCTCGACGCGCATGAAGGCGGGCACGGCCCAAAAGATGGTGCTCAACATGATCACCACCGGAGCCATGACGCGGCTCGGCTATGTGTACGAGAACCTGATGGTGAACGTGCACATGCAGAACTCGAAGCTGGTAGAACGCGGCATCCGCATTTTGATGAGCGCCTGCAAGATCGACCGCGAGACCGCTGTGCAGACGATCAAGAGCGCCGGGCGCAGCGTGCCGGTGGCGCTGGTGATGCTGAAGGCGAGAGTAGATAAGCCCGAGGCGGTGCGCCGGCTCGCGAAGTCCGACGGCAATGTGCGGCTGGCGATCGAGGACAATGTGCTGGAGCTATAGAAAGAGATACCGGAAGCCATGAAAAGAAACGGGGCAAGCCAAGGCGGCTTGCCCCGTTTCTTTTTGCAACCCGAGGGATGATTATTGTGCCTGCGGCGTGTGGTGGCGCTGAGCGCGGCGGTTCTGAAGCATTTGTTCGTACTGTTGTTTTTGGGAGTCGGTGAGCAAAGCTTCGATTTTGTTGCGGCTATCCTGCTGGATGCTGTGCAGCTTCGCCTTGCGGTCGCGGGGGTTCAGTGTCGAGTCGGACCGGACGCCGGCAACAGACTGCTGGCGATCGGCGAGGATCGGCTTGATCTGCGCGACTTGGTCCGAAGTCAGCCCGAGCTGCTTGCCCAGGTGCCGCGCGGCGCGGTCGGGGTTGGGCGCATGTTGCGGCCGCGTCGCAGGCGCGCTCTCGGTAGCCAGAGGCGAAGCCGGAACGGCCTGTTGCTCAGCTTGCGGCTGGGCCTGTTGCTGCGACTGATCCGGGGCTTCATTCGAACTGGGGGATTGTGCGACCGCGAGGCCCGCGGAAAGGACCAATCCAAGCGCGATCGAAAGATGTTTGCTACGCATAATTCTCCTTTGTCTCGCCGGGCCCGTCTTGCCGGGTCGATCCTCGTTCCGATGTTCAGGCCCGGGTTCTGACGTCCGGTATAGACACACCCCTTGCAGCCAAAGTTGCGCGTGAGAGATTGACGGCGCGTGCAGGGCTGCCCCCAGCGCTGCCTTCTTTTGGCGTTAACCAGCGTGCCCTCTGCTCTTTCCCGCGATCACCCCGAGCCGGCTCGAAAAGCTGTGTGCGGCAGTGTTCCGGCTACTCCCAGTGGCCGACAAGAGTGAGGCTGGCGGTGCCGGGCGTTTCGCCGATGGAGTTGCTGGCATTCATGTAGTAGTTGTGCATGATGAGGGTGACGCGCGTGCCTCCCATGACCGGCAGATGAACAGGTTCGGAAAGCATGTAATGCGGATTGGCGGTGACGGCCCCGGTACGATTCGCGGCAAAGCCGGTCATCGCTTCGTACCCGCCGGCGATTGTGTCGAGATACCACTCGGCTCCGGCGGGAAGCACGGTGTCGTAATCGGCCTCGGCGAAGAGGTGGTCGATGATGAAGGTTCTCCCCGGTGGAATGGCGATGCACAGGTAGCCGCGGCTGGCGGGGTGCGGATAGTCATCGAACTGCTGATACTGCTCGTAGCCTGTGAGGCTGCTCTCGGGCGCAAAACAGGACTGCGCCTGGTCAGCCGGAAGCTGCAACTCCGGATCGTTGGAGGGCGAGTTAGGATAACGCGAATGGCGCGGGAGATGAACCTGAGAAGAGAGCGCCATCGAGCAGCCGAGCAGCAGGCCGATGGGAAGCACGGAACGCAAACGAAGGAGCATTCGGATTGGCCCAGGAGATGAATTTACCCGCAGTTGCCTCCACTAGACGCAGTGGGCAGTGTCTGCGTTGCAGAAAATCCTTGCTGCCGAGTCGTTGGCGAAAATATGTGCGGGACGGCCAACTTTAGTAGACTCAACGGCAGCATGTTTGATTTCGTTCGCAGAAATTGCCGCCTCTCTGCTATTTGGGCTTCGTTGGCCCTCGCCCTGGCAACCGGAGCTGCTCTCGCTTCTCTTTCCCAGGTTTCGTCTGCGCAGGGAACCCATCTCTGGACCCAGTCGCAGCTCGAGGAGTTTGAAAAAGGAACGCCGCAGGGCGTGGCGCTCACGAGCGATGGCCATCTGCGCGAGGGGCCCGGCCTCAAGCAGGTTTTCACCACGCCTTCCACATTCGCATGGTCGGTGGCGGCGGACAAGAATGGCACAGCGTATGTGGGAACGGGCTCGCCTGCGGCCGTGCTGCGCGTGGGCAACGACGGCAAACCGTTCACGCTCTTCGAGACACGCGATGTGAGCGTACAGGCTCTGCGCTTCGGGCCCGATGGCGCGCTTTACGCCGCCACACTGCCCAGCGGCCGCGTGTACAAGCTCGATGCCGGCGCGCAGTCCAAGCAGGACGAGGCGAGCGCCACGGTTGTCTTTGATCTCACCAAGATGGACGGAGCGGCGGAGACCAAGCCCGGTTCCGACAAGCCGGCCGCAGAGTCGCACTATATATGGGATCTGACCTTTGATTCCGCGGGCAGGCTTTATATCGCCACCGGCGATCCGGGCGCGGTGTACCGCGTAAATCCGGCTGCGCCGGCCGCCGCGCCGGAACTGTTCTTCACCAGCGATGAGGCCCACATTCGCTCGCTCGCGTGGGACGCGAAGGGTAACCTGATCGCCGGATCGGATGGCTCCGGCCTCGTGTACCGGATCGACGCCAAGGGCAAAGGCTATGTGCTCTTCGAAGCGCCCCGGCGCGAGATTACGGCGCTTGCTGTAGCCGCAAACGGAACCATCTACGCGGCGAGCGTGGGCGACAAGACGCACAATGCGCTGCCTCCGCTGCCCTTGCAGGGCACGGCGACCATCACCATCACGGTGGTGCAGCCGAACTCAGTGCAGCAGGCGGCGAACGCGAGCGCTTCCGTGCCAGAGGGAACGGAGATCTACGCGCTGGCGGAGGGACAGGCGCCACGCAAATTGTGGGCCTCGAAGGAAGAGATTGTATATGCGCTTGCCAGCCGGCCTGACGGATTGCTGGCAGTCACCGGCAACCGCGGGCGCATCTTTCGCATTCAGGACGACGGCAGCTTTGCCGACATCGGACATCTCGATGCACAGCAAGGGTTGAGCCTGGCCCGGCAGGGTTCCGATTTCCTGATCGGAACCGGCAACACCGGCAAGCTGTTCCTGCTGGGCGCTCCGGAAGCGCACGAATATGCAAGCGACGTGCTGGATGCGGGAGCTCTGGCGCGCTTCGGGCGCGTCGAAATCGAGCCGGGTTCCTCCGGTTATGAGATTCAGACGCGCACCGGCAATGTCGAGCAGCCGGTGCGAGGCTGGTCCGCATGGGAGCCGTTGAAGGCCGGATCGGTGGCCTCGCCTGCGGGCCGCTTTCTGCAATGGAAGGCCGTGCTGCAGAGAGCGGGTTCACTGGGCAGCGTAGCCGTTAATTATCTGCCGGTGAACTCCGCGCCAGTGGTCGATGAGATCGTCGTGGTGCCGGGTGCGCGGCTGAATTCGCAGAGCCAGATCGTCACCCAGCCGACCGTGAACATTGCGCTTCCCTCCGCAACGCAGAGCGTGAGCTTTGACACCAGCAACAGCTCGCCGCTGCAGGCGGCGAAGGATCGCACAGCGATTACCGTGCGCTGGGGCGCGCATGACGATGACGGCGACGATCTGACCTATTCCCTATTTCTGCGCGGGGACGGCGAATCCGTCTGGCGGCTGCTCAAGGACAAGATCACCGACAAGGCTTACAGCTTCGACGCGACGCTGATCCCCGACGGCGGGTACCAGATCAAGGTGGTCGCCTCCGATGAGCCGTCGCAACCGCAGGGCGATGCGCTGACGGGCGAGAAGATCAGCGACCGGTTCGTGGTGGACACCACGCCGCCCGACGCAGAGAAGCTGAGTGCCGCCATGGAGACGCAGCCCTGCGGGCATCCCCATTGTCCGGCGCAGATCCGCGTGACCTTTGATGCGGTGGATTCGACCTCGCCCATTGCGCACGCAGAGTATTCGCTCGACGCCGGCGCGTGGCAATATATCGATCCTGTGGGCCGGCTCTCTGACTCGAAGACGGAGCACTACGACTTCGCCATTCCGGCGGCGGACGCGGCGACCGAGCATCTCATCACCGTGCGCGCCTACGACCGGTACGACAATGTGGGCGTGGCGAAGACAGTGGTTCCGGCACAGGCAAAGTAGATGCGATTCGAGCTCTATGTGGCGGCGCGGTATCTGCGGGCCAAGCGGCGGCAGGCCGTGGTGGGCGTGGTCACGGCGATCTCGGTGGCCGGCGTCGCGGCGGGCGTAGCAGCGCTGGTGATCGCGCTCGCCATCACCAACGGCATGCAGCGCGACCTGCAGGATAAGCTGGTTGATTCCAGTGCCCACATTCAACTGATGGCGTCGACTGGCCTCGGCATCAGGGACTGGCGGCCGCTGCTCGAGCGCCTGCGCCGGGCGCCGCATGTCGTATCGGTTTCGCCCGGCCTTTGGGAGCAGGTGCTGGTGGCGCGCGGTGCGCGGGACGGCGGTGCGCTGATCGAAGGTGTTCTGCCGGATGATGAGATGAAGGTGAGTCATCTGCTGGACAAGGCTACGCCCGGCGCGGTGCGGGCTCTTGAACCAGCCGCCGCCGCGGGGTCTCAAAGGGATGGCGGATTGGCGCCCATTGTGCTGGGCAGCGACCTGGCGGAGACCATCGGCGCCAGCATTGGCGACTCGGTGATGCTGATCAGCCCGCAGGGCGATCTGACGCCGCTCGGCATCATTCCCAAGTACGTGCGCTTCCAACTTGCGGGAACGTACCATACCGGCTTCTACCAGTACGACGCGCAGTTGGGGTTTGTCCGGCTCGCCGATGCGCAGGCTTTGTTCGATGAGCCGGATCTGGTCTCGGTGATTGCCTTCCGCGTCGACGATCCGAGGCGCGCGCCGGAGATTGCGAAGGATATAGAGCGACTCGCCGGCAAAGGCTACATGACCGACGACTGGACGCAGCAGAACCGCGAGCTGTTCCGCGCGCTCATGCTGGAACGCGTCGTGACCTTCATTGTGATCGGCCTCATCGTGATTGTTGCGGCGCTCAATATTCTCATCGCGCTCACCATGATGGTGATGGAGAAGACGCGTGACATTGCGGTGATGATGAGCTTCGGGGTCGATCCGGGCCAGGTGCGACGCATCTTCGTGCTGCAGGGTTTTTTGATCAGCGTGATCGGCACCGTGCTGGGGCTGGCGCTTGGGTACTTTGCGGCGTGGGCGGGCGGGCACTATCACATACCGCTCTCGCCGGATGTCTACTCGATCGATACCCTCCCCTTCGCGCCGCGCATCCTGGACGGCGTGATTGTCTCGGCAGTCTCGATCGGGATCTCGCTGCTGGCCACGTTGTATCCCTCCTCGTCGGCGGCGCGTGTGCTTCCGGCCGAGGCGCTGCGGTACGAATAGCAGATGGAGTCCCGGCGCGCATCGAACCTCCATATGGCGGCCGATGTTTCCGAAGGATTGAAATCCGGACAACGGAAGACCGGGCAAGCGGATCGCAGCGAGCTTTCACTCGAGCTGCGCATGTGGCTTTTGGTTCTGCTCACCGGGGCAGGCGCGGGGTTGACGAGCGGCCTGCTGATGAAGCTGCTGCGGCTGGCGCAGCATCTTTCCTTTCACTATCGGGAGGGAGATTTTTTAACCGGCGTCGAAGGCGTCTCCGGCGTGCGCCTCGTGATCGTGCTGACCTGCGCGGGGATTCTGGCCGGCCTGGTGTTGCTGGCCGTGCAGCGGATTTCGGATCACGACGGGCCGGGTTTGAACGACGCTATCCGCGAGCATGCGGGTGAACTGCCCGAGCGATCCATGGCCGTGAAAGCGATCCTTTCCATCCTAGTGGTCGGCATGGGCGCTGCGATCGGGCGCGAGGCCTCTCTCAAACAAGCGGGTGGTCTGGTGGGCAAGAGACTCGCGGACTGGGCCCGGATCACACCGGAGCAGCGGAAGCTGCTGGTGGCCTGCGGCGTAGGAGCGGGCATGGCCGCGGCCTACAATGTGCCCTTCGGAGGCGCCCTGTTTACGCTGGAGGTGCTGCTCGGCACGATTACGGTGTCCACCGTTCTGCCGGCCTTTGCCACCTCGTTTCTGGCCACCGCGGTTTCCTGGTTGATGCTGCCGAATGAGTCCACGTACCAGCTCACGCAGTTGCACATGACCAGCGGACTGATGCTCTGGGCCGTGCTCGCGGGCCCGCTCCTGGGGTTGGCAAGCGTGGCTTTCGTGCGCGGCATTCACTGGGGCGAAGAGCACAAGCCGCGGGGACGGGCGGTCCTCGCCCTGCCCATTGCCGTCTTCGCCGTGCTCGGGGTGTTGGCGATTCCCTTCCCGCAGCTGTTGGGCAACGGCAAAAACGTAGTCCAGCTGGCGTTCGATATGCGGATGGGCACCGCGCTTCTGGGCTGGCTGCTGGTGCTGCGGCCGCTCGCCACTATGTTTGTGCTGCGGGCCGGCGTGCCGGGGGGCCTGTTTACTCCCACCATGACCTTTGGCGCGCTGGTGGGCGCTGTGCTGGGTGAGGCCTGGAGCCATGTTGCGCCGGCAACCGACAAGCGCGGCTATGTTCTGCTGGGAACCGGCGCGATGCTGGCCGCATCGACGCAGGCTCCGGTTTCCTCGGTAGTGTTCGTCCTGGAGCTGACCGGCCAGGCGAGTCATCTCGTGGTGCCGCTGCTGGTCGCGGTGACCGGATCGATGCTGACCTTCCGGCAGTTCGAGACGAGGACGACTTACTAGATGTGACCGTAGATCACGGACCACGGCCCCTAAGACGATGCGGGAAACTATTGCGGCGTGATGATGCCGCCCAGGGCGTGCCGGCGCGGCAGAACGATGCCCCGCTGGTCCACCTCGGGCGCCGGTGCACTGGCCGGCTTGAGCGCCGCAGTGAGCGTCCGCTCGATGAGTGCGCCGCCGCAAGCCGGGCACCAATCAGCCTTGGTCTCTTGGGCCAGGATGGCGTGACACTGGGTACAGATGCGCTCCATGCAATCCACTCTAACCGATCCGGTCTCGGCAGGGGCTGAGTCCGGAGGCTGAGTGCGGCCGCCGGCAAGATACGGTCCCGATACACTGGATCTATGCATCCCCCGGTCAGGCTGGTGGCAATCGATATGGATGGCACGCTGCTGCCGACGCTTTCGACCCACGTAAGTCCGCGCAATGCAACGGCATTGCGAGCACTGCAAGCGGCAGGAGTGACGGTAGTTATCGCCACGGGCAGGCGAGCGGCCTATACCGCGCCGCTGCTCGATAGGCTGGGCCTTCGAGCGGATACCCCGCTCATTACGTCGAATGGTGCAGTGACACGAACGCTGGGCGGCACGTTGATGGACCAGTGCCATCTTGAGGCGCGCGTGGCGCGTGGGTTATGCGGACTGCTCAGGCCGTTTGGGTGCCTGATCTTCACCTTTGACCGGCCGGGCCGGTGCGAGCTGGCGCTCGAAGATCTGGAACAGGCGCATGGGCGCATCGCGCTGTGGGTCGAGGCCAACCGGAATGCGATCGAAGTGGTGAAGCCATTGGAAATGGCGCTCCCGGACGGCGAAGATCCGATTCAGGGGATGGTTGCCGGCGGAGTCGCGAAGATGCGCGATGCGGAGAAGGCGTTGAAGGCCAGCTCGTGGGCTGCGCAATGCGAGTCGGCGCGCACCGAGTACCCGGCGCGGGACGTATCCATTCTGGATCTGCTTCCGCAGGGTGTTGACAAGGGATGGGCGTTGGAGAGACTCGCCCTCCGGCTGGGAGTCGATCGCAGAGAGACCCTGGCCATGGGCGATAACTGGAACGACGTAGGGATGTTGGAGTGGGCCGGGCAAGCCGTCGTGATGGGCAACGCATCGAGCGAACTGCGCACCATGGCCAGCGTGCGCGGATGGAAGCAGGCCCGCACCAACGATCAGGACGGCGTGGCCGTGGTACTGGAGACAGTACTGAGGAAACTTTCCGGTGCGCAAGTCGCCGCTTCGGAAGTGCGTTGAAGCCGTAGGATGGAATGCATGCCGTTAAGCACGCGCAGAGTGGTTCTGGCTTTGGTCCTGGCTTGTATGGCTGGGACGGCGCCGGCGGCGCGCGCAGGCGAACGCGTGACCCTGCGCAACGGCTTTGTGCAGAGCTGCGACCATCATGCCCGAGTGGAGGGGCGCGTGCGGCTCTACCTGAGCGCAGGCGAGGATAACTACATCGAGCTTGAACCAGAGGAGATTGCGTCCGTGGAGTGGACGCCGGATCCGCCTGCTGAACCGGCGGTCGTGCGGACTTCTGAGAACCTCGCGGCCAAGCTCAGTCCGGCCGATCTGCGTGAGATGCTGGCCGCAGCCGGCACTGCGCACAACCTGGACGTGGATCTGCTGGCCAGCGTGGTGAAGGCGGAGAGCGACGGCAATGCGCGGGCGGTGAGCCGGGCCGGCGCGCAGGGATTGATGCAGCTAATGCCGCAGACGGCCGCGCAGATGGGTGTAAGCGACAGTTTGGCGCCCGACCAGAACGTGCGCGGAGGTTCGGCCTATCTGGACGCGCTGCTGACGCGGTACCGCGATAACCTGGCCCTGGCGCTGGCCGCCTACAATGCCGGGCCGGCGGCAGTGGATAAATATCACGGCATTCCTCCCTACCGGGAGACGCGTGTCTACGTGGCGCGCGTGATCCACGAGTTCAATGGCCGGGTGCTGGCGCGTGAGGCGCAGGCGAAGCTGGCCATTGCGGCTTCGAGATCTCCATCGGAATCCGGAGTCCGGTAAATCCCTCCGTCGACTCTCTCCTGACCAATTCTGTTCGATGAACGCAAAAGCTATCTTATACACTCATAGTCATTGGCATTGACCACTTCGATGGGCGAGGCGTGCGTGGGGGCCTTCCCGCGAGGCGGCGATTCGCCTGCCGCCCGGCGCCGGCGGCGGAAGCCAACACGAGAAGGCGAACGGAGAATGCTTGAAGAAGAATCGATGGATTCCGGCTTTGGTTGTGTTAGCCGCGTTGGCGGCGTTGGTGTTTTGGGGACGGCACAGGATTCACTTCGATTTCGGAGCCTTTCGCGCGCAGTTGGCGCTGGCTGACTGGCGCAGGATTCTGCTCGGCGCGGGATGCATTTACACCGGCTACACATTCCGTTCGGTGCGCTGGGCGTTTCTGCTCCGGCATATGAAAAAGGTGGGACCTCTCTCTCTGTTGGGAACGCAGGTGATGGGGTTCACGGCCGTTGCCCTGATCGGGCGAGTCGCAGACCCGGTACGGCCCTACCTAGTGGCGAAAAAGACCGGCCTTCCCCTGGCCGGGCAGATCGCCGTGTACATCGTGGAGCGGCTTATGGATGCCGGCTCGATGGCGTTGATTTTCTCGATCGCCATGATCTGGATTCCAGCGGACGCGATCCTGGCAGCTACGTCCCATTCCGACTGGTCGGCTAATCTCGCGCTTCATCACCGCCTTCTAGCGTTGCTGGTGGCGCGGTTCGGCATGCTGGCGCTCACGGTGCTGGGCGCGCTGTTCCTGATCGTGGTGCGTGTGTCCGGCGGCGCGGTTGCCGCCTTCTTTGAACACCTCCTGAGCCCGGTTTCAAAGAACCTGGCCCGTTCTGTCGGGCACAAGGTGCGCACCTTTCATTCCGGGCTGGACATCATCCGGTCTTTCTCGGATTTTCTAATTGCCGCTTCTCTTTCGATCGCCATGTGGCTGCTGATCGCGCTTACCTATCTGGAAGTGTGCCGCGCCTTTGTCGCCAGTCCGCAACTCGCTGCGATCACGCCTCCGAAATGCGTGCTGCTGATGATCGCCAGCGGCGGCGCCAGCATCTTCCAGCTTCCGGTGATCGGCTGGTTCTCACAGATCGGGCTGGTGGCCGTGGCGCTGGCCGCCGTGCTGGGCGCCTCGGCTGAAGCAGCAACGGCCTGCGGCGCGACATTGTTGCTGGTGACGTTTCTGAGCATCGTGCCTGTGGGGCTGGTGTGGGCTCAGATCGAAAACGTGAGCCTCCGCAAGGTGACGGTCGAAAGCGGTCATGCGGGGGAAGACCTGCCGGTGCCGGACGGAGCACCCACCGGGAAATAGGACGCGTACAGCCCCGCCTTCCCGGTCCGGCGTGGCGCACGCCCGGCGCGCGGCTGCGGAAATTATCATCAGGCCCTGAAACGGCGCACCTCTCTCCGGCACTATCGCCCAGAAGGTGATGTGATGCCGGACCTCTCATCTCAGATCGGAATACTCTATCGCGTGATCGGCCAGTCCCAGCCGGCATACGATTGTCCGGCTCCGCGGCGCGTCTGTCGGAAAGCGCGCGGTCATTGGATCTGCTCCATTTATTGCCTCTGGTTCTCTCTACCTCTGTCCATCTGGCTCAGCGGCGGCTCGATCGGACTGTTTCTCTACTGGCAGGCACTGGCCGGCGCAGCCTGCCTGGTAGAGAAGTTCGGCGGTAAACCGCGGATGGCTTTTGCCGGCTTCGATTCGAGCGAAGGAGATCTGGTATGACGCGCGATCAGGATCAAAGCGCACCGAGGGCCCATGCAACGGTCTACCGCCTGGAAGCGGCGCCGCAGAAGGCGGCTTCAGCGGCGGCGCAGAATTGTACGCGCGCGAGGCTGCCACTATGATTCAGCGCTTGCAGTTAGAGACGAATCAAGCCGGCGCCTGCCGTACCTACGCGCATCCGCGCGCGCTCAGCTCGAAGGCCGCTGCGCGCTCTTCGCAAACTGGCCCGATGTTATACTTGCGTTCTCCAAGGGTTACGGAGAAAGCATTGCAATTTCATGAGTTCGATGCAGAGTACATCGACAATCTTCGCGCGGGCGACTCGCGTACGCAGGAGCATTTTGCCGCTTATTTTAGCGAACTGCTCCATCTGAAATTGCGTTCGCGTCTCCAGTCTCCGCAGGCGATCGAAGATGTACGCCAGGAGACTTTCGCGCGCGTGCTTGCCTCGCTGCGTAAGGAGGGCGCGCTGCGCCATCCGGAGCGGTTGGGCGCGTTTGTCAACACGGTTTGCAACAACGTGCTCTTCGAGCATTACCGGGCCTCCTCGCGCAGCCAGTCGCTCGACGAGGAAGGCCAGCCCGAGCTTCCGGCGACGGGCATGGACGCCCTGGGCATTGTGACAGCCCGGCAATTGAAGATGAAGGTGCGGGAGATCCTTCTCGACATGCCGGAGCGGGACCGCTCGCTGCTCCAGGCCGTTTTCCTGGACGAAAAAGATCGGGATGAGGTCTGCCGCGAACGCGGCGTCGACCGGGAGTATCTGCGCGTACTTCTTCACCGCGCCAAGCAGGCTTTTAAAACCGAATATGTAAAGCGGATGGGTGTGGGCGCTTATTCAGGCAGTGCATAAAGAGAAAGGGATTCGCGGGCCCCAGGATGGACGGGCACCCGGAGGCAGAGCGATGGATCACGAGGCGGCAGTGCAGCAAATGGTGGCGGAGCGATATCTGTTGGACGAGCTCGCGCCGGAGCTCCGCGATGAATTCGAGGAGCACATGTTCGATTGCGCGGAGTGCTCACTCGATCTTCGTGCCGGAGCGTATTTTGTCGAAGAGGTGAAGCTCCAGCTTCCCGATCTCACCCGTTCCTTTAAAGGTTCACGTGCCGTTGCACCCGCCCGGCCCGCGCAGAAAAGCAGGGACTGGTTTTCCTGGATCAGGCCGGCCTTCGCCGTGCCCGCATTTGCCGCTCTGCTGGCCGTGATCGGCTACCAGAACCTGGCCACAATTCCCTCTTTGCGCTCGGAGGCGACCCAGCCGCGGCTGGTGCCCTGGGCCAGCTTTCATACCGGAACGCGCGGCGATGCGCACCTCACTGTCCCGGCCGATCGAAAGCAGGGCGCCGGCGTATTGATCGAGCTGTCACAAGAAAACACCTATACAAGCTATGCGTTCGAATTGTACGATCCTCAGGGAAGGCTGTTCTGGTCTCACTCTGCTGCTGCTTCGGACCAGGCCGGTCCCGGGCAGGGAATGTTTTCTCTTGTCATTCCTGGCGAGGGATTGCAACAAGGTTCATATACACTGGTCACATCCGGCATCACTCCTCAAGGCGGCCGAGCTGAGATCGACCGTCGCATCCTGGATGTCCACTTTGACGATTAGAAGCGTCGGGGCTCCCTCGGGCTCTCGGCGTCGATAAAAGGGAGCCGATTGCATATGTCCGCTGCACCGTCTGCACCGACCCGCACACACACCTACCACGGCGAAGCGACCGTCCTGAAGGGTGATCTGTATCACCCGCTCGTGCAGCAGATCAAGCCGCAGAGCAATGTCAAGCTGGCCGACCACGGCGGCTACCTCTCCGAGCATTCAGAGCCCTATCGCCTGGAGGGAGTGATTGCCTTTGAAAAGGCGTACACGCAGGTAGCGGGCAATCCCAATCCCAAGCCGGAGGGCGGCTGGACCACTTTGGTCACTTCTGTCATTGAAGATTTGAATGTGCTCGAAGTGGTGACGGCCGATCGCGTGATCGGGCAGATCGCCACAGTTCATCCTGCCCAGGGCTACGTTCCGCAGGTCCATTTTCTCGGCACGCGGTTTGAGAATCTGCGCATTGACGGACGCCCGGTCGACGTACACTTTCATCGCGATCATCCTTATCCCATGCCGGACCCGGTGAACGATGGACCGTACACGCGGCATCCCGGCTTCCTTGACCGGTTGAAGACCCAGTTCGAATCGATGCGCGGGAGCACCGGAGTCTCCGACGAGCTGCTGAAACGCTACAGTCATCTTCCGTCGAAGTCAGGAACCGAAGACGAGGGGACGAGCGAAGAATCAGTCGAACTCTCACTGGTCGAAAAAGTGGATGCCCCCTCGTTCTGCCGCTGCCATGGGCATGTGATCTACCTGAAAGATTTCGGCGAGATTCATCTCGGGGTATTGAAGGTCCATCACTCGGACTACAACAAGCAGAAGGGCCTATATAAGCGGACGCTGTTCGAGCTGACGATGATCGAGCTGAAGATGGGATGCGTCGCGGGCGGGATGTCGGCGATGGGGATCGCGATTACGAACGGGCAGAGCTCGCCGTAGGCGGTGCCATCATGGCACACAGCCACCTTTCCTTTCTTAGTAGTGAAAGCGTTTCAATAGAACGCAGCGCATCTCCGCCTGCGGGCGGACGACAGCGCTCCGGCCTTCGCGCGAAGCATCTTCTGCCGCTTCTTTGCTTGCTGTTGCTCGTTCCCCTGCAAGATACGCGGCCCGGGCAGGCGCAGGCTGAATACAACCGCGTGCGGCTTCTTTTTGAGCGCGGCGATCTTTCCCAAAGTCAGCATGAAGCCGAGCTGGCCTACAAGCGGTTCCAAATAGCCTCACCGCGATTCGCTGCAAGGTTTGAGCTGCTTGAAGCCGAATCCATGCTCTACCGTGGCCTGTACGACGGCGCCTTGAGCCTGCTCGCCGGCTTTCACGCAGCGGGTGATCCTGAAGCGACGATTCAATCGCTTTCGATTGAGGGCGTCGCCCTTGCTCGCCAACAGCAACCTGCGTTGGCAGATAAGAAAATCGAGCAGGCTGAGCAATTCTGCAATCTCGAATTTTATGCATCTTGCGCGGACGTTCTCAAGGCGCGCGGCATTCTGGCGGTCAATCGGGGTGATCTGATTACGGCTCGGAGTTGTTTCCGGCATCTTTTTCTTTTGGCGCAGGTGCGGCGCGATCGTTTCCAGGAAGCCAATGCAGCCTCAAATCTGGGTTGGATTTCGCTGCAAGACGATCACTTCGACGATGCCGCGGACTGGTCGAAACGCGCTTACGATCTCTCGCAGAGCGTTGGGGCTGAGGATCTGGCCGAACGATCTGTGGGCAATCTCGGGTGGGCCTATTTCAAGCTGGGCGATGATGAGCGGGCATCGGGGTTGTTCGTCCAGGCCGAGAAGAGCGCGGCCATACGTGGCGATTTGCGATCAAAGCTGGGCTGGCTGCGGACGATCGGATATATAGATCAGCAGAGCAGCGACTTGTTGGATGCCGCGGATTCCTACCATCGCGCCTTCGATCTTGCCGGGCAGATCAACAGCAAAGAGGACATCGTCAATTCGCTCGAGGATCTGGCTCATTTATCGATCGCGATGGGAAAGCTGGACGATGCGAGTCGATATCTCGATCAGCTCGCGCCCCTGGTGAGGGCGACGCAAAATCGCCTCGACGACCTGGATGTGCTGCTGGCGCGAGGCGAGATTGCCGCGGCCCGCAATCAGGAACAGGCCGCCGAAGCAGATTTCCGCACCGTGGAAGCCGATCCGGAGAGCCAGATCTCGATGCGGCTGGGAGCCGAGCACGAACTGGCCAAATTGTATGAACGGCGCGGCGACCGGACCACGGCCGATCGCATGTATACCGCCGCGCTGACGACGTTCGAACAGGCGCGCGAACAACTGCAGCATGAAGCATCCAAGCTTCCCTTCCTCGCCAATGCCGCTCCTGTCTACGACGACTATATTCACATGCTTGTCCAGGAGGGTAAGACCGGCGAGGCGCTGGATGTAGCAGATCACAGCCGCGCGCGCACGCTGGCGCAGGGTCTGGGCCTGGCGACGCCCGTGCAGCCGGCGATCCTGCACCCCGGTGAGATCGCACAAAAAGCCCACGCCACGCTTCTCTTTTATTGGCTGGGCCAGACCCAGTCGTATCTCTGGGCCGTGACTCCGAAGAAGACCGAGCTGTTCTCTCTGCCCGCGCAGCATGAGATCACGGCCGTGGTCCGGCGCTACCGCGACGCCCTGCTCGGGCCGGATGACGTGCTTGCCTCCTCCAATCAAGATGGCGTCGCGCTCTACCGGATGCTCATCGAGCCAGCCGGCCATCTCATCTCTCCCGGCTCCAACGTTCTCATCCTCAGCGACGGCGCACTCAGCCAGATTAATTTCGAGACTCTCATCGTGCCATCGCCGCATCCTCACTACTGGATCGAGGACGCGACCGTCGCCTCAGCTTCTTCGCTCTTCATGCTCGCTTCCGCCAAGCCCTTCTCCGGCGCGGTGCGCAATGCGCTCCTGCTCGGCGACGCGGTCTCCGCGGATCCGGACTATCCCGAGTTGCCCAAAGCGAGCGTCGAGATGCGGCGGATCGAGAAGCACTTTGCCCCCGCGGATGAAACCGTCTTCGCGAGGCAGAGGGCGAGCCCCGAAACCTACATGGCCAGCAAGCCGCAGCAGTACGCTTACATTCACTTCGTGGCGCATGGTGTGGCCAGCCTCACCGATCCGCTCGACTCGGCCATTATTCTTTCCCGCAGCGGCACGAATGACGATTCGTTCAAGCTCTACGCCCGCGACATCATCCAGCGGCCTATCCACGCGCGCCTGGTGACCATCTCATCCTGTTACGGCGGAGGCACTCGCTCCTATGCGGGCGAAGGCCTGGTGGGGCTCTCCTGGGCCTTCCTGCGGGCCGGAGCCCACAACGTCATCGGCGCGTTATGGGAGGTCAGCGACGACTCGACGCCGCAACTGATGGATGAATTGTATCGGGAGCTCGAAGCAGGCCTGCCGCCCAGCACCGCCCTGCGCCAGGCCAAGCTCGATCTGCTACATGGAAAGAGAGAATTTCGCAGCCCATTCTTCTGGGCTCCCTTTCAACTGTACACAGGGCTCTAAAGCATCTTCGGAATACACGAAGACTTTTTAGAATGCCTGCTTGCTGTCGGCACAGATCTCGAAGCTGCTAGAGCCCGCGAGCCGCGCGTAAGGGCTTCGCGTTTTCAATGGCTGGATGACACCGTTAGCTCGCGCGCCGCATCGGCCGCATCTCCCAAGCCTGGATGGAGCGCTTCAGCGGGCGATCCTCGCCGGCGAAGAATTGCGCATCGGGCCGGTTGCTATGCTCCGGATCACTCTCATCGGCTGTTCCACTGGTTCCGCCACGCGAGTGCCCATCTTGGTTCGATTGATTGTTCAAGATGCCGGTCTTCCGGAGCTGAAAGAGCATCGAGTTGAGAAAGCTGAGACCTGCCCCGAAGGCGCTCCGCAGCAGGGCAGTCATGCCGGCGTAGAAGGACGCCACGCAGCTCGCACCGGCGAAGCTGTACGGAATGCCATTCACGAAGAAGCCCGAATACGTTGCCTCGCCGCCGATCTCGGGCAGCCGCGGCGCGGTCGGAGCGATCATCTCGGAGTCGCCAATGCCTCCGGTCGCCGCGATCCGCAACGCAGCCGGGGAGGACGCCATCGCCACGGAGCTCGATGCGGGCATCAACCGGCGCAAGCTGTACGGCAGCATCGGCGCCACAAGCGATGGCGCCAGGTTGGGTGCGGCGAGGAGACGCCATTTGCCGGTGCCCCGCTCTCTCAACGCGATGAAGATGCTGATGCCGAGCGCGGCGATCTGGTGAAAGAGCTCGTCCACCAGGAACGCAAGCGAGCTGCTGCCGATGGCCGTTCTGGTTTCGCTGCGTGTCCTGCTCCCCTCGGCTTCTAATTCTGCATCGATGGCGAGGCTGAAGCTAAGGACGGTGGGCTGCTTCTCGCGGTCGGGCAACAGGACCCGATTCATGAAAGCCAGATACCCCTGCTCACTAGCCTCGGTAAAGTAAACGTTTACCCGGGCCCCCTGTGCCGCCGTGGCCGCGGTCGAGATCTCCTGCGTCAACTCGAGCGTCGCGCTCTCTGCGCTGGCGAGGTCTTCTATCTTTGTCACTTGAGCCGGATCGTTCTGATACGTCGTCGCGCCCACCGTCAGATTGATATCGAGGACCGACATGGGGCGCGTCCGGTAGCCGGCCGGCTGCCCGGCGAAATAAAGATGGGTAATGTCACTGGGCAGATAGCAGGGCGCGGTCCCTGGCAATCCGGGAGGCTGAGCCGCGAAGACGCCGATAACCTCACCGTAGGCGCCGGTGTTCGGAACCTTCAACTTCTGCACCGCGGCGGCGACGGTGGGACTGCTCGCGGCAGCCGGTGCGCCGGCAGCGGCGCCTCGCGGAACGCCGAGAAAGCGATCGTCGAGCCCCACCACCGCCGTTACCGATTCTGCGAGTTCCGCCGGCAGACGTACGGCGCCATCAAATCCCCGATGCGATCGCGCCCTCGGCGCGGCGGCGTCTTCGCCTGAATCCCGGCCCGAATCCTCATACCGCTGCAGCGCAACGCCCAGCACGGTGAGCACCTGGGCAGCGGTTGCCCATACAGCCAGAGTGCGGCGCCCGGCGTGCGCTTCGAGCACCGTCATGCCTTCAGCTTGCACGAACAGAGCGGCCGCTTCGAGTTCCGCGGGATCGGCTCCATACAGGCTTAAGTACTCTTCTTTCGCGATGCTAGGGCGATTTTCGAAGGGTATGCGGGGGAATGGCGGGCTGGAGGGCCTGCGGCGCAAGACCAGCGTAAACGCTACGGCCTCGTGGGGATGAAGCGCGCCGAGATGCTTGTGGCTCGCCGGCCGCGGCCGTTCGCTGCCTGCCAGCCAACGCGTAAATTGTGGGAAAGCAACTGCCGGATGTTCCTCCGCATGCATAGACCTGACCTCTTAGGAAAAGAGCGTGGTAATGATTCGTTGCTGGCAAGTAGTGCGGTCTGGGGTGCAACCGTTTCAAAGGAAAATGGATGCGGGTCACCCGTTGGATGTTTCCTCGGCTGACGGGGCCGGGCAGCGAGACGGCCCCGTCACTGGAAACGGACAGGCATTGGAGAGGAATCGAATCGGAAGTGGCCGGGCGAGCGCCGGCGAATCGGGCGGTGTTAACCGGCTTCCGGGCCGGCGAAGAGAAAATCCCAGGAGGAGTCAAGATATTGCCATCGCTGTGCGGCGAACCAGCTAGTGGGCAAACCGGGAACGTGGAGCAACGTATGGCCGCCCGTGCACATCAGCTCCGTTCCGTTCCACGCCAGGAAGGTCCGGGAGGCAAGGCCGACCTGAGCCGGGTGCGCGACACGCCTGAGGCAGACCGGGCAACGCTGCCGCTGGTCGAGCAGCGCCCATCGGAAGCCGAAGAGGCAGATCAGGAAACAGACGGACAATTGCGCATACTCAGACGCGGCGGAATGTTGGGAGGCGTGGCAGTAAGCCACATCCAGCGCGGCAAAGTTGGCGATTGGCAGCAGAAGCAGAAGCTTCGCGCCGAGATACGCCCAGCGCAGAATCCGCTTCGGCCATGGCGGCTTGTGCGAGCTCACGCTGAACTGACCCAGCGAGACCGATGTGACGGCTGGCAGCGCCAGCAATGCCAGCAGAACGGCGAACCGGTAAAGATCGCTGGGAGTGGGGGTGGGCCCACCGAAGGCGACGCCCAGGAAATCCTGCTCGGTATGGTCTGGGTTGTAGACGGTGATCTGCACGCGGTCAGCCCACATCTCGGCTCGGCCGGCCCGCGTCAGATGCGCCACCACGTTTCCCTTCACCTCAGCCGGAAGGGCGGCATCAGGCTCCAGCAGCCAGGCGTCCGGCCGGCCTGGCAGCTTCCAGGCTCGCTCCGGCGCTACGCCGGCGACCCGCGTCTGTTGGCCGCCGATGCTCACCACGCTGCCCACAATGGCGGGATCGCCGCCGAACTCACTCTTCCAAACCCGGTAGCTCAGGATCGCAATCGGCGCATGGATGCCGGCGCCGTTCTCGTCAGGGGCAAAGCGGATGGGAACGCCGAGCAGATCAAAAAGGTTGGAGCTGGATTCGGCAACCTGCCAGCGGCTGGGCGCTTCGGCGCCGGCCGAGACGTCTTGCTGCTGAATGCGGTAGAAGGCAAAGCCATCAAAGTACCGGTGATGCCCTTCGCTCCAGGCACGAAACCGCTGGAACGGGACGGTCGGCGCATTTTTTCCGCTGTTCTGGTCCTCCAATAGGATCGTTCCCGATCGCACGGGGTAGCGGTGCGCATTGCGAACCATGCGCACCTCAGGCTGGCAAAGCGCGAAAGCGTAGGCGGCAATCAGAACGGCCGCCATCCAGAGCAGACACTGCCCCGCCGAGCCATGCACCGGAACCGGAGGCGCCTCGTGAGGGCTTGCGTCACGGCTCAGGCACCACGCATCCTGAAAAGCTCCCAGGCAGAAGGCCATCACCGCGCATTCGCTGCGGGCCGGGTCCGCGGAAGGCGGCGTGCAGGCCTTGCGCACATGCCACATCTCCGATCGCCATTCCCGCAGCCACTCCGAGCGCGCCCGCGCCGGCACCAGCAGCGAGGCCGCCTCTAAGAAGGCGTGGTCGGCGACGCGAAAGGCCAGCGTAACGACACGCATCATACGGATTTCGCCTCTTCCGAGGGAATCAACCTTTCGAGCAAAGGATAGCGCTTGCGGGAGGCATCGAGGGTCGACTTCCCTGCTGCGGTCAGCCGATAGTACTTGCGCGGCGGCCTCTGTTCGACATCCGCGATGGACTGCTTCTCCCAGTGCGAGCGGATCAGATCGTCCCGCTCCAGACGCCGCATGGCCGGATAGACGGTGCCGCTTGGCAGTCCGGTCATTTCCATCACGCTGAATCCATAGATGTACCCGGCGTGGATTGCCTGCAGGATCATCGCCGCCGTATGCGAGAGCTTGGGCTCGGAGTTGGCGCCGGGGGCCATGGGCGCATTCTAGCTATGTAGCAAGCTACTTGACAATGGTTATATCGAATGCTACATAGGGATGAACCGGGTTCAACAACCGGCCCAGGGAGCGGCCTCGATGCTGGAGCTTCAAAACATCTCCAAGAGCTACCGCGGTATTCCCGCGGTGCGGAACGCCTCCTTCACGGTTGCGCCGGGCGAGATCGTTGGTTTCCTCGGCCCCAACGGCGCGGGAAAATCGACGACGGTGAAGATCATCACCGGGATGCTGCGGCCGAACGAGGGACGCGTGCTCTTTGACGGCCGCGATATTCGCGGCGCCCTCGTCGCCTTTCGCGCCGCCATCGGGTATGTGCCCGAGGAAGCTCACCTCTACACTTATCTCTCCGGACTCGAATACCTGCAGCTCATCGGCCGCCTGCGCGGGCTCACGGAGCGAGTGATCGAGGCCAAGGCCACGCGGCTGCTCAAGCTGTTGCAGCTCGAATCGTGGCAGTACTCGCCGATTTCTTCGTATTCGAAGGGCATGCGCCAGCGCGTGCTGATTGCCGCGGCGCTGTTGCACGATCCGAAGCTGCTCATCTTTGACGAGCCGCTCTCCGGCCTCGATGTAGTCTCCGCCCGCATGTTCAAGGACCTGCTTGAAGTGCTCGCCGCGCAAGGCAAGGCCATCCTTTACATCTCGCACGTGCTCGAGGTGGTGGAACAGATCTGCCAGCGGGTCATCGTGATCGCCAAGGGCAAGATTCTCGCGGATGCCCCGCCCGCCGAACTGACGCGCCTGATGAGCCTGCCGAATCTCGAAAGCGTCTTTGCGCAGCTGGTGCAGCAGCAAGACACAACCGTCGTCGCCCGCGAGATTGTCGAGGTCATGCAGATCACCCATGCCTGAAGTTTTCCAGCGCCTGTTCACCCTGTCTGAGACCGAGATTCTGCCCCTGAATGAGCAGGCAGCCCTGGGCATCCTGCGGCCGCGCGAGCGCAGCCAGTTTGCGCATCTGGTGCGGCACTATCTCGAACGGTTCTTCAACCACGAAACGGCTTCGCCTGAGGGCGACGCCAAGGCCCGCCTGGTGCTGCTCGCCTTTGCAGCCGGCCTGCCGGGACTGATGGTGGCCGTGTATCTGTGGCCTGTCTATCATCCCATTCGCGGCTGGCCGCCGGGGCATCCCTCCGATGGGGGTCCGCCGCCGTACTGGCTGCAGGTGAATCATCACTTCTTCTTTGCGCTGTATTCGCTGGTCGTGATGGGCATCGTGACGGTCTTCGAGTGGGACCTGTTCTTTCCCGACCTGCTCGATATCTTTGTGCTTACCACGCTGCCGATTCCGGATCGCCGGCTCTTTCTGGCCCGTGTTTCGGCCATCACCATCTTTCTGGCCGGCTTTCTTTTTGACGCCAACATCCTGGCTCCGCTGATTCTTCCCGAAGCCATCGATCCTCCCGACCTCGCGCGCTTTCTCGCCGCACACCTGGCGGCCGTAGCGCTGAGCGGCTTGTTCGCGGCGGCGTTCATCCTCACTCTGCAGGGCCTGTTGCTCGCGGTCTTCGGCGAGCGCTTCTTTCGAAAGCTCTCGCTCCTGATCCAGGGTGCTTTTGTCTCGCTGCTGCTGATGCTGTTGCTCCTGTTTCCCGTATTGTCCGGCGTGGTGCCCGCGCTGCTTCGATCCGGCAGTCTCTCTGTGCGTTGTTTTCCTCCTTTCTGGTTTCTCGGAGTCTATCAGCGGATCATGGAAGGCCCGCGGGCGCTGCCGATCTATGGCCAGCTTGCGCAAACCGCGTGCCTTGCCACGGCCGTTGTCACGTTGCTCGCGGCGCTGCTCTATCCGCTGGCTTACCTCCGCAGGGTGCATCAACTGGTGGAAGGCGCTGAGACGCGAGCGAACGGCAACTGGCTGGCGCGCCCGTTCCATGGCCTGCTTCACCTCACCATGGTGCGCACGCCCATACGCCGCGCCATCTACCACTTCATCGGCCAAACGCTCCTCCGCATGCCGCGTTACCGCGTCTACCTGGTTCTTTATGGAAGCGCAGGCGTCTCGGTGGTGGCCACCGGCATATTGCGCTTTACCGCGGCGCATGATCATCTGCACGTCGGGGTCTCTGCCGACGGCATCCGCGCGGCAACCGGCATTGTGGCCTTCTGGGTGGTTGCCGGGCTGCGGACAGCGTTTGTCTCCTCCGGCAATCAGAGAGGCGGCTGGATCTTGCGTTGCATTCATGGCGACCCGCCGGAGTTCGCGCCCGCGCTCGAACGCTTGCTCGCGGCGAAGACGTGGGTGCTGTTCTCGACCGCCGTCGTCACATTCGGCGTGCTGTTCCTGTCGCGCGCCATCGCGCCGCCGGAACTGCTTACCGTGCCGGCCACCGCTGCCGCGGTGCTCGTCGCCGCGGCAATGTGCCTGTTGCTCACCGATCTCCTCTTCCTCCATGTAACGGAGGTGGCGTTCACCGGCAAGCCCGGCAGCCAGGAGCCGAACCTTGCGCTCACCATGCTGAAATTCTTCACCTTCTTTCCCATCGTGGCCGCATTGCCGGTCGCGGTTGAACCGTGGATCGCGCTCCGGCCGTTACATTTTCTTCTTGCCGGCGCCGCGGTGGTTGCGGCACACGTGGCGCTGCGCCTGCGTCATCGGCAGGTGGTGCGAGGCCACTGCAATGTGCCCGGCCTCGAAGAAGGCGAAGAGGATTTCCCGATGAGGCTTGGGCTTCGTTCTTAATTGAGCCGCCCGCTTCCCCGCTGCCGGCATTTCCCTCCCATCCTGACTGCGATAGAGTGGTCCTATAGGAATAACGGGAGCCGTGCGAACGATCCCGCATCTTTGCCGGGGAGGTGCGTCGATGCGAACTCTTGCTTTGCTGGCCGGCCTTCTCTGCCTTTTCACGGTGTTGCTGGACGCCTTTCAAACCATCATCCTGCCGCGCCGCGCCGCGGGCCGCTTCCGCATCACACGCCTCTTCTACCTGCTTACCTGGCGGCCGTGGAGATTCGTCGCCCAACGGCTTCACCATCCGCGGAAGCGCGAGACGATTCTGAGCTACTACGGACCGCTCTCGCTGATTTTTCTGCTCGTGGTGTGGGCGTGCAGCATGGTGTTGGGCTTCGCGCTGATCTTCTACTCCCTGGGCAGCCCCTTTCACGATGCAGCGCGGCGCGCGGGCTTTGAATCGGACCTCTACTTCAGCGGGACGACGATTTTCACGCTCGGGCTAGGCGACGTCACTCCGCAGAGCCCGTGGGCGCGCGCCTTCGTCATTCTGGAGGCGGGCACGGGCTTTGGCTTTCTAGCCGTCGCCATGGGCTACTTTCCGGTTCTCTACAGCGCATTTTCGCGGCGCGAGGTCAGCATCTCGCTTCTCGACGCGCGCGCAGGCTCCCCGCCAACGGCAGCCGAACTCATGCGCCGCCATGCCTATCAGGGGGCGGAGCAGGCTCTGTCGCTGCTGCTGGTCGAGTGGGAGCGTTGGTCCGCGGAACTGCTGGAGAGCCACATCTCGTATCCGCTGCTCTGCTATTTCCGTTCGCAGCACACCAACCAGAGCTGGCTGAGCGCCCTGACGGCGATCCTCGACGCCTCCGCGCTGCTGATTGCGGGCGTACGCGGTCATGAGGCGCGCCAGGCGCAGTTGACCTTCGCCATGGCCCGCCATGCTGTGGTGGATCTGGCGCAGATCTTCTCGCTCAGTCCCATTAAGGAGTGTCGTGACCGGCTGCCCACCGAGCGCTACGAACAGCTTTATGGCCTGCTCTGCCAGAGTGGCGTGAGCGTGTGCCGCGATGGCCGCTCAATTGAGCGCCTTCGCGACATGCGCTCTCTCTACGAGGGATACACAGAAGCGCTGAGCCAATATCTCTCCATGCCCTTGCCGCCTTGGATCGCCACCGAGCCGCACAAGGATAATTGGCTTACAGTGGCCAGGCTGCGCGCGCAGACTGAGGCTGCCAACCCGGTGGAAGGGGAAACCGCCATTGGAGGCGACATGCAGCAGGAAGTCGTGACGCAGATTGACCACCATCACGATTTTTGACGTGGATGCAATGCGCCCGCCCTCGCGGCAGGAAGCCCCGCGCGGAATTACCGGCTCGCCCAGAATCGGATGCGACGAGTGCACCGGAACCATCGCGGGCGCATCTCTAGAACTATGGAAGAGCCTGGCGGCTGTTTTCACGATACGATTGCGCTAAGGATGATGAGGCCAACCCGGCTTGGGGCGGTTCGCGTTCGATCGGGGATACGGTAGTCTGCGAAGAGATATGAGAGAAACTCCGGCGGCAGAGCTCCAATTCGACAACCAGTTGCGTTCAGCTCTCGATCCTCAGTCGGCGCGCGCCCAGGCGAACCACGGCGCGCTGCTCAAGCTGATGGCGGCGCTCTACACGGAAGAAGATGCGATCCGCGGCGGCGGCGGAGCCAAGGCTGCGGAGGCGCAACGTGCCAAAGGCCGCCTCACCGTCCGAGAGCGGCTCAAGCTCCTGCTGGATGAAGGATCGGAGTTTCTGGAGCTGGGCTTGTGGGCCGCGCACGGCATGTATGCCGAATACGGCGGCGCACCCTGTGCGGGTGTGGTTACGGGCCTGGGCCGCGTGAGCGGAAGACTGTGCATGATCGTCGCAAACGATGCGACGGTGAAGGCCGGCGCCTTCTTTCCGATGACCGCCAAGAAGGTGATCCGCGCCCAGACGATTGCGATGGAGAACCGCATCCCCACGCTGTATCTGGTAGATTCGGCCGGGGTCTTTCTCCCGCTCCAGGAAGATGTCTTTCCCGATACCGACGACTTCGGCCGCATCTTTCGCAACAATGCGGTGATGAGCTCGATGGGCATTCCACAGATGACCGCCATCATGGGCATGTGCGTGGCCGGCGGCGCCTATCTGCCGGTGATGACCGACACGGTGCTGATGACCGAAGGATCGGGACTCTTCCTCGCGGGCCCATCGCTGGTACAGGCCGCGATCGGGCAGAAAACGGATCCGGAAGAGTTGGGCGGCGCGGCGATGCACGCAGAGATCTCGGGGACCATCGACTACAAGGAGCCAAACGACCATCTCTGCCTCGCAAGGCTGCGCTCTCTCGTGGAAAAACTCGGCGCGCGTCCGCCCGGTGATCTCTTCCGCCGCCGTGCCTACGATTCCGCGCAGGATGCACCGAAGTTCGCCCCGGAAGATGTGTACGGGCTGCTGAACCCCCAGCCCGGCGCGAGCAACGCTTACGAGATGCGCGAGGTGATCGCGCGTCTTGTGGACCGCAGCGAGTTCGACGAGTACAAAGAGGAGTTTGGCCGCACCGTGCTGTGCGGCTACGCGTGGATTGGCGGCCACGCCGTGGGCATTGTTGCCAACCAGAAGATCAACCAAAAGGACAAAGTCGCCCTGGGCCCGGCAGCGGGTGCAACGCGGATCGAGGTCGGCGGCGTGATCTACACGGAAGGCGCGCAGAAGGCCGCTCGCTTCATCATGGATTGCAATCAGAATCTCGTGCCGCTCATTTTTCTTCATGACGTCAACGGATTCATGGTCGGCAAAGATGCGGAGTGGTCCGGGATTATTCGCGCCGGCGCCAAGATGGTCTCCGCGGTAAGCACGAGCGTGGTGCCGAAGATTTCTGTCATCGTGGGAGGAAGCTTCGGGGCCGGCCACTACGCCATGTGCGGCAAAGCGTATGACCCGCGATTTCTGTTCGCGTGGCCCACGGCGCGTTATGCGGTGATGAGCGGCGCATCCGCGGCCGCTACGCTCGCCGAGGTGCGCGCGAAGCAGATGGAGCGCAAGGGCAAGGTACTGTCAGAAGCGGAGAAGACGGCGATTCAGGATGAGATTCGTGCCGACTATGATGCGCAGGCCGATCCGCGCTATGGCGCAGCCCGTCTCTGGATCGACGCCATCATCGATCCGGCGCGGACACGCGAGGCGCTGATTGCGGCGCTCGAAGCCTGCGCGCTGAATCCTGAGGTTCCGCGCTTCAATCCAGGAGTTTTGCAAACCTGATTCGTCGTTTCCCATGCATTTTCCGTGCATAAGCGGACACGTTGATTGGAAGCGAGACATGCCAAGTTCGCTGCGAAGGAGCCTGAAGATGAAACTGGACCTGGAACCGGCAGAGACGCTGTACCCTTTCGTACTGACCGAAGAGCAGGAACATCTCCGGCGCGAGATTCGCGAGTTTGCCGCGCGCGAAATTGCGCCCCATGTACAAGCCTGGGATGAGGCAAGCGAGTTCCCTCTTGAAGCGGTGAAAAAGCTGGGCGCTATGGGCCTGCTGGGCGTCATCATCCCGCAGGAGTACGGCGGCGCAGGAATGGGCTACGTCGATTATGTGCTGGCCATTGAGGAGCTCTCCGCCGTCGACGGGTCGATCGGACTCACGCTCGCGGCGCACAACTCGCTGGGCACAAATCATATCTTCCTTGCCGGCAATGAGGCACAACGGCGGAAGTACGTTCCGCCGCTGGCGAGCGGCGCACAGTTGGCCGCCTGGGGACTCACGGAGCCTGGCTCGGGCTCGGATGCGAGCAATGCGCGCACCACCGCCGAAAAGAAAGGCGACCGCTATGTGCTCAACGGCAACAAAACCTTCATCACCAATGGGCATTACGCCGACGTGACGGTAGTCATCGCGGTTACGGACAGGAGCAAGGGCACGCATGGGCTCTCCGCCTTCGTCGTGGAAAAAGGTGCGAAAGGTTTTCGCCCGGGGAAAAAAGAGAACAAGCTGGGGCTGCGGGCAAGCGACACCAGCGAGCTGATCTTTGAGGACTGCGAGATTCCGGCGGAGAATCTGCTCGGCGCGGAAGGCGAGGGGTTCGTCGATGCCATGCGTGTTCTCGACGGAGGCAGAATCTCCATCGCTGCGCTGGCGCTGGGCATTGGGCGCGGCGCGCTGGATGCAGCCGTGAAGTACGTAAAAGTGCGGCGCCAGTTCGGCAAGGCCATCGCCGAGTTTCAGGGCATCCAGTGGAAGCTGGCGGACATGGCGACCGAGTTGGATGCCGCGCGCCTGCTCACGCAGCGGGCAGCGATGCTCAAGGACGCGGGCCGCAGGGTGACGCGGGAATCATCCATGGCGAAGCTCTTCGCGAGCGAAGTGGCGGTGCGCATCTGCGACGAGGCGGTGCAGCTCTTCGGCGGCTACGGCTTCATCAAAGATTATCCGGTCGAGAAGTTCTATCGCGACGTGAAGCTATGCACAATCGGCGAGGGCACCAGCGAGATTCAGCGCATGGTCATCGCCCGCGAGATCCTGAAGGTCACTCCATCGCGCGGGTGACGATCCGACGGGAGCCAAGCAGATGAGCAGCGCCGTCAAAATCGTGGAGTGCCCTCGGGATGCGTGGCAGGGGCTGCCACTTGCGATTGCTCCCGAGGTGAAGGCAGGTTATCTCGGTGCGCTCATCGATGCAGGCTTCTCGTCGATCGATGCCGTGAGCTTTGTTTCGCCCGCGGCTGTTCCGCAGATGGCTGACTCGGAGCGCGTACTCGACCTGCTCAAGCCGCCTGCGCCCATCGAGATCATCGGAATTGTAGTCAACGAGAAGGGCGCTCAACGGGCCATTCGCACCGGCGCGGTGCGCGTGCTGGGCTTTCCCTACTCCATCTCGCCCGAGTTTCTTCGCCGCAATCAACATCAGATGCAGGCGGAGGCGCTTGCTGTGGTGCGCGCGACCGTCTCGATGGCGCAGGATGCGGGGTTGAAGGTTGTAGCCTATATCTCGATGGCTTTCGGCAACCCGTATCGCGATCCATGGAGCGTCCGCGCCGTGGCCGACGCCTGCGGCTCGCTGATCGAATGCGGCGTGCGGCAGATCTCTCTTGCCGACACGGTGGGGTTGGCGACATCCGACCAGATCTCTGAGACATTGCCTGCCGTTTTTGCTGCGTGCGGAGAGATCGAAGTGGGCGTGCATCTGCATGCGCGCCGGGATCAAGCGGCCGCGCGCATTCGTGCGGCCTTCAATGCAGGCTGCCGGCGATTCGATTCGGCCATGGGCGGTCTCGGCGGATGCCCGTTTGCGCAGGATGCGCTGGTCGGCAACATCCCTACGGAAATCCTGCTGGCCGAGTTGGCGGGATGCGGTGCGGAGTTGCCTGCGCTGGCTCCGCTCGGCCCTTTGCTCCAAGCCAGTGCCACGATTGCCGCGGAGTTCGGAGCGGTCGCGCAGTAGCTCGCACGGAATTTGGCGATCGCGTCTCGACCCTGGAGGACGGATTGGATACCAAGACGATTCTGATTTCGGACGACGGTCCGATTCGAACCATTACGCTGAATCGGCCGCAGCGCCGCAATGCCATGACGCCCGAAATGCAGATGGAACTGATCGCCGCCCTGGAAGAAGCGGCACAGAGCAGCTGCCGGGTGGTAGTGCTCTGCGGAGCCGGCGCCGCTTTTTGCGCAGGCCTCGATCTTTCGGCGCTTCAAGGCGCAGAAGGCGAATCGGCTTTCGATCATCGCACGGAGGCCGAGCGCATTGCGCGGCTTTTTCTTGCCCTGCACGAGTTGCCGCTGCCGACCATCGCGGCGGTGCACGGGGCAGCTATTGCGGGTGGCTCGGGCTTGGCGCTGATCTGCGATTTCACCCTCGCCGCGCGCGCGGCGAAGTTCGGCTTTACCGAGGTGCGCATCGGCTTTGTGCCCGCGCTGGTCTCGGCCTTTCTTGCGCTTCAGTTAGGAGACAAGCAGAGCCGGGACCTTCTCTTGACAGGCAGGACCTTCGATGCGCAGGAGGCGTTACGGCTGGGATTGGTCAACGAGGTTGTGCCGCCCGAAGAGCTTGCCCAGAGTGTTCGCTCGCTGGCGGAGACGCTGCTTGGCAACAGCCCCCAATCCCTCGCAGCCACCAAGCAGTTGATGGCAGTCCAGCGCCGCGCGTGGCTAGACGCGGCCATCGTCAATGCAATTGATGCCAGCGCACATGCCCGCGAGACCGCGGATTTTCACGAGGGCGTTGCGGCATTTCTTGCCAAGCGCAGACCGGTCTGGGGAAAATGATCGCGGAGAGCCTCCGCGGACCGCACCGGCACGGTCGAAGCGCGTCTCGAATGAGCGACCTTTCCTTTTAGCTATGTCCGGGGTCGGCCTCGGCTCGCTTGCGATCACAGATCGCGTGAAGCGCTGAACCGCACTTGGGGCTCGGTGCACGCTTCCACATCCTGTCGGCTCACGCCGTCCGCCAGTTCCGTCACCTCGAAACCAGACGCTGTAACATCCAGCACGCACAGATCGGTGATAACGCGATGCACTACGCCGGTTCCCGTGAGCGGTAGCGTGCAGACACGCAACAGTTTCGCCGCGCCCGCCGAGGTGGTGTGTTCCATCACGACGATGACGCGCCGCACGCCGGAGACGAGGTCCATCGCGCCGCCCATGCCTTTCACCCGCTTGCCGGGAATCATCCAGTTGGCCAGATCTCCGCGCTCGGAGACCTGCATCGCGCCCAGTATCGCCAGGTCAATGTGGCCGCCGCGAATCATCGCGAAGGAATCTGCGCTTGAGAATGTCGAAGCGCCGCGGACAAACGTAACCGTCTCCTTGCCCGCATTGATCAGGTCCGCGTCCACTTCAGAGTCGCGCGGGAAAGAACCCATGCCGAGCAGCCCGTTCTCCGACTGCAAGGTCACGGTGATGCCCGCGGGGATATGATTCGCCACCAGCGTGGGAATGCCGATGCCGAGGTTCACATAGAACCCGGTCCGCAACTCCTTCGCGGCACGCGCGGCCATCTGATCACGGGTCCATGCCACAGGCTTACTCCTTGCGCACCGTTCGCTTTTCAATGCGCTTTTCCGGCCGCGGATTGTGCACGAGCCGGTGCACAAAAATTCCCGGAGTGTGGATCTCGTCCGGATCGAGTTCGCCCGGTTCAACAACGATCTCCGCCTCGGCGATCGTCATCTTGCCGCACGTGGCTGCCTGCGGATTGAAGTTGCGCGCGGTCCGCCGATAGATGAGATTGCCGTGCGTGTCGGCCTTCCAGGCCTTCACCAAGGCCAGATCCGCCTGAATGCCGCGCTCCAGAATGTAGATCACACCATCGAAATCCTTGTGCTCTTTGCCCTCCGCGACGAGCGTGCCCACGCCGGTTCGCGTGTAAAAGCCGGGAATGCCCGCGCCGCCGGCTCTCATGCGCTCGGCCAGCGTGCCCTGCGGGCAAAACTCCACTTCAAGTTCGCCGGCGAGATACTGCCGCTCGAATTCCGCGTTCTCACCCACGTAGCTTGCGATCATCTTCTTGATCTGGCGTGTCTCCAGCAGCAGTCCGAGGCCCCAGCCATCCACGCCTGCATTGTTGCTGGCCACCGTGAGGTTGCGGGCACCGGTCGCACGCAAGGCGAGAATCAGCGCCTCAGGAATTCCGCACAGACCAAAGCCGCCGATGGCCAGCAGCATCCCATCGTGCGCCACGTCGTCGAGCGCGGCGTGCGCATCGGGCCAAAGTTTGGTCAGCCCCTCCGCGCACTCTCGCCTCTCGGCCATTTCTCCGCCCTTCTGCGCCGTTTCCATACTACTCGCGTTTCAGCCCTCGACGCAGGGCGAAGCGCCGATGCAAGCTGGCCGCATCCAAAACTCGAAATCGAGCCGATGCGCTCTCACCGGTTCCTTCGTCCCGCATGGGTGTACACCCGCTCGACATCTACGCCCGTCGCTCTGTTATAGTCGGCTCGTTTAGCTCGCGAGGTCGCATGGAAATGCATCAGGCTCCCACCGGTCAGTCAACGCGCACACCGATGCGAACGCCGGAGTCCACATCGGCGTCCGTTCTCTTCGCTGCAGCCGTTCTTGCCGTTCTCATCGGCCTGATCTACCTGTTTAAAACCAATCCGGCCGCGGGCACCTGGGCACAGGGATACGACCCAACGGGCCGCTGGTGGCTTTCTACCCTTGCGGCGGCGTTGCCGATCCTGGTGCTGCTGGGCGCGATGGCCCTCTTGCGGCTCAAGGCGCATGTGGCGGCGATTGCGGGCCTGCTGACGGCCTTGATCGTGGCTATGGCGATGTTTCACATGCCGCCCCGGCTGGCGCTCACCGCGGCCGCCTATGGCGCGGGCTATGGCCTCTTCCCCATCTGCTGGATCATTATTCCCATCATCTTCCTCTACGATCTGACCGTGAGGACAGGACGGTTTGTCACGCTGCAGGAGAGCTTGACCAACATCACCGACGATAGCCGCCTGCAACTGCTCCTGATCGCGTTCGCACTGGGAGCCTTCTTTGAAGGCACCTCCGGTTTTGGCACGCCTGTTGCCGTGTGCGGCGCCATTCTGATCAGCCTCGGCTTCCGGCCGCTGCAGGCCGCCAGCCTCACACTGCTGGCCAACACAGCGCCGGTTGCCTTCGGCGCGCTCGGCATTCCTACGGTGGCCTTGCACGGCGTCACGGGAGTGGACCTGATGACGCTTTCGAGGCTCATCGCCACCATCTTGGTTCCCTTCTGTGTTCTCGTCCCCTTCTGGCTCATCTGGGCCTATGCCGGGTTCCGGGGCATGCTGGAGGTATGGCCTCCGATTCTTCTCGCTGGAGGCACGTTTGCGGCGGCGCAATATCTGATGGCCGCAAACCTCGGGCCCTCGCTGGCGGACATCGTCGCCGCCATTTCGACGATTCTGGTGCTCATCACCTTCTTCCGATTCTGGAAACCCAAGCGCGTGCTCAACGCGAAGGGAGAGGATGCCACCGCCCAAGCACGGACTCGCTTCGAGCACGACCCCAAAAAGGTCTTCAAAGCCTGGCTGCCGTGGTTGATATTGAGCCTGGTGGTGTTTATCTGGGGATATCCGCCGCTCTCGAAATGGCTCGATGCCCAGACCACCATCAAGCTCGCAGTCACCGGGTTGCACAATTTCGTCTTTCGCGTTCCGCCGGTGGTCGTCCGGCCCACCGCAGAAACCGCCATCTTCACGCTCAACTGGATCACGGCCACGGGCACGGGAATTTTTATTGCCTCAATGCTGGCTGGGCTGCTCATGGGGTTGCGCCCGACCACGCTGATCGCGGCCTTCGGAAAAACTCTCCTTAACCTGCGCTTCACCATTGTTACGATCGCGGCGATGCTGGCCATCGGCTACGTCACCCGCTATTGCGGTCTGGATGCCACGCTTGGCCTGGCGTTTGCACGCACGGGCATGCTGTATCCCTTCTTCGGCACGCTCATCGGCTGGCTGGGCACGGCGAGCACGGGGTCCGACACCTCAGCCAACGTGCTCTTCGGCAGCCTGCAGATCATGACCGCGCACCAGATCGGCGTGTCGCCCGCGTTGATGGCCTCAGCTAATGGAGCCGGCGGCGTGATGGGCAAGATGATTGCAGCGCCCAGCATCGTGGTGGCCACCACCGCCACACAGACCTACGGCCAGGAAGGAACCATTCTGCGCTTCGTTTTTCTGCATAGCCTGGCTCTGGCCGCGCTGGTGGGCGTGGTCGTTTACCTGATGGCCTACGTGCCTCCGTTCACGTCGCTCGTTCACTGAAAGAGCGCGGTCATTTTTTTCGGGAGGCCGCGCCCGGCATGAGCCGGCGCGCAGCGGGTAATGCGAAGCGCATCGGCTTTTGGCTCAAACTCCGCTAAGAAAAAGTGGAAGAGTGCCAGATTCGCCACGCGGATATGTGGCCGGCGATGATGGCTGTGCTGCGCGAAGCGGGCTGGCGCAACGATTCGCTCTTTCTGCAGCCCGACGGATTGCTGACGGTCTATCTCGAAGCGGAAGATCTCAAAAAATCCGCGCCGCGATGAAGGATCGATCACCCGGTGAACCCGCGCTGGCAGGCTGGGATGGCGCCGTGCTTCAAATCGCTCGGAGGCCGCGCCGCGGATGATAATATGGTGCCGCTTGAAGAAGTGTTTCATCTTGACTGAAAAGTGGTCAGACCATGCGTCCCGGAAAGGATCTCGAACTTATGCCGACCTTCGATTCTCTGCGCCGCTCGATTCTACGCACAGGCAGCCTTGGCTTCGCGGGAGCCGCGCTGCCCGCCCTCTCCCTCTCTGCCGCAGCCAGAGAGCGCACGTCGCCCGCTTCGGCTGAGGGTGAATTCGACGTGCGGAAGTACGGCGCCACCGGCGACGGCAAGACAGTCGACACGCCGGCCGTCAACCGCGCCATTGAAGCGGCCGCTGCGGCGGGCGGTGGCATTGTGCTCTTTCCTCCCGGAACCTATCTCTGCTTTTCGATCCATCTCAAGAGCAATGTCCACCTGCATCTGGAGCAGGGTTCAACGATTCTTGCCGCCGACTCGCCCTTGCCTGGCCAGACCACCGGTTACAACGGAGGCACATACGACGCGGCGGAGCCGAAGACCGAATGGGACGCCTACCAAGACTACGGGCACAACCATTGGCACAACTCGCTTCTCTGGGGCGAGGATATCCATGACTTCAGCATCACCGGGACCGGGCTGATCTACGGCAAAGGGCTCAGCTTCGGCGGCGAACGCAATGCGCGCGGCAACTATCCGGTGTACGTGGCCGAGCAGGCCGGCGTAGGCAATAAGGCCATCGCGCTCAAGAACTGCCGCAACGCCACCTTCCACGATTTCTCCGTGCTCAAGGGCGGCCACTTCGCGTTTCTGCTCACCGGCGTCGACAACGTGACAATCGACAATGTGAAGATCGACACCGACCGCGATGGGATCGATATCGATTGCTGCCAGAACGTGCGCGTGTCGAACTGCACGGTCAACTCGCCGTGGGATGACGGCATCTGCCCGAAGTCGAGCTACGCGCTCGGCTACGCGCGCCCTACAAAAAACGTCACCATTGCCAATTGCCTGGTGACGGGCTATTACCAACTGGGCACGGTGCTCGATGGAACTTACAAGAAGTTTCCCCCCGAGGTGCGGGCCGTTGGGACCGGCCGCATCAAGTGCGGCACGGAATCGAACGGCGGCTTCATCAATATCACGATCATCGGCTGCGTCTTCGAAGGCTGCCTGGGCTATGCGCTGGAGAGCGTGGACGGAGCGCTGCTCGAAGATATCGCCATCACCAACACGACGATGCGCGATCTTGGCTGCGGACCCATCTTCATGCGGCTCGGCTCGCGCCTGCGCGGACCGAAGGAGTCCACCAAGGTGGGCACGATGAAGCGAATCTTGATCAGCAATCTCGACTGCCACAACGCGCCCATGCGGCAGGGTTCGATTCTCAGCGGCATCCCGGGTTACGCGATCGAAGATGTGAAGCTCTCGAATATTTATGTCGAAACGCTGGGCGGTGGCACGGCAGAGAACGCCGGCGTCACCGTGCCGGAGCTCGAAACCGGCTATCCGGAGCCGGGCAGATTTGGTGTAATTCCCGCCTCCGGCTTCTTCCTGCGCCACATGAAAAACCTCGAGATGAGCCACGTCGAAGTCGCGAATCAGACAGCCGATGCGCGCCCCGCGTTTCACTTGAGCAGCGTGGAGCGTGCGGACTTCTTCGCCGTCACCGCGCCGCGTGGCGAGAATGGCGCCTTCGCGCTGCACGATGTGAAGGACCTGCGCATCGGCTGGAGCCGCGCGGCGGCGGATACGACGCTGGCTAGCGTGGATTCGAAGATGCTGTAAGTTGTGCGTTCCCAGGTTTCAGAATCGAGACCTGGGGTACGCGGCACGCTTCTTCCCAAAAAAGTGCGTCGCCGGCACGAAAATGGGTGCCCCGGGTCTGGATTCTCAGACCTGGGAAAGCGAGATCCTCACCCGGCCATGGTTCACGAACACCCTACCCCCGCAGCCAGTCCTTCACCTTCTGCACCAGCACATCGCGGCCGACATCGGAAATGGCGTTGGTCAGCGGAATCTGCTTGGGGCAGACCTCCACGCAGTTCTGCGCGAAGCCGCACTCCTGGATGCCGCCGTCGCCGGCCAGCGCGCGCAAGCGTTCTTCTTCGAGCACCTTCCCGGTGGGATGGTTGTTGAACAGCTTCACCTGGGCAATGGTTGCCGCGCCCACGAAGCCCGTCTCCTCATTGAACTGCGGGCAGACCTCCATGCAACAGGTGCAAGAGATGCAGTTCGACAGCGGATAGCGCATCTCCTGCTCCTGGGGGAACATGCGCGGGCCGGAGCCCAGATCGTAGGTGCCGTCGATCGGGACCCATGCTTTAACAGCCTTGAGATTCTCGAAGAGCACCGAGCGATCAACCTGCAGATCGCGCACCAGGGGAAACTTCGAAAGCGGCTCAAGTTTGATCGGCTGCTCCAGATTGTCGACCAGCGCCGAGCAGGCCATGCGCGCTTTACCGTTGATCAGCATCGCGCACGAGCCGCAGATCTCTTCCAGGCAATTGGAGTCGTAGGTGATGGGCGTGGTCTCGCGGCCCTCGGCTGTGACGGGGTTCGTGGCGATCTCCATCATCGATGAGATGACGTTCATGCCCGGCCGCCACTCCAGCTCGAACTTCTCCCATACAGCGGGGGCATCGGGGCTCGCCTGGCGCTTGATCTCGAAGTTTACGACTCTGTTTGCCATGATCCCTCACGGGCTAGAGGCCCGAATCTTTTTTACTCGGCTGTTGCGGGGTCTAAAGGCCCCGGCTCCCTCCGATAAAACCCGCACCGCACCTACTTCGCGGCATCGTAACGGCGCGGCCGCGGCTTGATGTACTGCGTATCCACATCCTCGTACTCGAAGCGAGGGCCGGCCACATCGCCCGTATAACTGGCCTTCGTCGTCTTCAGAAACTTCTCGTCGTTGCGATCCGGGAAATCCGGCTTGAAGTGCGCGCCGCGCGACTCGTCGCGCAGAATCGCTCCCTGTACCACCGTGCGCGAAAGTTCCAGCATGTTGTAAAGCTGGCGCGCAAAGGCAAAGCTGGTATTGGCCCACTGGCTCTTGTCGCTCAGGTTCACCCGGTTGAAGCGGTCGAGCAATTCCACGATCTTCGCGTCGGCCTGCTGCAGGCCCTTGTTGTAGCGAATGACTGTGGCGTGTTCTGTCATCGTGTGGCCCAGCTCGCGCCACAGCTTGAACGGATTCTCTCCGCCCTCGTTTTTGAGCAGCATGTCATTCATCTCGGCCTGACGCTTGAGTTCAGCCTCATGGCCGCCATCGCCCACCGCTGCAGGCAGGCTCTTCGCGTAGCGCATGGCGTTGGGGCCGGCCTGGAACCCTCCGAAGATGCAGCTCACCAGCGAGTTCGCGCCCAGCCGGTTGGCGCCGTGATACTGATACTCGCATTCGCCGGCCGCAAAGATGCCGGGCACGTTGGTCATCTGGTTGACGTCTACCCACAGGCCGCCCATGGTGTAGTGCATGCCGGGAAAAATCTTCATCGGCACTTCGCGCGGGTCGTCACCCACAAACTTCTCGTAAATCTCGAGAATGCCTTCGAGCTTGCGGTTCAAGGTCTCGCGATCGATGTGGGTGAGGTCGAGGTAGACCATCGGCTGCCCGTCGATGCCGAGGCCGAGCTCGTAGACCACCCTGTGAATGGCGCGCGTCGCCACATCGCGCGGAACGAGGTTGCCGTATTTCGGATACCACTCCTCAAGGAAATAGAGGCGCTCCGATTCGGGGATCTGCTTCCACGGCCGCTTGTCGCCCGCCGTGCGCGGAACCCACACGCGGCCGCCCTCGCCGCGCGCCGACTCCGACATCAGCCGCAGCTTGTCCTCGCCGGGAATCGACGTGGGGTGCACCTGGATAAATTCGCCGTTGGCGTAAAAAACACCCTGCTGGAAGACCGCCGACTGCGCCGATCCGGTGCAGACCACCGAGTTGGTGCTCTTGCCGAAGATGGCCCCCACGCCGCCGGTGGCGAGAATAATCGCCTCGGCCTCAAATGAACGCAGCTCCATGGTGCGCAGGTTCATCGCGGTGATCCCCCGCGTCACACCCGTCGAATCGATCACGGCGGAGAGAAACTCCCAGCCCTCGTACTTCTTCACCTTGCCTTCTGACTCGTAGCGACGCACCTGTTCGTCGAGCGCGTAGAGCAGTTGCTGGCCGGTGGTTGCGCCGGCGAAGGCGGTGCGGTGGTAAAGCGTGCCGCCGAAGCGGCGGAAATCGAGCAGCCCCTCGGGAGTGCGGTTGAACGGCACGCCCATGCGATCCAACAGATCGATAATCGCCGGCGCTGCCTCACACATCGCCTTGACCGGGGTCTGGTTGGCAAGAAAGTCGCCGCCGTAGATGGTGTCGTCGAAGTGCTGTGCGACCGTATCGCCCTCGCCCTTCAGATTCTTGGCGGCGTTGATGCCGCCCTGCGCGCACACGGAGTGCGAGCGCTTGACGGGGACAATCGAAAACAAATCCACTTGCCCGCCGGCTTCGGCAATCTTGATAACCGCGGCCAGCCCGGCCAATCCTCCGCCCACCACGATGATCCTGGGTGCTGCCATCTTTTATGGAATCCTTTCGCGTACTAAACCGGGGGCACTACACTGACGCGGGAATCGGCGGAGCAAAACGAAAAGGCGCCGCAATCCGGTTCCACGCATTAATCTGGCTGATGGCCACCGTGAGAAGCGCCATGTCCTGCTCGGAAAAATGTGCCGCAATGCGCGCATAAATCTCATCGCTAATAGGATGCTGCGCCATGAGGGTGACCTGCTCCGTCCACTCGAGCGCCGAGCATTCGCGCTCGGTGAATACACCCGCCTCGCGCCACGCCGCAAGCAGATCGAGCTTCTCCGCGGGCACATTGATCTTGCGCGCATCGTTCAAGTGAAACTGGATGCAGAAAGCGCATCCGTTGATCTGCGATGCGCGTATCTTGATCAGCTCCCGCAGCTCCGGCTCGATGCCCGACTTCTTCAAGGCATGAGTGATCGCCGTCATGCCGATGGTGAACTCGGGAACGAGCTCCTGGAACTTCTTCCATGCGAGACGTGGCGCTGTGGCTTCAGCAGTAGGCATCGGACTCTCCTCGTCAAACCGGCAAGCGCAGTGGGTGCATCGGCTGAACGTATCGCTGGCTCACCGCCGGACGGACGTTATCCGGCGTATTCGGGTACCTGGGACCCACGAAGGCCCAGATGCTCGCCAGGCCGATCGCGCAGAGCGCCACGCCGCCTGCCAGGCATACCCAACCGAAGCGCCGGCGCGCGGTTTCGCCCGGTGTAATGCCCCACTTGGCCGCGAACAGCCATATCCCGTAAGCGAAGTGCCAGCAGATGGCGATCATGGCGATGATATAGACGGCGAGCATCCAAGGATTCGCCAGCTCATGCTGCACCTTGGCGAAGGCGGCGCCGGGATTCTCCGGCAGGCTGATGCCCATGAACCGCTGCCGCAGCACATGCTGGATGATGTACGCAAACGCGATCAAACCCGTATACCGCTGCGCCACATACATCCAGTTGCCGGCCCAGGGATAATAGACGACGTTCGCCTTGCCGCGAATCCAGATATACAAGCCATAGATGGCGTGATAAAGCAGCGGCAAAAAGATGAAGACCCATTCGAGCACCCTCACCAGCGGCAGGCTGTTCAAGAACTTTACCTGCGCTCCATAAGCGGCGGGTCCCTTCAGAGCTTCGAAATTCGAGAGCAGGTGCTCGATCAAAAAAGCGCCGATGGGAATGACGCCGAGCAGCGAATGCAGCCTGCGCCAGATGAAACTGGTGCCCCGCCCGGCTCGCAGAGGCTGAACGCCCCGGTGCACCGGGGGCGTGGCAGAAGATTGAACTGTTGCCATGGAATTTCTGGCTCCTGAAGGGCCGCAGGCGGAAGCGGTCTTAGATTGAGGGACGGCAAGTGCTTGCGTTGCTTCCTCTGCATTATTCGAGTCCCATGCGGCCTCCGTCAAGGCGTCATCCGCGCTAGGTGATACGGATGCCCTGGCCGCGGCGCATCGCGGACCCGCAAATCATCCCGTCGTTTCCTGTGGCCGCCGCGGTTGCGCCGCGCCGGCGCGCTTGAAGGGCAGCGATTTTTGTGGCTAATCGCAGGTGCGTCGCCTATCCTGGAGAAGCACGCTCCCCGCATTCCATTCGGAGATTGGCGCCGCATGATCTGCCGCTGCGACGACCGCGATTTTGAACAGATCTTTGCCGTCATTGTCGATGGCGCATCCGCCTACACGGGCATCGTTCCGGCCGATCGCTGGTCGGAACCGGATATGTCCAGGGAGAAGTTGCAGCGTCAGATCGACGAAGGCGTCTTGTTCTGGGGGTACGAGAAAGACGGAGCCATTGCGGGGGTGATGGGCCTGCAACAGGTCGACGACGTGACCCTGATCCGCCATACCTATGTCCGCATGGCCGACCAGAACCAGGGAATCGGCTCCTGTCTGCTCCATCATCTGCGCAGCGTCACAGCCAATCCCGTGCTCGTCGGAACCTGGGCGGACGCGACCCGGGCCATTCGCTTCTATGAGAAGCATGGGTTCCGCGCGGTCGATTCCGGGCAAAGAGACTCGCTTCTGAAGCGCTACTGGACCATCCCCGCATGCCAGATTGAAGCCTCGGTGGTTCTGGCCGATCGCAGAGGGTGGGAGCTTCACGGGAAATCGTAATCCCTGCGCGGCGTCTATTCGCGCGTCTATTCGCGCGTCATCTTCGCTCGTCATCTTCGCGCGTCATCTTCGCGCGTCATCTTCGCGCGTTATCTTCGCGCGTTATCCAGGTAGCATCGACAGCAGTGCGGACAGCGCGCGCCCGCGATGGCTGATCGAGAGCTTCGTCACAAGGTCCATCTCCGCCATCGTGCGCTCCATCTCCGGCAGATAGAACAGCGGATCGTAGCCGAATCCGCCGGTGCCGCGCGGCGCGTCCAGGATGACGCCCTCCACGGAACCTTCGGCCGCGTGCAAGACCGCGCCATCCCGCGCCACAGCCAGCACGCACCGGTACCGAGCGGTACGCCGCGCAAACGGAACCCCGGCCATCTTTTGCAACAGGACCATGTTGTTCCAGACATCCGTGTTGTCGTTTGCATCCGGTGAGTCGACCAGGCCAGAATCGGCCGCAAACCGCGCCGAACGTACGCCCGGCGCGCCGCTCAGCGCGTCCACCTCCAAACCTGAATCATCCGCCATCACCAGGATGCGGCGGTCGAAGCGGGAATAGTAGGCGGCCTTGTGCGTGGCGTTTGCCTCAAAGGTCTTGCCATCTTCCTCGGGGGGAGAGACCTCGTTCAAATTCGGCAGAGGTTCGATCTCCAGGCCGTGCGCCTGCGCCGCCGCGCGAAAGTCCCGCAGCTTGCCGAGATTGCTGGTGGCTACGTAAAGACGGAACTCCATGAGGAGAGTGTAAGGGACAACGGATGCTTTGCTTGGGTGTGGATCGCCCGCAGTATTCTTATCCGAACTGGATTGCGGGCCATCGCCAATTGACAAAGCCAGCGCCGCTTGCATAACGTGGTTCCGTTTGGAACCTTTTTCATTTGAGGAATTGCCACCCTGGCAGCGCGTTTGCGGCTCTCGAACCGATGGGAACTCTTCTTGCGAAATGAGCTTGGGATGTTGAAGGCTAAATGGCTCTGGGCCCTGTGGGCGTCGATCCTGGTCTCTGTGGTTTGCCCGGTCTCGGCGCAGATGCCGGCACAACCCGCAGGCCCGGCCGCGCCGCGCGTCGACAACCTCGAAAACCCGCTCGGCATCGATGATCCTTCCCCGAGCTTTTCCTGGCACCTGCGAGATCCCGCGCGGGGCGCACAGCAAAGCGCTTACCGGGTGATGGTCGCTTCACGCACCGAACTGCTCGACCGGAACACGCCGGACATCTGGGACAGCGGCAAAGTCGATTCGCGCAATTCATCGAACGTGCGCTACGCCGGCCCCGCGCTCACCGCCGGCACGCGTTATTACTGGCGGGTGCAGGTGTGGAACGCGGCGGGCCGGCCCTACGCGGCCGGCGCAACCGCCTGGTGGGAGACGGGCCTGCTGAAGCAGGATGCCTGGCGCGCCGCTTGGATTGGGTATGAGACTCCGGAGGAATCCGCTGTGCGCCATGCGCCCGCAGCGTGGATCGCCAATCCGGATTCAAAGGCATTGGCGGCGGAGAAAGGCGACCGTCGGTTTGCCTACCGGACCGTTTTTACGCTCGCGCATCCGGTGCGTTTTGCGGCCCTCTATGCCACCGGCCAAGACACTGTCTCGGCGTGGATTAACGGCGCGCCGGTGCTTATGGCCCAGCCGCTGCCGCCCTGGAAACAGATGCCGTGGAGGAAATTTGTCCGCGCCGAGGTGACGGGAAAGCTCGCTTCCGGCGTGAACACACTCGCTGTTGAAACGGTGCACTACGTCGCCAATCCCAGCGGGATGGTGGTGGACGACGAGCCGCCGATGATCGCCACGTTGCTCGTTCAATACACCGATGGAAGCTGGGCGACGTTTGCCAGCAACCCGGAATGGAAGACGGCGATTCACGCATCCGAAGGCTGGCAGAACAAAAGCTTCGACGACTCCGGATGGAAGCAGGCCGCTGTGCGCAAAGATGCGCCGGACAGCACCGACCCGCTCGGTCATCCATGGCTTCCTGATTCCGTCAAAGCGCTGCGGCACGATTTTGACGAGCAGTCGCCCGTCAAATCGGCGCGGCTGTATGCGACATCGCTCGGTTCCTACGAGTTGTTTTTGAACGGCAAGCGCGTCGGCAATCAGGTCCTCGCGCCCGGATGGACCGACTACCGCCAACGCGTCGTCTACCAGACCTACGATGTAACCAGGCAGCTTGCGCAGGGAAAGAACGTCCTTGCGGCGCTGCTCGCTCCGGGCTGGTACGAGACACCGCTCGAATGGCTCCAGCAGCCGAACAACTATGGCGCCACGCCGCCGGCGCTGCGCGCGCAGTTGCGCATCGAGCACGCAGACGGCAGCGTCGAGTGGGTGATGACCGATTCCACGTGGCAGGCCGCACGTTCCTACATCCTCCACTCCGAGCTCTACGACGGCGAAACCCAGGATGCGGCCCTCGCCGACCCCGGCGGCCATGGGCGTCGACCCGGCGTGGCCGACTGGAAGCCGGTCGTGCTGATCGACCCTGCGCCCGTGCAGATCGTCGCCCAGGCCTTTCAACCCATACGCATCGAGCGCGTGTTGACCGCGAAGACAGTCACGGAGCCAAAGCCCGGCGTCTACGTCTACGACTTTGGCCAGAACCTTTCCGGCGTGGAACGGGTTCATGTGCAGGGTCCCGCAGGCACGAAGATACGCCTTCGATTCGCCGAAGTTCTTAACGCGGACGGTACGCTCTATACGGACAATCTGCGCACAGCTAAAGCGACCGACTCTTTCACATTGGAAGGCCGCGGTATCGAAGAATTCACGCCGCAGTTTACCTTCCATGGTTTTCGCTACGCCGAGCTGACAGGCTTGCCCAATGCGCCCGGCAAAGATGCAGTCACGGCTCTCGCCTTCCACACCGACGCACCCTTCACCGCGAAGCTCGTCACCGGCAGCGCGATGATCAACCAGCTTTGGAGCAATATTCTCTGGGGCCAGCGCTCCAACTTCGTCGGCCTGCCCACCGATTGCCCGAAGCGCGATGAGCGCCTCGGCTGGATGGCCGATGCGCAGGTCTTTTGGCGTGCCGCCTCCTACAACATGGCTCTGGCCGCGTTCTCGCGCAAGTTTGCCGCCGATATGCGCGGCACGCAAGTGGGAACACCCTATTACGGCATCTTCGCGCCGGGCCTGCTCACACCCCATGCAGGCTCCGGCGCCGGTTGGAGCGATGCCGGCGTCATCATCCCGTGGACCTCGTGGCTCCAGACCGGCGACACCACGATCATCGAACAGAACTGGGCCGCGATGCGGAAGTATCTCGACGCGAACGAGGCCGCCAATCCTGACGGGCTGTGGAAGAACGAATCCGGCACGCCCTACGGCGACTGGCTTTCCCCCGAAGGCAAGACCGATTACGTGTTGATTGCGACGGCTTACTGGGCCTACGATGCGACGCTGATGCGGCAGATGGCGCTCGCCACCGGCCGCGCCCAAGAGGCCGCGCAATACGCCGCCCTCTTTGAAAAAATCCGCTCTGCCTTTGAAAAGCGATTCGTGCGCGAAGACGGCTTCGTCGCCGGCGCGGACAATAGCGCTTCGCCATTCGGCCAGATCAACAATCCCAATGCAAAGAGCCAAGGCGGAGACACGCAGACCGGCTACGTGCTCGCGCTGCACATGAATCTGCTGCCTGAGCCTCTGCGCGCCGCCGCGGCCAAGCATCTAGCCGACAAGATTCGTGCCAACCACGATCTGCTCGCCACCGGCTTTCTGGGCACGCCCTATCTGCTTGAAGAGCTCACCAAAGCCGGCTATGCGCAGCTCGCCTGCACCCTGCTGCTCAACACGCAGTACCCCTCGTGGGGGTACATGGTCACGCATGGCGCTACGACCATGTGGGAGCGTTGGAACGGCGACCGGATGCGCGATGACCCGAGCATGAACTCCTACAACCATTACGCCTACGGCGCTGTGGCCGACTGGATCTATCGCTACGCCGCCGGTGTGGACACTACGCCTCTCGATCCCGGATTCCACACCATTGTTCTGCATCCGGTCTTCGATGCGCGGCTCGGCAGCGTAGCCTTCGATTACGACTCTGCCCATGGCCCGATCCATTCCGACTGGACCGCGCATGGCGCAACCGCCGATTGGCATCTCACACTTCCCGCCAACACCACCGGCTGGCTCCCGCTCAGTGCCGACGAGGCCGGGAAGTACAACCTTGACGGCACAGCCCTGACGAAGAGCGCGTTGGCACAGACCTCAACGCGCGATGGCCAAAGCGGATTCGAGCTGCCACCGGGCAGTTACACCTTTGCCGTTCAGCTTGACGGGCAATCCTCGGCGCGTTGAAGGTGCTTGGAGAGCATCTGCAAACCGCGTCCACACTCTCAAACAATGGAGCATGAATGCCGGTAATTCTCGCTGGAATCGGTTGGCACATCGTGGGCGCGGCATGCGCCGCATCTTTCTATGCGCCTATTGAAAAGGTGAAGAGATGGTCCTGGGAGACCACCTGGGCCATCGCCGGCTTCTTCTCCTGGATTCTGCTGCCGATCGGCGTGAGCCTTCTGCTGCTGCCCGATTTCCACGGCTTCTACGCGTCGATGAGCGCATCCTTGCTGTTGAAAGTCGCCCTCTTCGGCGCGATGTGGGGCGTTGGCAATGTCAGCTACGGCCTGACGATGCGGCACCTGGGCATGTCGCTCGGCATCGGCGTGGCCATTGGCGTCACCCTGGTAGTGGGCACGCTGGTGCCACCGCTGCTGCACGGCCAGGGCGCGCTGCTCTTCACAACCCAAAGCGGCCAGTTGACCATGGCCGGCGTGGTGGTCGCGCTCATCGGCGTGGCGATCGTCTCCTACGCGAGCCACCAGAAGGAGAGGCAGCTCGGCAGCGACGTGAAGGAGTTCAACGTAAAGCTCGGGCTTTTGCTCGCCGTACTCTGCGGCATTTTCTCCTCCGGCATGTCGTTCGCTATCGATGCCGCCCAGCCCATGGCTGAGGCCGCGCGCAGCCTGGGTGTGAATCCGCTCTACGCGGCGCTGCCGAGCTACGTCTTCATCATGGGCGGAGGCGCGGTGGTCAACCTGGGCTATTGCTTCATCCGCCTGGCCGCGCTCAAGCGGCTTTCGCTGCGCGCCGACCTGCGCCAGCCGCGGCCGGTTCTCGTCAAGAACAGTGCCCTGGCCGCTGCCGGAGGCATCATGTGGTACCTGCAATTTTTCTTCTACGCCTGGGGCGCGGCCAACATTCCGCAGAGACTGTTTTACGTGAACTGGATGCTGCACATGAGCATCTATGTCCTCTGCGGCGGCCTGGTCGGCCTCGCGCTCGGCGAGTGGAAGGGCGTCGGCTCGAGGCCGGTGCGGCTGCTCTGGGCGGGCGTGCTGGTGATTATCGCAGCGGCCAATCTGGTCGGCCTGGGCATGGCGGCCTCATAGCTTTCTGTCGCTCGTTCTTCACGGCCAATCGAGCACGAAGGTGGGAAAGAACGAACCTGTCCCGGCCCCTCTCAGATCCCGCACGAAAGCGGTGCCCCAGGTCCGGATCTTCGGACCTGGGAAAGCACAACCCCAAGCCAGCCACAAGACGAGAGAAAACCCTCACTCCGGCAGCGGCAATTCCGCACCGAATCCCTGCGCAATCAGGTCCGCGCGCAACTGCTTCACGGTCGAAAAGACGATTCCCTTCATGCCCAGGGCTTGCGCCGCTTCGATATTCACGGGCTTGTCGTCCAGAAAGAGCGTCTCTTCCGCCCGCGTGCCGAGCTTTTCGAGAACAAAGCGATAGATCGCCGGATCGGGCTTCGCGATGCGCAACTGATAGCTCCACACCAGCACATCGAATCGCGCCAGCCATTTGAGCTCGCGCTCGATGTTCGCGTGAACCGTGTCGCCCATGTTCGAAAGGATCGCCGTAAGCAGCCCGCCTTCCTTGAGCCGTTGCTGCCAGGCCACCATCTTCGGATTTTCGGTGGTCCACATGCGCGCGTCCCATACGTTCAGCTCCTCGATGGCCGCCGGGCTCAGGCTGAGGCCGCCGTCCGCGCAGAGCTCCTGCCAGAAGCCGAGGCCGGTAAGCTTGCCTTCGTCGTACGCATGGCGATCTTTCCAATAGAGGGAGTCGAGCCGCTCCGCGGAGAGGCCGGTGATGCGCATCAAGGCCGCATGCGCTGCGGGGTCGGGAACATCTGTCAATACCATGCCAAAGTCGAAGACCACCGCGCGCAGAGCCAATGCCGCTCCAGTCGTCGCCCATGTATGGTGGAAACGGGCGCTTGTTCTCATTGTGCACGATGAGCCGGGCCAGGATCGTTGCATGCGATTTTCACAAAGAACCAACTGGGATACCGAGGAGAGCGAGCTGGCGGCCGCACATCGTCAACGCGTCGAGGCCGGCCTGCCGCTCGCGGACCTCACCGCTTCAAACCCCACCCATTGCGGATTCGCCTATCCGGCCTCGCTGCTCGACGCACTTCGCGATCCACGCGCGCTCGACTACGATCCGCAGCCGAAAGGCAGCCTGGCGGCGCGCCAGGCGGTCTGCGGGTATTATGGCGAGCACGGTGTGGCCGTTGATCCGGCTCAGGTGCTGCTCACCACCAGCACCAGCGAGGCCTATAGCTTCCTCTTTCATCTCCTCTGCGATCCGGGTGACGAGCTTCTGATTGCCCAGCCCAGCTATCCCCTCTTTGACTTTCTAGCCGGCCTTTGCGATGTACGGCTCAAAGCTGCCTCCCTGGTCTACGACGCGGGCTGGCAGATCGATGCCGGGGCCTTCCGCCGCGCCCTCACGGCGCAGACCCGGGCCATCGTCCTGGTGCATCCCAACAATCCCACCGGCCACTTCACCAAGCCCTGGGAGATTGAGGAGCTGGCCCGGCTGTGCCGCGAATTCTCGCTGGCGCTCATCGTGGATGAGGTCTTTCTGGATTATGCGTTCGATGGAAAAAGCCCGAGCTTTGCCGCCGGCATCGGAGGCGTCCCGGTCTTCGTCGTCAGCGGGATGAGCAAAATCGCCGGCCTGCCGCAGATGAAGGCCGCCTGGATCGTCGCGGCGGGGCAACAGGCCGAACAGGCCGAGGCGCTGGCCCGGCTGGAAGTCATTGCCGACACCTTCCTCTCGATGAACGCTCCCGTGCAATGCGCTCTCCCCGTCTGGCTCGAATCCCGTGCCGCCATCCAGAATCAGATTCGCTCGCGCGTGGCCGCGAACCGGGCCGAGCTCGACCGCCAGCTTGCGGACCTTCCCGCTGTGCGGCGGCTCGACGTGGAAGGCGGCTGGTACGCTATTCTGCGGATTCCCGCTCTTGCCCCCGACGAGACGACGGTGCGCGCGCTCCTCGACCGGGGCGTGTGGCTGCATCCGGGCTACTTCTTCGGCCTGCCGGAGTCAGGCTGGCTGGTGGTGAGTCTTCTCGCTTCAACCGAGGAGTTTGGAAGTGGAGTAACCAATCTTGTTGACTATTTGAAAACGGATCAAACGAGTCATATTACCGGCCACCAGCTCAAGCGCTAGATCAGCTCCCAGAGCCTTTCCTTCTGAAAATAAAGCGCGAGACTCTTCAGCGGGTAACAAGGAACGGATTCATTTGCCGCTCCTGGCCGATCGTGGTCGCCGGGCCGTGGCCGGGTATCACTTGGATCGCGTCCGGCAGAACCAGCAGCTTGGAATGGATTGAGTCGATGATCTGCGGGAAGTCGCCGCCGGGCAGATCGGTGCGGCCGATGCTGCCGGCAAAGAGCGTATCGCCTGCCACCAGCAGGTTGAGCGGCGCGAAGTGCAGACATACCGAGCCTTGCGTGTGCCCCGGCGTGTGCAGCACCTGCGCGGGGTAACGCGCCAGCCCCACGCTCAGCCCATCCGTCAGGCTCTCATCCGGCGGGGCCGTTTCGGGTGTCGCCATCCCCACCCACGCCGCCTGCGAGGCCATCATCTTCAGCAGCGGCAGATCGCTCTCGTTCAGGAAAATAGGTGCGCCGGTGAGCCTCTTCAGCTTGAGGGCTCCGCCAATGTGATCGATATGCCCATGGGTGACGAGGATCTGCTTCAGTTGGAGGCCCAGGTCTATGAGCCGCCGCTCGATCCGGCCGATCTCGTCTCCAGGATCGATGACGATGGCCTCGTGCGCCTCTTCATCGCCCAGGATCGTGCAATTGCACTGCAGCAGCCCGACCGGAAACGTCTCAAGAATCATGGTCTCGATTGTAGAAGCTCCGCGTCCGCCCAGGCGCTGACCCGCAGATGAGCGCGGCGCACTCAAACCTGCACTCATCAGGAAATGTCTACAAAAGGTAACGCAATTATCAAAAAATTAAGTATTGCGGTTCGCTTTTTGTTCGCTATAATGCGCCCATGGCGATTACCCGAAGGCAAAAAGAGATCCTCGATTTTCTGGAGACGTTTGTGACCCGCAACGGCTATTCTCCATCCTTTGAGGAGATTGCGCGGGGCATGAGCTTGAAGAGTTTGGCCACCGTCCACAAGCACATCACGAATCTCGAAAAAAAGGGCATGCTGGACCGTGTCCACAACCGCAGCCGGTCCATTGACCTGTGTGCGCCGGGCACCCGCTCCAGCGCCAAACTGCCGCTTGCCGGGCGCATCGCCGCCGGCCTGCCGGTGGAACAAATGGAGACGCCGGAGACGATCTCGCTGCAGGATGTGGTCGGCAGCCGCGACGTCTTCGCCCTGGAAGTACGGGGCGACTCCATGCGCGACGAGCACATCATCAACGGCGACTATGTGCTGGTGGAGCGGACCAAGACGGCCCGCCAGGGCGAGATCGTTGTCGCCCTCGTCCACGGCTCCGAGACTACGCTGAAACGGTTCTTCACCGAGGGCAACGTGGTCCGCCTGCAGCCCGCCAATGTCGAGATGGAACCCATCTATGTTCCCGCCGCGCAAGTCGCCATCCAGGGGCGTGTGCTGGGCGTGCTGCGCAAGTACCGTTAGAAAGCGGGTTGCGCGCGCCCTGCCATAATTGACGCATGCGCACCATCACCGCCGCAAGGCTCTGGGACGGCAAGGCACTCCTCGACAATCCCATCCTCGAAATTGAAGACGGGCGAATCCGCTCCATCTCTTCCGGCGAAGCACCCGGCCGCATCTCCGGCGCGGATCACTTCCCCGGAGCCACGCTAGCGCCCGCATTTTTCGACGTGCATATCCACGGCGCCGCCGGCCACGACGTGATGGAAGCCACGCCGGAAGCCCTCACCGCCATCGGCCGGTTCCTTGCCTCGCGCGGCACCGGCAGCTTTCTCGCCACCACAGTCACCGCGCCGCTCGACATGACGCTGCGCGCGCTGGACGGGCTTGCGAAGCTGATCGACCCTCCCATGCTGATTCAATCCAAGGGTGCGGACCACCCGGCGGCGAAACCCATCGGCATCCATCTCGAAGGGCCGTTTCTTTCGCATGCGAAATGCGGCGTCCAACCCAAGGAGCACCTGCTCGCACCGGACATCGCCACTTTTGACAAACTTTATGAGGCCGCCGGCGGACACGCACGGCTGATGACCCTCGCCCCGGAGTTGCCCGGCGCAGTGGAACTCGCCGCGCACGCGACCCAGCGCGGTGTGCGCGTCTCGGTTGGCCATTCCGACGCCACGGCAGCCCAGACGAGCGCAGCCATCGCCGCCGGGGCCGTCAGCGCTACGCATACCTTCAACGCCATGCGCGCGCTCGACCATCGTGAGCCGGGCATTCTGGGCACCGTGCTCACCACGGATTCACTCTTTTCTGAATTGATCTGCGACGGCATCCACACCGCGCCGGAGATTGTGAAGATGTGGTGGCGCGCCAAAGGGCCGGAGCGGGCGATCCTGGTCACCGACGCAATGAGCGCGGCCGGCATGCCCGACGGCGAGTATCAGCTCGGCGGCTTCGCCGTGCAGGTGGCCAATGGCCGCGCCATGGCCCGCGGCGTGCTCGCCGGCAGTGTCTTGACCCTCGACCGCGCGCTCGAAAACTTTCTGCACTTTACCGGCGCGCCCATTGATAAGGCCCTGCGCCTGCTCACCGTGAATCCAGCCGCGATGACCGGCTTCTCCGATCAGGCCGGCTCCCTCACGGTTGGCCAGCCCGCCAACCTCGTCGCCGTCGACGCGCAGGGCAAGCTCGTCGCCTCATTCGTGCGGGGCCGGCTTGCTTCGTAACTTCTCCAACCTCAAACTCGGGTTTAAAGTAGCCACATGGCAACGAAGCTTTCCAGTGGGGTAGTCCATACCGTCCCAGCGGATCTACGAAAGGCCCTCGTTGCCGACCCGGCCGCGCGGGCGAAATGGGAAGACATTACGCCGCTCGCACGCAATGAGTGGATCTGCTGGACGATCTCCGTGAAAACGGCGGAAACCAGAAAGCAGCATGTCGAAAGGGTGTGCTCACAGCTCAAGGAAGGAGACCGCAGGCCCTGCTGTTGGCCCGGCTGCCCTCATCGTTAATGGCAATCGAATCGGCGCTCACTCCGCCAGCCGCTGCGCGCGCCAGATCGCGCCTTCAATCCCCACCACTTCCGTCTCACCCACTACGATCTGCGGCGCGGCGGCCTTCAGCCCGGCCGTAAAGCTTGCGCGCACCTGCCAGGCCTTGTCGATCACGCTGCCGATCCACGCCACCGGCACCTCTTCGGTCAGGTGATGCTTGCGGCGCAGCTTCTCGCGCACCAGCAGCACAAAATTCACCAGGTCCGCGGCAGCCTGCTTCAGCACGCCCACCGCAACCGCATCGCCTTGTTCGGCCAGTTCGCTGATCACCGGCGCGAGCGCGGCAAAGTCCGGACCCGGCGTGCCGTCACCCAGGTTCACCAGCTCCGCGATCGTCGGCGTGCCCCACGCGCGGCCCACGGCATCGAGCACCTTCGTCGGCTGCTCACGGTCGTAGGCGTGCAGCGCGCGCCGCACCGCGTGCAACCCAATCCAGTAGCCCGAGCCCTCATCGCCTAGCCGCGAACTCCACCCTCCGGCATTCTCCGTGCTGCCATCCGGCGCGCGACCGACCGTATTCGAACCCGTGCCCGCAATCTGCAGAATCCCCGGCCCGCCCTTGAAGGCCGCATCGAGCGCGATCACCTCATCGCCCACCACCTCCGAGCGTTTCACCCCGAAGTCGTCGAATACTGCCGTGATCCACTCCGGAATCCCGGGCATGCTCGCGCTGGCCACGCCGCAACAGGCCGCTTGCACGCCTTTCACGCCCGCCTGCTGAAACACATCCTTCAGCACGGCGCGCAGATTGTCTTCCGCCACCTGAGCGCCCACGCGCAGCCGCTTGATCGAGCCGCTCTCGGCAAAGGCCAACTCGCGCCCATTCGTCCCGCCGCTGCCCGCGCTCCCATCCACAATCGACGCGCGCGTCTTCGTGCCCCCTCCATCAATGCCAAGGACAATGCTCATCTTTTCTCAACTCCTGTTATTTTTCGAGATCGGCTCCGCCATCGCGCAGTGTTCCTGACAAGATATTCAGGCTCCCATCGTTTTTGGGCGCGGTGAGCCCCAGCATGTGCGCAAGCCAGGGATAGAGATTGACATTTTCAAACGGCGCCACGGTTTTCCCTTCCACTATATCGGGCCCCGCGGCAAAGAAGCTGGCCTTCATCTCCGGCATCTTGTGCGGATCGAAGCCATGCATGCCGGCCGGGGCCGCCCGGTCGTGCTTCTCTTGCACGTGCTTCCCCGGGACTCCCTTCTCATCATCGCGCCTGGTGGCCTCAGGAGCGTGTGCGAGCAGAGCGTAAGGGCCGGTCGCGATCACCACCGGATCGCCCATGCGCGGATTCTGGTTGTCGTTGAGATCGGCAGGAACGCTCTTGAGCCGGTAGACAAAAAACTGCGGCGAGGCTTTCTTGAGCTGGTCGTAGACGCGGACCCGGTCCTCTTCCGTGCTCCCATATAACAACGGGCCGTCGGTCTCGAATCCCTTGAGATCGGCAAACTGGTCGAGAGTCACCCAGCCGCCCTCCGGCTTCACCATCCCGTGATCGCTCACCACAACCAGGTCGATCGGAAGTCCGGTGGCATCCAACGCCGCCTTGAGTTTGCCTACCAGAGCATCCACCTTCAGCTCGGCCGCGCGCGTCTCAGGCGCGTCCGGGCCAAACTCGTGGCCCTCGTGATCGGGCTCCGAATAATAGATCGCGATGAAGTGCGGACGTTGCTCTGCCGGCAGCCGCAGCAAGGCGGCTGCATCGTCGATGCGCGCCTTCTCAGCCCCGGGAGTCGCTTCGGTCCTCGCGTCGAAACGGGCGTACCAGCTCGGCCGATGGCCCGCGATCTCTGCCTCAGAACCCGGCCACAAGAGGCATGCCGTGCGCATGCCATGACTTTCCGCGAGGCTCCATAAGGGAACACCGGAGTACCACGAGCCGTCGGTCACGGCGCCCGGGTCGGAGATGGCGTAGCGCGCCTTTCGCGCGGGATCGTAAAAGCTGTTGGCGACCAGTCCATTGTGCTCGGGATAAAGGCCGGTCACGATGGCATAGTGGTTGGGGAACGTGAGCGACGGAAAGCTCGGCAGCATGCCTTCCGGCGCCCACACGCCTTGCCGTCCCAGGGCTAACAGGTGTACGGCGCGGTCGCGCTTCGCGTAGTCCCAGCGAAAACCATCCAGCGAAACGAGGACCACATAATGCTGCTGTTGAGCCCATGCGGAATTCGCCTGATTCCCCGTTGAGGTCACCGGAAGAGCAGGATTGAGGCCCGTTCCCTGCCCCCGCGCCGCGGCCGGACCTGATAGCGGACCAGCCGCCACGCTAAACGCCAGCAGAAACAAGGCCGCGAGCCGGCGGCGAGCTGTGCGCAATCGCATGAAAGATTCCTTTCGACCAGCTTATCGCAGCCACAACCGCGAGCGGCATCCATGGCCGGGCGGCTTAAACCTGAACAGCGGAGCTGGCGGTGAAGTAGGCGCGCGCCGCGGGACGAAACAGAACGTAGGCGAACAACACGAAGAGCACACCATGAATGATGAGCTCCTGCCGTGGATGAAACACGCTGATCCCCACGTGGACTGCCATCCACGCCGCCGCCCCCCACCGCGCCCAATTCGCGCCGCGCAGCAGAAAGATCCCGGCAAGCACCGCAAGCAGGCCGAGAAGCGAGATCGAGAGGAGCTCGCTCGGCATAGGAGGATGGGTTCTGAACTCTACAAAGTGCGAAGCTGGTCCCAACGCGCCCACGGCAATGAGCAGCCAGGCAAGCAAGGTGATTGAAAGCGGCCGTCTGTTCATATGGATCGCATTGCCCTCTTTGTCAGAATCGGCGCGGGACGGGCGGAAGCGTGTTCTCTTGCGGCCGCGAGTAGCGAATCGACTCCGGGCCCACCGCCCCGCCGGTCATCAACATGCTCATCGCCTGCTCCATCGTCAGATTGGTTTCGATTATCCTCGACACCGGCAACACCTGCAAAAAAGCCGATGTGGGATTGATAGCGTTGGGCAGCAGCACGGCAGCCAGCGGCTCGCCGGTCGTCGAATCCGTGAGGGTACGGGTGAGGAAGCCGAGGCTCTTCTGTCCCTCGATGGGAAAGTCGATCAGCACCACGCGCTGGCTGGAAGGCTTCTTGGCCATCATCGTGTCGATGAGCTGGCGGACCGAGGTGTAGACCTTGGCCACGAAGGGCAGCCGCTCCAGCGCGGACTCGAAGAGCTCGAAGGCCTGCCGGCCGACTACCACCGACGTAACGCGGCCCACCAGATAAAGCACCGCCAGCGTGAGCACGATGGCCAGAACCGACTGCATGAAGGGGCTGGTGAACAGGCCCAGAGGGAAGATGGCGTTAAAGAGCTTGACGATGGGCAGTCCGGCCTTGGCCAGCGTGGTGAAAAGAAAACTGAAGATCAGGTACGTAACAAAGAGCGGCCCGATGGTGATGATGCCTGCCAAAATGTTGCGCTGCAGGCTGCGTAGAGTTCGGGATAATACTGGGTTCACGCGCTGCTCCTACGGTATTACGAGGATACGCGAGCCGGCCCTCTGTCCGTCCGCGTTCTCCGCGCAGTTCTTCCCTGCGCGGCTGCCGGGAATCGCCGTGAGCCCGGAAGTCGCAAAATCCGTTTCGGACCCGATTCCCTTTTTGAAATTCCCCTCTATAGTGGAGGGAAGGGGAAACCATGGACGAGCCCGAAAGCACTGAATCGCGGGAAGCAAATCCGCTCAAAAGCGTTGACATGCCGCGCCCGCGCGCCGTGGGCTCTCCCCTGCCGAAGGGAGAGACAGGCAAAGCCCCCAGCCCTCTGCTCCCGAGTGACACCATGCGGGTCTCGGCGGAGGCCTATTCCAGCCCCGCGGTAAACGGCGCGCAATCGGATTTGGATGACCTCAGCGGCCAGCCCAGCAGCTTGCAGCGGGCCATGAAAGGGGTGCGCATGGCACTGCCGTTTGTGCAAAAGGTTCTGCCGCTGCTGGATGGACAGGTGATCGGAACGCTCGCCAACCTGCTGGCGCCTCGTCCGCAGCCACCCGCTCCGCCCGTCGATCTGGCGCCTCTCACGGGCAATCTAGCCGAGTTGCAGACCCAGCATCGCAAACTGCGGGAGCAGATCCTCGAGCAGAATACATCGCTCAAAAAGGTAGAAGACCGGCTGGAAATGGTGCAGGAAGCTACGGACCGGAACACGCTGGAGCAGCAGGAGCTGCTCGAAGACCTCAAATCCATGCGCCGCAAGTCCACCGTTTTCGCCACCATCGCGATGCTTCTCTTAATCGTTTCCGCCGGCGTGAACGTGGTTCTGTTTCTCTATATGCGCGGCATCCTGCACGGACCCCTGCTCTTTCCCAAATAGATGACAGTTGGCATAGGTGGCGGGTTGGCTCGTGGCCCCAGCCGCCTATCAGAGACCTGGCCGGGATCGCTGGCCGAGCCAGCGCCGTCCCCAGATTCCCCCGGGACGCAGTCGGGCGCGGAATCGCTTGCCTCCCTTTGTGGAAAAAATCCCAGTTCGGTTCTGATTCCAAGGGTCTTTGTTCCTCATTTTCCCATCTTCGATGGCCGGTGTGGCCGAGATGGGAAAGGACTTCGCAATTTCTTGCACCCTAAAGCCCTGATATGGAGGAATTTGAGTCCGATTCTGTCTTTATTCGTATTATCAATATTAATGTTTATATTACAACTACGACTTTAGATGTAGCTGCTTACTTTGGTAAAGATTCGTGATCGGGGACCTTGCCAGTTGTATTTTTGAGGGGCTAGTATTCCTCCTAGTTCGAATGGGTCGCCTATATGACCTGCCCTCCCAACTTAGTGTATGCAATTGTTCCCAAGTTCACAGATCTTCACCAACGGCTGGCGCCTGCTTGCGCAAGCGCACGCGAATGGAGTGTCTCGTCATGGCATGGTATGCCTACTGCATTGGGGAAAAGCAAGCATTTCCTGAATTAGCGCGCCATCGTAAGCCGGTGCCGATGGAATCGGTCCTTGGAGTAAGCGGGAATCAAGTATTTTTATATCCAGCCAGTGATCTCGCCGTTATTGTCAGCGAACACAATCCGCAAGAGACTCTGAATCAAAAGGCGGGGGTTGACCATGCCCGCGTGATCGCGGACTGCTTCCAGCACTCGACCGTTCTGCCCTTCCGGTTCGGCACTATCTTCAGCGATGACGAAATGCTGCGGAAGTCGATTCGCTCGAACCAGCGGCAGTTTCTCGGGAATATCGACAAGCTGCGCGGCAAAACCGAGATGCACTTGAAGATCTTCGTGGACGACTGCTGCGCCAAAGAGATCGAACGGCACCTGCCGGCCGATAGCGTAGGCCGTGAGTACCTGAGCAATCTGCGCGAAAGCGCGACGCGGACGCGGGAGCGCCAGACGCGCGCACGCGCGGTGAGCTTCCAGATGCACCGGTTGTTTATGCCTCTCGACGAAGAGGTAAGCTGCCGGCTCACGGAAAACGGCAAGATGGTGCTCGATGTGGCCCACCTGATCGACCGCAAGTATGTGGAGCGCTACCACAACAAGTTTGCGACCACGAGCGCGATGATGAAAGAGTGCCAGATGCAGCTTTCCGGCCCCTGGCCGCCCTATCACTTCGTGCACCGGCTTACGCGGACTGCGCATGCGCCTGCCGCTGCAGAGAAGACACCGGCCGCACCTGTGCTGCAACCCGCGATGGCCTAACCTGGTTCTCTAGCCCTCGTTCTCTCGCTTGCTTCAAAAAAGCTCCGGCCGCGGCCGGAGCTTTTTGGTTCTAGGATGGATTGAGGGTTATGCTTTCCACCCCTTCGGGGTGTCGCTGCATCGCGGAGAATGAACTGACCACAAATGTGGGTGCCCCAGGTCTCGCCTTTGAGGCCTGGGAAAGCACAGCGCCAATCCAACACGAACTAGTCGTAGTACTCCAGCCCCAGATGCGTGATCAACTCCTCGCCCATGATGTGGCGCAGCGTGTTCTTGAGCTTCATGGACTGGATGAAGAGATCGTGCTCTGGATAGAGCCCTTCTGCGGTCTGCGGTGATTTGAGATAGAAACTCAGCCACTCCTGGATGCCGAGCGAGCGCAAATCCGGCGCGCGCTTGGCGAGATCGAGGAAGAGCACGAGATCGAGCGCGATGGGCGCGGCCAGAATCGAATCGCGGCAGAGGAAGTTGACCTTGATCTGCATCGGGTAGCCGAGCCAGCCGAAGATGTCGATGTTGTCCCAGGCCTCTTTGTCGTCGCCGCGCGGCGGGTAATAGTTGATGCGGATCTTGTGATAGATGTCCTTGTAGAGATCCGGGTAGAGCTCGGGCTGAAAAATATACTCAAGCGAGCCGAGCTTCGATTCTTCCTTCGTCTTGAACGACTCCGGATCGTCGAGCACTTCGCCATCGCGATTGCCGAGGATGTTGGTGGAGAACCACCCCGAAACCCCGATCATGCGCGCCTTCAAAGCCGGCGCCAGCACCGTCTTCATAAACGTCTGGCCGGTCTTGAAGTCCTTGCCGCAGATGGGCGCGGCGTTCTTCTTCGAAAGGCAGATCATGGCGGGTAGATCGACGGTCAGGTTGGGCGCGCCGTTGGCGAACGGCACACCTTCGCTCAAAGCGGCATAGGCATAGATCTGCGAAGGCGCGATACCGGCGTCGTTGGCCAAGAGCCCCTTCTCGAAGTTCTCAATGCTCTGATGAACCGCCGAAGGCTCCATGAAAATTTCCGTCGAGCCGGCCCAGATTACGACCACGCGATCGACGGTCTTCTTGAAGGCGCGAATGTCGGCGATGACCTGATCCGCAAGATCGCGCTTGGTTTTGCCCTTCTTCACATGCGTGCCGTTGAGGCGCTTGACGTAGTACTGGTCGAAGACCGCGGGCATCGGCTTGATGGTTTCAAGATAAGGCTTGAGCTTGGCCAGCGTCTCTTTATCGAGCACAGCCGCGTGCGCCGCGGCCTCATACACGTTGTCCTCGAAGATGTCCCAGCCGGTGAAGACCACATCGTTCAAGTCGGCGAGAGGCACAAAATCCTTGATCAGGGGCGAGTTGTTCTCTGTGCGCTTGCCCAGGCGGATGGTGCCCATCTGTGTCAGCGAGCCGATGGGCTTGGCCAGCCCGCGGCGGACGGCTTCGACGCCCGCAATCATCGTGGTGGCTACAGCGCCCAAACCCACCACCATCACGCCTAGCTTTCCCTTGGCGGGCTCAACCTTCGGTGCGCCGGCCGAGAGGCCTTGTTGTTGCTCAGTTGCCATTGCTTTTTTCCTGACCTTCCTTGTTCATGATTCCGCCTGCCGCAGGGGCCTGCGTTCGATTTCACCGCGGCCGGGCCAGGTGCGGCGCAGCCTCATTGCCGTCACGCAGCGTCCGCGACTCTTCTGCGATTGAGATGTGTCCAGAGAAACCAGATCAGCGCGGCCAGAAGAGCGAGTTCGATGACGAGATGAAAGCGATGAAATGCTTCCGCGAAGCGGGGATCGGTATCCCACTTCTCGCCAAGCTTCATGCCGGCATACGCGAGGCAGAGATACCACAACACGGACCCCACCGAAGTGTAGATGTGGAAGCGCAGCCGCGGCATCTTGGCAATTCCTGCGGGAAAAGCGACAAAAGTCTGCACCACCGGCAGCATCCGCCCCACGAGGATCGCGATCGATCCGTATTTTTCAAAAAACCAAGCCATGCGATCCAGATCATGGCGGCTCATCAAAACCCATCTGCCGTAGCGCTCCACAAGCGGCCGCCCACCCTTGGCGCCGATCCAATAGGCAATCGCGGAACCGATGTTGCAGCCCACCATTCCCGCTGCGGCCACAAGCAACAGGTTGAAGCGTCCCAGGTAAACCAAGTACCCGGAGAACGGCATGATGACCTCAGACGGGATCGGTGTGCCGGAGGAGTTGAGGGTCATCAGCGCAATGATGCCCGCGTAGCCGCCGGACTGAATGACATGAGTTACGAATTCAACTAGAAGACCGATGATCTTTTCGTTCATGAGCGTACCCAGTATAAAGGCCGGGAGAGCGCTGTTCCGGCGTGTGATGAATCGCAATGACGGAAAAGAGACCTGCACACGTCTGCAAGTTTCATTTGTTAGGATGAGCTTGCGCGGCGATTCATTTGAGGAGGATGTGTGGCTGATTTTCCACCTGTTCCACTGACCCTGGAAGGTTCCAGTGCACTGCATCAATTTTTCCGGTTCGATTGGAAGGCGTGGCGGTCCTGCGCGGACGGCGAACGCGAAACAATCGCCGGCGAGTTTGCCGCGGCGCTCAACAATCTCGAACGCGCAAACGCGGGTGCGGCGGTGCGGACGGCCCTCTATTCGCAGCTTGGCCACAAGGGCGACCTGATGTTGATTCATTTTCGTGAATCGCTCGCAGCGTTGAATCAGGTGGAACTCGATCTGGCGCAAACGCGGCTCTACGACTTCCTCGAGCCGCGCCATTCGTATGTCTCTGTCGTCGAGCTGGGGCTGTACGAATCGACGAGAAAAACCTACGAAGCAGCAGAGACGAAAGGCTTCGAGCCGCACTCGCCGGAGTGGAATGCGGAGATTGCGGCATCGCTCAAGCGCGCCACCGAGGCCATGGCGCCACGGCTGTTCCCGGGCGTGCCTGACGCCCGATATCTCTGCTTTTATCCCATGGACCGCAAGCGCGGTGAGCAGGTGAACTGGTACACGGTGCCGTTCGCTGAGCGCCAACGCATGATGCATGAGCATGGACTGATTGGACGACGATATGGCGATGTGGTGAAGCAGATCATCACCGGCTCCATCGGCATGGATGACTGGGAGTGGGGCGTCGATCTCTTCGCCGAAGATCCGGTTGTGTTCAAGAAGCTGATCTATGAAATGCGATTTGATGAGGTGAGCGCTGTCTATGCGCTCTTCGGGCAGTTTTTTATTGGACTGCGGCTGCCGGTGGAGAAGCTGAGCGCATGGCTTGAGGGAAAGTTGTAGCTTCGCCTTACGCCGATTCCAGATGATCGATTGAGACGGTAAGGAACCGAATGAAGAAAATAGTCAAACCGCAATCCACGGCGAAGACGGCGCGGCCCGCGCGAGGCCCGCGTGCACCGGAGCGCGTGGCCGAGATCCTGGAACGTCTCGACGAGGCTTATCCTGAAGCGGTCTGCGCGCTCACTCATCGCACGCCGTGGGAGCTGCTGGTTGCGACGATCCTCTCTGCGCAGTGTACAGACCTGCGCGTGAACATGGTCACGCCGGCGCTGTTCAAGCGGTTCCCCACGCCCGCGGCGATGAGCAAGGCCACGCTGCCCGCGTTGGAAGATCTCATCCGCACCACCGGCTTCTATCACAACAAGGCAAAGTCGATCCAGGGCGCGGCGAAGGCCGTTGTCGAGCGCTTCGGCGGCAAGGTGCCTGAGACGCTCGCCGAGCTGATCACCCTTCCCGGCGCGGCCCGGAAGACAGCGAATGTCGTCCTCGGCGTGAGCTTTGGCAAGGCCGAAGGAGTGGTCGTCGATACGCACGTCTTTCGCATCGCCCGGCGGTTGGAGCTTGCGAAGGGCGAGACACCGCAGGAGGTCGAGCGCGAGCTCATGCAGGTGATTCCGCAGGATCGCTGGATCCGCTTTTCGCACCAGGTGATTCATCACGGGCGGCAGGTGTGCGTGGCGCGAAACCCGAAGTGCGCTCAATGCAACCTCGAGCAGCTTTGCCACTCGAAGGATAAGACGTGGCACAGTTGACAGCTGTGCTTTCCCAGGTCTGAAAATCCAGACCTGGGGCACCCGGCCATTGTGCAACTCAAGAGACAAGACGTGGCATAGGTGAGGTTTTTGCTTTCCAGCGTCTCCGCAGAATGGAACAGAAACGATGAGCGCGCCGCGCCCGCGGAATCAACGCGAGAAGTACTGGAGCACGGCCGTCACCAGGCCGGGAATGTCGGAAGGCGCAGCTTCCGCGGCCGGCTCCCAGGCGAACTCGCGCAACGTCCGGCTGGTGACGGGGCCGATAGAGATGGCCGGCACGCCGGCGAACGGAAACGCAATGCCCGCTTTCTCAGCCGCTTCCTTTAGATGCGTCACACTCGACGAGCTGGTAAACGTTGCGGCGTCAATTCGCTGCTCCAAGGCTTGGCGAAGCAGGGCGGGGGCTGAGTCGGGCAGAATGTTGCGATAGGCGTCGACCACATCCACGCGGGCTCCGGCGGCGCGCAATGCATCCGGAAGCACATCGCGGGCTACGGCGGCGCGAGCCAATAGAACGCGCTTGCCGGCTGTCTCCGTTTCAAGCGCTGCCACCAGGCCCTCAGCCACGTGAGCCTCCGGAAGCACCGTTACGGTCAGCTTGGCCTTCTGGGCGGCCGAGGCGGTGCCCGGTCCCACCGCAGCCACCTGCATCGTCACCCTCTGATCGAGCCGGATGCCCAGGTCTGCCGCCCGCTCTGACAATCCGCGCGCAGCATTCGCGCTGGTAAGAACCAGCCAGTCATAGGCATCGATCTGCCGGAGCGCTTCATCCAACGGCTCAAAACTCGCGGGCGGCCGGAACTCAAGCACCGGAACCTCTACGGGCTCCGCGCCCAGAGCCCGCAGCAACTCGCTCAGCTTGCCGGCCTGGTGCGCGGCGCGCGTCACCAGCACGCAGCGGCTGGCGAGCGGCAAACTCATTGCGATGCACCCGACACGGAGATGAGCAGCGGCCCTGCGCCGGCTGCGAGCAGCATCTTAGCCGCGTGGCGGCCGAAAGCTTCCGGACCGTTCTGTTCCCGAACCGCGTGGTGATGAATGCGAACCACCTTGCCTGTCTCCGGCGAAGCGACAACCGCAAAGATTTCGTCCTGCGGCTTGTGGTGTTGGGTGAATTTGAGCCGGCAGTGGATGCCGATGGGCACCTGGCAACCTCCGCCTAGCACCGCCAAGGCAGTGCGTTCGGCGGTCACGGCGAATCGGGTTTCGGGATGGTCGAGGAAGCGGACAGCCTCGATCGTTGCGGTGTCGTCGATGCGGGTCTCGATGGCCAGCGAACCCTGACCCGCGGCGGGGCAAAAATCCTGGGGATCGAGGCGCTCGCGGAGCCAATCGGTTCGTCCCAGCCGCTCCAGTCCAGCGGCTGCGAGCAGAATCGCATCCACCTGGCCGTCGGCCAGCTTGCGCAGGCGCGTATCCACATTGCCGCGAAATTCGACCCTCTCGATATCGGGCCGCAGCGCCTTCAATTGCGCTTGTCGCCGTGCACTGCTGGTGCCCACGCGCGCACCCCGCGGCAAAGCTGCAAGGTTCGCATGCTTCACCGAGACGAAGGCGTCGCGCGCATCAACGCGCGGCGGCGTGGCGGCCAGCGTGAAGGGCTCCGGCAGCTCCGTCGGCAGATCCTTGAGCGAGTGGACTGCCAGATCAACGCGCTTCTCAGCCAGCGCCTCTTCAATCTCTTTCGTGAACATGCCCTTCGAGCCAACTTCGGCGAAGCTGACTTCCTGGAGCCGGTCGCCGGTGGTCTTGATGATCTCGATTTCGACAGAGTGGCCTTGCTCCCGCAGCAGGGCCGCAATGTGATTGGCCTGCCAGAGCGCAAGCTGCGAGCCGCGGCTGCCGATGCGGAGGTTCATCGGTGCGCCTCCACGCGGGAACGGCTTTGAGCGGAATCGGGCTGCTTCGGTTCGATGGCCACAGAGACGCCCGGCTCGGGTTCGCGGGGTGGAGCGGGTGAAACCGACCACTCTTCGCAAAGCACATCGAGGCGGGCGGAATCGCCCTCGCGCGCCGCCTGCTTCAGCGCTTCCATAGTTGGATGAAGAAATTTATTCACCAGGCCGCGGGTGAGCGTTTCCAACACGGCGAGCTGCTCGGCGTTCAGCGCGCCGAGCCGCCCCTGCAGCCGCTGGATCTCCGCCAGGCGGATCTCTTCGGCCCGGCGCTGGAGAGCCACAATTGCCGGCGCCACGTTCACCGTGCGCTGGCGCTGACGGAAACGCTCTACCTCCGAAGCAATGATGGCTTCCGCATCGATGGCCTGGCGGCCGCGCTCTTCCATATGCGCGGCAGCCACCTGCTGCAGGTCGTCGATATCGTAAACAAAGATGCCATCGAGCTTGTTCATCTCCGGATCGACGTCGCGGGGCACCGCGATATCGATAAAGAACATGGGCCGGTTGCGGCGGCGATGGAGAAACGCGTGTCCGTGCTCGGGCCGGAAGATGGGGTGCGGAGCGCCGGTGGATGTGATCACGATGTCCGCTTCGCTGGCCGCATCGTAGAGCTGGGCAAAATCGATCACCTGCGGAAGGACGCTGCCCGCGAACTCCTCGGCCATGCGGCGGGCGCGCTCCTGGGTGCGATTGGTCACCAGAATGGCGCCTGCGCCCTGCTGCACCAGGTGACGCGCGGCGAGCCCGCTCATCTTTCCCGCGCCGACCAGGAAAACGGTGCGGCCATTGAGCGATCCGAAGATCTTGCGCGCCATCTCTACGGCCACCGAAGCAACCGAGACTGAGTTCGAGCCGATGCCGGTCTCGGAGCGGGCCTTCTTTGCCGCGGCAAATGCGCTTTGCAACAGGTGTTCGAGCTGGCCGGCGACCGTTCCGGTGGCGCGCGCCATGGCAAAAGCTTCCTTCACCTGGCCCAGGATCTGAGGCTCGCCCACGACCATCGAATCCAGACTCGACGCCATGCGGAAGAGATGGCTCACCGCTTCCTTGTCGCGATACTCAAACAGATGCGGCGCCAGCACAGATCGATCGATGCCGAAATGGCCGGAGAAGAAATCCGCCAGTTGCGACTCAGGCCCTTCGACCGCGGCCAGCAGCTCCACGCGGTTGCAGGTGGAGACGATCATGCATTCCGCAACGCCGGGCATGGCGGCCACAGCGCGCAGGGCCTCAGCCAACTCCTCGCGGCCAATGGCCACACGCTCGCGCAGCGCGATGGGCGCGGTCTTGTGGTTGATCCCGATAAGAGTCAGCGTCATCGCGGACCGAACCTGTGCACGTTACTGACCAGGTTGAGCGCCCAGACGCCGATCATCGCCACCAGCACGGCGCCCGACACGTAGGCGGCGCGGCGCCCGCGCAGCCCCGCTCCGCGCCGCACCAGCAGCAGCAGAACGTAGAAGATCCAGCTCACAAACGACGCAATGACTTTGGGGTCAAGAAAGTAAGCTGCGCCCAGATCGGTCTCCTGCACCAGCACGGCGCCGATCACCAGGCCGATGGTCATGCAGGGAAACCCGAACTCGAGTGTCGCATGAGCAATCTGTTCCAGCGTGTCCAGGGGCGGCAGCCAATCAAGAGGATTCTTCTTGGGTTTTGGCTTCGATTTGATCCTGCGCTCCGCCACCAGATAGAGCATGGAAGCGAGCAGGCTGAAACCCAGGGCGGCATAGGCCAGAAGCAGAGCCACGATGTGCGCCACCAGCCAGCTTGTGCGCACGCCCTCAGACGCGAAATGGTAGCGGCCCGGCCCCAGAGACGGCACAAAGACAAGAAAGAACGTGGCCGGAAACGCGAAGATGCCCAGCGGAATGGCGTCATACAGCCACCAGACCAGAAAGAAGAGCCCGGCTACTCCAAAGCCCAGCAGCGACTCGATCTCACGCATGCCCACGGGCACAAACCGATGCGCCTGCACCAGCATTTCCACGACCGAGACAAAGTGAAAAAAGAAGGCTAGCCCGCCGAAGTGGACGCAGGCCTTCCGCCAGCGCAGTGAGCCATGGAGCACGGCCGGGAAGACGGCGATAGAACCCGCCGCATAAAGAACCGCCGCAACTCGTAGCCAGAGCAGATACATCGCAAGAAACACCTTAAGGTGTTAAAGATAAGTATACTGTGATGCGGATCACCAGGTGATTCTAGGACGGAATGCGGCATCGCGGAATGCCGGTTCCGGCCGCGCCCAAGCGGTCTTCGCGCTTTTGGGGAGAAAGACACTCCTGGATGCCCGGCAAACCGGCGGCGAGTTTGGAGTCGTCAAGCGTGAACGCGGTAAGCTGGAAAACAGCGTGATCAAAGACGGCCTCCAAGCGAATTCGGCTCCCGCGCCTCTCCCCCCCGCGGAACCCATCGAGCGTGCGCAGGCTGCCCTTCCTGCCGATAAGGGTCCCGCGGAACTGACTCCCTTCATGCGCCAGTGGACGGCGGCGAAGCGGGAGAACCCCGACGCCCTGCTGTTTTTCCGGATGGGGGACTTCTACGAGTTGTTCTATGACGATGCGGTCGTGGCCAGCCGCGAGCTGCAACTCACGCTGACCGCGCGGGACAGGGAAAAGCAGGTCCCAATGTGCGGGGTGCCCTTTCATTCGGTCGAGGGGTATCTGACGCGGCTGCTCCGCCGGGGTTACCGGATCGCCATCTGCGACCAGATGGAAGACCCGAAGCTGACCAAGAAGATTGTCCGCCGCGAAGTGACGCGCGTCCTCACGCCCGGAACGGCGATCGATGCCGGCCTGGAACAGGAGCAGAACAATTTTCTCGCCGCCTTGTATGAGGTTGCGCCGCAAGACGGGCGCCGCGACGAGGCCCTCTGCGGCATTGCGCTACTCGACCTTTCAACCGGCGAGTTTCGCACCGCGGAGTTTCGCGCCGCGGCCGCGCGCCAGCAGGCGATTGATGCCTTGCTGCTGGCCGGCCCGAGCGAGGTGCTGATCGCCGCGAGCGCGGAGCTGCCCGCGCAGCTGGAGCGCATTTCGGCGCGCACGCGCGTGGAAGACTGGGTATGGACCCGCGATTTTGCCGTGCCTCTGCTCGAGCGGCAGTTGAACGTGCGTTCTCTTGAAGGCTTCGGGCTGAATGGGCACGACACGGCGGCGATTGCGGCCGGCGCGGTGCTGCATTATGTGCGCACGACGCAGAAAAACGAAGCGCTGCACGTCGACTCGCTGCGATTCCAGGATCATGCGACCGCGCTCGAACTCGACCAGGTGACGGTGCGCAATCTCGAACTGATCGAGCCGTTGTTTCAAGGGCAGGACGATCGCGCCACACTCTTTCGCACTCTCGACGCCTGCCTTACGCCGATGGGCAAGCGGATGTTGCGGGCGACGATTCTGCGGCCGCTCATGCAGGCCGCCGCCATTGATGCCCGCTATGAAGCGATCGCGGAGGCGCATCAGGATCTGCTCAGGCGCGAAGAGATCCGGCGGGCCTTTGCCGGGATTCTGGATCTGGAAAGATTGCTGGCCCGGCTCTCTCTTGATTCCGCAGGGCCGCGTGACTTGCGCGCGATGGCCGCAAGCCTGGCGCGGCTGCCGGGATTGAAGGTTGCGCTGCAGGCCATGACGGCCCCGCTTTGGAACGAAGTTGCAGTCAAGCTCGATACACTCGACGACGTGACCGCAAAGATCGCGCGCACTCTGGTCGCGGAGCCTCCGCTTACGATGGCCGATGGAGGGGCCATCGCCGAGGGTGTGGACGCGGAGCTCGACGACCTGCGCAGCATCTCCACATCGGGTCGGCAGGCCATCGCAGCCATTGAAGACCGCGAACGGCAACGAACAGGCATCGGCTCGCTCAAGGTCCGGTTCAACTCGGTCTTTGGCTATTACATCGAGATCACCAAGAGCAACCTGGCTTTGGCGCCGGCCGATTACGAGCGCAAGCAGACGCTGGTGAATGCGGAGCGGTTTACGACGCCCGAGCTCAAAGAATATGAACGCAAGATTCTCACCGCGCACGAGCGCTGCGTCGAGATCGAAAAGAAAATCTTCTCTGAGCTGCGAACGAGCGTGATGGAGGCCTCGCGTAGAATCCGGAACGCCTCCGCAGCCGTGGCCGGGGCGGACCTGCTGGCCTGCTTTGCGCATCTCGCCGCGGCGCGGCGCTATGTGCGGCCGAAGCTTGTCGAGGAGCCGGTGCTTGAGGCAGTGGCTGCGCGGCACCCGGTCATCGAACAGTGGATGGAGGAGACGCGCGAGGGGCGGTTCATTCCGAACGATGTCTACTTGAGCGCGGACGGTTCGCATTCCGGCGGTCCCAGCCTGCTGCTGATTACCGGGCCGAACATGGGCGGCAAAAGCACGTATCTGCGCCAAACGGCGATGCTGGTGCTGATGGCGCAGATGGGCAGCTTCGTGCCGGCCGAGAGCCTGCGCTTCGGACCCGTCGACCGGATCTATACGCGCATTGGGGCGAGCGATAACGTGGCCCGCGGCCGGTCAACCTTTATGGTGGAGATGACAGAGACCGCGACCATCCTGAATACCGCCACGGAGCGGTCGTTGATCCTGCTCGATGAGATGGGCCGCGGCACGGCTACCTTCGACGGCCTCTCCCTGGCGTGGGCCACCGTCGAGTATCTGCACGCCGAGACCGGTGCACGTACACTCTTTGCCACGCATTATCACGAGCTGACGATGTTGGCGGACAAGCTGCCGCGGGTGCGCAATCTGCGCCTCGCCGTAAGGGAGACCGCCGGCGGCATCGTCTTTCTGCATCGCATTGAGCCCGGCGCGGCGAGTAAAAGCTATGGCATTGAAGTGGCCAAACTGGCCGGGCTGCCGGCAGTCGTCATCGAGCGGGCCCGGCGCGTGCTCAAGCAGCACGAGAAGCAGGAGCGCCAGAGCGTACAGGTGGAAACGGCGGCCGAGCCGATGCAACTCACGATCTTTACGCCGCTCTCGCAGCGCATTGTGGATCGAATCGAAGCCACCGATGTGAATGCGCTCACGCCTCTGCAGGCCTTGAATCTTCTCGAAGAATTGAAGCAGGAGTTGAAGCAGACCACGGCGTAGGGACCGGCGAATGAGAGTTGAAACCGGCGATCATGGGTATTAGGGGATGAAGATGAAGACGTTGCGTCAGGCCGCGGGTGAGCTGCTTGTAGTGGGTCTCGCGGGCACGGAACTGACAGGTTTGGAGCGCGCGTGGCTGCGCCTGGTGGGCCCCGGCGGCGTGATCCTCTTCAAGCGGAACATTGTGGACGCCGCGCAGACGCGGGCGCTGCTGGATGAGGCGACCGCTCTCGGTGCGCCCCACGGCGTGCGTTGCGTGGATGTGGAAGGCGGCACGGTGAACCGGCTGCGCGACGCATTGGCCGCGCTACCTTCCGCACAGGCTGTGGGCGCGGCGATGCGGAATCAGAGCCCGCCCAAAGCAACGCGAAACGGTGGACCGCGAAAACCCTTTGCGGCTGCGCGCGACTTTGGAGAACTGATCGCCCGCGCGGTGAAGGCATTCGGCTTCAATACAACGCTGGCTCCGGTGGTGGATCTGTCTCTGCCTCAAGCAGCCGAGGTGCTGGGCTCACGGCCATCCGGCGCCAATGCGGCGGACGTGACCGCCTTTGCGCGCGACTTTCTTGAGGGATTGGCGGCGCAGGGCGTCGCCGGCTGCGGCAAGCATTTTCCCGGCTTGGGCGGCGCGACCGGAGATTCGCACTTTGTGACGCCCAAGATCGAGCGCAACTGGAAGCAGATCTGGAATGAAGACCTGGTTCCCTATCGCGAACTGCACGCGGCCATGCCGATGATCATGATGAATCACGCAGCGTATCCGGCGACGCCCGGCAAGAACCGGCCCGCAAGCGCGTCCGAGTTCTGGATCACGGCCATCTTGCGCAAGCGGATCGGCTATCGCGGCATTATTTTCTCCGACGATCTTGAGATGGGCGGCATTCTCAAATTTCTTTCCGTCGAGGAGGCGGCGATCGCGGCGGTTCGCGCGGGCAGCGACCTGCTGGAAATCTGCCACAGCCCGGAGCTAATCCTCAGGAGCTACGAAGCGCTGATCGCCGAAGCCGAGCGTTCCACCGCGTTTCGCACCTTGCTGCTCCGCCGCGCGCGCGAGGTGGAGTTGAAGCGGAAGCGGCTCTACGCCGAGGCGCCGGCGCGGCCGCTGACGGCAAAACAGTTCGATGCTCTGCGCCAGCGGTCGCTGCGCTTCCGCGACCAGATCGCGGCCAGTGAAGCGGACGCGGCCATGCCGCGCGCCGCGGCCCCGGCGGAGATCGCATGAGAGAGATGACGGTAGCCGGTGTGATGAGCGGCACCTCCGCCGATGGAATCGATGTGGCCGTCGTCAAGATTGCGGAGGGAAAGCTGCGGCCGCGTCTCACACTGCTCGCGCATGAGGGATTTCCCTATCCGGTCGTATTGCGCCGCGCCGTGCTGGCGGCCATGAATGCCGATTTCACCTCGACGCCGGAGTTGGCGCGGTTGAACTGGAGATTGGGCATTGCCTATGCAGAGGCTGTGGAGCAGACAATCCAGCGGCATAAGGTAAAACTCGATCTGGTGGGGTGCCACGGGCAGACGCTCTATCATCAGGCGCGCGCCGAGTCGTACGCGGGCCGCAGCTTTGCCTGCACCTGGCAGGCAGGCGAGGCACAGGTGATTGCGTCGGAACTGCGTGTGCCGGTGGTGTCGAACTTCCGTCCCGCGGATGTGCTCGCCGGCGGCCAGGGCGCACCGCTTGTCCCGTTGCTCGATTACACGCTCTTCGCCCATCCGACGCGCGGACGCGTGCTGCAAAACATCGGCGGCATTGCGAATCTCACCGCCATTCCCGCCGGCGCGCCGGCCGCTGTGGTCCTTGCCTTCGACACCGGCCCCGGCAACATGGTCATCGACTGGCTGGCGCAAGAGTTGTTCGGCAAAGCCTTTGACAGAAACGGCGCGTTGGCGGCAAAGGGCTCCGTGCTTGAACCCGCGCTGGCTCAGGCCCTCAAGAATCCCTATTTCAAGTTGAAGCCGCCGCGGACCGCGGGCCGCGAGCAGTTTGGCCGCGCTTATGCGGCGCAGTTTCTGGCGCTGTGCCGGCGTCATAGCCGGAAGGGTGAAGATGCGCTCGCGACGGCAACAGCGCTCACGGCGGAGACCATCGCGGGAAGTTATGCGCGCTTTGTACGGCAGAAGATGGAGGATCGCGCCGTTGACCTGATCGTGTCAGGCGGCGGGGCACGCAATCGCACGTTGATGACGATGCTCAAGGCGCGTCTGGATCGGCTCGGCTGCGTCTTGCGGGAGATTGATGCGTTTGGCTTGCCGGCCGAAGCCAAGGAGGCCGCGGCCTTCGCGTTGCTGGCGTGGCAAACCTGGCACCATCTGCCGGGCAATCTGCCGGCAGCCACGGGAGCCGGGCGGCCAACGGTACTGGGACAGGTCATGTATGGTTAGGCGCCCCCGTCCCTCGCGCTCGAAGGCCTCGCTTTCCCAGCTCTCAAGATCCGGACCCAGGCTCCCCGGCTACTTGCTGATTTTGGCGATGAGCTTCTTTCTGACGGGATGCCGATGGCAGCCGCAAAGCGATCCGGGCACAGTGGTATTCCTCATCGAGAGCAGTCCCGCGAATCTCGATCCGCGCGTGGGGACTGACTTTGCCTCGGAGCATATCGATGAGCTGCTCTTTGACGGGCTGGTGGCGCGGGATGCGAGCTTTCACTTTTCGCCGGCATTGGCCGCAAGCTGGGAGCAGCCGGATGCGCGCACCTGGGTATTTCATCTGCGCGAAGGCGTAAAGTTTGCCGACGGGCGCGCGCTCACGGCGCGGGACGTGGTGTGGACGATCGATTCCATGCGCAACGGCTCCATCATCTCACCGAAGGCAGCATCCTACGCATCGGTCGATACCGTCGAGGCACGCGATGCGCGCACCGTGGTCTTTCATCTCAAGCAGCCGGATAATTTTCTTTTGACGAATCTGTCCAGCGATGCAATCGGGATCGTGCCCTATGGCAGCGGGAAGGACTTCTGGCGGCATCCCGTAGGAACCGGTCCGTTCCGCTTTATGAGCCAGCGCATCGATCAGGACGTGGTGGTGGCGCGGAATCCCGACTGTTGGTCGGTCGTTCCCAAGATTGCGCGCGTGCGGTTCGCCGTGGTCCCCGATGCCATCACGGAATCGCTGGAGTTGGAAAAGGGATCGGCCGACGTGGAAGTCAACTCCCTGCCGATGGACGCGCTGCCGGTTCTCGAGAAGCGGTCGAATCTTGCCGTCGAAGACATCCATGGAACGGAGATCCAGTATCTCGCCTTCAATACGCGCGACGCTATTTTGAAGGATGCGCGCGTCCGGCAGGCCATTGCGTTTGCCATCGATCGCAATCTGATCATCCGCACGCTGCTGGGCGGCCATGGCCGGATAGCGGTAAGTCTGCTGCCGCCGGATCACTGGGCTTGGACCGGCGACGTGGAGCGGTATAGCTACGATCCCGCGCGCGCGGAGGAGTTGCTCGACGCGGCCGGATACCGGCGCGGCGCCAACGGCATTCGCTTTCATCTGGAGATGAAAACCAGCACCGATGAGCGGGCGCGGCTTCTAGGCGCTGTGCTCCAGCAGCAGTGCGCGCGGGTGGGCATCGCGGTCGATCTGCGCAGCAACGAGTTCGCCACGTTTTATGCCGACGTGACCCGCGGCGCATTCCAGATGTATTCGCTCTATTGGATCGGCGGCAATGAGCAGCCGGATATCTTCAGCTATGTATTTTCGGCCGCTCGCATTCCGCCGAAGGGCGCCAACCGCGGGCGCTACGTGAATCCGCAGCTCGATGCGCTGCTTGACGACGCCGCCCAGAGCGGCGACATGGATCGGCGGCGTACCGACTACATTCAGGCGCAGCAGATTCTGGCGCGCGATCTGCCGGCCATCAATCTCTGGTATATCGATACCATTGTGGTGCACAACAAAAGGTTGACGGATGTGGTTCCATCTCCTTCAGGCCGCTATACATTTTTGGAGACGGCCTCATTGAGGCAGGAGGCTCGCATTCTTGGCCTCAATGGCGCTTACCGGGATGCTTTTTCCGTGAGAGAACAGATAGCTCCCGTATTGCAATCAATGGGCTTAGATTGCCCACCCCTTCAGCCTCACTTAAGGAACTCCCGTCCCACGCCCGTTAAACCTTTTCGCGTACTTCTTCGTCTACACGAATGAAGGCATGTTGCGCGATTTACCGCGCCGCCTTTGCCGGTGGAGAAAGGAAGTATGACCAGCAAGAGAACGATGCGCGACGCAGTGAGTAAAACGGCGATGGGGCTGCTGGCCTTGTTCATGGCCGTGGCGCTGGCCGCTCCCCTTGTGCACGCGCAGGCAGCGGCCTCACGGTTTCTGGGCACCATCAGCGCCATCAACGGGGACACACTCACGGTAAAGCCGGCGCAGGGGGATGCGCGCCAGGTTCAAGTTCCTTCTACCGCACAGCTCGAGCGCATTGAGCCCGGCCAGACAAATCTCAGCGCGGCCGTGCCCTTGCAATTTAGCGAGCTAGCGGTGGGCGATCGGGTGCTCGTGAATCTTGATCCGAATTCCACCGGCGCAGTGCCGCAGGCGGTGCGGGTCGTAGCCATCAAGCAGGCCGATGTCGCCAAGAAGCAGCAGGAGGAAGAGCAGGACTGGCAACGGAACGGCGTCGACGGGCTGGTGAAGAGCGTCGACCCAGCAAGCGGCACAATCGTTCTGATGCGACGCGTCGCCGGTGCGCAGAAGCCCGTCACCATTCACACCACCCCGGCAACCGTCTTGAAGCGGTATGTGCCCGGCTCGGTGCGGTACGAAGAAGCGCAGGTTGCGCCGCTCAGCGCGATCCAACCGGGTGATCAGCTGCGGGCGCGCGGCGCCAAGAATGCCGACGACACGGAACTCGCGGCGACCGAGATCGTCTCCGGCAGCTTTCGCAATATATCCGGAACCGTGCTCTCCACCGATCCTGCAAATTCGACGCTGGTCGTAAAAGATCTGGCCACCAAGAAGCCGGTTACGATCCGAGTGGGCGCGGAGACGCAGATGAAGCGCCTCGACGATCGCGTGGCCCAGTTTCTGGCGGCGCGGCTCAAGAGCGACAGCGGCAATGGAAATGGCGACGCACGCCGGCCCGGATACTCCGGCGGCAACGGCGCGCCATCCACTGGGCCGTCTCCAGGCGCAGCGCAGCGCGGCGGTGGTCTGGAGCAGGTTCTGGACCGCGCCAAGCCCATCGAGGTAAAGGACCTGCAAAAGGGCGAAGCGGTGATGCTGGTTTCCACGCAGGGCGCTTCGGACATAACAGCGATCAAATTGTTGGCGGGCGTTGAGCCGTTGCTTGAGGCTCCGGCCAGCCAGGACCTGCTCTCGAACTGGAGTATGAGTTCGGGCGCACCCGAAGAAGCCGCCCAGTAGACGCACAACAAGAACGCATCAGGAAGGAAGCGAGGAAGTCGTGTATTCGCGAGTGCATTGCCTCATACATTTTGTTCTTCTGGTAACGCTCAGTATTGCAGCAGCATTGGCGCAGGCGCAGGGACAAAGCGCCGCTCCAGCTGCCCCGCAAGGCCAATCCGCAGCCACAGCCGTGCTGCGCGGGCACATCACGGATCCCTCGGGCGCTCTGATTCCGGGCGCGCAAATTTCGGTGACCACCGCGCACGGAGAGCCGGCGGGCAAGGCCACCGCCGATGCGGCGGGCGGATTTCAGGTGCGCGGATTGGCGGCAGGCAGTTACGTCATCCAGGCCACCTATCAAGGATTTGCGCCGTTCGTCTCCACGCCCATTCAACTCAATCCGGGTCAGGCCAAGATCGTAGATGTCAAGATGGCCATCGAAGCTGAGCAGCAGCAGGTCGTCGTCTCCGATGAAGGCGCGCCGCAGGTGAGTGTGGAAGCCGGCGACAACGCCAGCGCGATCGTCCTCAAGGGCAAAGACCTCGACGCCTTGTCCGATGATCCCGATGAGCTTTCCAACGAGTTGACCGCTCTGGCCGGGCCGGCCGCGGGACCGAATGGCGGCCAGATCTATATCGATGGATTCACGGCCGGCGAACTGCCCCCCAAATCGGCGATCCGCGAGATTCGCATCAACCAGAATCCGTTTTCCGCCGAGTTCGACAAGCTGGGATACGGACGCATTGAGATCTTGACCAAGCCGGGCACGGACAAACTGCATGGCCGCGGATTTGTGCAGGGGAATGACAACTCCTTCAATACGTCCAACCCTTTCACCGCCGTGTTGCCTGCGTATCACAGCCTGCAATTCAATGGCACCATCAGCGGTCCCATCTCTAAGAACGCCTCTTATTTTTTCAGCGGCGAACAGCGCGACAACCAGAACGACAGCGTCTACAACGCCACGACGGCAGTTCTCAATTCGGGCGTCTACGCTTCCGGAATTATCTCCGGCGGCGTCTTCAGCCCGACCACGCACACCAACATATCGCCTCGCATCGACTTGCAGCTCGGGCAGAAAAACACGCTCACGCTGCGCTATCAGTTCTATCGCAATCATCTGACCAACAGCTTTGGCGGCGGAGGCTTCGGTTTCGGCGGCTCGGGCGGCGCCTCGGTCTCTCTGCCTTCGGTGGCCACGGATGAAGACACGATCGAGCACGCCTTCCAGCTGGAGGATTCGCAAGTCATCAACGATCGCATCGTGAATGAGACGCGCATCCAGTATCTGCGCGACCTTTCGACCATCACTCCCTTAAGCCCGGCGCCCAATGTTTCGGTTCCTGGATATTTTGTTGGCGGCGGCTCGACAAGCCAGACCGAGCGCGACCACACGGATCAGTTCGAGTTGCAGAACCTGACGACGATGACCGCCGGCGCGCACGCCATCAAATTCGGAACGCGCCTCCGCGACCATCGCGACGCGAATACAACGGACACCTACTTCAACGGCAGCTTCAACTTCGCTTCCGTCGCCAACTATGTGGGCGCACTGAATCAGCTCAACGGCGCCGCATGCCCGGTCACCACGCCGCCTACCACCTGCGCTCCGAACAAGCTCACGTACTACATCGGCAATGAGGATGCGCGCGGCAATGTCTTCGACGCGGCGCTGTTTCTGCAGGATGACTGGAAGAAGAGCAAAAACCTGACGCTCTCCGGCGGTTTGCGCTGGGAGTCGCAGAACCATATCTCGGACCACGATGACTGGGGCCCGCGCGTGGACTTCGCGTACGCCCTCGATGGGCACAAACGGGGTCCCGCCAAGACCGTGCTGCGCGGAGGGTATGGCTTCTTCTTTGACCGCTTGAGCATCGGCACCTTGATGTCGGCCGAGCGCTACAACGGCAAGCCCGGCAGCCAGGAGCAGATCGTCATCAATAATCCTACCTGTTTCAATCCCAACAGCCTGAGCGTCGCTCTGGCCCAGCCGGGGACCAATTGCACGCCCGCCAATGCGGCGCCGCAGTTCGATACCATTGCGCGCAAGTACCACTCGCCTACGCACGAGCAGTTCGGCGCAAGCCTGGAACGGCAATTGTCAAAGACGGCCACTTTGACGGCCACCTATCTGCACACGCTCGGCGTGCACCAGATCGCCACCATCGACGCCAACGCGTATCTTCCGGGCACCTATGTCTACGGAGATCCCACGACCGGCGTGCGGCCCTATCCCAATCTCGGCACCATCGACGAGACGTTCCCCGAGGCGGTCTATAAACAGGACGAGGTGATCGCCAGCGTCAACGCGCGCGTAACGCAGCGCCTGAGCCTCACCGGGTATTACACGTTGGATTGGGCCAACTCCGACACCGGCAACGCCTCGAATTCCTACAACATCAGCCAGGACTACGGACGCGCTACTTTTGTCTCGCGCAACCAGGTCTTTATGATGGGCAATTACACCGGGCCGTGGGCCTTGATCTTCAATCCATTTCTCATTGCGCAGTCGGGCCGGCCCTTCGACATCGTCACCGCCGACGACCTCACCGGCGACAACTTCATCGGCCAAGACCGGCCCACGTATGCCACTGCCTCCACGCCTGCGGCCGATGTGGTCGCCACGCCATACGGAAACTTCGACGCCAATCCTGTCGGAGGAACGATCATTCCGGCCAATCTTGGAAACGGCCCCGCGGCTGTATCCGTGAACCTGCGCGTCTCCCGCTCCTTCGGCCTCGGCCCTGAAGCGAGCGGCTCGGGTGCTCCGCCTCAGGGCGGCGGCCATGGCGGCCGTGGTGGACGCGGCGGCTTCGGCGGATTCGGCGGCCCGTTTGGCGGTGGCGGAGGAGGCCGCGGAGGGCCGTTTGGCGATGGCGCCAGCACCGGCCGCAAGTACTCGCTCAACTTTAGCGCGCAGGCCTTGAACCTGTTTAACGACATCGATTACGGAACGCCGAACGGAACGGTAACGACAGGCTCCGGCGCTTCACGCTTCGGAAAATCAACCAGCCTCGCTGGCGGGATCTTCTCCTCGGGTTCGTCGGCGCGTCGCATCTTCATTCAGGCGGCGTTTCAGTTCTGATAGCCCATGCGTAGAACACGAAAAGGCCGGAGCGCGATGGCTCCGGCCTTTTTTCGCTTGCTCGTGGAACGACGCCGCCGGAGTAACGCGCAGCGCCGCGACCGCTCTACAGATTCGCACCCGGGTGGACGATCTGGTTGTAAAAAGATTCCCATTCTTCAGCCCGGGTCTCCATCGAAAAGTTCTGCTGGATGCGCCGATGCGCGGCACGTGCCTGCGCCGCGCGGTCTTCGCTGGATTGAGCCATCACGGTCTGCATGGCCTGGGCGAGCAGCTCCGGATGATGCGGCGGAACGAGATGCCCGGTCTCTCCCACCAGCTCGCGCACGCCGCCAACATCGGTGGCAACGATCGGCTTTTCCATGGCCATAGCTTCGGCGAGCGCCAGGGGCATCCCTTCCCACGCCGAGCCGAGGACAAAGCCGTCGGCAGCATCGAGCAGCGCGGGAAGATCGCGGCGCAAGCCAAGCCATTGCAGCCCATCCGTCAGGCCCAGTTCCTCGGCCAGGGCGTCGAGTCCTGCGAGTTGCGCGCTGCTTCCCTCCCCTGCAATCCAAAGCCGCGCCTGAGGGTGCGTTGCGCGCAGGTGAGCGAAAGCCCGCAACAGATTCGGATAGTCCTTCGCAGGCGTGAGCCGTCCCGCGGCAAGCCAGATGAAATCAGAACCGGCTCCCAGCCGGGCGCGAGTTTCTCTACGAATCGCGGGATCGGGAGTCAATGCCGCAAGATCGATGGCGTTGGCTATCACGGTGCACTTCGACGCGGGCACAGCACGGAGAGCGATGAACCGGCTGGCGACGGCCTCGCTGATCGCGGCGGTGCGGCGGCTGAGCGGATCCGTGCATCGATAGGCCCACATGCGAAGACCTCCGCCTTCGTATACGTTGTGGATCGTGGAGATGACCTTCGGTTGGGCGAGGAGCAGCTTCAGCAGGCGCGCGAAGATGTTCGCGTGAAAGCCGTGGCTGTGGATGAGGTCCGGCCGGAGGTCGCGGAGATAACGGCGGGCCCGCATCGTCGCGGCCAGAAAACTGACCGGGGTTCTCCGCATACCCAGGCGGAAGACCGGGAGAGTCGTGGGCCACTCATGCTCAAGGCGCGGGCGCAGCGTAAAGACCGCGACAGCATGGCCGCGCTCGCGCATGCGCTCCGCAAGCGCAAGGGTCAGCCGCTCTGCACCGCCGATGCCGAGCGAGGTGAGTAGGTAGACGATTTGCATTGCACCGGGGCCCGTGGGAGTTTTGTGCAATGATAGCGCGCGCTCAGGCCTTCTGTCCGGGAGCCAGGCGGCGAAGAAGAATTGTATCGAGAGCGAGCCAGCCGGGACCGAAGATGAGAATGAGCAGCGCAGCGAACCAGTAGGTGTAGGGCGTGGCGCCGTAGAAGTCGCTGGGGTTCGAGAAGATATGGAAGAAGTTGGTGCGGTCATCGGGAACGCTCAGATACGCCATCGTCATGTTGACAAAGAGGACGAGCGAGACCAGGCGCGAGGCGATGCCGCACAGGAAAAGAATGCCGCCCGCGAACTCTATCGTGGCAACCAGCGTAGCCGTAGCGTGAGGCGCGGGCAGATTGAGCGAGGCGAAAAACTCGGTGACGCGGCCCAGGTGCGTGAGCTTGCCCCACCCATCCTGCGCGAATTGAAAGCCCCAGTAAATGCGGATCGCAAGCAAAAGTGGACACTGCAGGTAGTTCAAGAGGCGGACGAAGCGGGCATAAAGGTTCACGAGCGTAGACATGGTTTTCCTTGATAGAAGATGGCGGGACTCAAATCACAAATCCTCCGGCGTCTCTCAAGACCGCTTGAGGAGGAAAGGCTTGCAATCAGGAACTCGCGCAATCCGGCGCGCAGATCCAGCCCAGCTCAGCCCAGTGGGTGAACCAGGCTTGCACGCGGGCGGCGCGGCGCGCCTGCGGCACAGTTGAATCCACAAACGCAGCGTCTATGGCTGCGCCGAGGGGCTCTCCTTGCCGCAGCGCGGCGAGGGTGAGGAATTCCTCCCGCTCCAGACGCCGGTAATAGACCGAATACTCGACACGATGCGCAGCCAGCCACACGGCACGGCGGCGGAGCCTGGGCAATTGCATCGGCGGTGCGGCCTCTTCTTCGTGCCCGATGCCCGCTTCGCTGGTCTGCCGCTTTTCGCGTTCGTGCAGCGAGAGGACGAGATTGTCGGCCGGATAGTGGAGTGCCATCAGTTGGAGATGGGGCTGCAGAGCAAGCCGCGACAAAGCATCGAGCCCGGCAATCTGCGGCAGGCTGAGCGGAGCGCGGTCGGCCGAGTCGAAGGCCTCCACAAAGGCCCATTCGATGCGGGCAACATCCACGGCGAGCCCGTGCCGGCGGCCCGTGTATGCGGGGTGAGCGATGAGCCACTCGACGAGCTTCGAGCCGAGATTCCGCAGCGTGAATGAGCGGCTCGGATGCGCCGTCAGGTAATCGATTGAGAGCGCGTCAAACCGGGCGCTGCCCAGGATGGCGCGCAATGCCGGAAAGTCCTCGGCCAGCGCGCCGAGCACGCGAAACCAGTACTGGCGGTTGTAGATTTCCAGGCGCTCGAAGGGCGTGAGCCGGCTGTTGGGTACGATGAACGACGCGGCCACATCGCTCATCGCGCGGCCGTCCGGCGCGTGCTCGCGCATCATTTCGTCCGCCGTGAGCGGCTGCATCACGGCCTCGGCCATGGCGCGCTGGATGGATTCGAGATTCATGACGCGGCCTCGACAAGCTCCGGCGCTTCCCGATGAAGATAACGGTTCGCCTTCAGCGCCTCGGCGTGCACCTCATCGAAGCTGGGAATATGGTCATCCCATTCGAGCAGCGTGGGCGTGGGGCCGCAGCGGTCGATGGCGCGCGCGTAAAGCTCCCAGACCGGATCGATCACTGGATGGTCGTGCGTGTCCAGAATGTACTTCTCGTATTTGGAATGGCCGGCAATGTGAATCTGCGCCACACGGTGCGCGGGCACGGCGTTTACGTAATCCATGGCATTGAACTCGTGATTCATCGCCGAAACATAAATGTTGTTCACGTCGAGAAGCATGCCGCAGTCCGCGCGCTCGACCACTTCCGTCAGAAATTCCCATTCCGTCATCTCCGATGCGGTAAAGGCCGCGTACGAGCTGACATTCTCTACGGCTACGGGAATCTCCAGATAATCCTGCACCATGCGGACGCGCTCGGCGGTGCGCTCAACCGCTTCCCATGTGTAGGGCAGCGGAAGCAGATCGTGCGAGTATGTGCCGTCCACCGACCCCCAGCAGAGGTGATCGCTCAGCCACGGCGTCCCGGTGCGGCGGACGAGTTGCTTGAGCCGGCGCAGATGTTCCGGGTCCGGCGCCGTCACCGAGCCGAAATACATGGACACGCCGTGCTGCACCACGCGGTATTGCTCCAGGATACGGTCGAGCGTGGCCAGCGGACGGCCGGCGTCAATCATATAATTTTCCGAGATGATCTCGAACCAGTCGACCACCGGCCGGCGCGCAAAGATGTGCTGATAATGCGGAATGCGGAGGCCGATTCCGACGCCGTGGTTCTGAAACGCGTTGAAACGATTGCCGGGCATACGAGACTATTGTCCGTTCTCAGCTTTCGGAATGATGGATTGAAGTGGGATCGGCAGTGGAAACTTCGCTGCAACCAGACCGCTGCCGATCCCTACGTTGTTTAGACGAAGAGGCCCGGCATCTTGGAGCCGTCGGTGGAGCAGCCGCCCTTACCTTTGCAGCTGTTCTTGCCTTTGCAGCCATTGTCGCTGGACTTACAGCCGCCCTGGCCTTTGCAGTCGTTCTTGCCTTTGCAGGAGTGCTTGTCCGCCGCGGCATTGGCACCCGAATAGCGCAAACCAGCTTTGATGACCTTGGCCGAATTCGCCTGTGCAGAGCCCTGAGCAGCGGATTGAGCAGCAACCGTGGTTCCACCGGCCAAACCGGCCAGAGCCGCGGTGAGGAGCAAAGCATTCAGTTGGTTCTTCATGTTGTTACCTCGCTGGGGTTGGGCGGAGAACATCCGCGGTTGGAAGGACATGAGAGAGTTGATGCTACAGCTCTCTCGGTTATGCTGGTACGCACATTACTGGTACGCACATTAGGAGTGGCGCCCAATTGGAAAGGTTACAGGTAAAATGGGACCGATGGCTACCTGATTCTTTCCAGCCTGCGTCTCCCAGCCTGGGTCTCTAGGTGAAGTACTCCGAATCTGTGAATTTGGATTGGCAGCCGTTAGCCAGCCCCTCTACTCTGATTCAGCCGGCGGGTGCGCTGCCGGCGCAGGACGTGGAGATTCCGTGGAAAATGTGAAGGGTTTGACCGCGGTCTCGTTCGCCAGTGTCGCCATGGCGCTGTTGCAAAGCCTGTGCACCGCGGTTTTAACAATCAACGGTATCCGCCTGGGCATCGGACTCGCCGCCCTGGCCGCGGCCAGCATCTGGGCTCCGGTGCGGGCATTTCACCGCGATGCCATTCGCATCCCCATGCTCACGCTGGCGGTTGTGGGCGCGGTGGTGAATCTGGCCGTGCTTTTCTGGATCTGGCGGCTGCGCGCGCGCCCTGAAGCGCAGTGGCGCCGCCGCGAGATTCTCAGGAGACAGCGCCGCTCAGAGCAATTGCAGGCAGCCATGGCAGTACTCACGCTGTGCCTGGTCGGCGCGGAGGTTTACGGTCACGCCTTCATTCATCATCACCATGTCCGGCCAGCGCAAGCAGGGCAGTTGAGGAGCGCCGGCTGAAACGTTGGGGCTTGTGGGCTGATTCTGTTTTCTGGCCTTGGGCGGCGTGGCAGCAATTGCATTCCTGCTGCTGGTCTTTGTGCCGGAGACCCTTGCATCGGACCCGGCCCCATAGCTGAAGGGGGCGCGGCGGACTAAACACTCGCCTTCTTGCGCGTCCACTACGAGCTCTCGCCGAGAGCGAGTTCCTCATCGAGCCGGGCGTGAAGACGGCTTGAGACCCCCCCCGGCAGCTCGAAAACGCGATCGTCCGCAACCAGAACCACCACGTTGCGCGTCGAATCCAACACAGCGGAGCAGATTTCACAGGTCTCGAGATGGAGATCGATCTCAGCGCGCAGCGCCTCGTCCACATCGCCGTCAATGTAGGCGGAGATGTGCTGCCACACGTGTTTGCAGTCGATCCTCATCGTGCCCATCCGAACCGGTTGCGTCCCGTGCGCGCGAACCCCTTCAGTTTGGGCGCCAGGTCGCGCTGCAGAAGCGCCCGCGCCCGATGCAGGCGAACCTTGACAGCACCTTCGGTGATGCCAAGCGCCGCAGCCGTTTCACGCACATCCATTTCTTCGACGTCCCTCAAAAGCACAACGTTACGGTAAATCCCGGGCAGACCCTCGATAGCCTTGCGAAGCAGGCCTCCGAGCTCCTCGCGCTCCAGGGCCTCGTTTGGAATCTCGCGCCAGCTGGTCAAAATGGCTGGGGTGAAGTCGCCGGCCTCACCGTCGATGAGCGCGTCAAGCGAGTCCTCGCGGCGGCTTTCGGCTTTGCGTAACCGTCCCAGCCCCTCGTTGCGGGCGATGGACAGCACCCAGGTGCGGAACTGAGACTCGCCGCGAAACAGATGCAGGTTGCGATACACCTTGATCGCCGTCTCCTGGGCCCCATCCTCCGCGTCTGCCTCACTGCGCAGCAGCGAATACAGCAGAAAATAGATGGAGCGCTCGCAAGGCCGAATCAGCTGGTGAAAGAGATGCTTCTCCCCGGCCAGAATGCGCCGGATGCACTCCGCCTCGGATGCCGGATTGGAGACTGTCGTCATGGTGCAATCGGGTTGCGGCCGGACGCCGCCTAACCGGTTCAGAATCCTTATCTCTCTTTAATTGGAACTATAGCGCGGCGCGCCGCACGGGGTGGAAAAGTGCGAAGTCCGGGCTAAGTTTATCAATTCAAAAACCAAATCTTTTGTAGCAAACTATCGAATGGGCTGTACAATTGCCCCACAAGGAGTACGAACGGAGACCGTTTATGGCCGGAGACATGCAACTCACCTGCAGCGATTGTGGGCAGGACTTTACCTTCACCGCTGCTGATCAGGCGTTCTTTTCGGAACGCGGCTACTCGACCCCCAAACGCTGCAAACCATGCCGGCAGGCAAAGAAAAATGATCAAGGGGGCGGGTCCGGTGGTTACCGTTCGGCTCCTTCTCAGGGAACTCCCGTCATTTGTTCCGGTTGCGGACAACCAACGACCGTGCCGTTTGAGCCGCGCGGCGACCGTCCCGTCTACTGCAGGGATTGTTACACGGCGCGCAAAGGCAGTGGCGGAGGAGCCGCACGCGGGCGTGGGCGATAACCCGCGTTGCGCTGTCCAGTCAAGAACTGGAGAGCGATCCTCTTACCACGCTGTTTGCCTATGAAAATTGAGTGAATCGGCTTGGGCAGGGTCGGTGTTTCCTACCTTTGGCAGCCGCGCCATCAGCGCCGCGGCTGCTTCGGTTTCTTGCGGCCACATTACTAGCGCCGGCTCTCTAAACTCCACTGCGGAACGCCTGCTTCTTGTGCGCCCCGCGCCCGGAATTAGGATGATAGGGCATCGCGCACCCGGGCGACCCCGGAACAGGCCGCGACATCCGCATGATAAACTGCCATCATGTCCGGTAAGTCCCCCGCTTCCACAGCTCCGTTCCGCATCGCTCTCGCGTGTGGCCTGTGTCTGCTGGCAGTTGTTTTTTCGCTGGAAGCGAAGACGGCATGGTATGGACCCGCACTTGGAGCGGGAAGCGCTGTGCGCGCGGCCAAGGCCCTCCCTGCGGACATGCTTCGCGCAGTCGAGCATGGCGTTCCTGTACCGGATCCGATTCACCCCGCTCTTGCCTTTGCGGTGCTCACCGCCTTTCTCTCCATTCGGCTGGCTGATGCCCCGGTATGCGGCGAACTCGTGCGCAATCTGCCCTCGGTGGCGCGAGCAGCTTTCTTCTCCCCCTTCATCTTCTTTCGTCCGCCGCCTGCCCGTTCCTAAACTTCCGTCCGCATCTTAGTTCCCAGCGCCCTTGCAACGAACAAGTTAGCTGTGTTCGTGACGGCCGGCGCATAAGCGCTCGCGTTATCCGCGGCGTAGCCCCGTCTCCGACCGCGGGCACCGCGATGCAAGCGGGGCAATCAACCGGGAGCCCCTTATCAGGAGTCCAATAACCAGGAGCTCAATGACCAGGAGCATGATCGGCATGTACAGGCAATCTCCCTTGACGTTGGCCGCGGCTTTGCTGTTCCCGATGGCCATTGGGATCAGCGCGTGTCACTCCGGCACCGGCAATGCCGCAACCACGCCCGCCATCGCGGCGGCGCGCGTCGCCGTGGCCAAGCGGGGTGACATCACGCATGTGCTCACGCTTGCCGGTCAGTTCCAGCCTTATCAGGTTGTGGATGTTCACCCCAAGGTGAGCGGATACATGAAGCGCATCAATGTGGATATCGGCGATCGCGTGAGCCAGGGCCAGACGCTCGCGGTACTCGAAGTGCCCGAGCTGAAGGCGCAGCTGGAGCAGGTCTCGTTCGAGCAGTTGGAAGGCCAGCAGGAGATCACACGGGCGCAACACGAGATCCGCGGCGCGGAAGCGCTGCATGCCGCGCTGCATGCCGAGTATGACCGCCTGAAACAGGCGGCCGCCTCGCGGCCCGGCCTCATTGCCCAGCAGGAGCTGGACGATGCGCAGGCGAAGGACCTCTCCGCGCAGGCGCAGGCGGATGCCGCCCGAGCGTCGATGGCCGCCGCGCAGCAAAAGGCTGAAGCGGGGCGGGCCGACGAAGAACGCGTGCAGGCGCTCGAGAACTACACCAACGTGATCACCCCGATCGCCGGCGTGGTGATCTGGCGCTACGCCGACACCGGAGCGCTGATCCAGGGCGGCACCACCTCGAACGACTCTGCGCTTCCGATTGTGCGCGTCGCGCAAAGCGACCTTCTCCGCCTGCGTGTTCCCGTGCCGGAGAACGACGTTCGGTTTATTCATCAGGGCGACTTGCTCAGCGTGCGTGTGGATGCCGTCGGCCGATCGTTCACGGGAAAGATTGTGCGCTTTACCCGCAGCGTGAACTTCGAAACACGCACGATGGAAACGGAAGTGGACGTCGAGAACAGGGACCTCTCCATCGCGCCCGGCATGTATGCCAACACCATGCTCCAGCTTGCCAGCGCGAAGAATGTGATCACTATTCCGATTGAAGCGCTGGTGCTCAATGCGCAGCGGCAGCAGACTGTGTACGTGCTCGATAACAACAACCGGGTGCACATCCGTAACGTGACAGTGGGGCTGGAGGGAACCAAGCTGGCCCAGATCGACTCCGGCATCAACCCCGGGGACCGCGTACTGATCGGCGGGCAGGAGAAATACCAGGAGGGCTCGGAGGTGAGCCCGCTGGTTGAGCCCTCTGAGGCTTCAGAGACCATGCAGGAAACCGGCGGCACCATCGACATGAAAGCGGAAGCCAATGGAGGCACCGACTAATGCCAAGGTTTGCCCTTCGCTTTCCTTATTTCATTCTCATGTTGTGCCTGATCATCGCTCTCATCGGCACGGTCACCGTGGTGCGCATGCCGGTAGACCTGTTCCCGGAGATCGACATGCCGGTGGTGGTTGTGGCTACGTTCTACAACGGCATGCCGCCGCAACAGATCGAGGCCGACATCACCGACACCTTCGAGCGGTTCTTTACGCTCGCCGCCAATGTGGATCACAGCGAATCGCGATCGCTCACCGGCGTAAGCCTCATCAAGATCTACTTCAAGCCGGGCACCGATCCCAACGCGGCTCTGAGCAACGTTGCCAATCTCGCGATGGCCGACCTGCGCCGCCTGCCGCCGGGCACATTGCCTCCGGTGGTGCTGGGCATGACCGCTTCCACGCAACCGGTATGCCTGGTCACGCTAAAAGGGCAAGGTCTCAACGAGACCCAGCTCAAAGATCTTGCCCAGTTCCAGGTGCGCAACCAGATCTCGAACGTGCAGGGCGCCTCGGTACCGCAGCCCTATGGAGGCACTTACCGTCAGATTCAGATCTACGTCGACCCGCTGAAGCTTGAAGCGCACAACATGAGCCTGAGCGACGTGGTGCAGTCGGTGGACAGCTCAAACCTGATTCTTCCCGCCGGCGATGTGCGCATCGGCTCGAAGGATTACAACATCTACGCCAACAGCCAGTTTCCCAGCGCGAGTTCGATGAACGACATGCCGCTCAAGTCGGTGGGCAACTCGTCCGTCCTGGTGGGCGATATCGGCAAAGCGGTGGATTCCGGCGCGCTGCAGTACAACATTGTCCGTATCGACGGGCAACGGTCAGTCTACGTGCCTATCTTCAAGCAGGCCGGAGGCAGCAACACCATCACCATCGTCAACGGGATCAAAGCGGCCATTCAGCACCTGGTGGACATCCCGGACTCTCTGAAGACTGCCGTCGTCTTCGACCAGTCTGTTTTCGTCAAGCTGGCCATCAGCAATGTTTCGCGCGAGGCGGGCATGGGCCTGGTGCTCACCGGCATCATGATCCTGATCTTTCTCGGCAGCCCGCGCGCAACCGTCGCCGTGCTGCTGGCTGTTCCGCTCTCGATGCTGGTCTGCCTGGTGATTGTCGACGCGATGGGCGGATCGATCAATACCATGATCCTCGGCGGCCTGGCGCTGGTCTTTTCCCGGCTCATCGACAACGGCGTCATCGTCCTCGAAAATATCTTCCGCTTTATGGAGATGGGCACGCCGCCGCGGGAGGCGGCGGAGAAGGGCGGATCGGAAGTAGCCATGGCGGTTCTCGCCGCCACATTCACCACGGCCATTGTCTTCTTTCCCGTCACATTTTTCAGCGGCGTGAGCAAATACATCTTTACGCCCCTCGCGCTGGGCGTCGCGCTTTCGATCTTTGCTTCGTACTTCTTCGCTATGACCGTGGTGCCGCTGTTCTGCGGCATGTTCATCCGGGTCGACCTTCAACACGGTGAGCAAGACGAGATGCAAGGACACAAGCCCTCGTTCTTCCGGCGCTTCATCCACGGTTTCAACCAGCGCTTTCAACAATTCCTCAATCGCTATGAGCAGCTTGCCTTCCGCGTTTTGCGCAGACCGGGATTCGCCACCGCCGTAATGTTGGGCGGCCTCGCGGTCATTCTGGTGGGTCTGTTTCCCTTCGTCGGACGCGCCTACTTTCCCCGCACCGATCCCGGCCAGTTCGTCATCAACGTTCGCATGCCCAGCGGAACGCGGCTGGAGGTCAGCAACGACTACATCGCCAAGGTCGAGAACGTCATCCGCAGCGTGGTGAAGCCGCGCGACCTGGGCATGATCGTCTCCAACATTGGCGTCTATCCCGATCTCTCGGCGATCTACACCACCAACGCTTCCATGGACACGGCGTTTGTCCAGACCAGCCTGAAGGAAGACCACAGTATCGGAAGCTACGAATATATGCGCCGCGTGCAGGATAAACTTGCGCGTGAAATGCCGGAGCTCTCCACTTACTTTCAAGCGGGCGGCCTGGTCGATTCCGTCATCAACCAGGGCCTGCCGGCGCCGATCGATATCCAGATCAAATCGCAGGATATGCAGAAGTCCTACGCGCTGGCACAGCAGATTGCCGCCAAAGTCCGCGCGCTGCCGGGCGTAAGCAATGTCTACATCCCGCAAAGCATCAATTATCCCGGCCTGCAACTGAATATCGACCGCGAGCGCGCAAGCCTGATCGGGCTCTCCGCGAAAGATGTTGTCGACAACGTGATCACCGCGCTCACCTCCGACGGCATGGTGGCCCCCAGCTACTGGATCGATCCGCACAGCGGCAACAACTACATGGTGACCGTGCAGTATGCCAACCGCTGGATCGACAACATGTCGATGCAGGATCTGGAGAGCATTCCCCTGCGCGGCGTAAAACCCGCCGGCTACACGCCGATGCAGGAAAACGAGCAGGCCGAACCAGCATCGCAGTCCCTCTTCCGCGGCGATCACAGCTCCGGATACGTGCCGCTTGGCGAGGTCGCCAGCCTGCAGCAGATCAACACTCCAACCGAAGTGGATCACTACCAGATCCGCCGCGCCGTCGACATCTACGTCGCGTCAAAGGGTGAGGCGCTGCAGGACATCGGTGCGCGCGTGGAGCGGCTGGTCGCGCGAACTCCGCACGACCGCAATACGGTGCTCGACGTGCGCGGCGCCGTAGTCAGCATGAACGAGGCATTCCACGATTTCGGCATCGGACTCATCATCGCCGTTCTGCTCGTTTATCTCATCCTCATGGCTCAGTTCCGTTCCTTTATCGATCCCTTCATCATCCTCATGGCGATTCCGCCCGGTCTGGTGGGCGTCGTGCTCATTCTCCTGCTCACGGGAAGCACCCTGAACATCATGTCGCTGATGGGCGTGATCATGATGACCGGCATCGTGGTCTCGAACAGCATTTTGATCGTGGAATTCGCGGGCATTCTGCACGCGGAGGGACAATCGCTGCTGGACGCTGTCGTGCACTCCTGCAAGATCCGCCTGAGGCCCATTCTGATGACGTCGCTGGCCACGCTGGTCGGCATGATTCCCATGGCCCTCGGCCTGGAAGCCGGCAGCGAACAGTACGCGCCGCTGGCGCGGGCCATCATCGGCGGATTGGCGCTCTCGGTCGTGGTCACGGTCTTCCTGGTTCCAGCCGTGTACCTGTTGATCCACGGCCGCAGTGCGCACAGAGCCGCCGTCGCGGAGGGGGGAGAGTATGAGTAGACCAATCACGAAGGTCCGGCGCGTCATCGGCGCAGCTTTGCTGGCAGGCGGGCTCGGCGGCATCGTCTCTGCGCAGCAGTCGGGGCTGCCGCAGGCTCCGGCCGTCCAACTGCTGGCCACCGTGGCCGGGCAAGCGCCCACGGCAACCGCACCGCCTCCAGCCGGGAATGGAGCCACCCAGCCCGGCATGGCTCAACCCGCCGCCGTGCAGCCGCCGGGTCTGGGGCCGACGCTCACCCTTGAGCAGGCCGAGCAGATCGCCATCCGCAACAATCCGAACATCAGCGTGGCGCATCTGATCGCGCTGGCCGCGGCTCAGGTCACGCGCGAAACGCGCTCCGCCGAGATGCCCACGGCGAACGCCGATCTGACAGCCGTCGACGCCCACCCGAACAGCCGGATCACCGCCGGCAATCTGAACAATCCTTCCATCTATGACCGCGCCGCTGGCGGCCTGACCGTGAGCCAGCTCATCACGGACTTCGGCCGCACGCATCATCTCGTCCGGAGCGCGCAGTTGAACGCCAAGGCGCAGCTTGAAAGCGAGCAGGCGACCGAACTCGACATCAAGCTCACCACGGACCAGGCCTTCTATCAGGCGCTCACCGCACAGGCCGTGCTGCGCGTGGCGCAGCAGACGATTGCCCAGCGGCAGGCCACCGGAGAACAGGTCACCGCGCTGACCAAGTCGAAGATCCGGTCGGAGCTGGATCTGAGCTTCGCCAATGTGCAGATCTCCCAGGCCGCTCTGATGCTCGTAGACGCGAAGAACGAAGAGCAGTCAGCCATGTCGGCGCTCAATGACGTACTCGGCTCGGAGGCCGATCAGCAGTACACGCTGGTGGATGAAACCAGTGGCAGTCTGCCGCCCGCGCCACAGGATCCGGAGTCGCTTGTGAAGACGGCCATGCAGGCGAGACCGGATCTGGCTGCGCTGAACGATCAGTCTACGGCGGCCACGCAGTATAGCGCGGCGGAGCGCGATCAGCGCCTGCCGACTGTCACGGCGATTGCGGCCGCCGGAGGCGCGCCGGTGCGCGCTGATCAGATTCTGTCCTCATGGTACGGAGCCGCGGGGGCCAACATCAGCATCCCCATCTTCAACGGGTTCCTGTTCAGTGCCGAGGAGAAGGAAGCCAAACTGCGCGCGCAAGCCGATCAGGAAAAGGTACGCAATCTTCGCGACATGATAGCCCACGATGTGCGCACCGCGGTTCTCAACGCGCAGGCGGCCTTTGAGCGCATCGGCGTCACTCAGGGCATGCTGAACCAGGCGAACCTTGCCCTGGACCTGGCGCAGGCGCGCTACAAGATCGGACTGAGCAGCATTGTGGAACTGACCCAGGCCCAGTTGGCGCAGACCGAGGCAGAAATCGAGAACACCAGCGCCCGCTATGCCTATCAGACAGCGCTGGCCGAAGTACGGTATCAGCTTGGACAGTGAAGGCCTCTAGCAGTTGCGGAACCGGTGTAGACCGAAGGCACGCGGCGAAAAAGCATTGCTATCGGGAAAATGCCACCTTGCAAGGCTCCGCGAATGCCTGGGTATTCCGAAACTGCCCTACCGGATAGTCGCGCTCTTGCCGCGCGAAAGCACCGAGGCCTGGCGGCGATCCTTGGCGGCCAGGTCGATCTTCTTCCAGAAGCCGATGAAGTAATCCACCGCTGAGATGGTGGAGACCACCACCGTGAAGTAGATGGCCGCAATCGCGTACCATTTCACCGGAATCACCAGCACGCCGATCTGCCACTGATCCCACCGGTGCGCCAGGATAGCGGAGACCACCGAGACGATCTGGATGACGGTCTTGAGCTTGCCAAGCTCGCTGGCTGTGATCGTGAACCCCTCAGAAGCGGCGATGGAGCGCAACCCGGAGATCAGGAACTCGCGCCCGATGATCACCACCGCGATCCATACCTTGACGATCTCGGGATTGTAGGCAACCAGAGCGATCAGCGCCGCCGTCACCATGATCTTGTCGGCCAACGGGTCCAGCAGCATGCCCATGGTGGTGATCTGGCCTCGCTTGCGCGCCAGATAACCATCGAGCCCGTCGGTCATCGAAGCCATCACAAAAAGGACACATGCCGCAATCTCCTGCGCGCCGCCGATCCCCTGCCAGGCAAAGTACGGCGAGAGAATCCACAGCAGCAGCGGGATCATGACGATCCGGCTCATCGTGATGGAGTTGGGCAAGTTCATCCGAATCCGTACATACCGGCTTTCCGATGCCGCTCGCGGGCAGGCACATCGAAACACGGCAGGCAGGCCGCCTTCCGCTACCACAACTATAATCGCCCCCGCGCATCCTGGAATGAAATGATCCTATCGGGTGAGCCGCCGCAGCCGGCATGCCGGGGGATGCCGCGCCCGTTTGCGGGCACGCCCCATTGACGCAATCGCATGTTTTCCTGAGGTTTGCGGGTGAAATCGCAACAATTGCCGACCCAACACCAAGCTCGATAAAAAGCTTGACCGCATCCCATCGCTCATCCGACTCTTCGGCCTCGCCCTTCGCGAAGACGGCCGCGTGCGCGAACGGTTGATGGGAGACCCAAGGAAAACTGGCAGCTCGCTACCCCGCGGGTCAATGCCGAAAGGCGCAGAGAGATTTACGCGTAGATGCCGCGTTGCCGAATGGTGAAAGCCACGCGGTCGATCGCCAGCATGTAAGCGGCGATGCGGTTGTTCACGTTATGCGTCTCCGCATAGCGCACCACGTCTTCAAAACTGTCGCGGAGGATGGTCTCCAGCTGCTCATTGACGATGGCTTCCTTCCAGAAATAGCCTTGCCGGTCCTGCACCCATTCGAAGTAGCTGGCGGTCACGCCGCCGGCGTTGGCCAGAATATCGGGGACGATGAAGATCCGCTTGTCGGCGAGAATCTCATCGGCAACCGCGGTCGTGGGCCCGTTGGCGCCTTCCACAATGATGCGCGCCTTGATCTTGTCCGCATTGCGGCTGGTGATCACATTTTCCGTGGCCGCGGGAATGAGGATCTCGCAGTCGGAGATGAGGAGCTCTTCGCTGGGCATCGCCTCGGCGCCCCGGAACCCGAGAATCGACTCGTTGCGGTACTTGTATTCGATGAGCTGGTGAACATCGATTCCGTTCGCGTCGAAGAGTCCGCCCTCCTTTTCCGCCACGCCGATGATCTTGTACCCGTGCTCGAGCATCAGCCGGGCAGCATTCGAGCCCACATTGCCGAAGCCCTGAACAATCACCCGGCAGCCGTCGACGGGCATATTCAGGTAGCGCAGGCTCTCATTGCAGGCCACCAGCACGCCCCGTCCCGTGGCTTCAAGGCGGCCGCGCGAGCCGCCGATGTTGATCGGCTTGCCGGTAACCACGCTCGTCACCGTCTGGCGCATGTGCATGGAGTAGGTATCCATGATCCACGCCATCGTCTGCTCATTGGTGTTCACGTCCGGCGCGGGAACGTCCTTCTCGGGGCCGATAAACTCGATGATCTCCGAGGTGTAGCGGCGCGTCATCCGCTCCAGTTCTCCCTTGCTCATCGACTTGGGATCACAGATCACCCCGCCTTTGGCGCCGCCGAAGGGAATGTTCACCACCGCGCACTTCCAGGTCATCCAACTGGCCAGCGCGCGCACCTCGTCCAGCGTCACATCCGGCGCATAGCGGATCCCGCCCTTGGCCGGCCCGCGCGCCTGCGAGTGCTGCACCCGGAAGCCGGTGAACACCTCGATCTGTCCATTGTCCAAGGTGATGGGAAAATGCACGATGATCTCGCGCGATGGCGAGCGAAGCACCTTCCACAAGCCTTCATCCAAGCTGAGCTTCCGCGCGGCAAAGTCAAACCGCGCGCTTTGCGCCTCCCAGGGATTGATCTCCTGGTCCAAGCTCACGGTATTATCTCCCGTTGGCATATCTTCTCCGTGTTCCGGCAGCTCCCGCCGCGCTCGACCCCTGGCCTGACGCAGAATCTCTTCCGGTGCGGCCCCGAAGGCTCCCTGCGCTCAAGCCTTGGCGCCTGAACCTCTCAACCCAAGTCCATGTAAGTGTACGGCATTTTAGAAATCTGTGTGCATCCGCGTACCCCTCTCTCGCGCTGGCCGTCAGCGCAAGACGCTCCTGTGGAGTCCTCCCATAATGGGATAGCCGTTCTGAAGATGGTCCTACGGTGGGCATGGCGGCTGCTTTTAGGACACTTCTCGCTCTCCGCGCCAGCTCCGCATTGTTATCCTTTGCAGCACCGGGCTCATTTCAAAAGGATTTTAGCGGAGTGTCATCGCCCGGAATGAGTCTCTCCAGGCGGCCTCGCCGGGGCGAAAGCTCCGGCTGGCCGCATCCATAAACCCGCGATGGGAATACGCTCCCCCGTTTCACCCATCCAACCCCGAAGCCCCCGGCTCCGGAGCCAGGTGATGCGATGAGCGCCAGCGCGGCACTCGAAGGTCTCTACGGCTGCTTTGACAATCTCGCGGAAGGCATCACGCTCCTCGACCCTCAGGGCAACATCCTCTCCATGAACCAGACCGCGGCACGTCTGGTGGGATTCGCGAACGGTGCGCGGCCACAGGAACGGACCTCCCCTCGGCGCATTGAGGATTTAACAGACGCATTCACTCCTGCCGGAGACCCGCTGCCTCCTGCACAACGGCCCTGCGTCCTCGCCCTGCACGGGCAGTTCGTGCGCAACTTTGAAGCCGGATTGCGGCCCAAAGGCTCCGCGGAGATCACCTTCGTTGAAATCGCCACGGCGCCGATTCCCGGCCCTGACGGCGAACTGGCCCAGATCGTCCTCAGCTATCGCGAGATTACGGAACGCGTGCGTTTGAGTGAGACGCGGGCGCGCCTGGCGGCAATCGTCGAATCCTCTGACGACGCGATTATGGGAAAAGATCTTCATGGCATCGTCAACACCTGGAATCTTGGCGCAGAGAAGCTCTTCGGCTACACCTCCGAAGAGATGATCGGCCGTTCCATCCGCATCCTGATCTTGCCCGGCCAGGAGGAGGAGGAAGATGAAGTGCTCCGGCGGACGGCATTGGGTGAGACGGTCCAGCAGCCAGAGGTGTCGAGAAGAAAGAAGAATGGCGAGACCGTGCAGGTGTCGGTGAAGAGCTCGCCGATCCGCAACCACAAGGGCGAGCTAGTGGGCACCTCGAAGATCGCGCGCGACATCTCGGAGTCCATCCGCGCGGCGAACGCGACGCGCGAAGGCCAGCAGCGGCTCTCGGGCATTCTCGAGTGCGCGATGGACGCCATCCTCACCGTGGACGAGCAGCAGCACATCGTCCTCTTCAATGCAGCCGCCGAACGCATGTTCCTCTGTCCCCAGTCGAAGGCACTGGGACGGCCTGTCGATGAGTTCCTCCCGGCCCGCTTCCGCGCGGCGCACGCAAACCATATTCAAGCCTTCGCGGCGACCGGCATGACCAGCCGCTCCATGGGCGAGCTGGGGTCACTCTGGGCACAGCGCTCGAACGGCGAGGAATTTCAGATTGAAGCTTCGATCTCGCAGGTGGAGGCACGCGGCCGCAAGCTCTTTACGGTCATCCTGCGCGACGTGACTGATCGCATGCGGGCCGAGGAGTCCCTGCGCGAACAGTCTCAGCTTCTGAGGGCCTCGCAAACCATCGCTCGTGACATGGAGAGCCGGATCGTCTTCTGGTCTGAAGGCGCGCAGAAGATGTACAGGTTCTCTGCGCAGGAGGCTCTGGGCGCGGTATCGCACGAGCTTTTCCGTACGGAATTTCCCGAGCCGCTCGAGAAAATCGAAGAGCAGCTTCTGGCCACCGGCCGTTGGGAGGGCGAGCTCGTGCACAAGCGGAGCGATGGTGAGACGATGATCGTCTCCAGCGCCTGGACACTACACCGCGACACCGCCGGACGGCCGGTCCGCATTCTCGAATCCGTGATCGATGTGACGGGTCGCAAGCGCGCGGAAGAGAAGGTTAGGCAATCCGAAGAGCGGTTCGCCAAAGCCTTCCAATCCAGCCCGCTTGCGATTGCCATCAGCACCATCACCCAGGGCCGGTATGTCGATGTGAACGACGCGTTTCTGAAGATGCTCGGCTACGAGGCTGAGGATATGGTGGGCCGCACCGAAGCAGAGCTGGGCATCTGGGCGATTCCCGAGCAGCGCGTCGAGTTGTTCGAGAGGTTGCGGCAGAACGGGAGGGTCGTCTCCTTTGAGGCTCAGTTCAAGACCCGGTCTGGCGGCACGCGGATCGTCAATCTGTCTCTGGAGCCCATCGTTCTCGATGGTGCAGAATGCATCCTGACCACAGGTTCCGATGTCACCGAGACCAAGAACCTCGAGCGCCAGTTGCACCAGAGCCTGAAGATGGAGGCGCTGGGCCAGCTCACCGGCGGCATTGCGCATGATTTCAATAATCTGCTGGGAGTGGTAGTCGGCAATCTCGACCTGCTGGAGCGGATGGTCGCCTGGAATGAGGCTGCTGTCAAGCGCGTGCAGGCGGCGCAGCGCGCGGCCATCCGCGGAGCCGAGCTGACCCGCCGGCTTCTCGCCTTCTCCAGAACCGAGCAGCTCGATCCCGGGGCGGTGGATATGAAGGACGCGATCCGCGAGGTGGTGGAGCTGGCCTCCCGGGCGATCGGGCCCGAGATCAAAATCACCACCCAATGCGACCCGGCGCTGCCTCCGGTCTTTGTGGACACAGCGGCTCTCGAGACGGCGCTGCTCAACCTGGCGTTGAATGCCCGAGACGCCATGCCGAAAGGAGGATCGCTGATCTTCCGGGCCCAGCTGGCCGACCTTTCCGGCGGAAACGCCCTGGTGCAGGCTGGAGAGCTAAAGCCGGGCCTGTATGCGCGCATCACGGTCAGCGATTCCGGCCACGGCATGCCGCGAGAGGTAGTGGATCGCGCCTTCGAGCCGTTTTTCACCACCAAGCCGCGCGACAAAGGCACCGGCCTGGGTCTGGCGATGGTCTATGGGTTCATCAAGCAATCTGGCGGCGCCATACGGCTTTACAGCGAAGTGGGCTTCGGCACCACGGTCTCTCTTTACCTGCCTCTGGCCGCCGAAGGGGCCTTAGAGACGCCGGAGGTCACGGCCGTCGAGCCGCTGGAGCGCCTGGGGGGGACGGCGCTTCTCGTGGACGACGAGGCCGAGCTGCTGGAGATCGCGGACGCCTACCTTGCCGAGCTGGGCTACACGGTAATCCGTGCCGGAAATGGCACGGAGGCCCTGGCGGCGCTCGAGCGGGCCGGACCGATCGATCTGCTGGTCACGGACATCATTATGCCCGGTAAAATGAACGGGATAGAGCTCGCCAAGCGGGTTCGCGAGCTGCGTCCCGGCATCAAGGTTGTCTTCACTTCGGGGTTCCCGGCCGAGGCCCTGGCGGAGAGGAGCGGCAAACTTGAGGGGGGTCCGCTGCTGCATAAGCCTTATCAACGCGCGGAATTTGCCGATATAGTCCGCAGACAGGTCAGCGCAGGTCTGCGCTAATCCATCCCTTCGCCCTTGCACAGGCGCCCCCGGTGCAGCGGTGCAAGGGAGAATCGGAACCGATGGCAACCTCCGCCAACATCCTGGTGATCGATGACGACGCCGACATCGGCGAGCTGGTCTCGGCCGCCGCGCAGGCGCTCGGTCTCCAGTGCCGCGCCACCACCGATGCAGCCGACCTGGCATGCCTGCTTGACTCCGATGTCAGCCTGATCCTGCTTGACCTGATGATGCCGGGAATGGATGGAGTCGAGGTTCTCCGCTTGCTCGGCAAACTGGAATGCCGGGCCAGCATCGTGCTCATGAGCGGAATCAGCAAGCGGGTGCTCGATACCGCCGAACGGCTGGCCGACGCCCTGGGCCTGCGCATTGCCGGCCATCTTCAGAAGCCCTTCCGGCTGGCCGATCTCGAAGAGTTTCTGCGCGGCCATGTGCCCCAGCGGGGCGCCATCGCCGCCAAACAGACGGCGCGGATTGACTTTCCGGCCAATGAGCTGCGCCACGGCATCTGGAACGACGAGTTCGTGCTCTACTATCAGCCGCAGATCGATATCCGCAGCGGCGAGGTGGACGGGCTGGAGGCGCTGGCCCGCTGGCAGCATCCCCAGCGCGGTCTGCTCTTCCCCGACAGCTTTATCGGCCGCCTGGAGTCGCTTGGGCTCATCGATGAATTCGGCTGGCGCGTGGCCGACCGGGGCTTGTCGGAGGTTCGCCAGTTCGCAGTCCGGGGCAATCCCCCGCCCCGGGTGGCGCTGAACGTCTCCGTGCGCTCTTTGCGCGACCTCAAGTTCCCCGACACCTTCGTTAGCCTGGCGCAGAAACATGGCGTGCCGGTCTCGAGCATCATGGTCGAGATCACCGAGAGCGGGCTGATGAATGACCCCTCGAACGCGCTTGACGTGCTCACCCGCCTGCGCATGAAAAATGTCCAGCTTTCGATCGACGACTTCGGCACCGGCTATGCCATGATGCAGCAGCTCGTGAACGTCCCCGCAACCGAGCTCAAGATCGATCGCGTCTTCGTGCAGAACATGTACACCAACGACAGCGACCGGGTCATGGTGGAGAAAACGATCGAGCTCGGCCACGAGTTGGGCATGATGGTGACGGCGGAAGGCGTGGAGACGGAGGCGCAGCTCGAATTCCTGCGCCAAAAAGGCTGTGATCGCGCCCAAGGATTTCTCTTCAGCCGGGCCCTGCCGCCCGCCGAGATGACGGCCTGGCTCGGCAACTATCAGGCTCGGGCCGTGCGGGCCTGAATGCGAACTTGAATAGGGCCCCAGACGCGAGAATTCGAACCGAAACCAGCCGGAGTCTCGACGCAGCCCGGCTCCGCTCATTCGATACACTGTCTCTGTGAAGCCGCAAAACCAGCCGATATTGCCCAGCCGCAAGGAGTTCCTGGCGCTCGCCAAAGAACATACGCTCGTTCCCGTCTGCCGCACGCTCACAGCCGATCTCGAAACACCGGTGTCGGCCTTTCTGCGCGTCGCCTGGGCGGAGCCGGAATGCTTTCTCCTTGAGTCCGTCGAGGGTGGTGAGCAGCTGGGGCGGTACACGTTCATCGGCCTTTCGCCCTTCAAACGTATTGTTGCGCAGGGACGGCACATCACCATCGCCGAGGGCCGACGGACATCGACAATGGAGGGCGATGTCTTTGAGGTGCTGCGCCAGGCCTTGAGCGGGCACAAGCCGGCGCGTTTGCCCGGACTGCCCCCGTTCACCGCCGGCGCCGTGGGCTACTTTGCCTACGACGCTGTGCGGCAGATTGAGCATTTGCCCGCGACGGCCAAAGACGAGATCGGCATTCCCGATGCGTGCCTGCTGTTCTTTGACGAAGTGCTGGCCTTCGACCATGTGCGCAAAGAGATCTGGCTGATCGTCACAGCGGACGTCAGCGGACGCAAGGCCGCTGATGCCTATGAACGCGCTGTCCTCCGCCTGAACCGGCTGGAGAAGCGACTCGCGCAGCCGCTGCCGAAGATGGGTGCGCGCAAACCGGCGCACACCGGCAAACTGAAGATAAAGTACCGGACCGCGAAGAAGGATTTTCTCACCGCGATCAAGCGCACCAAGGAGTACATCGCCGCCGGCGACGTCTTTCAGGCTGTCCTCTCGCAGCGCTTTGATGTGGAGCCGGAGGTGGACAGCTTTCAGGTTTATCGGGCGCTGCGGATGGTGAATCCCAGCCCCTACATGTTTTTCCTGCGCTTCGCTCCCGGAGACACGCTGAGCGGCGCGGCCGGCCCAAGCAAAAAAGGCTCCCGGGCAAAAAATCAACTCGCGGCGGCAGCTCCGCTCGAGATCGCGGGTTCGTCCCCGGAGCTGCTGGTGCGCGTGCATCAGGGCAAGGTGGAGTACCGGCCGATCGCGGGAACGCGCCCGCGCGGTGCCACCGAGAAAGAAGACAACGCGCTCGCCGAAGAGATGATGCACGATGAGAAAGAGCGCGCGGAGCACGTGATGCTGGTCGATCTTGGCCGCAACGATGTGGGCCGAGTGAGCCAATTCGGCTCCGTGAAAGTCGACAAGCTGATGTTTGTCGAGCGCTACTCGCACGTGATGCACATCGTGAGCTCGATTGAGGGCCGTCTGCGGCATGATCTGAGCGCCGTCGACGCGCTGCGCGCCTGCTTCCCGGCCGGCACCTTGAGCGGGGCGCCCAAGGTGCGCGCGATGGAGATCATCGAGGAGCTGGAGCCGGCGCGGCGCGGCATCTATGGCGGCGCCGTGCTTTATGCCGACTTCTCGGGCAATCTCGACTCCTGCATCGCCATCCGATCGATGCTCTCTGTGGACGGCAAAGGCTATGTCCAAGCCGGGGCAGGCATCGTAGCCGATTCCGTGCCGGAGTTGGAGCACCAGGAGTCGATCAACAAGGCGCAAGCGGTCATCCGCGCCATCGAGCGGGCGCGGGAGATATAGGCACGCGCTTCGCGCCGCGCGCTCGTTGCCTACTAGGCGATTCCATCCTTGCTGGTCTGCGATTGCCCCCAATCGCTCTGCCGGCTCGATAAGCTGCATCTCACAGGAGACAGGCGCTTCCCGGCGTCGCACTTCCAGTGGATGAGGATCGGCTTCATGGCAGACGGATCTCCCGTGCAGAACCCCGAGTCCGAAGAGGCAAAGGCTACCGCAACCGAACTCGAAGAGGCCAAAACCGCCGTGAGCGCGCAGCACCAGAAGAATCTGGCGCGCCCTTCAGCCGAGGAGATCTTCAAGCAGGTCGCCACCAATGCGCGCGAGGAACTCAAACGCCCGTCGATCGCGCTTGCCCTGTCCGGCTTTGGCGGAGGGGCCTTCATGGGCCTGTCGGCGCTGGGCACGGCGATTGCCCTGGCGCTGCTGGGGCAGTCGGACTCCGCGCGCCTCGTCTCGCGGATGTTCTACCCGGTGGGATTCATCGTGGTGATCCTGGGGCGTTCGCAGCTTTTTACCGAGAACACGCTCTATCCCGTCGCCCTGGTGCTGGCGGAAAAGCGCGAGTTCTGGAACACGATGCGGCTGTGGGCCGTGGTGCTGCCGGCCAACATGGCAGGCGCGTTTGCCTTCGCCATGCTTGCCTCGTGGACCTCGGCCATTGACCCTGACACGGTGCAGGCGATGAGTCAGCTTGGCTTGCACGCGACCGCGCATCCCGCCACGCAGATCTTCTGGTCGGGCGTCATCGGCGGCTGGATCATCGCGCTCGCTGCCTGGCTGGTTTCCGGTTCGCACTCCATCACTGGCTCCGTGATGGTGATCTGGATTCTCACTTTCATTGTCGGCCTGGGCAACTTCGCGCATTGCATCGCCACATCCTGCGAGGTGCTGGTCACCGTGCTCCTGCACCAGGCGCCGTGGGGCGCGTATCCCGACTGGTTTTTTCCAGCCGTGGCGGGGAACATATGCGGCGGCGTGGGCCTGGTAACGATCCTCGAGTACGGGCAGGTGATGATGGGGCGCGACGCGACACTTGCCGAACCGGAAAAAGCCGACCGACAGGGCTCTTGATTAGCCCGGCTACGATTCCGCGCCGAAGACACGCCGGAAGAAATGGCCGATGCGCTTGAAGAAGCCCGGCTTTTTCTTTTGCGGAGTCTGCGGTGCGGAAGAAGTCGCCGGGGGCGCAGCGGAGGCAGCAGGAGGGGTGGGCGCAGCAGCCACGGGAGGCGGCGCAGAAACCGGATTTGAGAAAACCAGCGGGGTAACCGCTTGCGGAGCAGGGCTGGCCGGCAGTTTCTGCGCGGGAGCGGGAGCCGGCGTGGGCGCTAGCCCCTCACTCTGGGCCAGCGGAAATTCGTTTTTCGCGGTGTCCGGCGGCGCCGCCGCGGGTGGACAGCCGCAAGGCTCCTGCTCCTGGTCGACGACCTCCCGGAGACTACCGTGCTGGAACATGACGCGCTGCCCCGGCTGCACGCGATAGAGCCCGCTGTCGAACAGGCTTGTCACCACGACATACGGCGCGTTGGCGCTCGAGTTATCCACGCAGGTGTCGCCGTCGCGGCCCAGCCGCAATTTGACCTCTGACGCGCCGGGGCCGCCGATGAGAATGCGGAAGTCCGGCGTGAGCAGGATGTCTGCGTTGCGCCCGGTGGCAAAACTGGTTTCGACCGCGCCGTGGTCCATAGCGATCAGCAGGCCCGGGTCTCCGCCCGCGGGGACACTCGTATCCGCCGCAAGCTTCACGGTGGTGCCGGCGCAGACGCGCAGCACGCCGCGATGCGGCAATACAACGCTGGTCGTCCTGGAGCCGGAGGAGATGCTCCCGCTTGCGGCGATGATCGCCTTGCCGCCGGTCACTTCGAGCGCGCCCGTCACGGTGGCGGCGGAATCAGCGCTTTCGCCGTTGAGTGGAACAATCGCGATCGGAGTTCCTGGGCCGCCTGCTCCAGCAGACTCGCTTGGCGCGGCGGCCGCGGGCGGCGCCTGAGAAAAAGCCGCGGCCTCTGCCAGCAGGCAGAGACACAGGCCACACGCAAACTGAGCGGCGCGGCGAGCTTTGAGTTTCGGCGAAGCAGGCATCCGGCTTACATATCCAGGAAGTTGCGAATCATCTGGTGGCCGCCGTCGGTGAGCACACTTTCAGGATGAAACTGAACGCCTTCGATGGGCAATGTGCGGTGCCGCAGACCCATGATCACCGAACCAGAACCGGCAGTCTCCGGTGTGCGCGCCGTCACGGCCAGCTCGGCGGGAAGCGAATCTTCTTCGACGATCAGCGAGTGATAGCGGGTGCAAGTAAGCGGCGTAGGCAGGCCTGCGAAGATGCCCTTGGCGTCGTGCTCCACCGCGCTGGTCTTGCCGTGCATGAGGGTGCGTGCGCGGACCACCTGCCCGCCAAATGCCTCGCCGATTGCCTGATGCCCCAGGCAGACTCCTAAAATCGGCGTCTTGCCGGCCATATGGCGGATCAGCGGAACCAGAATGCCGGCCTCACGCGGCGTGCAAGGTCCGGGCGAGAGCAGAATCCGCTCCGGCTGGAGGGCTTCTACTTCTTCCGGCGTCACCTCGTCATTGCGGCGGACCTCGACCTTTGCGCCCAGCTCTCCAAGGTACTGGACCAGGTTATAGGTGAAGGAATCGTAGTTGTCGAGGACGAAGACCATGCTCCTCTCCAGTGTAACGCGCGAGGTCTGCTGCGTGGATGCGGGTGAATTTGCCGTGCTTCGGAGATTTCCAGTTGGCCTGGAAGGAAGATCGCGCGAGTTGCTGGAATCCTCCCAACCGTAGGCTCTCGGCGCGGCAGCATTGCCGAACTGGCTCCGACTTTGCAACACTGGCAAGGGTCGGAGACGATGGTTTTTCATTTTCTGGTTCAAGGCCGTGTCCAGGGCGTGGGCTTCCGCTGGTTTGTGCAGCGCGAGGCCGGCGAACTTATGCTGCGCGGCTGGGTGCGCAACACTGAGGATGGCGACGTGGAGGTGCTGGCAGCGGGCGAGGCGGCCGATCTGAATGAGCTGGGCGCCGCTCTGCATCGGGGGCCGCGCGGCAGCCGCGTGGATCGCGTAATCGAGCATACTCTGGCCGAGAGCGAAGCGGAAGGATTGGGGCCATTTCGGATTGATGGAGCCTGGTGAGCGGGCAGGGATCGCGCTGAAGAGGAAGCAAGCAAGTGGAAAGATACGCTCCGGCTCATTCTGCTCCTGGCCGGCTCTGCACTCTACTCTGCCGAGGGCCGGTCCCCACGAACCCAAGCCTCGGCCTTCCGGAAGGTTGCCGCTTGCTCCTGCGCCCGTGCGGCCACCGTTCCGATTCTCGCGTCCACTATAATTTGTGAGGAACGGTTCTGTGGACCTGAAGGTTCCCTTCCCGCACATGGTGTCAGAAGTCTAGCTAGGAGCGAGCGAACGCATGCCTGAAACGTTGAAGCCGGCCATCATCGAAGACTTGAAGAAGCTGGTGCGCACGGTGCCGGATTTCCCCAAACCGGGTATCCTCTTTTACGACATCACCACGCTGCTCAAAGACAAGACCGGCTTCGCGCGGATGATCGACGCCCTGGCAGCGCACTACATGGCGGAGAAGATTGACCTGGTGCTGGGCATCGAGGCGCGCGGGTTCATCTTCGGACCAGCCCTCGCCTACCGTCTAAATGCCGGCTTCGTGCCCGTCCGCAAGCCGCGCAAATTACCCGCTCCCGTCGCGCGCGTCACCTACGATCTTGAATACGGCACCGATACGCTGGAAATTCACATGGACGCGATAGCGCCGGGACAGAGCGTGGTGCTGGTAGACGATCTGCTGGCGACCGGAGGCACCATGGAAGCAACCGTGAAGCTGGTCAAGCAGCTCGGCGGCAGCATTGCGGGACTGGCCTTTGCCGTCGAGCTCGATTTCCTGAAGGGGCGCGAGCGGTTCTCCGGGTACGACGTGTTCAGCCTGCTGCACTACGACGAATAATTTCCTTCTTTCCCTCCGTACTCAGAAAGAAGACTCTTCGTCTTCGGAGAGAGGCTCGGCATCAGCGCGATCGCCCCCACGGCCTGAAGATCCTTCCCTGAACATCTGCGCATCCGCAAAACGGTACCCTATGTAAACATCCGTGAGCAGATAGAGAGGGTTCGATGGATCGTCCTCGATCTTCTTGCGCAACTGCCGGACGAAGGTACGCAAATACTCGACCTCTTCGCGGCAATCGGCGCCCCATACTGCGGTGAGCAGCTTGGCGTAGGTCACCACGCGGCCGGCTCGGCTCATCAGGCAGTGCAGAATGTCGAACTCCTTGCGGGTGAGGCGCACCGGCTCGCCGCGCTTGGTCACGGTGCGCTTCACCGGATCGAGGCGGATCTCGCCGATCTCGATAGGCGCGTCTTCGGCCCGCGCCGGAGCGCGCACCCGGCGCACGGCGGCGCGGATACGGGCGATGAGCTCGCGCGTGCTGAACGGCTTGGTCACATAATCGTCGGCGCCCAGGTCAAGAGCCTCCACCTTGTCCCCTTCCTGGTCGCGCACCGTGAGCATCAGAATCGGCAGCCGCGGCGCAAAGGCGCGGATGCGGCGCAGCGTCTCGATGCCGCCGATGCCAGGCATATTGATGTCGAGAAGCACCACGTCATGGACCCCTCCGCGCAGAACCTGCAGCGCCTCTTCGCCGCGCGAGGCCTCCGACACTTGGAAGCCAAGCTCGACGAGCGGAGGCCGCAGGGCTCTGCGGATGGCCGGTTCGTCGTCGACCACTAGGATGCGGATCAGTTGCTGGTCCATCATGGATTTCCCTTCTCTGTAGTCGTCGGAATGGCCGCGAAGAATGTCGTTCCTTCATGCTCGTCGCTGGTTACCCAGACGTAGCCGCCATGAATCTGCGCAACCCGCTTGGCGACCGAGAGACCGATTCCGGTGCCGGGTGCACGATTGGAATAGTTGGAGGTGCGGTAATAGCGGTCGAAAATGCGCTCGCGGTCGGAGATAGGAATCACCGGGCCGTAGCTGTGTACGGAAAAGATAGCTTCGGCATTGGCGAGAAAAACGCGGATAGTGATCATGGTGCCAAAGATCGAGTACTTGCACGCGTTGTCAATGTACTGCGTGAGCAGCATGACCATCAACTGGCGGTCGCAGCAAAGCATCATGCCCTCGTCGGTAAGTGCGACCGAAACCTTCATGCTGGCAAGCCGGTCTTTCAGGCCTGCCAGAACCTCTTCGATGATGGGGCCGACGGCCACCGGCTGCGCATGGATGATGACTTCACCGGCATCCAGGCGCGCCGTCGTAAGCAGCCGCGTCGTCAGCTCGCTCAGCGCGTTCGTCTGCTCATTGATCAGCGCCACCAGCTCGGCCTGCGAGGCAGACAGCTTTCCCATCTCCACCAATCCCGTGCCGGCGGCGCGGATGGCCGTGAGCGGGGTCTTGTAGGCGTGGGCCAGCGAGTCCAGCACCGTGGCCCGCAGCTGTTCCGTGCGGCGCTCCGTTTCAATGCGGCTCTCGTTGGCGAAGGCGCGGTACCGGTCAAAGGTGATGGCGATGAGCGAGGCGATCGCGTTGTTGGTCAGCGGGCCGGTCTCTCCGCGAACGACCAGGCTGCCCACCGGAACCGTCCCCAGGCGCACCACCCGGCGGCCGATGCCGGAGGAAGCATCGTCGTCGGATGTCTCGAAGTAGTAGACGTTCTGCGCCAGCTCCATCGGGTCCACACTCCAGTAGCCGGCCTGGTAGACCTCGTGCAGATCGGCATCAAAGACCGCGACCGCCTCCAGCGCAAAGATCTCGTGAACCAGCTCGGCCAACTCCGGCCCCGGCTCTACGTGCAGGTTCATCTGCAGGGTGCGGCGCGTGAACTCGTAAAGATCATGCATCTGGCCGCCCCACGACTCAGCCTCCCGCGCATGGCCGGTTACGCGCGCCGAAAGCCGGCTCACCGTGAGCGCAACCAGCACAAAGGCCAGAACAGTGACTGAGTTTGCCGGAGCCGCGGCGAGCGACAACTCAGACTGGTGCGCGGTAAACAAAGCCTGCACCACCCCAGCCGAAAGAGAGACGATCACGGCTTGCCAGAACCCGCACAGCAGCGCGATGGGGACGACGATCAGCAGATAGAGCAAAACCGAGACCGGAAGCAGCCAGCGCGACCACTGCGCGAGCGCCGCGATCAAGGCTACCGCGAGGATGCCCAGCGCACACTCAAGCGCAAAAAGCAGCAGCCGTGTCCCGGAGCCGCGCGAGTGCCGGGCGAACATCGAGCGCGCAGGGAGATGGCTTTGAGGCAACCGCTTACTCGCTTTCCCTTATTTAATTGACAATGAAAGATGCCTGCAGCGCGGAATCGGTGAGCGCGAGTCTCAACGCTCGAACCCCCAGGATTTCCAGCTGCAGCGTGCGCCCATTGCGGAGCCTGTCTGCCCGGCCCGGCTCGTGCGCAAACAAAAGCGAATTCTAACAGGTTCTTCATTGCATTTTCATGCGCTGGGCGACTCAGAAAACAATTTGCGAAAAAGGCGTGGATCCAAAGAGCGCATGCAGAGCCGATAACCCGCCTCTTGTCCGGGAATTGCGACGCCGCTAAATCTTTTTCACAATCCTCATTAGTTCTTTATGCTTCGTTTGCATTACTGGTGTTAGCCAGTTTTCGACCAGATCAGCCTGCGTTCACAACGCGATTGCCAATCGCACATTGGTGGTCGGTATGCGGTCTTGTGCGCATAGGCGCGACACTTTCAACCCGGTCCTATTCGCATGAGGTCCATGTACGCGCGGCTGATCGCAATTGGCAGAACCTAATTCCGATTCATACAACAAACAATTTTCTTTGGAGGAAAAGTGCCGATGTTCCTGAAAGTGACTCGCATCTTGCAATCGATGGCCGGTACCACCTTAGCCATGGCGCTGATCGCAACTGCTCAGACACCCGCACCAGCACCCGATTCCACATCCACGGCAGCTCCGGCAGCTCCGGCAGCCCCAGCGGCACAGGCTCCTGCCGCCGCTCCTGCGCCACCGGCGGCGCCCACTTGGAGCGTCGGTCCGATGGATCTGAGCGGGTTCATCGACGGCTACTACAGCTTCAACACCAACCGCCCGTCAGGGGCGAACGGCCAGTTCAACCAGCTTTATAACTTCGACGATTCGACTGACCAGTTCAACCTGGACGCCGCTAAGCTCACGCTCAACCACGATCCCGATCCGGTCGGCGCCCACCTCGATCTGGTCTTCGGACGCACCAACGATCTGATCAATGCGGCGGCGAGCAACACCACTTCCGCCGATCAGCTCAACTATATCGAGCAGGCATTCATCAGCATGAAGCCGCCCAAGACCAAAGGTTTCGAGCTGGACTTCGGCAAGTTTGTCACCTCGGCCGGAGCGGAGGTCATCGAGGCTAAGGATAACTGGAGCTATTCGCGCTCGCTGCTGTTTGTGAACGCCATTCCCTACTGGCACTTTGGCGCCCGCACCTCGATGCCCGTCTCAAAGACCGAAACGATCGGGCTGCAGGTGGTCAACGGCTGGAACAACATCACCAAAACCAATGGCGGCGCAACCATCGGCCTCACCAGCGCCCTGGCCAAGCCCAAGTACAGTTGGTTCCTGAACTACTATGTAGGCCCCGAGAACGCCGACACGACCACCGGTTATCGCAACCTGATCGACTCGACCTTGCTGCTCACGCCGAGCCCGAAGTTCAATGCCTATATCAACTATGACTACGGGCAGAACCGCGATGCTCTTTCCGCAGAGGGCGATACCCATCTCAACCACTGGCAGGGCGTGGCCTTTGCCGCGCACGGACAGGTTACCGGCACACAGGCTCTCACCGGCCGGTTCGAATATTTCAACGATCCAAATGGCTCACAGACCGGCATGATCCAGCATCTGTACGAATTCACGGGAACCTACGAATATAAGTGGGCGGCAGGCCTGCTGACGCGCGTTGAGTACCGTGGTGACTTCTCGAACGAGAATTACTTCCATAAGGACACGGCCAGCACTTCGGACACCCAGAACACGATTACCATCGCGTTCATCGCGTTCTTCGGACCTAAGCGCTAAGTAATTTGAATTCTTTATTTCGTCCTGATGAAGTGAACGCTACTCTCTTGGGCATCGGGATAAAGACTGCGGACTGGCCGGAGATTCTGTAGTGGGTCGCCGGCCGGCCCGCAATAGGGGTATACCCGGGCAAATCAATCCCCAAAACATAATGCGCTTGTAATCACGCGCGAAAACACAAGCCCGAAACGGATTTGGCAGACGGGCACGCAGTGAAAAATCCCGGCGGCAGATACCGGGAGCAGCCCCACGAAATCCAATCTTCAGGAGAATGCTCATGGCAGAACAAAAAACACCTCAGATGCAGGCGACCCTGGGCCTTACCGGGTTGACCAGCAACGCAATGGCTCTCATCGCCCCCGGCGCTTTCCTCTGGCTCACCTTCTACATCCAGGCAACCACCGGCACCACCGCGCCAACCATGTGGCTGGGCATCTTCGCGGCGCTGCTGCTCTGCCTGGCTACTGCAGTTGCCTACGCTGAGGTCTCCAAGCTCTATCCCGGCACCGGATCGAGCTACTACTACGCCGAGCAGGCGATGCTCTCGAAAGATGCGGCTTTCAAATATGCGCGCCTCGCCAAGTTCATTGTGGGCTGGGGCTCGCATCTTTACTACTGGGTCTATCCCGGCGTGATGGTGGCCACTACCGGCATCTTCGTGGGCTACGTCGTCGGTTTCCTCTATCCCAACTTCATCAGCGGCTCGAATCCCGGCCCCATCTTCATGGGACTGGTGGCGATTGCGTTCTCCTTCTTCGTTGCATGGATCGCGCAGAAGGGCGCCGGCGCTTCGACGGCCGTCAACCTCGCCATCAACGTCGTGCAAATCTCCGCGCTGGTGGTCTTCAGCGTCCTCGCTCTCGGCTATCGCGCCAGCCATCCCTCCGGCACGCCGGGCTTCCAGTATGACGGCCAGTCGCTCTCCACCTATACCTACCAGTTCGCCACCAATCCAAAGGACGGCACGATCCTGCGCGATTCGAGCGGCGTTCCGCTTCCGCAACTTGACGCCGCCGGCAAGCCGGTTCCCTTCACCGTCACTTATCCGGCGAAGGACGCGAGCGGCAACTTCCTCTCGCATCCAACGGCCGCCTCGGTCATCGGCGTCCACAAAATCAGCTGGGTCTTCATTCAAGCCACGGTGGCCATTCTCATTCTGGTCGGCTTTGAATCCGTCACCTCGATGGGAGGCGAGGCCAAAAATCCAACCAAACACATACCCATCGCCGTCATTGCTTCGCTGCTCATCCAGGGATTGATCTGTTATCTGTTCGAGTATTTTGCAGCCAACTACTTTCTCAACTCGGGGTACACCATGCAGAGCGCGGCCGGGTCGGCTGCACCCATCGGCGACATGATGATCATCGTCGGCGACGGGCTGCTCGGACAGGGCCACGGCCGGTACTTCATGCTGGCTGAGGCGTTCACCGTCTTCCTCGCTCTCATCGGCACCACCCTGAGCTGCATGAACACCGGCGCCCGCGTCACCTACGCGATGGGCAAGGATGAGGAAGTCCCCGAGCACTTCGGATTGCTGCACGCCGAATCGCTCACGCCCCGCCGCGCCATCTGGACGCTGGCCATCATCTCGGCTGTCCTCGGCTGCATCGCGGTTTCGCTGGTCTTCGCGGATGGCAGCGCTCCTGCGGATGCAACCATCGCCGCTCTCCCCCATGGCATCCTCTCCAGCTTCGGCTATTCAACCCACGACAAGCTGGCAGCGCTGCCCAACTCACTGCTGACCATTACACTCACATCCAACTTCGGCACATTCATCCTCTATGCCCTGAGCTGCTTCCTGTGCATTGTGGCCTATCACAAGCGGCCCGACTACAACGTGGTCACGCACCTGCTGATTCCCGGCTTCGGGCTTCTGGCGAACATCGTGTGCATGGCCTTCTATCTGATCGCTCCCATCTTCGGTCTCGGTACAACCAAGGAGCCGCTGCTCGCGCTCGGCATCTCGGCCGTCTGGGGTCTCTATGGAGCCATCTACTTCATCCGCTCCTCGAGGGCCAAAGGCAAGGCGGTTCTTCTAGCCTCCAAACAGACGATGCTCTCCTGAACTGGCCGTCAAACTATGCATTTTCACCTGGGTGAAGTCTTTGTTCGACCTCTTGAGCGAGCGTTGAACGGCGGCTTCACCCAGAGGCCTTTTAGAATTGTTTCTTAGCGGTCTCGAAAACGACATCTTCTCCGGCAGAGCTCGGAAGATCCAATGCGGCGGCGCTCATGTTAGACCTGCAATTTGGCGAGGCAAGCGATTTCGGCAAGGTCCGGACGAATAACGAAGACGCCATGGGATCGTTCATACCCTCCTCGCGTCATCAGGCCCGCTCCCATGGATATCTCTTCGCCGTCGCCGACGGCGTGGGCGGCATGGACCTGGGCGAGGTGGCCTCGGCGACCGCCGTCTCTGTTCTCACACGAGAGTTTGCCGGCGCACAAGAGGGCTCGATGCTCATCAGCCTTTTGCCGCGCCTGGTGCAGCACGCCAATGCCGCCGTTCACGACCGTACCCTCGAGCCCCAGTACCGGGGCAAGCGGATGGCGACCACCCTCGTCGCCTGCGCCCTGCGCTACGATCAGGCGGTCGTCTCGCATGTGGGCGACTCGCGGTGCTATCTGGTCCGCAATGGCAACGCCCGGCAGATCACCCAGGATCATACGCTGGTGAACGAGCAGAGGAAGATCGGCCTCATCTCGGACCGTGAGATCAAGGATTCCGATGCGCGCCATGTGCTGGTCCGGTCGCTGGGGCCGGAGATGTTCGTTTCGCCCGATACCACCGCCGTCACCCTTCAACCCGGCGATACGCTCGTTCTTTGTACTGATGGGCTTCACGACGAGATGAGCAGCGACGCGCTTGCCACCATCGCCGCGCAGAAAAAGAGCGTCGACGAGATTGCCCGCGAACTGGTAGCGCGTGCGGTGGAGATGGACGGCGGCGACAATACCACGGCCCAGGTGATCCGGATCCGGTCCGTGGAACAGGTCGGGATGTATCGCGGCCGGCCTTACCGGCTTCCCTCCTCCGCTATTTAAGACCGGCGCAATGCCTGCGGAATCCTTCGCCCTGTTCCGCATCTTCCCGATAAAATAGAGACAGTTACCTGAATGGAGCGTGCAGCCCAATGGGCTATTTTGACGGCCTGGAGGCCGGAACCCTGGTCGATTTCTACCGCATAGACGCCCCGGTGGCGCGCAGCGGCATGGCCTCGATCTTCCGCGCCACCGACACCCGTGACAACCGCGTGGTCGCGTTGAAGATTCCCCACCCCGACATGGAAGCCGACCCGATTCTCTTCGACCGCTTTCAACGCGAGGCAGGCATCGGCGAAAAGCTCGACCATCCGAAGATCATGCGCGTCTTCGGCGGCGAGAAGCGCTCGCGCATTTACATGGTCATGGAGTGGTGCGACGGACGGCTGCTGCGCGAGATTCTGGACGAACAGTGCCCGCTCTCGCAGGAACGCGCGATCCGCATCACCGTCGGCGTTCTCGACGCGCTCGAATACATCCACGCGCACGGGGTGGTACACCGCGACCTGAAGCCGGAAAATATCATGGTCGACGAGCACGACAACATCAAGCTGATCGACTTTGGCATCGCCAGCGACGCCTCGGCCCGCCGGCTCACCTATGCCAACTTCACCGCGACGCTGGGCACGCCCAACTACATCTCCCCTGAGCAGGTGAAAGGCAAGCGCGGCGACGGCCGTTCCGATATCTATGCGGTCGGCGTAATCCTCTATGAGATGCTCACCGGCAAGGTGCCTTTCTCCGGGCCTACGCCCATGGCGGTGATGAATGACCGGCTGCTCAACCATCCGCTGCCGCCGCGCGTGGCCAATCCCGCCATCTCCCCCCAGATGCAGGAGGTTCTCTACCGGGCCCTCGAACGGGACCCCAAGAACCGCTATGCCGCGGCGCGGGAGTTTGCCAACGATCTCGCCCATCTGGACGAGGTGGGCGTCGAAGACCGGCCCGAGATCGCCGACTGGCAAAAGCGTAAATCGCACCTGTCGCGCAAGATCCTGTTCTACGGCGGCCTCGCCCTGATCCCGGTGGCCGTCCTGCTTCTGATGGTGCTCATCGCCCATCGACGCTGACCGGTATTTTCCTCCTCCTCCGGCTGCGAATCTTCACGAGATCTTTATGCCCGTGGACCTAGCATTTCTGTGCGGACCCAATACATCTTTTCCCGCCCCAAGAAGGAGACCCATGGCAAAGTACAAACTTGAGTACATCTGGCTTGACGGCAAACAACCCATTCCGGAGCTGCGCGGCAAAACGACCATCAAGGAGTTCGCAGCGGCTCCCACGCTTGCCGATCTGCCCCTGTGGGGTTTTGACGGAAGCTCAACCATGCAGGCGGAGGGGAAAAGCTCTGACTGCATTTTGAAGCCCGTGGCCCTCTACCCGGACGCCGGCCGCTCGGGAAACTCTTACATCGTCCTCAGCGAGGTGATGCACCCCGACGGCTCGCCGCATGTCTCGAACATGCGCGCCACCGCGCCCGATGATCCGGACATGTGGTTCGGCTTTGAGCAGGAGTATTTCCTCTACAAGGATGGCCGTCCGCTCGGCTTTCCCGAGTCCGGCTTCCCCGGTCCGCAGGGCCCGTACTATTGCGGCGTCGGCTACAAGTACATGGGCAGCCTGGCGCGCACCATCGTCGACGAGCACCTTGATCTGTGCCTCGCCGCCGGCATCAACCACGAGGGCATCAACGCTGAGGTCGCCAAAGGCCAGTGGGAGTTCCAGATCTTCGGCAAGGGCTCGCACAAAGCCGCCGACGATATGTGGACCGCCCGCTATCTGATGATGCGCCTCTGCGAGAAGTACGAAGTCGATGTGCAGTGGCACTGCAAGCCGATCAAGGGAGACTGGAACGGCTCCGGCATGCACACCAACTTCTCCACCAAATATCTCCGCGAGGTCGGCGGCAAGGAATACTTCGAGGCCCTCATGAAGGGATTCGAAAAGAATATCTCCCTGCATATCGCCGTCTACGGCCCCGACAACCACCTGCGCCTCACCGGCCACCACGAGACCCAGTCGATCGACAAGTTCAGCTTCGGGCTCTCCGACCGCGGAGCCTCGATTCGGCTGCCCGTCCACTTCATCCGGAACGGCTACAAGGGCTATCTGGAAGACCGCCGGCCGAATTCCGAGGCCGATCCGTACCAGATCGTCTCGCAGATCGTCAAGACCATCGAGAGCGTCGAAGTCGAAGCGTTGGTCTAGGGCTTCAATTCAACCGGTAATCGGGCACGGCAAATCGGGCGCAACGGGCGTCCGGTTTGTCGTGCCGTTTTTCCTGGCCGCGCTTCCTCCCGAGTCGGGTGATTTATCCTGTTGGAAAGCCGGCTGACCACCCACCTGAAGGAGATTTCATGTCCACTGAGTTTCGTAACTTTCTCTCGCTCTCCTATGAAGAGCTCGAAGAGAAGAATCTTGAAGCCAAAGCCGAACGCATGAATCGCGTCGCCCCAGACGAGATTCGGGAAAAGCGGCTGAAGTATCTCACCGACGAAAAGCGGATCAAGGCCGTCTCCGTGCTCTTCTCTGATCTCGAAGGCCGTCTGCACCTGCTCGATTACGACAAGAAGTTCCTTCTCGGCGCGCACGAGAACCTGACCTTCGACGGATCGTCCATCCGCGGATTTACCGCGCAAAAAGAGAGCGATCTTCGCCTGGCCGTGGATTGGAGCGCCTTTTACTGGGTACCCGCCGACGTCTTCGGCAACGGGAAAGTGGTGGTCTTCGGCACCGTCATCGACAAGGACGGCAGCCTCTACTCGGGCGATATGCGCGGCGTGCTGAAGAAGTACTCCGACAAGCTCTACAAGGACAAGAAGTACACGCTCAACGCCGCCAACGAGATTGAAGGCTTCCTCTTCGCGGGCCGCGATGCCGAGAAGCGGTTTCACGAGTCGGGCAAGTTCGAATTCATCAACACCGGCGGCTACTATCACGTCCTCCCGCTCGATCCGCTCCGCCAGTTCATCGACACCGCGGCTGAAGTGCAGCGCGCGATGGGATTCCAGAACGAGAAGGACCACCCCGAAGTGGCGCCGAGCCAGTTCGAGATCAACTATGGCTACGGCGAAGTGGTGGCCGCAGCCGATCAGATCCAGCTTTACAAGCTCCTGACCCGCCAGATCGCGAACAATATGGGCTACACCGCCAGCTTCCTGCCCAAGCCGGTCGTCGGCGTGAACGGCAGCGGCATGCACACCAACGTCTCGATCTCACAGGGCAAGACGAACCTGTTCTGGGACCCGAAGGGCCAGGAGATGCTCTCAGGCTTCGGCTGGGAGTTCATCGACCGCATTCTGACCCACGCGCTCGACATCTGCCTCATCCTGAACCCGAGCGTCAACGCCTATCGCCGCCTCGATCCCCACTTCGAAGCGCCGAACCAGATCAAGGCCTCGCCCACCGATCGCGGTTCGATGGTCCGCGTGCCCATCGGCAACTCGCGCTCGATGCGGGTGGAGGTGCGCTCGGTCGCGCCCGACGCCAACCCCTATCTCACGCTCTACTCCATCTTCAAGACCGGCATCGATGGCACCACGGCGAAGATCGAAAATCTGCGCCAGGCGCAGCGTTATCTGCCCGACCACATCCAGCAGGCCATTGACGACTTCAAGAGTTCGAAGTGGATCGCGGAGATTCTTGGCGCCGATGTGCAGGGCCGCTACGTCGATCTCAAGCAGGCCGCCGCCAACCGCTCGCCGCGCGACTTGGGCACCTTCGTCAAAGGCTCCGAGGTGCAGTATCACCACGAGGTCTACAACCAGTCGCTCTGGAATTTGTTCTAGGAGCAGCGAACTCGCGTGCGCCGGCGCGCACGTCCGCAAGTCAGAACCCCGTCTTGTATCCTGCTGCGATACGAGACGGGGGAAGCACGAGCCTTACCCCATCCGATCCAGAACGGCGAGTCGCCAAGTCTCGCGAATGCCGGATGCCCCAGGCTCGCTTCTGAGACCTGGGAAAGCAATGATCTCCCCCGACCCCACGGCGATTAAATCAGTTCGCTCGCCGGCGGAGCGAGAACTCCAAGCTGCATCATCAATCCAAAGATATCCATAATGATCCGCGTATCCTTGATGCGGTTTGACTCCAGCCGGTCGATGACGATTCCCCACACCCGAACAAATCGTCCCGTCGCAGGAACTCCAAGAAACTCTTTACTGTGCGTACCGGTCCACTCGAAGCGGCTCGTTACCTTGTCGTCTTCGGAAACCTGCTCGTGGATCGCGAAAATCAGGTCGGGAAAAGCAGCACGCATTCCACGCAGCACATCCTTCAAACCCTCCAGTCCGGGCCCCTGGCCCGGAAAAGGAACCTGCTCCACAACATCTTCCCAGACGAATTGCGCAGCTCTATCGATATTTCCCTGGGTAATGACCTCATCTACAAAACGGCGGACAACCGTAGCGTTCTCCTGCATCGCTCATACTCTCCTGTTGTAAATTTCGGCGACTCTATCTGCCGCGGTGGATCCTTGGGAATCCAGTCGGATGCGGAAGGCTCCAGCTCTCCTTTGAGACCTGTAAAAGCACGAACCTGAACGAGCCGTGTTGCACTCTGCCGGGTGCCCCAGGTCTCGCTTTTGAGACCTGGGAAAGCAATGATCTCCCCCGACCACACGCCGATTAAACCAACCCGCCCGCCGTCGCCGCCTCAATCTCTTCCGTCAATGCCTGAGCGGCATCGATGCACGCGGCGCGGCTCACGTCGCGATGCGTCACCACGCGAATGGCATCCGGACCAAACGCGCTCACCAGAACGCCGCGTGCCTTGAGCCGTGAGGCAACTTCCGACGCGCCTGATCCCTCTGTGAGCCGAAAGATCACGATGTTGGTCTCCACGGTTTCGAGATCGAGCGCAACGCCGGGCGTATAGGCCAACGCTTCAGCCAGCAGCCGCGCGTTGGCATGATCTTCATGCAGACGTTTCGGGCCGTCTTCCAATGCGATGAGGCCTGCCGCGGCTAGAACGCCCGCCTGCCGCATCCCTCCGCCTAAGGCTTTCCGAAAAATGCGCGCCTTGGCCATCTGCGCCTCAGTGCCCACAAGCATCGACCCCACCGGCGCGCCGAGGCCTTTCGAGAGGCAGAACATCACCGTGTCGAAGCCGCGGGTGAGGGGCTTGACATCCAGATTGAGCGCCACTGCGGCATTGAAGATGCGCGCGCCATCGAGATGCGTGGGGAGCTTGCGCTCCCGCGCTCCTGCCCAAATCTCTTCCAAAACTTCACGGCGCGTGCAGCGCCCGCCGGCAAGATTGGCCGTGTTCTCAATCTCGATCAGCCCCGTCGCGGCGCGGAAGTTGCCCCACGGCTGGATGACGGGCTCGATATGCTTCCACATCAAAATGCCGCCCTCCGCAGGAACGGCGCGGATCAGGCAGCCTGAAAACACCGCTGTGGTCGCCATCTCCCAATCGAGAATGTGCGCGCGGGCCTCGGCGATCACCTCCTGCCCTGGCTGCGTATGCAGCCGGATGGCAATCTGGTTGCCCATGGTACCGGTGGGCACAAAGAGCCCCGCCTCGCGGCCAAAGACATGGGCCGCGCGCCGCTCGAGCAGGTTGACCGTGGGGTCCTCGCCGTAGACGTCGTCGCCCACCTCGGCCGCGGCCATCGCCGCGCGCATCTCCGCCGTTGGACGCGTGACGGTGTCGGAGCGGAGATCGATGATCGCAGGCACTGAACTTACGCCTTTCTATAAGAGAACAACCTGTCGTGCTGTGTTTGCGGCGTGCTTTCCCAGGTTTCTAAGGAAATATGGGGCACCCCTTTTCGTGCTGGGCTCCCGAAGCCACGAGCGACCCGCGCGTCTTCGTATTCCCTATTTGCTACTCCCTACTGCCCGCCTTCACGGTATCTTCGCCATCGGCAGTTCCATCACCGGCGTGCGCTGGCCGTTCTTCACCGCATACGCCCACAGGCCGTGAAAGTTGGCGCGAATGCCCGGTTCGGCTTTGAGAAATGCGCTCATCACCGACGTGGCCTCCGTGCGCAACGCAGCCGGATCGGTGACACCGGTCGACTCGTAGGCCACGCCCAAATCGGGCTCGTGCAGCGAGGCATCGAGATTCACGGCATCGATCTTCCAGGTGCGGTCGCCATCGGGAAGCGAGAGCGGCAGCGCGCTGTGCGGCGCCGGCGTAATCTGCTGCTGCTCCTGGCGTAGCTTGTCGAGGTTCGGCGAGATGAGAAAATCGACCGGCAGCAGCAGATAGGCCGCTATGTCGTAGTCGTACCATGCGCTCCACGGGTCGGGCTTGGCCAGATCGCGGGCGCGCTTCCAGTACCAAGTGCCATCATGGCCGTCGAGCGCGCCGGGGCGCACGGAAAGCCCGGCAAGCAGCCACGAGGAAGACGCCTTGTCCCAGCCGAGGATGATGCCCATCTGGCCTGCGAGCGGCGCGCCCAGCGCGTCGGCAAGCAGCACCGCGTAACGGCCTGGAGGCAGCTCGTGCATCGAGAGGGTGATGTTCATCGAGCCGCTGCTATTGGTGCAGAAGAACTCCGTGTCGGCCGGACCGGTCTGTCCGGAGGCATCCAGCAGGAAGGCATCGCGGAACTGGACGTGGCCGCCATTGGTGAGAGCGGCGGCCTGCTCGACGGCAGCACGAATCCCATCCCAGGCCGAAGCCTCCGCCGGCAGCAGCGCCGCTTTGACGGCGGTCGTATCTTGCCCGGCAACCGCCTCGGCAAGCTTGGCCCCCGCCGCGGCCAGCGCACTCCGGTCCTGCGGCTGCATCTCGTCCTGCATGGTGCAGGTGGCGGCGACGCCCATTACGGGAATCGAAAGCAAAACCGCGGCCGCAACGACCTTCCAGCAGAGATGCATCTCGGTAGATATCCCCTCTCGCAGCATTAGACGTTCGTTGTGAGCGTCTAATGGTCACTGCTAGTCTAGTACAGTAGAGCAGGCTCGATTCCTTGCACCGATCCCGGCCCTGCTTTCACCCTAGGGAGCCATCATGCCGATGCGCACGTCAGCGCAGCTCCAATCTTCGCCGCACCCGTTCCGATGGCGCATGGTCACTCTGGCAGCGTGTACGGTTCTGCTGGCTGCGCTTCCGGCTCCGGCGCCGGCTCTTACGGCACAAGCCGCGGCCCCGGCCGCTCCTGCGCCCCGGCACGCCAAAGCGAAGCGCTCGCCGGCCGCCTCCGTCCCCCAGGCCGCCGCCGCGCCGCCGGCAGCGCCTGCCGTTCCGCCCATCCCCAGCTGGCCCATCAACGACAAGCCCGTCCCCGCCTCCGTCGTCTGGGACAGTCAGGGCCTGAGCATCCAGGCGGCCAACTCCAGCCTGGCGCAGATTCTCAAGGATGTCTCGACCGATACCGGGGCGAAGGTGTCCGGGCTGAACTCTGACCAGAGGGTCTATGGCGTCTACGGTCCCGGCCCCGCGAATGAGGTGCTCTCGCAGCTTTTGAACGGCACGGGCTATAACGTGCTGATGATCGGCGACCGGGGCGAAGGAACGCCGCGGCAGATCGTGCTCAGCGGCAAGCCGACCGGCCCGGCTCCGCCGAACAACAACCGCAATTCGATGAGCGAAGAAGATTACGAAGCCGAGCAACAGCAGGAAGCTCCTATGCAGCCGGTCGAGCCGCCCAATATCCGCAACGGCTTCCAGCCACCGGAGCCGCAGCAGGGCGCGCCGCCGCGCACGCCGCAGCAGATCATCCAGCAAATGCAGCAGATGCAACAGGAACAGCAGCAGAACCAGAACAATCAGCGGTGACGGTTCTCAGGCCGGGCGAGTGATGGGCTAAACGGTAAATCGGTAAATGCGGAGGAAGCGCGAGAGGATTTAGAGGGTGGTGGCGGGCTCGGCCTGGGGAGATTTCACAGCAACCGGCCGCTGCTGCGGGCGCATCAACGCAAAGCCCAACCGCAGAATTGCGTACGCCGCCAGGATTCCAAAGGCCATCCCCCCGAGCGTCGCGCAAATCAACATAGCCAAATTCAACCAGTCCGTCATGCAGCCCCTTGATGTCGGTTGCGTTCCGTATCGTGCCTGTTTGCCGGAGAGGGAGGGATTTCCGGCATGAACGCTACCAACTCAGATGCGATTGTCGCAGAAGAATGGCCGCGTTGACCCTCCCCTCTATTGGCAAATAAAATACCCCTAAGGTGTCATTCCGGAACGGACCATCCATTCCGCTTTCAGCACCTCAACTGTCCCGCCGATTTTCGTCAGCTACGTCATGTCCATTACGCACATCTCGGTGCGCGGGGCGCGCCAGCACAACCTGCGCGACGTCAACGTGCGTATCCCCCGCAACTCCCTCACGGTGGTCACCGGTCTCTCCGGCTCAGGAAAGAGCTCACTCGCCTTTGACACCATCTATGCGGAAGGACAACGGCGCTATGTAGAGACCTTATCGGCCTATGCGCGCCAATTCTTAGACCAGATCGAGCGCCCCGACGTGGATTCGATTGAGGGGCTGAGCCCGGCTATCTCCATCGAGCAGAAGACCACCAGCCGCAGTCCGCGCTCCACCGTCGGAACCATTACCGAGATCTACGATTATCTGCGCCTGCTTTACGCCTCCGTCGGCACGCCGCATTGTCCCAACTGCGGCCGCCCCATCGCCCGCCAGACCGCGGAGCAGATCGTCCAGCGCATTCTCGAACTGGGAGCGGGCGAACGCGTCACCGTCATGGCCCCCGTCGTCCGCGGGCGCAAAGGCGAGTTCAGGGAGTTGCTCGACGAGCTGGATCAGCAGGGATTCCGTGCCCGCGTCGATGGCGAGATGCGTGACCTTTCCGAGCCCCTGCAGCTTGACCGCCGCAAGAATCACACTATCGAGGCCGTGATCGACCGCGTCCTCCTCAAAGCCGACGGCGCCTCACCCCTATCACGCTCCCCAGTAGAGCGGGCGGGCAAGCCGGAGACGCAGTCCGGCGGCAAGCCTTCGGTAGAAAAACGCCTGGAACAGGCGGTGAGCAAGGCGCTGCAACTCGGCCATGGTCTTGTCCTGGTGATTACAAACAACGGCCAGGAGCAACTGTTTTCCTCGTCGATGGCCTGCCCCGATTGCGGCCTGGACGTGCCTAAGCTCGAGCCGCGCAGCTTCTCGTTCAACTCCGCCTTCGGTGCCTGCCCGGAGTGTCACGGGCTCGGTTCGCTCTACGATCTCGATCCGGCCAAGGTGATCACCGACTGGTCGAAGCCGCTGCTCGACGGCGGCCTCGGCCCCGGTTCGGCCTCGCAATATCTGCTCAAGCTCGTTCAGCTCGCGGCCGTCCGGTACAAGATCGATCTGAAGACGCCGTTCGAGGATCTTCCCCCCAAACAGCAGCACATCCTGGTCTACGGGCCGCCCAAAGGCGAGGCGCCGCGCACCGGCTTCCACGGCATTCTCGCGTATCTCCGCGAATCCATTGATGAGGCGCGCAGCGATGGCTACCGCGAATACATGATGAGTTTCATGTCGGCGACGCCCTGCCCCGTCTGCCGCGGCAAGCGATTGCGGCCGGAATCCCTGGCCGTCAAAGTGGGCGGGTTGTCCATCGCCGATTTCACCACCCTGCCGCTGAACCGCGCTCTTTCCGCCGCCATCCAGTTCAAGTTCACAGAGCGCGAAGCCCTGGTCGCCGAACGCATACGCCGCGAGGTGGTGGAGCGACTTGAGTTCCTGTGCGCCGTGGGGCTGAAATATCTGTCGCTCGACCGCAATGCGGCCACGCTTTCCGGCGGCGAGGGCCAGCGCATCCGCCTCGCCACGCAGATCGGCTCGCGGCTGCGCGGCGTGCTCTACGTGCTCGACGAGCCCTCGATCGGCCTGCACCAGCGCGATAACATCCGCCTGATTGAGGCGCTGGTGCGGCTGCGCGACCTGGGCAATACCGTGCTGGTGGTGGAGCATGACGAGGACACCATCCGCCATGCCGATTACGTTCTCGACCTGGGTCCCGGCGCGGGACGGCTGGGCGGCCATGTTGTGGCCGAAGGCACGCCGGAACAGATCATGGCCGCTCCGGGCTCGCTCACCGGCCGCTATCTCTCCGGCCAGGCGACCATGGTGCAGCGCGACAAGCCGCGCCCGCTCACCGGCAGATGGCTCACCGTCGCCGGCGCGCGCGAGCACAACCTGCGCGACCTGACCATCCGCATTCCGCTGGGCGTCATGACCGTGGTGACAGGCGTGAGCGGCAGCGGCAAGAGCACCCTGATCAACGACATTCTCTACCGTTCCCTGGCCAAGACCATCTACGGCTCGCGCGAGGAGCCTGGCGCGCACGACGCGCTGGAAGGAGCCGAGCAGATCGACAAGGTGGTGCGCATCGATCAATCGCCCATCGGCCGCACCCCTCGGTCGAATCCCGCCACGTACACGCAGGTCTTCTCGCCTATTCGGGATCTCTTCGCCATGCTGCCTGAATCGCGCGAGCGCGGGTACAAAGCGGGGCGGTTCAGTTTCAACGTCATGGGCGGCCGCTGCGAGGCCTGCCAGGGCGGCGGGCAGCGGCGCATCGAGATGAACTTCATGCCGGACGTGTACGTTCAATGCGAGGTCTGCAATGGGCGCCGCTACAACCAGGAGACGCTGGCGGTGAAGTTTCACGGCCATTCCATCGCGGACGTACTCGATCTCACCATCGAAGACGCGCTGCCGCTGCTCCAGGATGTTCCGCAGGTCCGGCAAAAGCTGCAAACGCTCGTGGACGTGGGGCTGGGCTATGTGCACCTGGGCCAGAGCGCGACCACGCTTTCCGGCGGCGAGGCGCAGCGCATGAAGCTGGCGCGCGAGCTTTCCAAGAGGCAGACGGGAAAGACGCTATATCTTCTCGACGAGCCGACCACCGGCCTGCACTTCGACGACGTCCGCAAGCTGCTGGAGGTGCTGCACCGGCTCGCCGATCTTGGCAACTCGGTGATTATCATCGAGCATAATCTCGACGTCATCCGCAACGCCGACTGGGTGCTCGATCTTGGCCCGGAGGGTGGGGAGGATGGCGGGCGTGTGGTCGGCGAGGGGCGTCCGGCGAAAATTGCGGCCACCCCGGGCTCCTATACCGGAAATTTTCTGACACGGTACTACACTTCAGAGAGCGGGCGATTGGCGCAAGTCGAGTTCGAAGAGGGCCTGCGCGCAAGCTCTGGCCCGGCGCAATCGGTCGGCGTAGAGTCCGCGAAGAACGGATCACCGGGAAACGGGACTGGAAAAGTGGCCTCGCCGGCGAAGAAGCGCTCCGCTCCAGCTACGGGCGGCAAAAACTCAACTCTCCGCAAGACGAAGAGGAAGCCAGAATGAGCAGCATTCCAGCCGACGATCCGGCCCGCGCAGCGGAGGGCGAGCCGCTTGACCCGGAACCTCACCGCGCCGCTCGGTCCGAGGCGCAGGAGGAGCCCGTTTCCTACCACGCGACGCCGGCGGTGACGGCGTACCCCGCCGAGGCTTTGCCGGGCGAAGCACTGCCGTCCGATCTCCGGATCGAAGCCAACGCCGGCTCCGCCGATGGACCGGCGTTATCCGCCGCGCCCGGCCTGATAGAACCGGCATTTGTGGAACCGCCGCTCTTCGCGGCTTCCACTCCGCCCGAACTCCGGCGTCCGGTGCGCATACCCCATCTCGGCCATCTCCTGCTGCTGCTGCTGATCGTTGTTGCCGGCTTCGCCGCGGCCATCGTCGTGGTCCTGATCGCATTGCGCTTTCACGTCTACGGCATTTCGAGCATCGAGCAGACCAAGTCGGACATCCACTACACGCTGGGCAGCGAAGGGCTGGGCTACCTGTTCACGTTGCTCGGCTGCCTGATCGTCTTTCCGGTGGTGTGGAACAAGCCGTTCTTCGCCGGCATTCAATGGAACGGCGCAACCGCCCTCCGGCTGCGCTGGCATCTCGTGAGCGCGGCCTTCATCTGTTTTCTGCTGGCTCTCTTGAACAGCTTCGTGATGCCCGGCCCGAGCCACGCGCCCATTGAAGATATCTTTCGCCAGCCGGGTGCGGCCTGGCTGCTCTTCGCCTTCGGCGTCACCTTCGCCCCGTTCTTTGAGGAGATGTTCTTTCGCGGATTTCTGCTGCCGGCCTTCTGCACCGCCTTTGATTGGGTGGCCGAGCTCGTCAACAAAACTCCGGAGTCCTCGCCCGTTGCGGGTGCGGCTCCCCGCTGGACGTCCGGCACGTGGCTGGTAGCTGCAACCATCACCGCGATTCCCTTCGCGGCCACATGCGCCCTCGCGTCCAAGCGTTATCTCATCGTCGGCGCGGCTCTGCTCTTCGCCTGGTGCTGTTCCATGGCGCTCGCCTGGAGCATCACTCGCCGCCGTGCTCCTGCTTCTGCTGCGTCGATCAATCTTGCCCCGCTCGACGCCACCGGGCAGCCGCTCTGGTCGTTCCCGGCCATGGCCTGCGTCTCGCTGTTCACCAGCATTCCGTTCGCGCTGATGCATGCGCCGCAGACTGGCTTCTCCGTCGGGCCCTTTCTGCTGCTGGTGGGCGTGAGCATCGTGCTCTGCGGCATCCGCCTGTGGACGCGCTCGCTCGCCGCCAGCACGCTCGTCCATGCCTCCTACAACTTCATGCTCTTCTCCATGATGCTGGTCGGCACGCAAGGCTTCCGGCACATGGAAAAGATGTGAGAAGCCTTCCAGAAATTCCACACAAACAAATAGATTTGTGAAAGGGCACGACTGCAGTGACGACCACTCCCAGCCATGCGCAACAACTGCTCTCGCTTCTCGCCCGGACCAGCTTTCGCCTCGGCGAATTCAAGCTCTCCTCCGGCGGCACCAGCGACTATTACATCGATTGCCGCACCACCACGCTGCACGCCGAAGGCGGACGCCTCACCGGACACGCCATTCTCGAACTGCTCGAAGCCAGCGGCATTGAGGCGGAGGCGGTCGGCGGCATGACGCTTGGCGCCGACCCGATCGTCTCGAACGTGGCGACAGCGAGCGCCTGGCGGGCCATCTCGCGCCCCGGCGCCGCTCTGCTCCACGGATTCCTCGTCCGCAAGGCTGAGAAGGCGCACGGCACTGGGCGGCGCATTGAGGGATTCTGCCGCGCCGGTGCGTCCGTCGTCATCGTCGATGACGTATGCACCACCGGCGCTTCCACCATCGCCGCAATCGAGGCGGCACGCGAAGCGAACATGAAGATTGCCGCCGTGGTGTGCATCGTGGAGCGCGAAGAGGCGAAGGGACGGCCAGCTGTGGAAGCGGCGGCCGGCAGTGCGCCGTTTCTGCGCCTCTTCACCGCGAAGCAGGTCCGCGCGGAACACGTGCAGCAACTGGATGCTGGGAAGAAATAACCGACACTCAAAGTGAAGAGCCGACCCAGCAACTGGGTCGGCTCTTCGTGTGAGGATTTCGTCGGAACAGCGGCTTTTATTGGCCGCCGCTGGCCGGCGCGGCAGGAGCCGCTCCGGCGTTGTTCATGTTCGAAAGCAGCTGCACTTCCACGCGGCGATTCTTCTTGCGGCCCTCCGCTGTGTTATTGGGCGCCACTTCCTGATCCTTGCCGATACCGATCAGGTAGAACCGGTGCGCCGGAATGTTGTACTTTGTCACGAGATACTGCACCACCGCATCCGCACGGCGATTGCTCAGCTCGTAGTTGTACTGGGCCGAGCCGATCGAATCGGTGCCGCCCGTCACTTCGAGAATGTAGTTCTTCGCCGAGGTCAGCTGATTGGCAAAGCCATCCAACTGGCTGCGATCGTCGGCCGTCAAGGCTGCCTTGTCGAAACCAAAGGTTACGGAAACGTCGGCAACCTGCTTGTAGTTGTCGAGGTTCTTCACCACCGCGTCCAGCGAATCGGCCCGCTGCGCCGCGCCGTTTGCCGCCGTGTTGGCCTCGCTTGCCGCTTGAGAGGC
>DASXFB010000110.1:0-2009 GCA_036489815.1 Occallatibacter sp. | reverse complement strand
CGTCTACACCAACAAGGGCTACCTGCTGGGCAATTGGATTGGCCGCGAGGGCAAAGGCGGACAGGCATGGCTAACCTGGTGGCTCTCGCCGCAGGAGCGTATCCAGCTCAGCTATCGCAATGCCAAATCCGCGAAGGATTTCGTGCCCGGCGGTACGACGCAGAACCTGATTGCGGCCAACGCCATCCTGCGCATAAAGAAGGACGTCGAGCTGAACGCACTGGCGCAATACGAGCGCTGGACCGTGCCCGTGCTCGCGCCGGGGCAGAAGAGCGACTTCACAGCCTCGGTGCAGATGACATGGTATCCGCACGTGCGCGTCGGCCGCTGATGCTGCTGCTGAGCTAACTCTTCAGCACTGGCCGGATATGCAACTCGCGAAGTTGCGTATCGGAGACCGGCGTCGGCGCGTCCACCATCAGGTCGATTGCCTTGGCTGTCTTGGGAAACGCGATCACCTCGCGCAGGCTGGGCGCTCCGGCCAGGATCATCGCGATGCGGTCGAGCCCCAGCGCGATGCCGCCATGCGGCGGCGTGCCATAGGTGAGCGCCTCGAGGAAGAATCCGAAGCGCTCCTTTGCCTCTTCATCCGTCATGCCGAGCGCACGGAAGATCTCCGATTGCACTGCCTGCTGATGAATACGGATGGACCCCGAGCCGAGTTCCGTCCCATTCAGCACGATGTCATAAGCTAAAGCGCGCACCGCACCGGGATCGCTGGTGAGCCGGCCGGTTTTCAGATCGTCTTCATCCGGCGAGGTAAAGGGGTGATGCGCTGCGATCCAGGTCTTCGACTCCTCATCCCACTCGAACATTGGAAAATCCGTGACCCACAGAAATTTGTAGTCTTCCGCATTTCCTTGCTTCTCGAAAGCGCGATGGCGTGAGGCAAACTGCTGCGCCAGCGCCAGCCGCACCAGGCCTGCCGCCTCGAAGATCTGGCGGTCACGCGGCGGCAGCCGCTTGCCGATCGTCTTCTGCTCCGGCACATCCTCGCCATCTGCGACGACGAGCACGACAAGATCGCCATCCGCGGCGCCGACAGCGGCGCGGACCTTCGCCATATCTTCTGGAAAAGACTTTTCCAGCCGCTTGAAGTCGTCTGACACCTTGATCTTCTGCATCTGCAATTTCTGCGGATACAGAAGACGCAGCTCATCGCGCTCCTTACGTGAGAGCTCGCCGACATTCGGGATGCGCACTGCAATCACCGGCAATGCCGCGGTCGTCTTGAGCGTTGACGCGGTCTGCGCGCTCACGGCGCTGCGCACATCGGCCATAGCTGGCAACCGCATGTCTGGCTTGTCGATGCCGTAGAGGCGGATCGCTTCGTCGAACGTCATGCGCGGGAAGGCGCCGGTGAGCTCGACGCCGGCCTCGTGGAATGCAGCCTTCAGGAAACCTTCGACCACGGCAAAGATCGTCTCCTGCTGCGGAAAGGTCATCTCCAGATCGATCTGGGTGAACTCCGGCTGGAGATCGGCGCGCAGGTCCTCGTCGCGAAAGCAGCGCACGATCTGAAAGTAGCGGTCGAAGCCGGAGATCATCAGAATCTGTTTGAACAACTGCGGCGACTGCGGCAGCGCGTAGAAGTGCGCGGGATGCACGCGGCTGGGCACGAGATAATCGCGCGCGCCCTCGGGCGTCGATCGCGTCATGAAGGGCGTCTCAATCTCGAGAAATCCCTCCGCTGCGAGGTAATTGCGAATGGCTAGCGCGACGCGATGACGCAGTGCGAAGTTGGCCTGCATCTCCGGGCGTCGCAGATCGAGATAGCGATACTGCAGCCGCACCTCTTCGTTCGCAATCGCCTCATCGGCGGGTGAAAAAGGCGGCACGCGCGAGTCGTTCAGCACCAGCAGCTCATTCGCCACCAGCTCGACTTCGCCGGTCGGCATCTTTGGATTGATCGCGTTGGCGTCACGCTTGCGCAGCGTGCCCTTGGCCGCAACGACATACTCGGGCCGCACATGCTCGGCCTTCGTGTGGCCCTCTGGAGCAAGATCCTT
>DASXFB010000116.1:0-11727 GCA_036489815.1 Occallatibacter sp. | reverse complement strand
GTCTTCGACAGCCCGGCGCTCGCCCGGTGCTCGCCCGGTGATTGTCCGGTGATTGTCCGGCGCTTGTTGGACGGTTAGTGGGTGGTCGTCGAGTGGGTGTCGAGTCGGTGTCGAGTCGGTGTCGAGTCTTTGTTCGGCGGTGAACAGTCTTGTTCGAAAATGGACAACCCGGCCGCGGGCGAGGCGCGCCTTCTGCGCGTTTCGGGCTTGAGGGGAAAGAACTCTCACCTGAAACGGCTTTGGCCTCCGGAGTGCTGAATGATCACGCAGGCGATTCTGTGGTTCTCGCCAAGGGTGCCCGAGTGAGCAGTCTCCTCTGGGAACCGAGAATTCCGGAACGCAAAGAAATGAGGGACGATGATGAAGCATGTGGCGCGTAGGACAGCGGCCCTGGCTCTTTTCCTGGGACTGGGAGCCTTTGCGATGGCGGCCGCGGCCGAGGAAGCAACTTTCGAACGCGATCTGGCGGTGAGCGGGCGCGCGGAGTTGACGGTGGCCACGGGCTCCGGATCGATTCATCTGACGCCGAGCGATAACGGGCGCATTCACATCTTTGGACACGTGCACTCGAGTTGGGGCGCGAATGACGCCGACGTGCGAGAGATTGCGACGCACCCCCCGATAGAGCAGACGGGCAACATCGTGCGGATTGGGGAGCGGCATCAGAACCTGCACAACATCAGCATCGATTACGAGATCCAGGCGCCGGCAAACGCATTTCTGGATGCGGCAACCGGCTCCGGCAGTGTGACGGACGACGGTGTGGGCGCGAACGCGAAGCTGAACACGGGATCGGGCGGTATTCATGCCACCGGGCTGCAGGGAGGGTTTTCCGTCGAGACCGGCTCGGGCAGCATTTACGCCGAACAGACGGGAGATGGCGATGTGAGAGCGGAGACCGGCTCGGGATCGATTGAACTGCGCAGCCTGCATGGGGCTCTCCGCGCGCATACCGGTTCGGGCGGCATCAAGGCGGCCGGGACGCCCACCGGACCGTGGCGGCTTGACACGGGATCAGGAAGCATCGAGCTGTGGACAAACGGCGCGCCCTTGGAGCTGGATGCCTCGACTGGATCGGGCCGCATCGACTGCGACCGCGAGATGATGGAGCAGACCAGCTCGGAAAAGCACCATTTATCGGCCAAGATCGGCGGAGGCGGACCGTTGGTGAGGGCCGAAACCGGCTCGGGCTCGATCCGAATTCACTGAGATGAAGGCCGAATCCAGTGGCGATGGCGCCTCTCTTCGGGGCGCCGAGGGCCTATTACACTAGAAACATGATTCGGGTCTTCCGTCCTATTCCTGTGGAGCGGCTCAAGCTGCTGGTCTTCGATCTTGACGGCACGTTGATCGACTCGGCGCAGGATCTGTGCAACAGCGTGAATGAGACGTTGAAGGAATTTGGGCACGAGCCGCTGCTCGATCCGGCGATTGCGAGCTTTGTGGGCAACGGCGCGCCCATGTTGATGCGCCGTTCGCTCGCCCTGGCGAGCAATCTGAGGCCGGACGCGGTAGACGACCAGTTGCTGGCGGAGGCGTATGCGTTTTTCCTGAAGTATTACCGCGAGCACAAGCTGGATTTCACCTACGCCTATGAGGGCGTGCTCGAAACGTTGAAGGCTCTGCATGAGCTGCACGAAGCGCCCGGAGGCACCCGGCGGACGATGGCCGTGCTGACCAATAAGCCGGTGCGGCCGGCACGCGGCATCTGTGAAGGGCTGGGGCTGGCAAGCTATTTTCCGCAGATCTACGGCGGCGACAGCTTTGCGGCGAAGAAGCCCGATCCGATGGGACTGCGCAAGCTGATGGAAGAGGCGGGCGCGCTGCCGGAAGAGACGGCGATGATCGGCGACAGCCAGGTGGACGTGCAGACAGCGCGCAATGCGGGAGCTTGGGCCGTGGGATGCGCCTTCGGGTTCGGACCGCAGACGCTCGATGAAACCCGGGCGGACGTGGTGGTGGATACGGCGGCGGATTGGATGGAGGCGCTCAGTCCTGCGAGGATCAGCTTGCAACCTTGAATCCTTCACGAAGAGAAGGATGCCGGTCTCCGAGGTCGCGGCGGCAATTGGCTCCGGCGTAGACACGGTGGAGACATAGCCCGAGTTGGGCGAGGTAGCTTCGATTGCGCCGCCTCGGCGGATTCAGCTGGCCATGCGTTTCGAGTTCCAGATTCGGCGGGAACCCTGAGGCAGGCGTGCGCGTATAGTGGTGTTGATGCGGGGGATTCGACCCATGCTCGGGCTTGGCCTGCTCGCTGCCGCACTTGCGGCTGCCGCTGTGCCCGCGCGCGCCGAGCAGGATGCAGTGCAGTTCTTCCACAACATTACCGTCACCACGGATACACCGGTTCATGACGCCGTCTGCTTCTTCTGCAGCGTGCATCTGGACGGCAACGCGATGGGCGATATTGTTGTTTTCTTCGGCAATGTCAGTCTCGATGGCGACGCGCACCACGACGTGGTCAGCTTCTTCGGCCACGTCTCCGCCGCCGGCCACTCGTCGATCGGCGGCGACCTGGTGGCGATCTTCGGCAGCGTCCGGCTGGGCGACGAGGTGTCAGTGGGCCGGGATATGATCTGCCTGTTCGGCGACGTGCGCGCGCCCTCGTCGGTGCGGGTGCGCGGCAACCGGGTGGGCATTCCGGGACTGTTTCTGTCGCTGCCGCTGATCGTGATCCTTCTGGTGGTGATGCTGATTGCCCGCGAATTGCGCTCTTTCCGGCGCCGGCGTTACATGGCCGGCGGCTATCCATTTCCCCCAGGACGATAGAGCAATTCCCTTTCTGCGACATGCGAGTTGAAGGCGATCTACGGGAAGGCGTGACCCGATGAACGGCCGAGCGCTGCGTATCGTGATGCCTGGCGGCAGCGGCCAGGTGGGGCGCATGCTGGCGCAGTTCTTTCAAGAGCGCGGCGATCATGTGACGGTGCTGACCCGCAGCCCGTACACCGCGCCCTGGCAGACGGTGCACTGGGATGGAGTGCACGTGGGCCGGTGGGTGGAGACGCTCGAAGGCGCCGACGTGTGCGTGCATCTTTCAGGCCGTAGCATCAACTGCCGCTACACGGAACGCAACCGGCGGGAGCTGTACGACTCGCGCGTGGGCCCGACGCAGCTGCTGAGCCAGGTCATAGCCGGGCTCATTGATCCGCCACGGGTATGGATGAATGCGTCGACGGCGACTATCTACCGGCACGCTCTCGATACGGAGATGGACGAGAGGACGGGCGCAATCGGCGGGGGCGAGATGATCTCCGCGCGGCGGCGGGCTCCGGAAAAATGGAATTGGACCGTCGGCCTGGCGAAGGACTGGGAGGCGGCTCTCTTCAATGCGCCCACGCCTCTCACGCGCAAGATCGCGCTCCGTACCTCGCTAGTGTTCAGCCCCGTGCCCGGCAACACCTTTGCCGTGCTCTCGAACCTGGTGCGGTTCGGGTTGGGGGGAACACAAGGCAACGGACGGCAGTATGTCTCGTGGATCCACGAGACGGACTACGCGCGCGCGGTGGAGTTTTTGATCGAGCACGAAGAGATGGAGGGTCCGGTGAACCTGGCCGCGCCGGAGCCGCTGCCGAATCGCGAGTTCATGGCGGCGCTGCGCGAGGCCTGGGATATGCCGAACGGGATCTGGGCGCCGGCGCCGCTGATCGAGCTGGGCGCGTTCATTCTGCGCACCGAGCCGGAGTTGGTGCTCAAGAGCCGGCGCGTGATTCCGGGCAAGCTGCTGGATGCGGGGTTCGAGTTCCGGTTTCCGGAATGGACGGGTGCGGCCGACGACCTCGTGCGGCAGTGGCGGTCGGCTGAGAGGTGACGGCAGACTGCTTTCACCTCAGGTTGAGGAAGAACCACCTCCGGCTCTTCCGGAGGGACCGCGGGCGATTCAGCGACGCAGGCCGCCCACCGAATCCGGGGTCTTTGGGGATTGCCGAGCGTGGTGTTTCCGAAGTTCGTATCATAAGCCAATATCCCGAACCGCAGGTTCTTCGACTCCGTTTGCCGCAAAATGCGCGCCAAACTACGCTCAGGATGACAGAGCAGTTTTGATCCGAACTTTAGAAACAGGACACTAGCGAGTGTGTTCAGTGAGCGAAGAACGGCCGGTCAGGGCTTTGGAAGGACTGCCGATCAGGCTTTGCTTGAAGGATTCGTTCAGCGCTTCAGCCGCGCAGGGCTTTCCCCAACCGCAGGATGCCTCTTCCGAGGGTTCCGGGAAATTTCGCCTCACCAGAGCTGCCGCGCGCGGTGAAATCGCGGGCGGACTGCTCTTCGGTACCGGAGACCCGCGTACGATAGAGCGGCCCCGCCTGAAGGGTGCGGGTGTTGTAGAAGCGCTCCGTCATGCACTTGAAGCAGGTCTGATGCGCGTCAAACCCGCTGGGCTTATCGCCCTGGATGGGCCGGGGCCAATTCCATTGATGCGATGGGCAAGACAGCTTCAGCCAGAAACGATGGATGCCGAGGACGAAGCGAATCCCCTCAGGTTGATTCGGTTGCGGCGCGGGCGTCCGGTCCTTTGAGGACGACTCGACGTATCGAAGATAAGAGTGCGATGCTGCCACTGCTTAATTTCCCTTCGCGGCGCCGCCCTATAGGCAGTACCGGTTTGCTTACCTGGCTTGCTGGCTATCTGCTTTCCTTACTATCGGCTGTTTCCGGTTGAACGTTCGAAAAAAATTGCATTCGCTGGCGGCGAATCTTCCGCTTGCGCATAGACCTGTCCCAGAAACGTGCACCGCGCCGGCCGGGTGAAGGCTTCGAAACACATTCAGTATGCCTGCTCAGGATGCCAGATCTTTTGCCTCAGTACCTGTGAGCTCAATCACCGCAGTTGGGACAAGACCAGTCAATCAGGGAACAGCCAATCGGGCAAAAAACGGCCCCCGTGTTTGACGGGGGCCAAGTTGCCTTGGTTCTCTCGCGTTGCGAGAGCTTGGTTGGCGGCCGACGGCGGGGTGGCCGTTGGGCGCGGGAACGGAGCCTCGGGGGAGGATGGCCGAAAACTTACGGCCGTTCCGCGCCGGTCGAAGCAGCAGCGCTTTGGGGAGACGCTGAAGCTTGGGCCGCCAAACTGTTTTCCATCAACCGCAGGTGCACGCTGCTGCTTCTGACACGCATAGGCTTGGCATTCTCATCGCCAGGAGTTGACTCCTGTGCGTTGCCAAGGGCAACAGAGTGAAGACGGTAGACGGGAATCTGATGTTCGGTTACGAGATAGCGCTTGACCGCGTCGGCGAGGCGTTCGGAGTGCTGGATGCCGATGCTGCCCGAGCCTGGGGAGTGCGCTTCCATCTCGAGGAGGTAGCCATTGCGGCCGGTCAGCCCGGCTGCGAGTTGATCGAGCTTTTGACGGGAGTCCGCCGTCAGCACCGAGGTGCCGGGACGGAAGGCGACATCCAGATCGGTAATCGAATGATACTGATCGATTCCGTTGACGGTTGTATTCAGCTGATCGACGTGGCCGGAAGCCTGCTGCGCCGTGCTGTTGGCGCCCTGCGCTTCAGTGTTGGCCGCCATGGCCGCCTGGTTGGCCTTGTCGGCGGAGGATTGGGCCTGCTGAATGCCGGCCTGGGCACGGGCGTCAACGTCCTTGATGTCCCGGGCGTTCTTGGCATTCACTTGATCGAGTTCCGTTAGCCGGTCATTGATGGGATCGAGGCGCTTCTGAACCCACTTTTTCCGTGCAAAGGGGTTCATATGGCCCCAGAACCCCTCCTTTGGCGCGTTAAGCGAGGATGATGCCTCGGGGGAGGGCTGTTGCTGCGCGGCCGCGGGAGGAGTGCTCTGGGAGTCACCTGCCGGTTGCGCTTGCTGCGCACTGACAGGGATACAAATAGCAGAAGCAAGGACAATACCGGCACAATGGCGCGGAAAGGAACCAAAACCTTTGGGATTGATTTTCATTGTATTTTTTCCCCTGTGAAACGCGGACTTGACCAAGTGGTCCGCGAGATGAGCGTTAGTGCTGCCCGCCTTACATAGAGCAATGAGGATGCCAAACGCGCGCCACTGCGCGGTGACTCCGCAAGGCGCAGATATGCCGTGGTTTACAGGATGGCGCCGGAATCCGATCAGAGGCTTACCCACGTGTGCAGGCTGCACGGATCGTGTAATTTTTGCCGGGAAACGTAGTTTCTACCCTGTAAACATTGAGATTAGCGGAGGCGGCTTTCGCATTATTTGGGTTGTAGCGACGCTTCAGTTGTAGCGGCGAGTCAGTTTTAGCGGCACGCCGAAGGACGAGTTGAGAGCCGCGTCCTGATGCGAGTCGACGTGGATGATGCGGATCTGGGGATAGGCGCCATCCCAACTGTCGGCGACCGTATCGAAGATGAGACGGAAATCCCGTTCGTCGCCCGGCTTGAGCGGGGCCGCGGATACGGGCTCGAGGTCCACATACGGGTCGCGGGTCCGGATGAGCATGAGCGGCTGGGTCTCATTCTGCGCGACCTCATGGGCATCGTTGCGAAACAGGATCTGGACGGTCATGCCGGTGACGGTATGGCCGCCCTTGTTCGCGATGTGGCCGTCGAGATAGGTCACCTTACCGCCGGCCAGGTTGGAGGACTCACTCATGGCCAGATGGGTGATCGCGAGGTTGGCGCCGTAGGGATCGGCCTGGGCCGAGATCGGCGTGGCCTGAGGCGCGCTCTTGCCGTGTCCGAAATACAGAAATAGGCCTCCGGCAATGGCCAGAAGGACCGCGGCCGCAATCGCCATCGGAAGCCAGTTGCGCTCGGCCGGAGCGGGTGGACGAACGAGTTGAGGACCGGTACTCACGAGCGGAATTGTACACGAGCGTTGGCGAAGTTTCGCCCATCCGGCGGGTGACACCGTGCGTGAGTGCCCACGCAGGAATGTGACGGATTGTATTCCCCGGAGCATGAAAGCCGGCTGACTCTCAATATTCCATGCATCTCATCGAAACGGCGAGCGTCTAAAGCGCAAGGGATTCGGAATCCCGCGCATCGCGCAGACCACGCGTATCGAGAGCACGACCGAAATTCCCGTACCCTGGCCCAAGAGCCTGCGAGATGGCTTTCTTGAGGGAAAAGCCAATATGGGGCGTGCCATGGGGTACAGCGTTTCTGGTTCTGCTTTATTTCATTGGGAGCTACGGAAAGGCGGCCCAAGATGCAAACTTCCTCTCATAACCCTTCCGCGCTTGCGGCGAATCGAGCAGACGACTTTCATGGCTCGAGCCGAGCCGCCGACCGCGTGTATCAATGCATGACGGTGGCGGCCATGCTCTTTCTGCTGGCCAGCCTGTGGGCGTTCTGAGGCTATGACCGCGCCGCGCTGAACATCGCGGCGACGTGGCCGATGATGGTGGCGAATACAGCCGCCAGAAGAAAAGGCATCAGGAGCGCGGAAAAACCCTGGCCCGGATGGCGGGCGGCACGAATCGCGCTGCACTGAATCCACGCAAAGAAACAGACCACTTCGGCTTTGAGCCAGGCGATCATGGCCAGTGCCAGATCTTCGAGCCGACGCCGGTTGTGCCGCGTCACGCGAACGGGAAAGTTGAATGCGGAGGGATGGCGCGCCACCCAGGTCATAAGCAGATAGATCACCGCGGCCACAGCAGGCAGGAGCAGCAACATGCGCGGCGAGCTCCAGGCGTCCGGCCGGCCCGCGAGATTAAAGTGCGCCGGGATGCGAGCGGGCAGGCGGTTGGGTCCGTAGAGGGCGAGGGCCGTAACGGCAAAGAGGACGATGAGCCCGGCCAGACTGACCATTTCGAGTATTTTGCGCATGAGCCGATTCCTAAGAATTGTAGCGAACTGGAACACGACGGGCCGCGGTTCCGAAGATATCTGCATGAACCCCGAAGCGAACCGAAGTTGCAGGAGGGACGTGGGCTGCGCGAAGGCAATTAGGAATTTTTGAGAATCAGCCGAATCGGGCGCGCTTCACGGTCTGGCGGAAGTCTTCGCCGGCCATTTCGATGCGGACGCACATCTCGGCGAGCCGCGAGCGCATGCGATCGCCGATGCGGTCGCCCAGCGTCTCCTCGGCTTTGGCCGGTTTGGCGCCGTCTTTATCCACGCGGAAACCGGCTCCGGCGGGCTGATCGGACCAGTTGGTGGTGATGATCGTGGTCTGCTTGTCGTTGTAGCGGGTGTTGAGAATGAGCGCGATGGTGTCGGAGACCCATTCATTGGGCCGCTGGGCTCCCAGGTCATCGAGGACCAGGACCTCGGCGGCAAAGACCGGCCTGAGGAGTTCGAGCTCGGTGGTGTTGACCTGCGGGTTGTAGCTGTTCTGGATGTTCTTGAGCAGCTCGCGGTAGTCGCAGAAGAGCCCTCGGACGCCGCGCTCCTGCACGAGCCGCTGCAACACGCCGACGGCCAGATGGGTCTTGCCGAGCCCGGCTGTTCCCACGAAGAGCAGGCCGTTTCCGCCGGTATCCACTGGATAGGCTTCGGTGAACTTGCGGGCCTTCATGAGCGCCATGGCGAGAGAGGGATTGGCTCCCTTGAACGCAGTCTCGTAGGTATCGAGCGAGCAATGCCGATACCGTTCAGGAATGTGCGCTGCTTCCAGGCGCCGTTGATAGCGTTCCATCTCCTGGCACTCGCAGGGGCGTGAAACCCAGTTCCCGGCGGCGTTCACCACCCGGACCAGTCCGATACCCTCGCAGATTGGGCAATCACTCATCTCGAATTCAAGCCTAGCCTATCGGCCTTTGCCCGGCCGGGTGCGCAAACGGCGCGGCGATGTGGAAAAAGGGGGATGAGAGTCCCGTTCGCCGATTCAGGGTGACCGGACCGCGGGGGATTGCCTACAATCGGTTTCGGAATGGCAAGTGTTTTTGGCCGCAGGGCGGTTCCGCAAAGGGGAGATGATGGCGAATCGAATGAGTCAACTGAGTCAAGGTGCAATTTTGGGGCTTGTGGCGATCCTGGCGGGGTCGGTCACTCCGGTCGGGATTTTAGCGCAGAATGAAGGCAAGAGTGCGACGGCGCCGCAGCCTGCGCCGGCGAACCCCGCCAGTCCAGCGCGGCCGCACACGGGCGATTACTGGACGAAGCACGATCATCAGCTGATGGTGGACTTCGGCGACCTGACGCACTTCAAAGAGGCGGACGCTGCGCTCGGGCCGCCAGCGGCCGGCGAAGACCGGGTGGTCTTCCTGGGCGATTCGATCACGGAGGGATGGAAGCTAGGAAATTCGTTCCCGGGCAAGCCGTACATCAATCGCGGCATCAGTGGAGAGACTTCGCCCCAGATGCTGGTGCGGTTTCGCCAGGATGTGATCGATCTGCAGGCGAAGGTGGTGGTCGTTCTGGCCGGGACGAACGATATCGCCGGCAATACGGGCCCCATGACGCCGAAGCAGAGCGAGGATAATCTGGCCTCGATCGCCGACCTGGCGACGGCGAACGGGATTCGGGTGGTGCTGTGCTCAGTGCTGCCGTCTGTCGATTTCTGGTGGAATCCCGGACAGGAGCCGGCCCCCAAGATTGCCGCGTTGAACGAATGGATCAAGGCGTATGCCGCGCGCAAGGGTTACGTTTATGTGGATTTTTACTCGGCCATGAAGGACGCCCGCGGCGGCCTGCCGCCCAACCTGAGCCGGGACGGCGTGCACCCGCTTCCCGCCGGATTTGCGGTGATGACGCCGCTGGCGGAAGCAGGGATCGAGGCGGCGCTGAGACAGGCTGGGGGCCATTAGAAACCGGATGAACGGGCTAGGCCTGCCGATGGGCGCCTGCGTCTGTGGCTGGCCTTCACCGCGATAGGCGGCTCGCTCGCTCTGGATCTACCTGATCGGGCGGGAGTTCTGGAAGAGCAGGAGGTCGAAAAAGAGGAGCCGGGAAGAAGATAGCCGCCGCGCGTTAAGGGCGGGGCCGCGCCATTGGGTCCATTGCGAAACAGGGCAAATGTCCCTACAATAAGGACAGAGAACGAGAGGAAAGGTCTGGCTGGAGCAATGCCGAAGGAAAAGATTCATCCAAATTATGCCGCGGTGCGCGTGCTGTGCGCCTGCGGAAACAATTTTGAAACTCGCTCGACCCACAAGGGCGACATTCACGTGGAAATCTGCTCGGTTTGCCACCCGTTCTTTACCGGCAAACAGCGGCTGGTGGATACGGCGGGACGCGTCGAACGGTTCCGGCGCAAGTATGCCAAGGCCGGCGAGCCGGCTGCCAAGTAAGGCGGCCGCGGGTCTGGTTGTGTGGATGGGCCTCCGCTGCGGCGGAGGCCCATGTTCGTTCGGGCGATTTTCACGCCGGGCGGAGCCCGGTTGGTGCTTTGCCGCACGGAGCGCCGGAAGGATGTGGGATTCCGGCCAACCGAAATTGAAGGAAGAGCTCAGGTGGGTCATCGATGCCTCGACGGGGATTTACCGTGAAGAAGAACTGGGACAACCCGGTGGAGCATGCGATGCCCGCGGAGACGCGGGTTCCGGCTGAGATGCGCATCGGGCCGGTTGCGGTGCGGCCGGCGACGGTGCTGGCGCCGATGGCCGGGGTTACCGATACGGTCTTCCGGCGATTCATTCGGCATGCCAGCTTGTTTACGGCCGGTGGAACGGGTGCTGTGCTCTCCCAGAGCTCAGGAGCGGGGCCCGGGGGACTGGGGAGCGTCGGCGAATCTCAGATTGAAGCGGCGGTGAGCAATGCTCAGTCGGGGTGCGGGTTGCTGATGACCGAGTTTACTTCCGCCGATGGATTGGCGCGGATGCGGGAGTCAAAGCGAGCGCGGTATCTGACGTTTTATGACGACGAGCATCCGATCGGCGCGCAACTTTTCGGATCGAACCCGGAGACGCTGGCGGAAGCGGCGCGAATTGTGGAACAGACGGGCTTTGACACGGTGGACTTGAACCTAGGCTGCCCGGCGAAACGCGTCGTGGGCTGCAATGGCGGGTCCGGGCTGTTGCGCGATCTGCCGAAGATCGGCGCGATCTTTCGCGCGGTGCGGAAGGCAGTCTCGATTCCCTTCACCGTGAAGTTCCGGACGGGCTGGAACGACGAGCAGATTGTGTGCGTGGAGTTGGCCCGGATGGCGGAGAGCGAAGGGCTGTGCGCCGTGGCGCTGCACGCCCGCACGCGCGAGCAGGGTTATAGCGGGCAGGCGCAGTGGCAGTGGATCGCGGCCGTGAAGCAGGCGGTGCGGATTCCGGTGATCGGCAATGGCGATATCCGCACACCGGAGGACGCCGCGGCCATGGTGGCTGAGACCGGCTGCGATGCGGTGATGATCGGCCGCGCCGCACCGGCTAATCCGTGGATCTTTCGCCAGATCGCGCAATACACCGCGACGGGACGCTATGATGTGCCGGGTGTCGAGGACCGGTACCGGATGATTCGCGCCTATTTCGAGATGCTGCTGGCCGAAGCGGGCGCGAGTGACGCGCGCGTGGGCGATGGGACAGGCAAGATGAAGCAGTTTGCCACCTGGTTCACGCACGGAGTCCCGGGAGGCGCTAAACTGCGGGCGGCCATCTACCAGGCGCGCACGGGAGATGCGGTGCTGGCGGAGGTGGAACGCTTCTTCACATCGGCAGGCGATCTATGCGGGAATGAAGCCGGCGTGGAGGCGACGTGTGAAGAAGGAACGGACGCATTTCCTGAAGCAGCCCTCATCTGCGACTGAAGCCGCGCTTACCGCAGGAAGCCATCGATGCCAAACCAGTTCTGGGTGATAGCGGAGTAGACGAGCGCGCTTGAAGTGGCAAAAGCCAGGAGCAAGATCATGACCATCTTGACGAAAGAA
>DASXFB010000127.1:0-24403 GCA_036489815.1 Occallatibacter sp. | reverse complement strand
AGCAGTTGAAGAATGATCTGCCGCGCCTCAGCAGCGTCGGACGCCCAGTGCACCACTCCGCCCGCCGCGGTGCAGCGCGCCTCAAACTCCTCGAGATATGCGCCCAGATTGGCGAGAGCGTGCGCGCGAATGGCCGCGGCTGCCGTGCGCAGCTCCTGCCAGTCCGCCTTTTCCTCCACCAGTCGGCCGCGCTTCGCCTGGATCACGTCGATGGCGTGGGCCACGTTCTTGCGCAATTGCGGATTGCGCAGCACCGGCAGCGCTGCCTCCGGGAACGGCGGCGCCACGGCCGGATCGAGCACCGGATGGTAAGCCGCCTGGTTCACGCCAGCGCCTCCGCCGGCGCCGCTTCCGTGCTGGCTAGAATCTCCGCCATGTGAATCGTCCTCATGCCCGCATACTGGCGGTGCAATGCCCCGCCCAGGTGCATCAGGCAGCTGTTGTCGAGCGCCGTGCAAAACTCAGCCCCCGTGCTCACCACGTCCTGCAGCTTAGCCGCGAGCATCGCCGAGGAGACGTCCCCGTTCTTCACCGCGAACGTGCCGCCGAACCCGCAGCAGCGGTCGAGGTTCTCCAGCCGCACCCAATCGAGGCCGCGCACCTTCGCCAGCAGCCGTCCCGGCTGATCGCCCAAGTGCAACGCGCGCAGGCCGTGGCAACTCGCGTGATAGGTCACGCGATGCGGAAAATAGGCGCCCACATCCTCCACGCCCACCCGGTCCACCAGGAACTCGCTCAGCTCATACACGCGCGGCAGCAGCGCCGCCAGCTCGGCGCGCAGCGCGGCGCTGCCAAGCTCTTCAAACAACGCCGGGTACTGCTCCCTGATCATGGCCACGCACGAGGAAGATGGAATCACGACCGTCTCGGCGCTCGCATACTGCCGCACAAACCGCTTGGCCAGCGAGAACGCTTCGCCGCGAAAACCGGTATTCCCATGCATCTGGCCGCAGCAGGTCTGCCGGGGATTAAAGTCGATCTCGATGCCTAATCTCTCCAGCAAAGTCACCACCGCCCGCCCCGTCTCCGGGAACAGCGTGTCGTTGTAGCAAGTGATGAAGAGTGAAGCGCGCATCGCTGGAAACCATTCAGGCGGAGATCAAGCAAGAAGTCGAATAATATATGATAAGAAATCAATTGTCTATTGCAATAGCGGGTTCGCAAAACAGCTTTTACGTGGTGAAATTGGAAGGCGAAAAACAGCCGCGGATCATGCGGCGAAGCTGCGGCCTCGGGCTCGTTTGCGCTCTAAGGTCAACCTTCCCGGACATTCTCCGTCTAAGCCGTTAAGGTTAGTACCAGCAACTTCTTCGCAACCCATTCTTCTTTCCCCCGTTGTCCTGCTTTGATTTTCCTTTTTTGAGTAGTGCGCGAAGGTGCGGCAAGAAATCTGAGCGCGCTTTGCTCGCCGGCGCGAGCCGTCGAACAGACCCGGTCGAACCGGCCCGATGGAGTGATTACCGGTCGCGGTTCTTCGAGCTGTCAAGCTTTTCTGCGGGACGCGTGTGGGTGCTTGCGATGACAGCGGCTTCGATTCGGGTGCTTACAGAAAGTGGAACGCCAAGTGGCCCTTTCCTCGAGAGAAGGCCACCGTTTAAGATGCGAGAGACGTCAACCAAGTGAATCGAAACTGCTCTAGGATTCAGCGTAGGAGCCAAGCCGTGATGCAAGCTCGGCGCCACCGGCAGCAAAGCCGTGGCCGTGTACTGGAGCCGAAGCCTCACGCTGTTTCCTCAAACGCCGTGAACGCACTCTCACTGTTTTTCGACGGTTACAACTTTTTTCCCCTTCGGGGGTTTCTCCGAAGGTAGAGGTCCAGGACTCCATCATGGCAAATCTGCGAACCCTCCCTCTCTGTGTGCTCGCCGCGGCACTGTTCGTCCCTTTCACCTCCCTCGCGCAGCAAGCCAGGCCGCAAGTCCGCATCGCGGGCCCCATCGATGAAGACCAGTTGGTGACTCTCAAAGGCAACGTACACCCCGCCGCCAATGCCAAGAACGACCGCGGCCCGGTGCGCGCCGATCTTCCCATGAGCGACCTGGTCCTGGTGCTGAGCCGCAGCCCGGAGCAGCAGGCCGCCTTCGACGCCTTCGTTGAAAGCGAGTACGACCCTGGCTCACCGAATTACCATCAATGGCTCACGCCGGATAATGTCGGCCAGCGGTTCGGGCCCGCGCAGGCGGATATAAGCGCCATCACGGGCTGGTTAACGAGTCAGGGGTTCTCAGTCACGCACATCGCCAAAGACCGGATGTCGATCAGCTTCAGCGGTACCGCCGGCCAAGTGGAGAGCGCCTTCCACACCTCGATTCACAATCTTTTTGTGCATGGCGTTCCGCACATCGCGAACATGACCAACCCACAGATTCCCGCGGCTCTTGCGCCGGTGGTGGTGGGCGTGAAACAGTTGCACGACTTCCACCCTCACCCACTCCACAAGTTGGGCGCCAAGGTGCAGCGCGATGCGGCGACGGGCAAATGGCGACCCGTAGCAAGTGCACCAGGCACAAGCTCCACGCAAAGCGCTCTCGCCAAGTCGGCTATGCCCATAGGCCCCCGTCCTGCATTCGGCATCAATTCACCCCCCTCGTCAAACAGCTTGGCCTATCTCGAAGAAGATGTGACACCCTACGATTTCGCGACCATTTATAACGTGCAGCCGTTGTGGACTGCAGGGGTCACTGGAACCGGGCAGACGATCGCAATCGTTGGCACCAGCGACATCGAACTCTCTGACGTATCCAACTATCGCAGTGCCTTCGGACTGCCAATAGGCTTGGCCCCGGAAGAAGTCAAAGGCGCGAACGGCTATGATCCGGGAATATGCGCCAGCACCGCAGCGAATGCCGTGTGCGGACTCGGCGATCTTGAGGAGAATTCGCTCGATGTGGAAGTGTCCGGAGGAGTAGCCACCGGCGCACAGATCGTCCTCGTCACCGATGGCTACAACAGCCAGACGGCTCCAACCAACGACCCTATTTACCAAGGGGCCGAGTACATTATCGAGAACATCGACAATTCGTCGTCACCCGTGTACGAGTCGCACATCCTCAGCTTGAGCTACGGCCTGTGCGAATTGTATGAGGGCACTTCCGGCAATGCTTCGTACTATTCGCTGTGGCAGACTGCCGCGGCAGAGGGCATCTCAGTCTTTGCGGCCACGGGCGATTCCGGGTCGCCCACTTGCGACGACGGGGGGGATGCGGTCGGAAATCCATATCCCGCTCAGTACGGGCTCTCGGTGAGTGGTATAGCGTCTACGCCATGGGATACCGCGGTGGGCGGCACTGATCTCGCGTGGTGCAAACCCGTCTACAATTCCGGAGGGACGGCGATTGCCGGGTGCGCCACTTCAAGCACAAGCCAGGCATCGCCCGCCTATTGGAATACTTCCAACGCTGCGAATGGCCAAAGCGCCGCAGGGTATATACCGGAGATTCCCTGGAACGATACCTGCGAGAATCCGATTCTATTCGCGTTTATAGCGAGCATTGCGCCGCTGGTTTCCCAAAACACTGGCGCAGCTACGCCCACCACCCCCGAGGAATCTTGCAATTTCGTTGAGAATAACTGGGCAACAATCGACAGCAATTATGGACTTGACCTTAGTCCCTTCGTCGATACAATCGGCGGCAGCGGCGGAGCCAGCAGTTGCGTGGTCAATAGCACCTCTTCCGACACCATCGGAACTTGTTCAACCAGCTCCACGACGGTCACCACCGCCAATGGTTCTGTCTCCCTTACCAACGACGGATGGCAAAAGCCGCAATGGCAAACCGGCGTTACCGGCATTCCGAACGATGGAGTGCGCGATATTCCCGATCTGAGTTTCTTTGCGGGCAACGGCTCTCTCAATAGCGCAACCCTGATCTGCGTTTCGGCGCTAGGATCTTGCTCCGATAGCAACACGGTGGAGAACACGGCCCAGGAGGTGGGCGGAACATCGGTAGGCACGCCGGAGATGGCGGGCGTGATGGCGCTGATTAACCAAAAAGCCGGCGCACCTCAGGGCCTTCCCAACCGGCAGCTCTACCAGTTGGCCGCCAAACAAAGTTATTCGGCTAATGGGGCGTGCAGCTCGGAAAGCGTTAAGTCCAGCAATACCTCCTGCTACTTCAATGACATCGACCAAGGCACCAACACCATGCCTTGCGACCTGGGCGCACCGGTCGGCGGAGACACCGGTGCGGAGTACCAAGGCATTGTCTCCCCCAACTGCACGGCGATCAATTCAGTTGACTCAGGCTCGGTTGGCACGTTGGTCAGCTCCGGTACTACGCCCGCCTATAACGCTAGCGCCGGTTTTGACCTCGCCACGGGTCTCGGATCGATGAATGTGGCAAATGTGGTTAATGCGTGGATCTCCGAGGCAGGTACAGCGCCCGCCACGTTGACGGCGACGCCCTCCGCTTCGACGATCTCCGCCAACACGGCTCTCACCCTGACTGTCACCGTGACTGGGTCCAGCGGCACGCCTACTGGCTCGCTCGCAGTGACGGGCGGCGGTGCTACCCTCAGCGGGACCTTGTCCGGCGGCAGTGCGACCATCACTATTCCAGCCAACAGCCTGGCCGTCGGCGCTGACACGCTAACCGTCACGTATAACGGCGACAGCACCTATGCCTCGGCGACCACCACGGCTACGGTGACGGTCTCGGCCGTGACTCCTACCGTCGCAGTAACCCCAGAACCCGCCAGCAACAATGTGGCCAACACGCTGAGCGTCACCGTCACGGTAAGCGGACCGCTTGGTTCGACCACCCCTACCGGAACCGTAACGCTTGCCAGTGGCAGTTACAGTTCGACTGCAGTCACGCTTTCGAGCGCCGGCACAGCCACCTTCACGATTCCTGCCAACACGCTGGCCGTGGGCTCCGATACTTTGTCCGCGACTTATAGCGGCAGTTCCACCTTCTCCGGCGCGACAGGCACGATCACGGTCACCATAGTCGGCGCGGCTACTCTGCCATCAACAGTCAAGGTAATTACTTCACCGACCTCGCCTGATAGCAGCCAGAGTTTGACAGTGTCGATGACGGTGAACGGAAATGGCGCTGTGCCCACGGGGATTGTCACTCTCACGGCCTCCGCTGGCAACTACAATTCGGGCCCAGTTGTTCTTACCGGCGGTAGCGCCAGCGCTACCATTCCGGCCTACACTTTCTCAACCGGAAGCGTCACCCTGACGGCGGCTTACGCCGGAGACTCCGTCTATGCGTCCGGCAGCGGCACAGCCACCGTGACCGTGACTCAATCCATCTATGCTCTTGCGGCATCGGCAGCGTCGCCGGCTACAATTTCACCCGGCGCAACAGCAACCTCGACCATCACCGGCACCACAAGCAGCACGGACTACACGGGGACTGTCGCGCTGAATTCGTGCACTGCGACCAACGGTCCCGCCAACGCCGCGAATGTGCCCACCTGCTCCGCCAGCGGGACCATTACCTATGCCTCGGGTATGGCGACCGGCAGCGGGACGGCCACTGTAACCACGATGAGCAACACGGCCTTGCTCCAGACCGAACCCGGCAGCAAAGGATGGCTGGGTGCGGGCGGAGGCACGGTGTTGGCGTTCCTGGTATTCCTCGGGATTCCCGCTCGGCGGCGTAGCTGGCGGGCAATGCTGGGCATATTGGTGCTACTCACTGCCCTAGGAAGCCTCAGCGCCTGCGGCGGCGGCACCGCGGGCGGAAGCAGCGGAGGAACCGGCAGCACCGCGACTACTCCGGGCGCTTACACCTTCACCGTGACTGGAACCGGAAACGATCCGGCCAAAACATCGGAGTCAGTGACTTTTACCTTGACTGTGAACTAGTTTGGAAGTGCTTTACCCAGCTGCAAAAAGACGCGCCCTTTCTTCGGAAGGGGCGCTCTCGTTTTGTGTATAAATCGGATGCACGCCGTCAGCTAGCCAAATCGCGCCCGCGGCGCTCGGGGCCGAAGCCGATGATGAAGAAGAGCGCGACGATGGTGCAAAACTCGAAGGCGGTCAGAGCCCATCCGTATCCCAGGCTGCGGCGCAAGGCATACTCGATGCTGACGGCGGGCGCGCCCACGAACATGCCGAACTGGTAGACCACTCCCGGAAACAGGCTGCGCACGCTGGCCGGCGAAAGCTCGTTGAGGTGCGCCGGGATCACGCCGAAGACGCCTTGCACGCCGAACTGCAACACGAATGAGCCCACGGCCAGCCAGGCGAGCGACGCGCCAAAGGCCCATGCGGGCATGGCCGCGAGCGCAATCGCCAGCGCCAGCAGAATCGATCGGCGCCGCCCCAGCCGCTCCGAGGCATGCCCAATCACGAGCGCCCCTACAATGGCGCCCACGTTATAGAGAATCGCCACATGCGAAACCACCGCGTTCGAAAAACCGTGTACCGTCTTTAGGAAATCGGGATAAAGATCCTGCGTGCCGTGGGAGAGGCAGGTCATCACCGACATCAGCAGCACCAGGTACGCGAAATCTTTCTTGTGGCGCAGAACGATGCGCACCAGATCGCCGGCGGTGGCGGAGCGTGTCTTCTGCCACGCCTGCGATTCCGGCGAAAGCAGAGTGAGCCACGCGATCACTGCCGCCAGCAGCATCCCGGCGAGAAAGACGGCCTGCCATCCCCAGCGCGGCGCAATCAGCGGCATGGCCACCGCGGCCAGCAGGTAGCCCACCGAATACCCCGACTGCAGGATGCCGGAGAACAGTCCGCGCCAACGAACCGGGGAGCTCTCCATGACCAGCGACGCACCGATGCCCCAATAGCCCCCCATCCCGATTCCATACAACGCGCGCAGGACAAGGAACACCGTGTAGTTGGGCGCGAACGGCGTGAGCGCGGAGACAAGCGAAAAGAAGAGTACACAGGCCATCAGCGGGCCGCGTCGGCCGTAGCGATCAGCCAGGAAGCCGAGAATCAGCGCCCCCAGCGGCCGCGTCGCCAGCGTTAGCGTGATGGACCACACGATGGCCGCCTTGCTCACATGAAAGTCCGCGGCCAGCACGTCCACAAGAAAAATCAGGATGAAGAAGTAATACGCGTCGAGAACCCATCCCAGGATTCCAGACGCAACGGCGTACTGCCATCCGCGCGGAACCGGCGGCGCTATCGCGGCAGCATCCGCCGACGCGGCCTCCTGCGATGTCTCCGTCGCGCGCCGCACGGCTAGAGCCGCTCCAGGGTCAGCCCGCCATCCACCACCAGCACGGCCCCAGTGGCGTAAGGCAGTTCGCCGGTCGCAAGCACGCGCACGGCGCGGCCCACATCCTGTGGCGTGCCCCAGCGTTTTTCCAGCAGCAACCCGCCTTCAATCAGCGCGTCGTACTTTGCGCGTACGCCCGCGGTCATATCGCTTTCGATAATCCCGGGCCGCACCTCGTAGACCGAGACGCCGTATGCCGCCAGGCGCGCTGCCCACAGCCGCGTCGCCATCGCCACGCCTGCCTTCGAGATGCAGTAGTCGCCTCGGTTCACGCTGGCCACCGTGGCCGAGATGGAGCTGATATGGATGATGGCGCGATGGGTTGCCGCTCTCCCCGCTTGAACCTCGCTCGCGCGCTGACGGATCATCCAGGCCGCCGCCGACTGGGTAAGGAAGTATGGTCCTTTGAGATTGGTGGTTATCAGCTCGTCGAAGCTTTCTTCGCTCGCTTCAAGAATATCGGCGCGCTCGCGCGGGGCAATGCCCGCGTTATTCACCAGCACATCGATCCGTCCCCACTGCTCCTCGATGGTTCGCAGCAGATTCGCGCGATCCGGCCCGCTCGCGACGTCGGCTTGTATATAGATCGACTCACCGCCGCGGCCTCGAAGCGCGTCGAGCGCCGGCTGCGCCTGCTCCGGTGAACGCCGGCCGCAGATCGCCACCGTGAATCCTGCACCGGCAAGCTCCAGCGCGATGCCGTGTCCTATACCGCGTGCGCCGCCGGTTACCAGCGCAACTTTGCTTTCAGCCGGCATTGCTCGTCCTCTCAGGCTCTCCAGGCACGCATCAGTAGAAAGTGTAGTAGCGATTGCCAGCCATCCTGGCTACTAGCAAGAATACTTCCAGCAGGTGATAATCTCCCCACATGCTCGACTCGCCGCAGGGAATCTTCGCTTCCGGCGGAATAAAATCCCAGCCGTTCGGGCGATGATACACGCTGTGCAACAGCAGCCCCTCATGTTTTGGGTTTACGGAGAGATACGGCTCCTCAAGCAGCCGCTGCGCCACCGTCAATCCCGCTTGAAGATAGCCGCGGCCCGCAGTCCCCAACACTCGTCCCAGCCGGATGAGTCCCTGCGCCGCGATCGCGCTGGCCGAGGAATCCACTGGCTCGTAGTCGTTGAAAGGCTCGGCCGGTTTGCCGCGCCAGTCGCCGAGTTGATGAAGCCGCGGTGCGCCCGTGTCCCAGTAGCAGACGCCGTCCAGCGCGCTCGCCTGCCCGATGTAGAAGTCGCAGGTAGCGCGAGCCGCGCGCTCCAGCATTGCGCAAGCTTGGGATTTCTCGGGCATACTCTCCGCGTCGAACTCGCTCTCCGGCAGAGAATGAACAAACTCAAGCTGCTCGGCAAAACCCAGCATCGCCCATGCAAGCCCGCGCGTCCACGTGGTGAACGCCGAATAGCCCTGCTGCGACGAAGGGCAGCGAAACGCGCCGCTTGCCGGATTGAAGATTGCCTCGTGGGCCGTGCGGCCGCGCAGAGCGGGAAGATCGTATATGTCTCGCCCCTCTCCGTAATAAACGTTGAACGCCGCGGAGGTCGCAGCGTGCGCAACCACCCGGCTCAGCAGATTCACGCGCTGATCCTGCTCGCCCACCAGTGCATGCCCTAGCAGATGCGCCGCCGCGCAGATGCGCAACGAACGCATCGTGTCGATAAACAGCGAGTGGCTGCCATGAAAGGAATGGATGTAGCCGAGGCCGTGCGGCAGGCCGGTCCAGCGCGAGGCCTGCACCGCGCCGCTCACCTTGAGCGCCAGCTCATAAAAGCCCAGCTCCCATTCGTTCCTCTCGACGCGGCCCTCCAGCATCAATCGCCGCAGCTGCCCATAGGTCGAGATGTTGTTGAAGCCGTGATCATGCACGCCGGTATGCGTAAGATGTTCGGCCATGTCGGCCGCAACGCGGCGGCGCGCGCCATCGAGCAATTCCCGATCGCCGCCCAGATCGAAACAAAGCAGCGCGATGCCATATTGGAATCCCTGCGTCCACTGCGTCCAGCTGCGCGCGGTGTACCTGCCGCCGGCCGTAAAAACCGGCGCTCCGTCCGCCGGATTCCAGCGCCGCCCCAGCCGCCGCGCCTTCTCTGATGCCAGCGATACGGCGCGCTCGATCTGCGGCTTCAGGGATTGCGGCGTCAACGTCTCGCTCACTCGCACTTGCATTCGCTCCCGCTAAACAAACTTTTCAAACCGCTCGATCACCTGCGCCAGCACAGTGTCGGGATCGGCTTCCCACAGCGCTCGATTGAAGATCTCCACTTCGATCGGCCCGTCGTACCCGGCCTGCTCCACCAAAAGCCGCAGCCCGCGGTTGTCGATCACGCCATCACCCATCAACCCGCGGCCCAGCAGAACATCGGGAAGCGGAACCAGCCAGTCTGAAACATGAAAGCCGAAGATGCGTCCCGCTGCCTGCGCAATCGATTTCTCCACCTGCGGATCCCACCAGATGTGAAACGTGTCCAGAATCAGGCCCACTTCGCGCATATCGTATGGCGATACAACCTCCAGCGCCTGTCCAATCGTGTTTAGCACCGATCGGTCCGCCGCATACATCGGATGCAGCGGCTCCAGACCGAGGCGCACACCGCGCTCTCGCGCGTAGGGCGCCAGCGCCGCCACTCCCTCGGCCACCATCGCTCGCGCATCTTGGATTGGGACCTCCGCGCAACCGCCCACGACCAGCACCAGCGAATCGGCCTTAAGCGCGGCGGCTTCATCGGCGGCGCGAAAGTTGTCCTCGATATTTTTTCTTCTTTCCCTCTCGGCGGGTACGGGAAACATGCCGCCGCGGCAAACGCTCGATACACGCAGCCCGGCGTCACGCACAAGCCTCACGCACGCGTCGAGCCCCGCATCCGCAATCTTGTGCCTCCACAGCGCGATCGATCCAATGCCGTGGCGCGCGCAACCTTCCACCGCCTGGCTCACGCTCCAGTTGGCCGTCGTCATCTGGTTTAGCGAGAGCCTTGCCTTCTCTGCCATGCCAATCTGCCTCAGGATCTTCAGCCGAATGCCGGTGCACCGTTCAGCGCGCCCTCCGGCCTGGATGCTCAGTCTTGCGAATGCGGCAACCCGTTCTAAGAATGGGTTCGCGGGGAATCGGTTCGCGGGCCAGCCAGAATCTCCGGCACATCCACCCAGCGCCGCTCGTGCCACGACTTGGTCGCCAGCTCCGCCAGCTGCACCCCGCGCGCGCCATCGAGAAAGTCATGTGGAAACGGCGCATCCTCGGCAACATGGCGCAAAAACATCTCCCACTGCACCTTGAACGCATTGCCGAATTCCGCGTTATCGGGAACCACAGCCCACTGCTCGCGAAACTCAAATGGATTCGGCAGATCGGGATTCCACACCGGCCGCGGCGTGTTCACGCGATGTTGCACCTTGCACTCGTGCAAGCCAGCCACGGCGCTGCCCTCCGTGCCGTCCACATGCAGATTGAAAAGCTCGTCGCGGTACACGCGCGTCACCCAGGAGGAGTTGATCTGCGCAAAGATGCCGTCCTTCAGCTCGAACATCCCATAGGCGGCATCGTTCGCCGTACACCTGTAGCGGGTCCCTGCTTCATCCACGCGCTCCGGAATATGTGTGGCGCCCGTGCACGAAACCGCCTGCACCGCCGCGAAGACATGATCGAGCACATAACGCCAGTGGCAGAACATGTCCAGGATGATGCCGCCGTCCTCTTCCTTCTTGTAATTCCACGACGGCCGCTGCGCCGGCTGCCAGTCGCCTTCAAACACCCAATAGCCAAACTCGCCGCGTACCGAAAGGATGCGCCCGAAGAACCCGGCATCGATAAGACGCCGCAGCTTGCGGATGCCGGGCAAAAACAGTTTGTCCTGCACCACGCCGTGCTTTACCCCGGCCTTCTCCGCTGCACGCGCCACTCCCAGCGCGGCGCTCAATGTGGTCGAGAGCGGCTTCTCGCAATAGACATGCTTCCCCGCCTCGATCGCCCGCAGCACATTCTCTTCGCGCAAACCCGTCGAGCCGGAATCGAAATAGATTGTGTCGTCACGATCGGCGAGACACCGCGCCAAATCGGTGCTCCAGCGGGCAATGTCATGCGCAGCGGCAAGGGCTCTCAGCTTCTCTTCGTTACGACCCACCAGAACCGGATCGGGCATCAGCACGCTGCCATCCTCCAGCATCACGCCGCCCTGCGCGCGAATCGCCAGAATCGACCGGATCAGATGCTGATTGAGCCCCATCCGCCCCGTGACGCCGTTCATGATGATACTGATCCTGCGTTCGTGCATGCTTCTCCTGCTCGTATCGACGGAATCCTATCACACCGCTCGCGCTTCCATGCGGCAGCAGCGAACCGGCTCAAACTGCAGACGGAGATCCTACACCGGCGTCACCCACAGCAACGGCTGGCGCACAGGAAAGTTGCGTACGATCTCCGCGGTCTTCGGATCGGGAGGCAGCCTGCGCCACAAGGCGATGTACTTTGGCTCGCGATACGCCAGCCCCGCAAACAGCAAGCTGGGCTGGCGGTCGGGCAGATCGTCGAAGTACTCCACGTCCTGCGCATACGGCCATTGGCTTTTGTCCTGGATGAATGGATACATGAAGTCGACGGCCTTCTGGTACGTGTTGCCGTTCGGCAACCGAAACCTCCAGAGATCGGCCGGCGAATCTCCCGGCGCGGAGGCGATCTCGCACACAATGGCCAGCACATCGAGATCGAAGAGAGAATAGCTATAGGGCTTCGTCCGCGTCAGCTCCAGCGGAAAGCTGCCATTCGGCGCGACCTGATCGGGCATAAGATGGTTCTTGAATCGCTCGCGGCAATCGGCCATCGCATCCTGGTTGCCGGTGAATGCCGCAAACGCCGCGGCCTGCGCCGCCCAGCAGGAGCCGTGATTGTTCTTGGCCGCCTCTTCCTCTTTGCCGTTCTTCGAACTCCGCATCCATTCGAGATATTGCGCAAACCAGTCGCGGATTCTGGCAAACTCGGCTTCCGTGAAGACCTGCGCGTGTCCAAGATGCCGCGCCGCCCGGCTCACCTCGATCAGATGCAGCGTGTCGATCACGCCTGTGCCGCGCCCCGGCGTAATGCCCCAAATGGCCTGCGCATAATCGAGCGAGGGATTCATCTTCGTCGCCGCATCGAGAAACCACGCGCGCAGGTGCAGCGCGGCATGGCGCGCATAGCGCGGGTCGCGTGTGATGAGCCATGCAGCCGTGAGCGCGGGCGCCTGCAGGCTCAGGCGGATCAGCGCCTTGCGATGGTCATTGAAATTGGCGGGATCGGAGTAGCCGTCGCGGCGAATATAGGGCCCGTTGGGATTCTTCGGGTCCGGCCACCAGTAATCGCCCTCGGAAAAGTAATCGTGCCTGCCGCCTTGGCTGCGCGATGAAGAGTAGGCCGTGATGGTGATCGGCCGCTGGCTAAGATATTGATCTGCGGCGCGAAGAATGCGCGCGCGATCGATCTGCGCAATCTCCTTGGCTGTAATCAAAGGCCTGGTTGTATCGGGGGAAGAAGCAGGAGCGGCAAAACTGCGCCCGCGTGCCGCGGCTGCAAAGGCGGCTGCAGACAAAACAAAGTTGCGCCGGTTCATTCGGGAAGGACGACCCCCATGGACTGCAAACGCCACTCTAAATGGTTCGCAGTCCCGGGAGCAAACAACCGGTTATCCCTGTTTCTAGCTACATCCGCTCGTCGATCCGCAGCTCATGCAGCGGTAGCAGCTTCCGTTGCGCACCATGATGGCGCCGCAGGTCGAGCAGCTCGGCGCATCGCCCATCTCATACATGCCGCGCATGGCGTCCGCCGCGTGATAGATGCCGCGGTCTTTCAGATCCGGCATCTGCGTCTCGCCGATCGGCGAAGCCGTTCGCACGGGCGGCTCCGATGCAATGCCGCCGCCGCTCGCTCTGCCGATTGGGCTCGCCGTCTGGCCCGTCAGGCCGCCGCCCGTTCCCCCGGCGATACTGTTCAACCTCTTCGCGACTTCCTCGGCCAGCCTCGCCAGATGCTCCGAGGGCACGGCAGACCCCTCCTCACCCTGCTCCGTCTCTTCAAGCAGGCTCGGCGAGGCGGGCAACTGCGGCACCTGCGGAGCAAGCCCCGCAAACAGCGTCAACTGCGTGCCCGAGAGGAACCGCAAATTCAGCCAGCGGAAGATGTAGTCCATCAGGCTCTTCGCGTAGCCGATCTGCTCGTTGCCCGTCCAGCCGGAAGGCTCAAAGCGCGTGTGCGCAAACTTCTCGCACAGCACCTTCAGCGGCACGCCGTGCTGCAGCGCCAGCGAGATGGATGTGGCGAACCCGTCCATCAGGCCGGAGACCGTGGACCCCTCCTTCGCCATCTTGATGAAGATCTCACCCGGCTGCCCGTTGGGATAAAGGCCCACGGTGATGTAGCCCTCGTGCCCGGCGATGGAAAACTTGTGCGTGACCGAGGCGCGCTCCTCCTGCAAACGGTGACGCACGGCGCGCGGCGGCCCATTCAAGTCCTGCACCGGCGCTGCCGGAGCGGGCGGAGCCACCTGAGGAACAGCCTTCAGCACCGGCACCGCCGCAGCCTTCTGCACCGCATCCAGCGCATTCTGGAAGGCCGCGGCCGCGGCGATCACTTGAATGGCACCCACTTCCACCTTTTCGCTGGCATGCGCTTCGAGAGTCTTCAAATCCGCGTCGGCCGCACGTTGCGCGGCAGCCAGACCGGCCAGCACACGCCCGCCCACCGCATCCAGAGCCGAGGGCTGCTTCTTCTCGTCCATGCTTGTGTTCAGCGGCTGGGTGCCCTTCGAGCCGTCGCGATAAATCGCCACGGCCTTGATGCCCTGCCGCCAGCTCTCCGCATACGCCTCCGCCACATCGTCCACCGTCGCCTCATGCGGCAGATTCACCGTCTTCGAGATGGCGCCGGAGAGAAACGGCTGCGTCGCCGCCATCATCTTGATGTGCCCCATGTAATGGATGGAGCGCGTCCCCTTGGCCGGCTTGAAGCTGCAATCGAAAACACCAAGATGCTCCGGCTTGATGCCCGGTGCGCCTTCAATCGTGCCCGTCGCGTCGATGTAGCTCACAATCGCGTTGACATCGTTGTCCTTGTAGCCCAGCTTGAACAGGGCCGCGGGAACCGTGTTGTTCACGATCTTGATCATGCCGCCGCCGACCAGCTTCTTATACTTCACCAGCGCCAGGTCCGGCTCGATGCCGGTGGTGTCGCAATCCATCATGAAGCCGATGGTGCCCGTCGGCGCCAGAACGGTGGTCTGCGAGTTGCGATACCCATTGCGCTCGCCATACACCAGCGCCATGTCCCAGCTCTCGCGGCTGGCTTCAATCAGCGCATCGAGCTGCGGCACGGTAAAGGGCTCGCTGCTCTGCCGCGATTTGCCGATGTTGTTCACCTCCGCGCGATGCATCCGGATCACGTCAAGAAACGGCTCGCGGTTCACATAGAAACCGGGGCACGCGCCGCCCTGCCGTTCAACTGACGCCGTGAGCGGCGTGGCCGAAGCCAGCGGCGGGCAGCTCGCGGCGATAATCGCCGACTGCAGATACGCCTGCCCGCACATGATCGCCGTCATGCTCGCAGCCAAATCGCGCCCGGCAGCCGAATCGTAGGGAAGGCCGAAGGCCATCAATAAAGCGCCCAGATTCGCATAGCCCAATCCCAGCGGCCGGTAATCGTGCGAGTTGCGCGCGATCGCCTCCGTCGGGTAGCCCGAGTTATCCACCAGGATCTCCATCGCCGTGATCACCACGGAGATCGCGTGCCGGTACGACGGAATGTCGAAGCTCCCCGCCGGCGATACAAACTTGAGCAGGTTGAAGCTCGCCAGGTTGCACGCCGAGTTATCCAGGAACATGTACTCCGAGCAGGGATTCGACGCATTGATCCTCGCCGTGTTCTTGCTCGTGTGCCAGCGGTTGATCGTCGTGTCGAACTGCATGCCCGGATCGCCGCACAGCCACGTGGCCTCGGCAATCTTCTCCATGATCTCCCGAGCCTTGTAGGTCTGCACCGGCTCGTGGCCCTTCACCGTATACGTCGTAAAGTCGCCATCCTTCTCGTACGCCCGCATGAACTCGTCGCTCACGCGCACGGAGTTGTTGGCGTTCTGAAAGAAGATCGATGAATACGCCTCGGAGTCCGGACCCGAGCCATCGTAGCCCGCCTTGATCAGCGTGAAGGCCTTCTTCTCTTCCTTGGCCTTGCAGTCGATAAACTCCATGATGTCCGGATGTTCCACATTCAGGATCACCATCTTGGCCGCGCGCCGCGTCTTGCCGCCGCTCTTGATCACGCCCGCAAACGCGTCGAAGCCGCGCATGAAGCTCAATGGCCCGCTCGCCTCGCCGCCGCCCGAAAGCAGCTCCTTCGATCCGCGAATCGTGGAGAGATTCGTCCCCGTCCCCGAGCCCCACTTGAACAGCATGCCCTCGGTCTTGGCCAGCGTCAGAATCGATTCGAGCGAATCATCCACGGCGTTGATGAAGCAGGCCGAGCACTGCGGATTCTTGTAGCCCGTCGCCGAGTACTTCACGCCGCCCGTCGCCGCATCCCAGTGCCAGTTCTGCCCGTCGGAATCCGGCTCCAGCCGGTCGCAGCCCACGTTGAACCACACCGGCGAGTTGAAGGCCGCCTTCTGCGTCAGCAGCATGTGCGCCAGCTCATCGTGGAAGACCTGCGCATCTTCAACCGAGGCAAAGTAGCCGCCGCGGATACCCCAGTCGCGGATCGTCTCAGCCACCCGGCCCACCAGTTGCCGCGCCCCCGTCTCCCGTTCCGGCGTGCCCAGTTGTCCGTGCAGGTACTTCGAGGCCACGATGTTGGTGGCCGTCATCGACCAGTCCACCGGCACTTCCACGTCCTTCTGTTCGAAGATCGAGTTGCCTTTCGTGTCCGTAATGGAGGCGGTGCGCCGCTCCCACTGCACCTCGTCGTACGGCGAAACGCCCGGCTTCGAAAACCGGCGGACAAAGACCAGGCCTTTCCCGGCGTGAGGGGTCTGCGAAACCTTGGCAGGCGTCTGAAGGTGAGTCTCGTTCATGGCATCCTCTCGATCGGCAAATAAAGTAGTGAAATTGCCCCCCATCGCCCGGCGTAAAACCTCTAACAGAGACGACTTACGTCGATAACCGGACGGGAGACGGGAATGGGAATGGACCGCGATCTTGTTGCTCCGTTGTGCGGCCCTCGGCGGGTTGGATCGCCGCCTTCTGTTACAACCATTTTACAGCCGCAGATGAAAAAATACCGCTGTCTATGGTGCGTGTCAACAGCAAACCACAACATCTAGTATTTTGGTCACGTTTCCGGGCATCCACTTGCTAAACATCCGCAACCAGCTGTGGAAAGCTCCAAATCACCCCGGCGGGAGCGGGTTTCCTCGGTCAAGAACCGGTGAAACCCTCAAAAACCGGGCCTGTTCGAGCACCCCGTGCGCAATTTCCAGGCTAGTCCCCATTCCGCTCCTCAACAAGCGCGGAAACACGGGATTTTTGGCTGTGCAAATGTGCGAACTGTGGAGATTCGGGCGCGAATTGGATGGATATAGAGGGTGCTTGGAGGCAACCGCTCCGGAACGCCGCCGGCAGGCGCATGGGCCCGATTCCCAACCACGGGCGCGGTACGATATCCCGGAGACATAGGTCGTGCTCGTTCAAGGAGGCAAGCCCATGACAGACTGGTTCGCTCGCCCCATCCTGCACGTCGCCGACGTGGAGGCCTCGCTGCGCTTTTATATCGACGGCCTCGGCTTCACCAGTCCCTGGCGTTACGAGGAGGACGGCCAAGCCCGCGTCGCACAGGCCGAGCGGCAGGTTTGCGCGATCATGCTAGCGAGCACCTGGCCGGAGAAGATCGGCAAAGGGGTGGTCTTCATCTCGCTCAGTGCCGATCCGGAGACGCAAGTCGCCGCGCTCGATGAGCTCCGCGCCGAACTCGAGGCCAGGAGCGTTCCCGTCAAGGAGGGTTCGTGGGGATACCGGCTCCTGGTGGTCGATGATCCCGACGGCAATCAACTCCTTTTCAACTATCCAGGGAAACTTCATCCAGCAAGACCGGCCAGGAGCAAGGTTAATTCTCAAAAGGCGATTCGCCCCGTCGGCCCCATGCCGTCTTGAAGTCGGCCCTTGAATAAGAGACCATCGAGGATGTGCCGTGCAAAGCAAGCTCTCTTTCGCACGTCGCCCGCGGCTCCGCTGTTACCCTGTCCTCGTGCCCGAATCCCCAAGAGCCCTGCTCAACTGGAAACCGCCCGCGTCACCCGTACCCGTGATCCTCAGCGGCCGCTACGTGAGGCTCGAACCGCTCCAGGCCTCGCATGCCAAAGCCCTCTGGCAGGCCGTCCATGGACACGACGAACTATGGGCCTGGCTTGCGCAGGGACCCTATGCAAGCGCCTCCGCGATGCTCGATTCCCTCGACCGCTGGCGCGCGGCCGAAAACGCCCTTCTCTTCGCCATCCTTCCGGCCGAGTCCGCGGCAGCCGCCGGCTGGGCCAGTCTGATGCGAATCACGCCGCAGCACGGCGTCATTGAAGTAGGCAATGTGGTCTTTTCGCCCGCGCTACAGCGCAGCCGCGCAGCGACGGAGGCTATGTACCTGATGGCCAGCCACGTCTTCGACCACCTTGGCTACCGCCGCTACGAGTGGAAATGCAACACTCAAAACGCCGCCAGCCGCCGCGCCGCCCAGCGCCTTGGCTTCACCTTCGAAGGCGTTTTTCGCCAGCACATGGTGGCCAGAGACCGCAATCGTGACACCGCATGGTTCTCCATGCTCGACGAGGAGTGGCCCGGCCGCAAGCGCGCCTTCGAAGCCTGGCTCACCCCCGCTAACTTCGATGCCGAGGGCCACCAAAAGCGCAGCCTCGCTCAAATCCGCGAAGCCGGCGCTTGAAGGTAGCAGTGCGCGAGGGAAGATGCGCTACTGCGGCTGATGCGCGCCTTCTTTGCCGCCCTCAACCGCGCCTTTGGTCGTGTTCTTCGTCTTGTTCCAGGCCTTCTTCGTGCCGTGCTTGGTCGCGTGGTATGCCTTCTCGGTGCCGTGCTTGGTCGAATCGTAGCCCTTCTCGGTTCCCTCTTTGGTGCCGCGCCCCGCATCCTTGGCCGCGTCGCGTGTCTCGTGCCCCGCGTTCTTCATATCCCGCTTGGCAGCGCTGCCATGGCCCTCGCCGGACTGGCTATCCGTTTGGTGGTCGTGGCCCGACGTGTCCGCGGTCTGCGATGGCTGACTCCATGTCCAGGCCGGCGCCAAGGCAAGCGCCGTCCCAAGGAAAAGTGCCGAAATTTGACTCTTCGTTTTCATAGCTAGGAGGATTCCCCTTTCAGTCGCGGAGTTGGCTGGCAGATCCTCTCGGCCGCGCCTGCGCACCGCTGCGCATCCAGTCTTTAGCGTCGTCACAAAACTATTTTACCCGGTCGAAAGAACGCCGGGCGACCGCAAGTTCACGCCCCGCCGGGCCCGCGATGGATGGACGATGGACGGACCAGGGATAGAAGATGAACGAGTGTTCCAGGTTTCGATCTTTAGAGACCTGGAACAGCACCGCGGAAATCCCGTCCTCATCGGCAGGGGGAAGAACGATCTAGTTCCTCGCCCCGCCGCCAATCCTCATCCCATAGAACGATTTCCACACGAAGAACACCGACACCAGGAAGAAGATGACTGCCAGCGCGTGTGCCAGCAGCGGGTTTTCCGTGCTGAGCGTGACGGCCAGCTCAACCGCGAGCAGACCGAACAACGTGGTGAACTTGATCACCGGGTTCAAAGCTACCGACGAGGTGTCTTTGAATGGATCCCCGACCGTATCGCCCACCACCGTTGCGTCGTGCAGCGGTGTTCCCTTCTGCTTCAACTCCACTTCCACAATCTTCTTCGCGTTGTCCCATGCGCCGCCGGCATTGGCCATGAAGATCGCCTGGTACAAGCCGAAGGTCGCAATCGAGATCAGATAGCCGATAAAGAAGAACGGCTCCAGGAAGGCGAAGGCCAGCGTAGCGAAGAAGACGGCGAGAAAGATGATGAACATTCCCTTCTGCGCGTAGCGGGTGCAGATTTCCACCACCTTCTTGCTGTCTTCGACCGATGCCTTCTCGACGCCGTCCAGTTTGATGTTCGCCTTGATGAACTCGACCGCGCGGTAGGCGCCCGTGGTGACCGCCTGCGTGGATGCGCCGGTGAACCAGTAGATCATCGCTCCGCCGGTGATCAACCCGAGCATGAAGGGCGCGTGCAGCAGAGAGAGGTTCTGTACGTCATGCGTCAGTCCGCCGGTCAGGGCCATGATGATGGAGAAGATCATGGTGGTTGCGCCCACCACGGCTGTGCCGATCAGCACCGGCTTGGCCGAGGCCTTGAAGGTATTGCCGGCTCCGTCATTGGCTTCGAGCAGATGTTTTGCGCGTTCAAACTTCACAGCGAAGTTGTAGTCCTTGGTCAGTTCGGCCTCGATGCCGGGAACATTCTCAATCAGCGAGAGCTCGTAAACGGATTGAGCGTTGTCGGTAACCGGCCCGTAGGAATCCACGGCGATCGTCACCGGCCCCATGCCCAGGAAGCCGAAGGCAACCAGGCCAAACGCGAACACGGCGGGCGCCAGCATCAGGTCCGCCATGGACCGGCCCGTCGTGAAGTAATAGCCCGCTCCCATCAGCGAGACCATGCACAATCCCAGCCAGTAGGCTGAAAAATTGCCGGCCACGAATCCCGACAAGATTCCCAGGGAAGCTCCGCCTTCCTGCGCCGATTTTACGACCTCTTTCACGTGGCTCGATTTGGTTGAAGTGAAAACCTTCACCAGCTCCGGTATCACGGCGCCCGCCAGCGTTCCGCACGAGATGATGGAAGCCAGCTTCCACCAGATCGTTGTATCGCCGCTGTCGCCGAGAGTGGGGATGATGACGTAGGTGACGGCGTAGGTCAGAAGAATGGAGAGGATCGACGTGATCCATACCAGCGAGGTTAGCGGAGTCTCAAAGTCCATTTCATCGGCGTCCGCGTACTTCGCGTGCGCGATGGCGCCATTGAGAAAGTACGCGCCTGAGCTGGAGACCAGCATGGCGACGCGCATGACAAAAATCCACACCAGCAGCTGAACCTGCACTTTGGGATCGTGGACCGCCAGCAGAATGAAGGCGATCAGAGCCACGCCGGTGACGCCGTAGGTTTCAAACCCGTCGGCGCTGGGGCCCACGGAGTCACCCGCGTTGTCACCCGTACAGTCGGCGATTACGCCCGGATTGCGCGCATCATCTTCTTTGATCTTGAAGACGATCTTCATCAGGTCGGCGCCAATGTCGGCGATCTTGGTGAAAATGCCGCCGGCAATACGCAGGGCCGCTGCCCCCAGGCTTTCGCCAATTGCGAAGCCGATAAAGCATGGGCCGGCATAATCGCCGGGGATGAACAAAAGGATGATGAGCATCATGAGCAGTTCGACCGAAATCAGCATCATGCCGACGCTCATGCCCGCCTTCAATGGAATCGCGTAGCAGGGATACGGCTTGCCGCGTAACCCCGCGAACGCCGTCCGTGAGTTCGCAAATGTGTTGACGCGAATTCCGAACCACGCCACCCCGTAGCTGCCCGCGATGCCGAGCAGGCTGAATCCCAGAATGATTGGCAGCGTAACCGCAATCGATTTTCCCGGCACCGGCGCCAGATAGCCGAAATACAGCGCAATAATGACGGCGATAAAGGCCCAGAGCAGCAGAATGAACTTGCCCTGCGTCACCAGATACGTTTTGCACGTCTCATAGATCATCTCGGAGATTTCGCGCATGGTGCGGTGCACCGGCAGGTTTTTCAACTGCACGTAGCTCGCCAGGCCGAACAACAGGCCGCCGGCGCAGAACAGCAAGCCGATCATCAATAAGGCATGACCATCCATGCCGAAAAAATTCACGGTCGACAGATCCGGCAGCACCAGGTTCGCCTCGCCTCCGCCGCCGGCGTGCTCCGGCTGGGCGAAAGCCCATGTCGGCAACAGGCCCAAAACCGCCATCGTGACAGCCGCTCCGGCCTTGTGCCGGCGCTTCAGGAAAAAGTCGGCGCACATTCTGGCGCCCCTCCAGATCGGTTGCACCGCCGCCGTTCTCGCACCGGAACCGATCACCCGCCGCGTAAAAAAGGCGGCTACCATGAGCGGCAATACGCTCATGCCGAGAAAGAAAATCATCCAACCCTGAACTGTCACATCTCCTCCAGAACCTGGTTTTTAAAGCCGCATGACGAAACCGCTTTGGAACGGAGCCCGGACTACCGGAAGTTTGCCACGGGGAAGCCTATCATTCGTATGGGCCACTGTCGAGTGACCGCTCTCACAGGCATCTGGGATGCTACGGCCAGGCTTCGATGGGGCCGCTTGGTGAAATGTATAAGGTATAAAGTATTTTGCGAGGGAGGAATTGCGGCATGACGGCTTCTACGCTCCTCACGCCGCGCGAAGCGGCGGCCCGGCTCGGCATGAGCTATCCGGCGCTCAAGCACTGGATCCTCGCCGGGCGCATCCGCACCGTCAAGACCCCCGGCGGCCATCACCGCATCCCGCTCGAATCGCTTGAGGAATTCCTGCCCGCCGCCCAGGCCCATGCCGGCTCAGCGCGGATCAGCGGCCGCAACCAGTTGCTGGGTACAGTGGCAGAAGTTCTTATCGAGGGGCTCTTGGCCAAGGTGGTTCTCTCGGTAGGCCATCAGCGCGTCACGGCCATCATCACCGCCGATGCCGCGCGCGACTTGGCGCTCAAGCCCGGCGACACCGCTCTCGCCCTCATCAAGGCCACCGAAGTCATGATTGGCCGCCCCTGACCCGCCGCGGCAAGCATCCCGCATCTGAAATTCGCGTACTCTCACGCATCCTCTCAGGCGATGTCATCCTGATCGGAGCTTGCCCGTTTACTGCGGCAAACGGAGTCGAAGGATCTGCGGTTGTCTTCAACAAGCTTCAGACTCGCCACAGCTAGTCGCCGCTCTCGGGAACAGGATCACCCTCTCCGGGAGCAAGGAAGAGATTCGCCTCCAGCCCGTGCTGCCGGGTATACAGATCGTAGTAGCGGCCGCCGAGCGCGAACAGCTCGGCGTGATTGCCGCGCTCCACAATCCGCCCGCCTTCCACCACCAGAATCTGCTCGGCGCGCCGGATCGTCGAGAGCCGGTGGGCGATCACGAAGGTCGTGCGCCCCTGCATGAGCTGCGCCAGGCCGGCCTGGATCATCGCCTCGGACTCGGAGTCGAGCGAGCTGGTCGCTTCGTCGAGAATCAGGATGCGCGGTTCGGCCAGCAGCGCCCGGGCGATCGAAAGCCGCTGCCGCTGGCCGCCGGAAAGCTTCACCCCGCGCTCGCCCACAATGGTGTCGTACTCCTCGGGAAAACGCTCGGCAAATTCGTCCACGCGCGCCGTATGGCAGGCGGAGAGAAACTGCTCTTCCGTCGCATCCGGCCGTGAAAACAGGATGTTCTCGCGGATGGTGCCGTCGAAGAGAAAGGAGTCCTGCAGCACCACGCCTAGCTGGGAGCGGTAGGTATCCAGGTCCACCGTCGCGAGATCGGTGCCGTCGACGAGAACCCGCCCGCTCGACGGCGTATGGAAGGCGCAGACCAGGCTGATGATGGTCGACTTGCCCGAGCCAGAAGAGCCCACCAGCGCGGTCACCGTGCCCGGTTCCGCCGTAAAGCTTATGCTGTGCAATACCGGCTTGCCCGGCGTATAGGCAAATTCCACATCTTCAAACCGGACGTTCCCTTCGATCGGCGGCATCTTGATGGTGCGCCCCGGCAGCCGGTTCTCCTCGATCTCCGACATGATCTCGTGGGTGCGGTCCAGGCCCGCAAAGGCCTCTGTCAACTGCGTGCCGATGTTCACGATCTGGAAGACCGGCGCCACCATGAAGGCGAGAAACATGTTGTATTGAAAGTAGGTGCCCACGGTCCAGGCGTGGCTCAAAACGTTGTGCCCGCCCAGCCACATCACCAGAGACGACACGAGCCCCAGAACCGTAGTGGAAGCGGATGCCAGCACGCTGGTCGTGGTCAGCGATTTCATCACGTTATTGAGCAGCCGCTCCACGCCTCCCGAGAAGACATGAGCCTCGCGCTCCTCGGCGTGATAGCCCTTGATCACGCGCACCCCGCCCAGCGATTCAGTCAGCCGTCCCGTCACTTCGGCGTTGATCTTTCCGCGCTCGCGGAAGATGGGGCGGATCGTCTTGAAGCCGTATTGCAGAACGAAGATGAAGACGCCCAGCACAGAGAAGACTGTGAGCGTGACCCTGGGGCTGAGATACATCAGATAAACGAAGGTAAGCGCGGCGGTGAGCGAACTGCCCAGGAACTCGACCAGCCCCGTACCGATGAGGTTGCGGACGCCCTCGACGTCGCTCATGATGCGCGCCACCAGCGTGCCGGTGCGGTTCTCATCGTAGTAGGAGACGGAGAGCAGGCCGACGTGGCGCTGCACCTGCCGGCGCAGCTCGGCGATGAGCCGCTGGCCGGCCTTCGAGAGCAGTTGCGTGAGCGAGAACGAGGTGATCGCCTGCACCACCATCGCCGAAAAAACAAATGCGATGATCCGCGGCAGCAGCTCGGGGTGTGGATGCAGGGGCGAAAGCACCCGGTCGAGCAGAGGCTTGGCGGTAAACGGCAGCACCAGGCCTGCCACGCGGTTAATCGCCATCAAGCCGAGACCGACCAGGATCAGTCCCTTGCGCGGCGCCACCAATGCCCATATCTCAGGGCCGATCTTCTTCAGATCGGGTTTCGGCTTGGGCAAATCCGCGTGGCCCGAGCCCCCGCTGCGCCCGCGGGCCGAGCGCTCCGCGCGCATGCCCATGCCGATCCCCCCGCCTCGCATGGTGGCCATCGATTATTCCTGCTGACGCGCACGGCGCGCTTGCATGAACGATCGAATACAGAGATTCACATAGGTCAGCAGCAGCCCCGCCATGGTCAATTTGGATGCGAGCGCCAGGTGATCGGGTTCAATACCTGCGGCCCGCGCATGCCCATAGCCGCGCAGTGCCTCCACCGCAGCCCCAATCATGCCCAGCAGCCCGATCGTCACATTCACGTGCATGAATAGCTTGCGGCGGCCCGGGTTGGGACTGATGGCCAGAAAACCGAATAGACCCAGCGCCAGCCCGAACCACATGGGTATGAGCGCGGTGGGATGAATGCTACCGGTGCCCAGATATCCGGCGAGACCCAAAGCGACCAGAAGCACCGCAAATACAAG
>DASXFB010000111.1:0-21337 GCA_036489815.1 Occallatibacter sp. | reverse complement strand
GGCGCGGGCATTGGCAATGTCGCCGAAGACCGTGCTCTCCTCTTTCGTGAAGCCTTTCACCGTCTCCACCAGGTTGGGAATCAGGTCGGCGCGCCTTTCCAACTGCACGTCCACCTCTGACCAGGCGGCCTTCACATTCTGGTCCTTGGCCACCATCTGGTTCTTGGCGCTGACATAGCTGCCAAACACCAGGAACACCACCAGGAGCAACACGCCGACAATGGCCAATGCAATTCCAGTTCCACGACTCATATCGTTCCTCTCTCCTCCGGACCTCCGCGTTCGCGGAAGAACCCTTTCTCAAAGACCGAAAATCTCACCAGCTTCCCCCGGCGCCGCCGCCGCCAAAGCTCCCGCCGCCAAAGCCGCCGAAGCCTCCACCCGAGCCTCCACCGCCTCCGAACCCGCCGCCGCCCCATCCCCCGCCGCCGCCACCCCAGCCGCCGAAGAAAAGCCCCCAGCCCAACAGCATCCGGAGCAGCGAAAATCCGCCGAAAAAGACCAGGACGATGATGAGAAGAATGAGCTTGCCCAGCGCGGAACTGTGCGGACGAACCGGCTGCTCCGCTGCCGGAGATTCCAGCGCGTTCTGGTCGAGCGTCACGTGGGCGTCGGCGGCGATGTCCTGCGCAATCTCGCCCACGGCCAGCGTAACCGCGCCGTCGAAGTCGTTGGCCCGGAGATCGGGGACCATGGCGCGCCCGATGTCGCCGAGCTTGGCGTCGTTCAGGATGCCTTCGAGACCGTATCCCACCTCAATCCGGCGTTGATGGTCGCCGATGGCCAGCAGAATCAGAACGCCTCGGTCCGAGCCTTTGCGGCCCATCTTCCACTTGCTCTCAAGCTCGTCGGCGTATTCAGCGGCGTCCTCGCCCTCAAGCGAGCGTACGATGACCACGGCCACCTGCGCATTGGCCGCGGAATGGTCGAGTTGCGCACAGATCGAATCAAGGCGCTCAATCGTCTCGGGCGAGAGCACATGCGCAAAATCCGTCACATAATCGGTGGGCCTGGCCGGAAGATCCTGCACCCGCTGCGCCGCGGCGGCGATGGGCAGAAACGCGAGAAAAGCTGCCAGGATCGGCAGAAAAGCTGATTTATATGCGCGCCTGGTGGCCTTCATCGCTCTCTATTGTACGTGGCTGGAAGCTGATTGGTTCCCTGCCGGGGCCGGCCCGCTTCAGCGCCGCATTGCACCCGCTACACTGGTAATCGCAATGAGTGAATCCCTCAAGCCTCCCGTCGCCCGCAGAGACAGCACCGAGACTCGCGTTCATGATGTCGTGCTCACCGACGATTACGCCTGGCTGCGGGATAAAGACAGCCCCGAGGTCTCCACCTATCTCGAAGCCGAAAATGCCTACGCGGAGGCGCAGATGGCGCCGCTGGCAGCCTTGCGCGACGAGTTGTATCGAGAGATGCTCAGCCACATGAAACAGACGGACGTCTCGGTACCGTACCGGGACGGCGAGTGGTGGTATTACACCCGCACCGAGGAGGGCCTCCAGTATCCAATCCACTGCCGCAGGCGCGGGGGGCCGGCCGGCCCGGACGCGGATGCGCCGGAAAGGGTCGTCCTAGATGGCAATGTGCTCGCCCAAAACTTCGCCTTCTTTGCGATCGGCCATTCCGACATCTCCGACGACGGACGCTGGCTGGCCTATTCGACCGATACCAAGGGCTTCCGCGAGTACACCCTTCGCATCAAGAACCTGGAGACGGACGAGACACTTCCCGGGCCTCCTGCTCCCAGCCGGGTGGAGCGGGTAGGGTCGCTTACATGGGCAGCGGACAACCGCACCCTCTTTTACACCGTCGAAGATGAGCAGCAGAAGCGCCAATATCAGCTTTGGAGGCATACCTGCGGCACCGACCCTAGCCAGGATGTGCTCGTGTATCAAGATGATGACGAGCGCTTCAATCTTGGCGCGGGACGAACGCGCGACGGCAAGTATCTGGTGCTCGAATCGGCTAGCCATACCACTACGGAATGCCACGTCCTGCTCGCGGACGAGCCGAACGACGCGTTTCGACTCATCTGCCCGCGCAAAGAGGAGCATGAGTACTCGATCGACCATCGCCACGGCCGCTGGTTTATCCGCACCAATGACCGCGGACGCAACTTTCGCCTGGTCACCGCACCCGAAGCCGCTCCCGGACGCGAGCACTGGACCGAGCTGATTGCGCATCGCGACGACGTGATGCTCGAGGATGTCGACCTCTTCGCGGACTTCTTCGTTGCCTGCGAGCGCGAAGACGGACTGCCGCAACTGCGGCTATGGAGCTTCTCCGGCGTAGGGCCTGAGGCAGCGCCTGCCAACGAAATCAGCTTTCCTGAGCCGGCCTACAGCGCCCATCCGCACATCAACCGCATCTTCGAGACCAGGACATTCCGCTACGCCTATCAGTCGCTGGTGACGCCGAGTTCGGTGTACGAGTACGATGTCGCATCCGGCGCGTCGACGCTCCTCAAGCAGCTTGAAATTCCCGGCGGCTTCGACCGCATGCTCTATGCCAGCGAACGCATCCATGCTCAGGCGGCCGACGGAGTGGAGATCCCCGTTTCCATCGTCTATCGGAAAGACACGCGCGAGCCCGGTAAGAATCCCCTCTATGTGTACGGTTATGGAGCGTATGGCTACGCGCTCCCGCTGGGATTCAATTCCAATCGGCTCAGCCTGCTCGATCGCGGCGTGGTGATGGCCTATGCGCATATCCGCGGCGGCGGCGACCTGGGCAAACCCTGGCACGATGCCGGCAAAATGCTCGCCAAGCGCAATACGTTTACTGACTTCATCGCCGCCGTCGAGCATCTCACGCGCGAAGGCTATGGCGACCCGCGGCGCGTGGCCGCCGAAGGCGGCTCCGCCGGCGGCCTGCTGATGGGGGCAGTGGTCAACTTGAGCCCCGGGCTCTTCCGCGCCGTCGTCTCGCACGTGCCGTTTGTCGATGTGATGAACACCATGCTCGACGCGTCGCTGCCGCTGACGGTGCCCGAGTACGAAGAGTGGGGCGATCCCAACCAGGAAGCGTACTTCCGCTACATGCTCAGCTACTCGCCTTACGACAACCTGCGGGCCCGGGCTTATCCATCGATGCTGGTGAAGACCTCGCTCCACGATAGCCAGGTGATGTACTGGGAGCCGGCAAAATATGTCGCCAAGCTGCGCACCTTGAAGACCGACAGCAATCCGCTGCTGCTGGTGACCAACATGCAGGCCGGCCACGGCGGCGCTAGCGGACGCTATGACTATTTGAAAGAGATCGCCGCAGATTACGCATTCGTCCTGCGCGAGCTGGGCGTCGTTTAACGGAGGCGCCGCTCGCGGGTAATGGTTCGGTTCGTGGCCATGAAACGGCTCTTCTTATAGTCCATGGCCGCAAGCGAATGAGCGTTTCCATGGCTGGCCCTACGCAACGCCGTTGAGCTCCGTCATAGTCTTTTCGAGACTCGCCGAGTCTTCCACGTTCAGCGATTTCAAGCCCGGATCGATCTGTTTAAGCAGCCCGCATAGCACCTTGCCCGGACCCATTTCGACAAAGACCTCGGCGCCCGCGGCTTTCAGCGACTGCACACAATCCACCCAGCGCACCGCGCCCGTCACCTGCCGCACCAGCGCGTCGCGCGCCGCGTCGGCCGTTGTCACCATGCCGCCCGTCACATTCGCCGCCACAGGGATCCGGGGATCGTGCAGGCTCAGCCCGGCAAGCACGCGCGCCACTTCCTCCTGTGCGGGAGCCATCAGCGCGCAATGAAACGGCGCACTGACCGGCAGCATCACAGCCCGCCGCGCGCCCTTTGCCTTGCAGAGCGTCGACGCCCTTTCAACCGCCGCCAGCGCGCCGGAGATCACGGTCTGCCCCGGCGAGTTGAGATTGGCCGCCTGCACGGTCAGCCCGGTCTCCTGCGCGGCCTCCGCACACGCCTCAGCGACCCGGGCTGCGTCGAGCGAGAGCACAGCCGCCATCGCCCCCTGGCCCGCAGGAACGACCTGCTGCATCGCGCGCCCACGGGCCTTCACGGCGCGGACCGCATCGGCGAAGGCGAGAGTCCCGGCCATGACGTGGGCCGACCATTCACCGAGCGAGTGCCCCGCGGCCAGGGCCGGCGCCACGCCCTTTTCGGCCAGCACGCGAGCGGCAGCCACGCTCACGGTGAGAATGGCCGGTTGCGTGTTTTCGGTCAGCCGCAGATCCTCTTCCGGCCCTTCGAAGCAGAGGCGCGAAAGCGGAAATCCGAGCGCTTCATCGGCCTCGGCAAAGGTCTGCGCTGCGATGGGAAAGCTTTGGGAAAGTTCGCGGCCCATGCCAACCGCCTGCGAGCCCTGCCCCGGAAAGAGAAATGCAAGTTTCGTCGACATGCACCGCAATTTTATCGCGGCGAGCCCTATGGAATGGCCTGTCCCTCAGTTCCAGCGCTTCTTGTCGTCGGAATCTTCATCGATCTGCCGTCCTTGTCCATCGAAGCGGACGGTGCGGCCCTGCGAGCGCATATAGACCTCGAACTTCCGCGCCGCCCGGCGGCGTTTCCAGCGATAGTAACGATTGCGCATGCCGTACCAGCTCTCGCTCAGCAAGAACGAAGCACCGCGCCGCGGGGCCAGTTTAATCCACAGCAGCCCGGCCAGCGCGCCGCCCAGTTGCGCGAAGGCGTAGATCCTCTGCTGGCCGAACAGCATGGCGATGGCAACCAGCGCGTAGATCACCGCGAGATAGCGCGCCTTGATGCCGATCGGCAACGGGAACATCATGAACTGCACGTCGCCATAGAGAAGGCCAATGGCCGCGAGCAGTCCGAAGATGCCGCCGAAACATCCATAAAGCAGAATGATCGGCAGTTCAAAGCGCAGTGTGGCGCTTACGCCGTAGATGGCCAGCGCGGCTGCCACCGTGCCCAGCACGGATATGAAATAGAGAGCCAAGACCCAGCCGGGGCGGTGCCCCTGCGTCTCAAGAAAACCGGCCAGAAACCAAAGCGAGAGCAGCTCCAAAAACGTGCCCCATAGCCCTGGGTGCATGAAACTATAGGTGATCGGCTGCCAAACAGCGCCGTGCAGAAAAAGGCTCGGATCGAAGCTCAGGGCCTGGAACAGCCCCCCGGCCTGATCATGCAGGGTCAGCCCCGCGATGAGGAACGCGAAATACGCCGCAAGGTTGGCCAGGATCAGTTGGCGCGTGGCGCCTCTGAAGTCAGGGAAAGCAAACGGACTTGAGCTGAGCCTGGGCATCGCCATCAACAGGGTAAACGGAGAACCGCCTCAATGTCATTGCAGCTGTTCATGGGGCCACAACGCGCCCCCCGACCTGATCGGCCTCGAATCCCTCCCGCGCACTTGAACTCAGCAGCCGCACTCCGTCGCGATGGCATCGAACCGGGCTGCAATCGAATCCGCGGCGAGGTTGATTCCCTGCCCCGCCCCGCCGGAAAAGGCCTGGTCCGGCAGCTCCCGACCGCAAAGCGGCAGGGAGCGGGAAAGATTCATGATGCATTCTCTACACTTCGGATTGGCGCCTGAGTTTGCCGACCCTTGACCTGAGGCCGGGTTGTCCCTAAAACTATAGCGGAACCCGAGTCGAAGCGCCCACAAGACAAACCCCTATTCTGGAGATGAATCCGCTTCCATGAGCTTCTTTTTCACGTTCTTTCCGTCCAACCAATTTCCACCCCCGGCCCGCGGGAGCTGTTTGAAAACATTGGCACAAGCGCCTCGGTCGCCACGTTCGAGAGTTGTCAACGATAACGCGCGAATTGAACTGCACAAGGAGAGAGGAGGCTGCCATGCCCAGCTGCCCTGAATGCGAGAATGAATTAGACATCCAAATCGGCGAAATTGAAGAAGGCGACGTAGTTGCCTGCGAAGAGTGTGGGACCGAGTACGAGGTGGTGGGTGTCGAGCCGCTCGAACTGGCACGCATCGGCGATGAGCTCGAAGACGAGGACGAGCCATTCGAGGAAGAGGAGGAAGAAGAGTGAGGCATCGCCGCGCAAGCCTGCTGGCCACCGCGTTCGCTGCGTTGTTGGCAGGGATCGTCTTGTTGGGGACGAAAGGCACGCTCCTTGTGCCCGCTGTCCAGGCGCAGAACATCGGCGAGCGCACGGTCTCCGGCGCCGTGCTCGATGAAAACTCCAATCCCGTTGTGGGCGCCACCGTCTTCCTGAGAAATGAGAAGACCAAATCGATCCGCAGTTATACTTCCACCTCTGAGGGCCACTTCCATTTCGCCCAGGTGAATATGGCCGAGGATTTCGACCTGTGGGCGGAAAAGGGCGGCAAAAAAAGCGCAGTCAAAACCGTCAGCTCATGGGACGCGCGCAAGGATTTCATCTCTGATCTGAGGCTGAAATAGATTCATACAGCCGCCGCTGCCGGAAACGGCTAACCGGGTCGCGCGCTCCATCGCGGCACAATCTCCGGGTGTCCCATCCTTGCCGGGTTCTTGTGCTACCGGCAACGGTGGGAGGGCACGAACCCTCAACACCAAATCGGACGCTCCGCCTCACCCTTCCAGCTTCTTCGTCACCAGCTCATTGAGCAGCGCGGGGTTCGCCTGCCCCTTCGAGGCGCGCATCACCTGGCCCACAAAGAAGCCTGCCATGGTCTTCTTCCCCGCGCGATATTGCTCCACCTGTTTGGGATTGGCCGCGACCACCTCATCAATCAGCTTTTCCAGAGCCGAAGCATCGGTGATCTGCTGCGGCTTCTCACGCTCGTACACAGTTCCGAAGTCCTCGCCCTTTTCAAAGGCCATGTCGAAGAGCTGCTTCATCTGTTTGGAGCTGATCTTGTCTGCGTCAAGAAGATCCGCGGCAAGCACAATCCCGGCCATCGACACCGGCGACTGCTCCTGCTCCAGGCCCAGCGCCTTCAGGCGTCCGCCTACCTCGCTCAGCAGCACATTGGCCACGCGGCGCGGATTCTTCGCCGTTCTCGCGGCCGCCTCAAAACTGTCGGCGAACTCCCGCGACGCGGTGAGCGTCTGCGCGTCGCGCGCCGTGAGCTCATAGTCGGCCGTCATGCGGGCGCGGCGCGCCTCGGGCAACTCCGGAAGTTTGCTGTCGATCTCCTGCAAAAATTCAGGAGAAACGATCAGCGGCGGCAGATCGGGCTCCGGAAAATAGCGATAATCGTGCGCCTGCTCCTTCGAGCGCATCAGGTACGTGCGGCCTTCGTTCGCATTCCAGAGGCGCGTCTCCTGAGCGACGCGCCCGCCCGATTCGATCACTTCAATCTGGCGCTCGATCTCATACTCGAGCGCGGCGCGGATGAAGCGGAAACTGTTGACGTTTTTCACTTCGGCCTTAGTGCCGAATTTTTCCTCGCCCCGCCGGCGCACGCTCACGTTGGCGTCGCAGCGCAGCGACCCTTCCTCCATGTTGCAGTCGGAAACGCCCGTGTAGAGCAAGATCTCTTTGAGCCGCGTCAGGTACTCGAAGGCCTCGTCCGGCGTGCGGATATCGGGCTCGCTGACGATCTCGATGAGCGGTGTTCCACAGCGGTTCAGGTCGAGATAGGTGCGCGTGGCGGAATCGGTAAAGCCCTCGTGCAGGCTCTTGCCCGCATCCTCTTCCATGTGCACGCGGGTGATACCGATGCGCTTGCACCCCGACGCCGAAGATCTGTCGCTGGAAGCCCAGGCCGCGCTCCCATTCGCCGCCGGTACTTCGATCCAGCCGTGCTCGGCAATCGGCTTGTCGAACTGCGAGATCTGGTAGCCCTTGGGCAAATCGGGATAGAAGTAATTCTTGCGCGCGAAGATGGACCGCTCGTTGACGGTGCAGTGAAGCGCGAGCGCGGCCAGTGCGGCAAACTCGACGGCCTTCGCATTCAGCACCGGCAACGCTCCGGGAAGGCCCACGCACACCGGACAGATGTTCGTATTCGGCGCGGCGCCGAACCGGTTGGCGCAGCCGCAAAAAATTTTGCTGGCGGTGAGCAGCTGCACGTGTACTTCGAGCCCGATCACAGGCTCGTACTTTGCCAGAATGTCAGGAGAGATCGAGGCCGCCGCGGACATAGTTAAATTCTAGCGCGAGCAGCCCGCCGGTATGCGGGAGCTATTGGAATCGATACAGCGCAACCTCCTCCGTTCGCACCTGCTTCGCATCGAAGCGCCACGCGTGTCCCTGGTCATCCTCGTCCCCATTGAGCTGCCGCCCCGGAATCGGCTTGCCCTTGGGAAACTCGCCTTCGACAATCGCCGCGATACCAGTCTGTGGTCCGCTTTCAGGACGACGCGTGAAGGTCACGCGAAATCCTTTGCCCACCCCCAGAAACACATCACGCCCGTTAGAGGCTTCATCCCTGTCCATGGCCATGATGAGGCCGAAACCGTTCTCCGCAGAGCTGCCGAAGATCTGATCCAAACGCACGTGGAGCGTGTAGCCGTTCATCGTGAAATCGGCTGTCGGATGGTCGTGGTTCAGCACGAAGCCGTGCACATCGCCGGCGCTCTGATGTTCGAGCAGCATCGGAGCTACCGCGGCGATCGCCTTGTAGCTCTCGCCCAGCGGATCGCTCTCACTGGCCTCCGACTCAATGCCGAACGGCGAAAAACCGAGGCCGGCCTCCTCACCCAATGCATAAAACACATTGGCCGCACCCCCTGCTCCGCCGCGCGTCTCCGGCATGTAGAGTGGGTTGCCATCGCGATGGTAGCGCCGGCACCACTCCTCGAAATTGGCCGCATAAAGATCCGGTGAGAAGAAGTCGAGGCCAGCCCGGGCCGCGTCACGCCCACCCGCGTCAGCCACAGCGGCCTTCCAGATATCCAGCACGCGCGGCTCCGGGCCGCCGCTGGGATACTCGCCCGGCGGCGTATTTTCACCGGCCAGCCAGGTATTCACGTACATCGGAATGTCGTATTCAGCTTTGCCGCGCGCGGCCACCGCCTGAATGAAATGCGCGTAATGCCAGGCCATGAAGATCTCGTCGGTCCGCTCCGAGTCGCCGAAGATCTCAGACCAGGTGCCGGAAGTCTTGGCGCCGTGCGCAATCCATAAATCGTGCAGTTCGGGATACAAGCTGTCGCGATGCGCCGTCAAATAGGCGGTGAGCGGCGCCGGCACAGCCGAGGCGAAGGCCTTGTCCGCGGCATCGGAGTGGTCGCGCGAATCGCCCAGCACACCTACTTCGTTTTCCACCTGCATCATCAGCACCGTGTGCTGGCTGCCATCCACTTCCTTGATGTGGTGCATGAGCGCGGCAAAGGCGCGGCCGTCGGCCTCCTCGGTAGCCGCAGAGAGGGGGCTCAAGATTTCAACTTCGTTGCCGTGCTCCACCACGCGCGGAAACCGCCGCGTGTCCTGCTTGACCCATACCGGCGCGTAGCTCGACATGCCGTTCTTCCAGGAGGCGAGCCACAGGAAAACGATATGCTGGTGCGCCTGCCGCGCCTGATCGATGAGCCCGTCGACGAGCGTGAAGTCATAGCTTCCCTCTTGGGGTTCGATCAGCTCCCAGCTCAGCGGCGTGACCACCGTGTTCAGGCCGAGCGCTTCGAGCTTCGGCCAGATAGGCTTCATGTAGTCGAGGCTGGAGGAAGACGAGTTGTGCAGCTCGCCTGAGAGCATCAGGAACGGCTTGCCATTCACGATGAGCTGCGTAGCCGCACCGCGCTTTTCAAGATGAGGCGCGCTGCTCTGTTGCGCGCAGAGAGGGGCGCTTGCAAAACACAGAAAGGCCAGCGGAATTGCCGGCAACGGAAGTGGGATTCGCATGACGCAACGGAGTGTAGCATAGCGGCGCTCCGCATCCGCCTCCACTCATCCAGTGCGCAAATTTTTCTGGAAATTCGCGGCGGGCTATGCGGGCGGACGCGGCGCGGAAGGCTGCGGCGTCGGAGCCTGCGGGGGCCGCGGCTTGGCGGCTTCTTGCTTGCGGGCCGGCGCCAGAATCGCGTGCAGAATCGTACCCTCCATGCGGGGCATGAACTCCACGATGCCGGCATCGCCGATGTCTTGGATAAGCCGGTTAATGATTTGGTAGCCCAGCTCGCGATGGGCCATCTGGCGGCCGCGGAAGCGCAGGCTGGCCTTCACCTTGTCGCCCTCGTTCAAAAATCGCACGGCCTGATTTTTCTTGGTCTGGTAATCGTGTTCGTCTACGGTCACTGAGAACTTGACCTCCTTGACCACGATCACCTTTTGCCGCTTGCGGGCGGCGCGCTCGCTTTTTTCTTTCTCGTAGAGGAAACGGCCGTAATCCTGGATGCGGCAGACCGGTGGAACGGCGTTGGGCGAAACCTCGACCAGATCCAAACCCCGCTCGCGGGCGATTTTCAGGGCCTCATACGGCGGCAAAATGCCCAGCTGTTCGCCGTTTTCGTCGATCACACGGATTTCGCGTGCGCGAATGCGGTCGTTGATGCGGATAAATGACTTGGCCGAACGTTTATCGAGTGCGATGGTTCTCCTCCGGGTGTCGTGCTCACGCAACTTCCCGGGGAAATCCCCGGACGGCGCGAGCCATGAACGCACCCTGAGTATAGCATTGGCTCGGTTCCTGTGAACAAAGGGCTATGCAGTCACATTACCTTGGAGGGCGCCTTCTGCGCTCAGTCCCGTGATGAGAACGCGAGCCAGCCGATTCGCGGGGATGTTGCCGTCCATTTCCACCGGAAGAAAATTCTCGGTGAGTCCAGCGCTGCGGCCTTCGGCGGACAGCGCCGCCGGCGAATTCAGTGTGATCGCCTTCAGTTTGCGGCCGACAAAACCGCGCCGGTGCGCCGCTGTCCTTTCCGCGCCGAGCGCGCGCAAAGCGGCAATGCGATCTTCGACAACGGCAGGGGCAACGGGTGACTGCCTATGCAGGGCCCATCCCCTGGTGCCCGGCCGCGGAGAGAACGGGAACAGGTGCAGATAGCCGAAGGGGAGAGCCCGCACGAAGGCAAGCGTCTCGGCAAACTCCGCATCCGTCTCGCCCGGAAAGCCGACCATCACGTCGGCGCCGATGGTCAGGTCAGACCCCGCCGCGCGTAGCAACGTCCCGATCTTTTCTGCATAATGCCATGGCCGGTATCGGCGGTGCATGCGGCGGAGTACCGCGTCTGAGCCCGATTGCAGCGGCAAATGCGCGTGACGCGCAAGCCGCGATCCGCCGAATTCGGCCATCAAGCCGATCAGTTGATGGTCCCAGTCCATCGGCTCGATCGAGCTGAGGCGCAACCGCGGCAGCCCGGTGCGCTCCAGAATTTGCCGGACCAGCGCGGCTAAAAAAATCCGTGGCGCCGGGCCTGTCGCGGAGAGATCTCGGCCCCAGCGGCCGAGATTGATGCCGGACAGCACCAGCTCGTTGCCGCCAGCGGCGACAAACTCCTCCACCTGGCGCAACACTCGCGCAGCGGGCAAGCTGCTGGACGGGCCCCGCGTCTGCGGGATCACACAAAACGTGCACCGGTTTCCGCAACCTTCCTGGATCTTCAGATTGGGCCGCGTCTGCACGCCGGGCACGAGCTGCGCCTCCTCAATGAACGAGTGCGCAAAGCGATCGTCGACCCACATGGGCGCAAGCTGAACGGATGCAAGCTGAACGGGCGCAGGCTGGGAGGGCGCAGCGCCGGCCAGCAGCGACTCCACGCTGATCAGCGAATCTGGCACGGGCCGCGATGTGCCGATCGGGCGGTGCGCCAGATTCAAAATGATCTCCGGCGCCAGCGCCTTGTGGCTGTTGCCAATGACGGCCGCTACACCTTCCATGTGAGCCAGCTCTTCCGGGGCGCGCTGCGCGTAGCAGCCGGTGACGACAATCCTCGCTTCCGGATTCTGGCGATGGGCGCGCCGGATGAAGGCCCGCGCCTCGCGGTCGGCCTCGGCCGTGACGCTGCAGCTGTTCACAATCACTACCTCTGCCCGGGAAAGCTGTTGCGCCGAGGAGTGCCCTGCGGCGTGCAGGCGGGCGCTGATCGCCTCGCCATCGGCGCGCGCCGCCCGGCAGCCGAAATGTTCCATGTGAAAGCCGGCCATCCCTTCCAGTTTACCGGTGGAAACAGGTTCGGAGCGGCCTCTCGCGGTCGCCGATACGCGCGTCAGGAGGGATTCTCCCGCCTGTATCATCAGGTCATGCCGTCCTCTCAGGAGCCGGACCTCACTACGCCACCGGAACTCGCGCCCATATTGCGCGAGCTGATCGATCGCGAACCGATCTTTCACCGCGCGGAGTTCGGCACGACGCGGGCCGATTTCGAACGGATGACGCGAGAGGATTTCTGGGAGACGGGTGCCTCGGGATGCCGTTACAGCCGGGCCTTTGTGCTCGACGAGCTCGAAAGGCGTTTCTCTGCGGAGAGTGGGAACGGGCCGCCCGTCGACATTTGGGAAACCAGCGACTTTTGTTGCCGCGAGCTGGCGCAGCAGCTCTATCTACTCACCTATACGCTCGTCCAGAAACAGAGCAACCACCAGCCCCGCACCACTCGTCGCGCAACCATCTGGCAGCGTACGGCACAGGACTGGAAGATCGTCTATCACCAGGGCACCATGATGGAATAGTTCGCGCTCCGTGACCGTGCCCTGATTGCCGCTTTTGCAAAGATTCGACCGCCACTGAGTCGCGCTGGCTCCGATGTGCGGCCACTGTTCCAACGGCTCTAAAATGCGCAATCATGCATCCGATATACTCAAGGTGGGACCTGCGGCCACTGGCCGGTTCCCATGCTCGGCATGCCCCACACCGCTTCTGCCACTGCCCCCGCAACCCCACGCGCCCCCGCGAGACGCGGGACGTGGCACATTCTGGGATTCGTCTACTTCACCTTCGTCTGCTACGTGTCCATCGGCCTGCCGCTCGCGGTGCTGCCGCCTTATGTGCATCTGCGCATGGGCTACAGCGCCGTTCTGGCGGGGCTCGTCATCAGCATCCAGTACATTGCCACGCTCGCTAGCCGTCCGTGGGCGGGCCGTATCTCTGACCGTCAGGGCGCCAAGATCTCCGTCATCTGGGGCATGGCTGCATGCACCGCCAGCGGGGCGTTGCTGGTGGTGGCCGCGGCTCTTTCCTCCATTCATTGGCTGAGCTTCTGGAGCCTCATCCTGAGCCGGCTCATTCTGGGCGTAGGCGAAAGCCTGGGTTCCACGGGAGCTACCTTGTGGGGCATCACCAGCGCGGGCCCGGACGCAACCGCCAAGGTCATCTCGTACAACGGCATCTGCACCTACGGCGCAATGGCGCTCGGCGCGCCGCTCGGCGTGGTGATGGACCAGCAGTGGGGCCTCGGCTCGCTGGGAATCTTCACTATCCTCATCGGCGCGTTCAGCGTCTTGCTGGCCACGCGCAAGGAACCTGTGCCGGTGATGCAGGGCGAGCATCTTCCTTTCAGCCATGTGCTGGGGCGCGTGGCGCCGCACGGCATGGGCCTGGCGCTCGGTGGCGTCTGCTATAGCGTGCTCGCCACATTCATCACGCTCTTCTATGCCGCCCGCCACTGGAACGGCGCGGCGCTCTGCCTCACAGCTTTCGGCGTCGCCTTCATCATTGCCCGCCTGCTTTTCATTCAAGCCATCAACCGCTTCGGCGGATTCCCGGTGGCGATGGCCTGCCTGGTCGTCGAGTCCGCCGGCTTGTTCCTGCTATGGCGCTCGAACTCGCCGTGGATCGCTTTAACCGGCGCGGCGCTCGGGGGCTTTGGCTTTTCGCTGGTGTTTCCCGCCATTGGCGTCGAAGCGGTGAAGCGGGTTTCGGAGAATAACCGCGGCACCGCCCTGGGCGTGTTTACCGCGTTTGCCGATGTTTCCTTCTTCCTGGTCGGCCCTATCGCCGGAGCGATCATCGGCTGGTTCGGCTACCGCAGCATCTTTCTCTTCGCGCTGATCAGCGTGTTCGCGGCGCTGGGGATTGTGATTGTGCTCTGCCGCATCCAGAGAGATTGAGAGCGAGCCCCGCTTTCCCGCCTTGAAACAAGGCAGATGGGCAGATGAAGCGAAGCCTGTTGCCGAACGCAAAACGGCCATCCCGAAGGATGGCCGCTCAGACTGCTTATCGACAACTGATCTCTGTCAGCTGCTTGATTACCGCTCGCCCTTGTTGCGCCAGTTGATCAGATCGCCCAAGGTCGTGGTCGAGCTCGAAACCGGATGCTTGTGCGTATCCGCCTTGTAGCTCTCCACCTGGGCACGGCTGGCTTCGTGGCCTACCGCGCGCAGACTCAAGCCCACCTTCTTCTCTTCCACATTGATCTTGATGATCTTGAACTCGTGTTCCTGTCCCTGCTCGAGCTTGGACTGGCCGTCGGCCCCATCGCCTGCTTCGGAGATGTGGCACAGACCCTCCACGCCCTCCGCGATTTCGACGAATGCGCCGAATTGCGCCGTGCGCAGCACCTTGCCGTGCACAACATCGCCCACGCGGTGCGTGGCAAAGAAGGTCTCCCACACATCTGGTTGGAGCTGCTTGATGCCCAGGCTCAGGCGGCGGTTCTGCGGCTCCACGCCGAGCACGACAGCCTTCACCTTCTCACCCTTCTTCACCACCTCGGATGGATGTTTGACGCGCTTGGTCCAGCTCAGGTTCGAGACGTGTACCAGACCGTCAATGCCGTCCTCGATCTCGATGAAGGCGCCAAAGTCGGTGAGGTTGCGCACCCGGCCTTCCACGATGGTTCCGGCAGGATAGCGCTCGGTTAGGTTCTCCCAAGGATTCTCCATGAGCTGCTTCATGCCCAGGGAGATACGCCGGTCGGCGGGGTTCACGCTCAACACAACGGTGTCGACTTCGTCGCCCGGCTTGATCAGCTTGGAGGGATGCTTGAGGCGCTTCGACCAAGTCATCTCGGAGAGATGAACTAGGCCCTCGATGCCCTGCTCGAGTTCAATAAACGCGCCGTAATCGGTGACCGACAAGACACGGCCGTGAACCCGCGCGCCCACCGGGTAACGCTCCGAAGCGTCGAGCCAGGGGTCGGGTGTCAGCTGCTTGAAGCCGAGCGAGACACGCTGCTTATCTTTGTCGAACTTGAGCACCTTCACCTGGATCTCGTCGCTCACATTGACCAGATCTGGGGATGGGTGAGCCGGCCCCAGCTCATGTCGGTGATGTGCAGCAGGCCGTCGATGCCGCCCAGGTCGACAAACGCGCCGTAGTCTGTAAGGTTCTTCACCGTGCCCGTGAGCACCGCGCCCTCGCCCAGATGCTCCATCGTGGCCGAACGCTTGGTGTTCTGCTCCTCTTCGAGCAGCTCCTTGCGGCTCACCACAACGTTTCCGCGCTTCTTGTTCAGCTTGATAACGCGAACTTCGATTTGCTGGCCGAGATAACCGTCGAGGTTGCGGACGGGGCGAATCTCAAGCTGCGATCCCGGCAAAAATGCCTTGAGACCGATGTCCACGGTGAGGCCGCCCTTGACACGGCTCACCACCGTGCCCAGAACCGGCGTCTTTTCGTTGGCAGCCTTCTCAATGGTGTCCCACACGCGCAAACGCTGCGCGCGCTCGTAGCTCACCAGATAGCCGCCCTCCGGCTCCTCGCGCTCGATCACCACATCAATCACGTCGCCCGGATGAAATTTCACTGCGCCGGTATGGTCGACCACTTGCTCCAGAGGCACCAGCCCCTCGGATTTGAGGCCGACGTCGACGACCAGATGCTTTTCCGTCTGCTTGAGCACGGTGCCGGTTACGAGCTTATCCCCGTATGCCTCCACGGCGGCCGCTTCGGCGGCCTGCTCGCGCTCAAACGCTTCCAGAGCGGCGGAAAAATCATCGGCCGATTCATTGGCTGCAGCTGCAGCTTCAGGCGCGGCAACTGCCGCAGCCCGGGCTTGGGGCGCCGTCGGCTCGGCGGGCGCTTCCACAGGAATCTCAGTTGCGGCTACCGGCTCGGTTGTATGGGTATCGGCGTCCAGCACATTTACTTCGACGGCTTCGGCGGTCTCGAGGTTGGACGTGGATTCGAACGACGGCCGCTCAAGCTCCGTCGCAGGTTCTAGCGTAGGGGTTTCCAATTCGGTGTTCAGGGTTATGCTCTCGGGTTCGGGATTGAGGACGTTTGCCATTGCTGCCAGCTCCGGGATTCCTTGCTTCTGCGGTGGCGTGGGCCTGCTGCTGTCTCTCGGCGCGCCGATAAAGGTTTTCCGGAGCAGCAACCTTCCCAGCTTTTCTACGCTGGCGATTCGGTGGCTGTTCTCCTTGGGAAAAACCCGGCAGGCAACGGCTTGCTGGAGGGCGGCCGCAACTCACTGCTGGAATCCGCGCAGGAAGCTACGCTCACGAGTGTAGCAATCTCCACAAGGCACCGTCAAACCCTGACGTCAGAACCAATGACTTCTGCCGCACTCGCCGCCGCATCTCGTCCGGCAAGGCAGACGCCTCGCCGGTTCGAGCAAAGCCACCTGCGTTCGATGCCCGCCGGGGGCTCGAAGACTCGGATTAGGATTCGGGGGACCATGACACGGCTTGGGGCGCGGTCAGGGATTCGGCGCACCGGCTTCTATACTGATCCTGCGGCCCGGATCGGCCCGGTTGCATTGTCGTCCCTCGGTCACCAATGGAACATTTCTGGACTCCCTGGCGCTACAACTACGTCACCACGGCGGAGAAGGCGGTGCGCCCCGGCATTCCTGAAGCTCTCTCCTCTTGGCCGGGAGATATGGGCTGCGTCTTCTGTAATCTCATCGCTTCCATCGATTACGCCATCGCGGCCGGGATGGACCGCGAGCAGGCGGAAGCGGCCGGAGGACTGGTTCTGCGCGCGGAGCATTGCTTCATCTGCCTCAACGCCTTTCCCTACACCTCGGGGCACGTAATGGCGATGCCCTATGCGCACCTTGACCGGCTCGCGGCTCTGCCCGCGGAGGCCGCGCACGAGTTGATGGATCTGGCTCAGCTTACCGAGCGGGCTCTCGAAAGAATCTATACGCCGCATGGTTTCAACTTCGGCATGAATGTCGGTCAGGCCGCGGGCGCGGGCGTCGCCGGGCACGTTCACCTCCACGCCATGCCGCGCTGGATCGGCGATACCAGCTTCATGACCACTGTCTCGGGAGCGCGCGTACTGCCGGAAGACCTGGAGACGACCTGGAAGAGGCTGCGCGCGACCTTTGCCGATCTTCTGCGCGAGCGGGTGAGCGAGCCCCCAGGCTAGCGAGTTTGCACAAGATCTTCCGCGCCTCCTTCCCGTCTGCATTTTGGAAGCAAGCGTGGGCAGCAAAAGCTTCCAGCGGACCAGTCGCCGGAATAGAAATCCTTCTATTCAAGCGATCCGCCGCCGGTATACACTGCGGGCGCTGTCTTGTGGACGGCAAGGATCGACTGATGAAAAAACTGCTCTGCGTCTGCGCCGCTCTGGCGATGGCGTTTTCGGCTGCGGCCGCTTTGGCCGCCGATGTGTCGGGGACATGGACTGCCGATAGCACCGGCCCTGACGGCTCGAATTACCCCCTCACCTTCACCTTCAAGCAGGATGGCGCCGCCTTGACGGGCTCGGTGCAGGGTCCGCAGGGCGATCCCATCGAGATCAGCAACGGCAAGATGGAAGGCAACAACATCTCCTTTGACGTCTCCTTCAACGGGATGACGATCTCTCACTCCGGCACTGTGAACGATGCGGGCGACGAAATCAAGCTGTCCACAAAGACCAGCCAGCCGGATTTCCCCGTCCATGATCTGACGCTCAAACGAACCAAACCCGCCGGACAGCCCGCGCCCTAGCGGATCGCGCCGGCGCTCCAGCTCGGCTCAGCTGGTAAAGGCGAGCCGTGTGCTTGCATTCGGGCGGACGCGGCGTTGCCCTGAATGGACAAGGCCTTCCCGATTGCGGAACGGCATCAAAGAAGTCACTCCCGCGCCAGCCTTGTCTCTGTTATGAACAGCTAAATTGTGCTCATGAGCCATGCACTCATGGGAGGTTCAAAGCATCTTCACCCGTTCGGTCGTGGGAGAGCTGCTGGATTCGATGGTCTTTGAGCAGAAAGAAAGCCATCGGCAAGAGAGCATCGGGCAGCCCAGTCCGCGAAGAGCAAAGGTGAAGATGCTTCCAACGGGGAGGTCTGCCGATGCAGCTGTCCACCGATTCCATCTGGTCCGCCGGCGCGCTCGACCGGCGCCGTCCGCCCAATCCGCTGTGGGTGCAAACCGCACCTGAAGTCCGCTCGAAGCCACACCTGCGGCTGCGGGGTTTGGCCTGGAGTGTTTTTCTGTCTGCGCTTCTCTGGGCCAGCTTCATCGTCGCCGGGCATACGCTTTGGAGTCTCTGGCGTTAGAGCCTGAAATTCGCATCATTACCGCCGATGTCATCCTGAGCGGAGTTTGGCCGGCTTTTGGGCCAAACGCAGTCGAAGGATCCGCGTTTTGGGCAGCGGAATAGTTCATCGAATTCCTGAAAGGCAGCACTGACTCATCCTTGCTTAGCCTGCCCGTTCGAGTCTGCCTCCGCAGCCAGCGCAAGGTCTGAAGAAGCCGGCCAGTCTTCGGCAGCCAGCAAGCGCGGCTCCGCCGACGCCGGGTCCAGGGTGTCGAGAGTCTTCGGATCGTGCACCAACTCGGCCAGTTTGCGCGCGTGGAAGAACGCTCCGGCGCGGCCCTCCACTGCACCGACGAATTTGTTGTAGTGTCCTACAGCATTGCCCAGCGCGGCGCCCATATTTTTGAAATACTCATGCGCATTGACGAGCTTGCTGTATAGATCTCTGCCGGCTTCCTGAATCGCCTTTGCATTCTGGGCAACCTGCGATTGCTGCCAACCGTAAGCCACGGCCTTCAAGAGCGCAATCAACGTGGTTGGCGTGGCCATCACTACATTTGCTTGCGTGCCAAACTCGATCAGGGAAGGATCGGCTTCAAGAGCGGCACTGAAGAGCGCCTCGCTAGGCAGAAAGCAAACCACAAACTCCGGCGTGTGATCGAACTGTTTCCAATATGCTTTGCTCGAAAGATCGCGAAGATGACTCTTAACGCGCTCCGCGTGCGCGGCGAATCGCAGCGCCTGCGCAGCGGCGTCGGCATTTTCACTATTGTTAAGAAATGCATCGAGCGGCGTCTTGGCATCCACGATGATCGACCTTCCGTTCGGCAGTTGGATCGTCATATCCGGGCGCAACAGATTGTTGTCCGCATCGCGCGCTGAAATCTGCTCCACAAAAGAGCAGTACTGCACCATGCCCGCGTATTCCACGCACCGCTTGAGCTGCAGTTCACCCCAGTTACCGCGCGTCTTGGGTGCGCGCAGCGCGGTAATCAATTGCGCAGTTTCAACCTTTAATGCGTCAAGCGAGGCTGGAATCACCCTCTGCATGTTCTCGACCAACGTTTCCACCTTGGCGTAGGCGCTGGAGCGCTGCGTCTCCATCGCCCGTGCCTGCTCGTCCAGCTTCGTCAAGGCCGCGTTTAGGGGAGCGAGCAGATTCGCAATCGCCAGCTCTTTCGCCTCAAGGACCTGTTTTGCCGCCGCGTTCTGACCCCCCAGTTCCTGTTTGGCGAGCGTGAGAAAGTTTAGGTTATTCGAGCTCAATGCTTTCGCCGCCGCGTCGCCGAAAGTTGTTTCCAGATCAGCTTTCATCTGCGTGTACTTGTTGTGCTCGGCTGCGAGCTCAGCCTGAGCGCTGCCAAGCCTGCCCGTCAAATCGGCGATGTCCTGCTGGAACTCCCGGACTTGCGTGGCTTGGGTGATCTTTTCTTTTTCCAGCGCAGACAACTGCTCGCGCAATACAGCGACTTCCGTTCGGCCCGCGGCTTTCCCGAGCCAGAAGCCGAGTAGGGCTCCTGCCAAGACAGCGAGCGCTCCAACGATCAACGGATCCATCTCCTACCGACCCCCTTCGCCTAATGTACGCCTCCCGCCTGTGCAATTCACGCCCCGTCCGGATCCGGCGGCGTCGGCTTGCCGCTAGTTCATTACAACTCAATAAGTTCCCCACAGGCACACGCCTTTACACCCCCCGCCCTGCCCGGTAGACTTGAAACTTCGGGGCCATGCGCATCTTTTTGGGCGCGGTGGTTGTCTTTCCCTGCCTGGGGACGGTATTGTAGGCAGCGGAGTGAACTGTCTGGGTCCTGAATATTTTCTAGGCTTGAGTCAATGAGGAGAAGCGTGCATGGCCGTTGAAGAAAAGGTGAAGCAGATCATCGTCGAGCAGTTGCAAGTGGATGAAGCCGAGGTGACCCCAGGCGCCAGCTTCCAGGAAGATCTGGGCGCCGATTCGCTGGACGTTGTCGAGCTGGTAATGCAGTTCGAAGAAGCGTTCGATATGGAGATCCCCGACGAGGACGCGGAGAAAATCAAGACCGTCAAGGATGCCATCGACTACATCGAGAAGAACGCGAAAGGCGGCAAGTAGGCTTTGACCCAGGTATCGACGCGCAGAGTCGTTGTCACTGGCCTGGGGCTGCTATGCGGCGTGGGCAACACCGCTCCCGAGGTATGGCGGCAGCTCGTGGCCGGAGCCAGTGGTACGGCTCCCATCCAGGGATTCGACACCACCGGCTTCCCGGTCACCTTCGCCGCGGAGGTCAAGAACTTCGATCCTCTCAACTTCGTGGAAAAAAAAGAAGCGCGCAAGATGGGGCGCTTTATTCACTTCGCTTTCGCCGCCGCGCAGGAAGCCATGGCGCAGTCCGGCTTAGAGATTACGCCGGAGAACGCCGACCGCGTGGGCGTCTTCATAGGCTCCGGCATCGGCGGATTCGAGATTATCGAGCGTGAGCACGCCAACCTGCTGGCCGGCGGCCCGCGCAAGCTCTCCCCGTTTTTTATTCCTGCCACCATCATCAACATGGCTGCCGGCCAGTTAAGCATCCGCTACGGCGCAAAAGGCCCCATCTCCGCCACGGCCACGGCTTGCGCCACTTCGGCCAACTCCATCGGCGACTCGGTGCGGATGATTCTGCATGGCGACGCGGACGCGATGATCGCCGGAGGCTCTGAGGCGGCCGTCACGCCGCTCTCCGTGGGCGGATTCGCGGCCATGCGCGCTCTTTCGACGCGCAACAGCGAGCCCACCCGCGCCAGCCGGCCCTTCGACAAGGACCGCGACGGCTTTGTCATCGGCGAGGGCGCGGGCATCCTCATTCTGGAAGAGCTCGAATTCGCAAAGGCGCGCGGCGCCAAGATTCTGGCCGAGGTGATCGGCTACGGCATGAGCGCCGATGCCTATCACATGACGGGAATCGCACCGGAAGGTGCTGGAGCGCAACGCAGCATGCGCGCGGCGCTGAAGGACGCGGAGATTCGTCCCGAGGAAGTGGGATACATCAACGCGCACGCAACGTCGACGCCGGCGGGCGACGGCAACGAGTCGCTGGCGATCGAGAAAGTGTTCGGCGAGCATGCGTTGAACCACACGCTGAAGATCAGCGGCACGAAATCGATGACGGGGCATTTGCTGGGCGGCGCGGGGGGCTTGGAAGCGGGCA
>DASXFB010000037.1:0-1565 GCA_036489815.1 Occallatibacter sp. | reverse complement strand
CCAGTTGCAGAGGTCGATGATGTGAATATTCTGCTCAACCAGGATGTCTCCCGAAAGCGCCCGATCCCAGAGCCAGTTGCGCAAGCGGTACTCGTCCTGCGACTCGCCGGCACGGACCTTTTCGGTGGAAGCCGGGGCGTTGTAGTTGGCGGTGACGGCGGCGATTTTGCCCAGTGCACCGGCCTTGATGCGCTCGGCCACAGCGGCCAGAGGTGGGGCGCTGCGGCACTGGAAGCCCACGTCGACGCTCTGTGAGGAGCGCACCTGCTTGCCGATTTCGAGAGCCTGCTTTGCCTGCCGCACGTCGATACCCACCGGCTTTTCGCAGTAAACGTGCTTGCCGGATGTGACCGCCGCGCCCAGGTGGTCCACGTGGAAGAAGGGCGGCGTCGAAATCTGGATGAGGTCGATGTCGTGCGAGGCGGCAAGCTGCTCAAAGGCGTGCGGGCCGCTGAACAGAAGCTTCGAGTCGATGGCGGCGCGTCCCAGCCCGGCGTTGATCTTGTCGAAGCGGGCGCGTCCGGCGGCGAGATTGTCCTGGAAGATATCGCCGATGGCGACGAGCTGAGCGGAAGTATTCTTCGAGAACGACTCGGCCACCGAGGAGCCGCGGTTGCCGCAGCCAAGCAGGCCGTGGCGGATGGCGGAATTGGCCGCGTAGCCAAAGGCGGTGAGGGGTTTTACGAGGATCATGCCGGATGCGGCTGCCGCTCCGGTTTGAAGAAGTTCACGACGATTCATGTTCTGTCTTCTCCGTGCTGAAAGTTTACTCCGGCCTTTTCGGCTGTTGACGCTGGCGAAGGGCGCGGCGCATGTTCCTCTTGCCGTGCAGGACCGCTACCACCTGAATCGGAGAAGATTCGGGCCGGTATACCAGCGTGAAGTTCGGGTATCTGGGAATCGTCCAGAAGAGAAGAGGTCTGCTGGTGAGGTCGTGCCTTGAATGGCCGCATGAAGGGGACTCGGACACCAGTTCACAGGCACTGAAGATTGCTTGTTCCACGCGGTCCGCAGCTCTGACATTGTCGGCTGCGATGTAGCTCCAGATGTGGAAGATGTCCGCTTTGGCGAGAGACGTGAGGACGTAGCTGCTCATTGCCTGTCGAGGCGCCAGTCTTCCTTCATCGCCTGAAGTTCGCGGCGGGCCTGTTCGCTGCCGATCAATTCGCCGCGCTCGGCTTGCAGGTAGCCTTCTTCAATGTGGTCCGACAGCTCCAGGCGCTCCGCGTCTGTCAGTGATTCTTCCGCATCCTGAGCCTCAAGCGCGCGCCGCAACACTTCTTCCGCGCTTGCATAGCTGCCGCTGGAGAGGCGTTTGTTGATGAGGGACTCGATATCAGGCGGGAGGGTCAATTGCATCGCAATACCTCCATTCCCGGCTTTCATTGTAGCGGGTTGCTCCTGGCGTTCATGCCAGCACGTCGCGCAAGATGTTTTCGAGATAAATCTTCTCGTTGCGGACATCTTCAATCTGCTGCGGGCCGCTGGTTTCGCGCTCAATCGTGACCGCGCCCGTATAGCCAAGCTTGTGCAGCTTGGTGAAGACCTGTTTGAAATCCACCAGG
>DASXFB010000024.1:0-105499 GCA_036489815.1 Occallatibacter sp. | reverse complement strand
TCGCCGGCTCCTGCGCGACCTGAACATAAGCCAGGCGGGTCTTGCGGAGCGGCTGGGTGTTTCTCCGCCCAGTGTCTCGCGCTGGATACAAGGACGGCATGAGCCAACCGCGGAGAGCTACATTGCGTTGGGCAATCTGGCTCCGCCGCCTGATGGAATCTATTTCTGGGAACGTGCCGGCCTGGACGTGCCCGGCCTGCTCGATGCGAACTTTCAACGCGCGATATCCTCGTTGCGCACCAGCTTAACGGACTTCAAGCTGATCGCCGGCGGCAATGCCTCGGAAGTCCTCTCACAGAAAGGGGGGGCTGTTGCCGTCGCCATCCCGCTACTCAACGCAACGGCTTATGGCGATCGTATCCCACCCCATGAAAATGTAAGCCTTTCTGAAGTGGAGGTGCAGAGCGTTCTGCTCGCGCCGCTCGCCTGGTGTCCGCACCCTGAAAATATGATCGGCATTCATCTTGAGGGCGATTCCATGCTTCCCGTGATTCCGCCCGGCTCCATTCTCTTTGTGGATACAGCCGCGAAAGAGCGCGAGCGGCTGCATCAGCGGATTACCGTTGTGACGCATCGCGATTTGGGTTTTAAAGTGGCACGTTTTCAGAGAATTGGCGGGTCAGATCTGCTGGTCTCGGCAAACCATATGTATGCGCCCGTGGATGTAAGCAACGCTTCAAAGTGGAAGATATTTGGCGAGGTTCTCTGGTGGATCTCACGCGATACAAGCGCCGGTCCAGATCCTGATTATTCAATCGTTTCCCCGCGCGGCGAATAATCTTTTCAGACGGGCGAAGCCAACCCTGCCCCCCCCATCCTGCTCCAGGACAACACTCCGTTTCCCCTCGGCATCTGTGCAAGCTGCGCACCGAGTGCGCGCGGTATGGAAGAGACGTGCGCGCGGAATCACGCTCAGGGAGGGCATTGACATGGAGAGAGGCCGATACGGCTTTTTAATTTTGGCGTTGGCTGCTGGAGGTTTTCTCAGCGCTCAGGAGACCAACCCCACGACGCAGCCGCAAGCTCCGCCGTCGGCTCAACAGCCGGAGAACGACAACGGAAACGTTCCGCTTTACAAGATCGAGGTGGTGGGCCGGGAGATTCCCGCGATCAACTACTTTCATCGCAGCAGCGCAACCAAAATCGGCTTCCAGGGCACGAGCTTGTTACCCGAGGCACGTGGAGATGCGAAGGTCGAGGCGCGCGCGGGACGCACACAGATCGACGCGAGCTTTGAACACCTGGTTCCAGCCAACACGTTCGGGCCCGAGTATCTCACCTATGTTCTCTGGGCGATCACCCCAGAGGGCCGCCCCGTGAATCTCGGAGAGGTGCTTCCCACCGGAAAGAACGACAAGAATGAGATTTCCGTCACCACCAATCTTCAGGCCTTTGGCCTGATCGTGACCGCCGAGCCTTACTACGCCGTCACCATGCCCAGTGACCTCGTGGTCGTTCAGAACGTAGTTCTCAACGACAAGACGCAAGGAGTGCTCGAGCAGGTGAATGCGCACTACACGCTGCTTCCGCGCGGAGCTTACGAACAAACAGCGGGCCGTCATGCGGTGCTTCATCCGATTACGCGCGATGAACGCACCCCGCTTGAAGTGTACGAGGCCCTGAACGCGATCCGGATCGCCGAAGCCGGCGGCGCGGACCAGTACGCCGCGGACACGATGGCCACTGCCAAAACGGCTCTCACCAATGCTCAAGATCTCAACATGAAGAAGAGCAATCGCAAGCAGGCGATTACGTATGCGCGGGAAGCCGTGCAGGCGGCGGAGGATGCGCGCATCATCACCATCCGCAAGCTCAAGGCCGCAGACGAAGCGGCGGCGCAGCAGGCGCGCGTCCAGGCTGAACAGCAGGCCAAAGAGGCGCAACAGGCCGAGCAGCAGGCGCAGATCGCGGCGCAGCAGCAGGCCGAGCAGCGCGCAGAAGCGGATCGCCGCAGCGAAGAAGCGCGCCAAGCTCAGGCTCAGGCGGAGCAGGCGCAGCAGGCCGCGCAACAGGCTGCCCAGCAGTCTGCGCAACAGGCCGAGCAGATGCGCGAACGCCTTCGCCAGCAGCTGAGCCAGGTGCTGCAGACTCATGAGACCGCCCGAGGATTGATCATGAATATGTCGGACGTCTTATTCGGCTTCAACCAATACACGTTGAAGCCGGAGGCACGCGAGAAGTTAGCCAAGGTCTCAGGAATTCTTCTCGCCTATCCTGAGCTCAAAGTGCAGGTGGAGGGTTATACCGATAACATCGGATCGGACGAATACAACCAGAAGTTATCGGAAGAACGGGCGGACGGCGTGCGCGACTATCTTGTGGCGCAAAGCGTATCGCAGGCTAATGTCACGGCAGAGGGATATGGAGAGAACGATCCGATTGCGGATAACTCGACCAATGCCGGGCGCGCGCAAAACCGCCGTGTTCAGTTAGTTGTGTCAGGAGCGGCGATTGGCATTCAGGAATCGCAGCCCGGCGCATCCGCTACGCAGCCTCAAGCGCCGCCTGCCGGGGTCGCACAACCGCAAGCCGCACCTCCTCCGGCTGCGCAGCCGGAGCCCACTCCCGGTAGAACGGGAACGTCGAATCCGCCTCCGCAGTAAGGACTATGTAAGTTGAAAAAACTAGAACGATACGTGGACTTACAGCCGGCGTGCGGAACAAGGCAACAGGAGGTAACCTCCTAAGCCGGCTGCATCCTTTCCCAGCACGCGGTCATCTTACTGCTTGGCGGCCCAAGCCATTTGGGGGGCCGCTGAGTAACGCACAACGGAGCGATTCGTTGGTGTTACGCGATGAGAACAGGCCGAGTAGTTGATACGGGCATCTCTGATCTCCGCACTAGGGAGGGTCCATGAACAAGGTCAACTATCTCGTGCTGGCGGCGATAGTCGGAGTTTGCTTGGCTTGGGCTGGGACGGGGACCGAGGCACAGGTGAGCGTGACTGTTGGCCCGGCGCCGGTTTGTCCTTATGGGTATTTCGATTACCCGCCCTATGCGTGCGCTCCTTACGGTTATTACGGATCGGAATGGTTTGTCGGAGGGGTTTTTATTGGCGCGGGTCCCTGGTATCACGGCCCGGGCCACTTTCACGGGCACGTCGATAACCATTTCGATCCGCAGCATGGATATCGAGGCGCCTTTCCCAATCGGGGAGATCGTCCTAACCCGGAGAATCATGTGGAGCGAATACCGAACTTCCATGGAAACGAGATAAGGGACGGACGCGGGCATACGGGCGGGGTCAAGCGCTAACAGCAGGCGGCACGGAGTAATGCCCGGATTTCACTCGCGGGGGCGAGGAGATCCGGGCATCCGTGCGTCTGGGGGCGAAAGGTTCGGAACCGCTTTAGTCCCTGGGCCGGGGCGCGCCGGTGGATTCGCGAATGACAAGGCTCGTAGAAACGAGAAACTCGCGCGGCATCTTGGAATTATCCAAGTCCTCGGCGTGCGCGCGGAGTGCATCGAAGGCGGCGCGCGCCAACTCAGTGCGGGATAGCCGAATGGAAGTGAGCGGAGGCAATGTAAACTCCGCGAAGTCGATATCATCGAGCCCGATCACCGAGAGATCCTGTGGCACGCGCAGGCTTTGCATATAAGCTGCGCGCAACACGCCGATCGCGATCATGTCGTTGGAGCAGACGATTGCCGTAGGCGTCGCCGCGAGCTTTTGCAGTTGCGCGAACCCGGCCACGCCGCCTTTGAGCGTATGTCCGCACTCAATGACCCATCTCTTCTGGATCGGTAAGCCGGCTGCGCGCATGGCATCGCGAAAATCGTTCTCCCGGGTTACGGCGGAGTGCAGATGGTGCGGGCCTGCGAGGAACGCGATGTGCCGGTGGCCGAGCTCTGCAAGGTGGCTCACCGCCGCCTGGATTCCGGTCGAGTAATCGAGCAGAATGGTGCTCGCCTTGGGATCGTCGAGCTTGAATTCGGCCAGCACGATCGGCACGTTGCGATGCACGAGTTGATCCAGCACCGGCTCCTCTTCGCCGAAGGTCATCACCGCCACGCCATCCACTTTGCGTTCCAGCATGCGTCGCACGCAGGAGGTCAGGATCTCCGGATCGCCGTTCGAGGAACTCACCAGGATTTCGTATCCGTGTTTGACGGCAATTTCTTCGAAGCTTTGGATCAGCTCCGGGAAGAAGGGATTCGTGATGTTCTCGACAATGATGCCAAGAAGCCGGCTCCGCCCCGAGACCAGGGTGCGTGCGTGAGTATTGGGAAAATAATTGAGCTGTTTGATCGCTTGCCAGACGCGCTTCGAGAGGCGGTCGCTAACCAGCGGAGAGCTATTGATTGTGCGCGAAACCGTCGCGATCGACACCTTCGCCAGCGCGGCAACGGTGCGGATATCGGGCATTTTGCCGGCGGTCTTGCGACTTGCTTTACGGGGCACGAACCCATCCTAACGCATTTTCCGCGCCGGGATGGTGCGCGCCCGCACGAGCGCGGTGGATTTCCCCGGTAGAGAGGCCGCGCGCCGAATGTTTCCGGGGCTTAGCCCCGGTCAGCGATGAGCAGGCGCAGATCGCGCAGATTATGTCCTGTGGCTCCGGTGACTACGGAGTCGCCGATGGCCGTAAACAGTGGACATGCGTTGAAGGCTGCGAGCGATTGTTCAGGATCGAATCCAAACGCGCGAGCCCGCGCGACAGTGGTCGGGTCGGCAATGGCGCCCGCCGACTGCGTGTTGCCATCGATGCCATCGGAGCCGGCGCTCAGCACCGTGAGATGGGCGCCCGGATATTTTTGAATCTCGAGCGCGCAGGCCAATGCAAACTGCTGATTCCGTCCGCCTGCGCCCGGCGTGCGATTCAGGGTCACCGTTACTTCGCCTACCGAGATGAGGCAGACCCGCGGATTGGCGGCGCGTGCTGCATGGAACCGCTCCAACAGGTAACGGGCGGCGTCTTGGTAATCCCAATCGTCGCAGCTGTTGTCCACGAGGGTCGAGAACCCGGCCTTCTGCGCCAGCGATCGCGCATTCTCGACGAGATCGTGACTTGAAAGCAGAATCTCAAACACGGAATCGTGAAAGGCCTCGTCTTCGCCTTTCATAGTAGCTGCCGCGGTCACGCGCCGAGCCAGCACAGCTTCTGTCCAGGGCAGCTTGGGCAAGAACTGCGACCGCTTTACCTTGTTGCCGGGCGACTCGGGCAAATCCTGTCGCTCGAAGAAGGCGCGGATGCGGGGGGGAAGCTTTGTGGAGAGATCGTACCGCGCCAGCAACTCACGAACCTCGGCCACGGTTGTGTGATCGGGCGAAGTGGGACCCGAGGACAAAGCGTCGAGCGAGCGCAGCGGCACGTCCGGCAGCAGAAGGCTCACCTTGGCAGCCTCAGGCGCGGCCATCGCCAGCCGTCCGCCTTTCACTGCGGAAAAGTGCTTGCGGAGCGTGTTGATCTCGTTGATCGGCGCTCCGGAGGCCACCAGCAGCTCGTGAAACTGTACGGTGTCGGCGAGCGTAATCTGCGGATCCAGAGGCAGATCGAACATGGCCGACCCGCCGCCCGAGATGAGAAAAAAGATGAGGGTGTCTTTCTTCGCCTTGCGCAGCATCGCCAGCGCGGCCCGCGCCGACGCAAATGTATCTTCATTGGGCAGCGGATGCCCGCCCTCGAAGTACCGGAATCGCCAGTTGCGCACTTTCGGTATTTGGTTCCAGCAACAAACGCCGCGCAGTCCCTGACGCCGCTTCATCCGCGCCAGCAGCACATCCAGCATGGGTCCCGCGGCTTTGCCCAGCGCAATGACGAAGATGCGCTTGTAGCTGGAGAGGTCGATCGTTGCCGGGCCGCTGCCGTCGGGCATCAGCCGGTGCAGCAGGTTGCCTTCAAAGCGCACGCGGCGATCGAAGGCCGACGCGATATTGCAGGCTTCCAAGGCGCCCGCAAATATGCCGGTGGCCGTTTCGTGCAGTGTATCCAGAATCGAATCGCTGACCGGAGTCATAACAATTGCTCCTTGAGCCAACCGGCGAGCGCTTGCTGCATAGTCTCGAGTTGACCGGTAAAAAAATGATCGGCGCCCGGAAGGAAGATGAGGCGCTTCGGCTCTGCGGCCGATGCGAATACCTGCCGAAGTTGAGCGGACGATGCAAATTCATCGTGGTCACCGCTCAGGAATAATTTGGGAATGATTACGTCGTTCAGGAAGGAATATTCATAGGCGCGGTCTTGCGCTGCAATCGGCAGGCCCAGCGCAACCAAGGCGCGAACGCCCGGCCGGACACCGGCATGGCAACAGGCCTGCAGCACCATGGCCGCGCCAAAACTGAAGCCGGCCGCGACGATCGGCAGATTGAACTCGGTTTGAAGCCAATCGATGGCCGTGAGCACATCTTCCACTTCCGCCGCGCCGTGGTGTTTTCCTTCACTCCGGCCCACGCCGCGAAAGTTGAAGCGCAGCACGGGAAATCCCAACCCCAGCCCGGGATCATTCAGCGCCTTTGCGGCGTGATAGACCACCTTGTTGTGCAGGCTGCCGCCACCGAGCGGGTGCGGATGACAGACAAGTGCGGCGAACTTTGCATCGGGGACGCCCTGGCTCAAGAGCGCTTCAAGCCGGCCAGCCGTTCCGTGCAGCTCGAAGGTGCGTAAAGTCCGCACCACGCGGGCTGCGGACCGTGGCTCCCGCATTGTCGAGCGACCGGGCAGCGCGGCCTCTGCGGTGAATCCGGCCGAGTTTTCCAGCGTCTGGGCGGATGCGGTTGTGAAGATCATTCCACCCGTCATTCTACGCTCAGTCGTGCTGCCGCTCCAGCGATGCGTCCCGCCACGCGAATCGAGCTGCGCCCGTTTGTCTGCGCGGTTTGCGCTATTCTGGCAGCATATGATCGAACGTTCTTCTCCTTCTGCAATTGACCCCATCGGTCTGACGCGCGAGTTATGCGAAATTGAATCCACCACTTATCACGAGGGTGCGGTGGGCGATTTTCTCGCCGGGTTTCTTTCGAGCCGCGGCTGGGCGGTGGAGAAGACTCCCGTCCCCCAGCCGCCTGAAAGCGCCTCTGCCGGACCGCGCTGGAATGTTTACGCGGGTGCTCCGGGCGAGACTCCCGACCTGGTTTTTTCTACGCATATGGATACCGTTCCGCCGTACATCCCTTTCAGCGAGGATGCCGAGTTCATGCATGGCCGCGGGGTCTCGGACGCGAAGGGCATCATTGCGGCGCAGATTGCGGCGGCAGAGCGGCTTCGCAACGAGGGATTCCGGATCGGCTTGCTGTTTGTGAGCGGTGAGGAACGCGACTCGGCGGGCGCAAAGGCAGCTAACCTCACGCCTAAAGGAAGCCGATTCCTGGTCAATGGCGAGCCAACCGACAACCGGCTGGCTCTAGCCTCAAAAGGCGCATTGCGCGCGGTCTTCAAGGCGACGGGCAAGATGGCTCACTCGGCGTACCCGGAGTTGGGCGAGTCGGCGGTTCACAAGCTGGTGGAAGTGCTGAGCCGGGTTCTTGAGCTTCCGCTGCCGATGCTCGAAGATGTAGGGCCCAGTACGCTCAATATCGGCCAGATTCACGGAGGCCACGCTCCGAACGTTATTGCGGACAAGGCCGAGGCCCAGGTGCTGGTGCGGCTAGTCGGCGACTCGGCGCCGGTGCGCGCGGCGCTGGCAGAAGCCTGCGGCGACCTAGCTGAGATCGATTTCACGCTCGAGATACCCTTCGTGCGCCTGCGTGCCGTGGAGGGGCTGCCGACGATGATCGCAAAGTTCACCACGGACATTCCACAGCTCTCGAATTGGGGTGAGCCGCTGCTGCTGGGGCCCGGTTCGATTCACGTGGCGCATACGCCCTATGAGAAGCTGGCGAAGAGGGAGTTGCTGGAGGCGATCGAGCTTTACATCCAGCTCGCGAAACAGCTCCTGCAGGGAGTGTGAAGCGGCTCTGGCAATGAATCGGCTCTTCAACCTCTCTAAGGAGAAATTGCGCATGGATGCGAATATTTACTCGATTCCCATCACGAAGATCACCGGCGATGCTGCCTCGCTTGGTGAATTTCGGGGCTCGGTGCTGCTCGTCGTGAATGTGGCTTCGCAGTGCCTCTTCACGCCGCAATACGAAAAGCTCGAAGCGCTGTACGAGCGGTTCCGGGAGCTTGGGTTCGCGGTCGCCGGCTTCCCGGCCAATGATTTCAAGGAACAGGAGCCGGGAACGAATGAGGAGATCCATTCCTTCTGCACGGTGAGCTACGGCGTGAAATTTCCAATGTACGGAAAGATCACCGTTGCCGGGTCCGGGAAGCATCCGCTCTATGCGGCCCTGATCGCTGCACAACCTGAGGCGATCAGCGTGGGCGGAAACCCTTTCCGCCAGCAACTCAAAGGGTGGGGAGTTCCGACGACGGAAGAGCCCGAAGTTTCCTGGAACTTCGAGAAGTTTCTCGTGAACCGGGCAGGCGAGGTGGTGAAGAGATTCACGCCGGAGACAGCTCCCGACGCCCCTGAACTGCTCGCCGCGATCGAAGCGGAGCTGGCGAAAGGCTAGTTGGAGACGCACACACCTAATTGCCGATTCGGCTCCTGTATACTTCGTGGGGTCTTCTCCGGACTCTCAATCTCCCGCTTCTGAGGTTTACCAATGACCACCCCGGCGCACGCTCAGGTCACGCCCGAGCGAATTTATCAGCTTGCCTTCGCGTTTGCCCCTACACTCATCCTGGAAGCCGCCATCCGCCAGCGCGTCTTTGACGTGCTGGATCAAGGTCCCATGTCGCTGCAACAGCTCCACGCGGTTACCGGCTCTTCAGAGCGCGGGCTCGCGGCGATTCTCAACGCGCTGACCGGGCTGGCATTCCTGGCGAAGGACGCGCAGGGAAACTACTCGCTTACGCCGGAGAGCTCGGTATTTCTGGTGACAACCAAGCCAAGCTTTCAGGGAGGTTTGCTGCGCCACGCGAGCAGCCATCTGGTGCCGCGGTGGCTTCATCTGAACGAGGTGATTGAAACCGGACGGCCGGTGGCGGCCGCCAACCAGGAGGCCGACGGCGTCGCCTTCTTTGAGCAATTCGTCAACGACATCTTTCCGATGAGCTATCCCGCGGCGCAAGCTCTCGCCGCCCATCTCAATCTTGCTTCCGCCGCGGCGACCGTCAGCGTGCTCGATCTGGCGGCAGGCTCCGGCGTGTGGGGCATTGCTCTTGCACAGAGCTCGAATAGCGTGCGGGTAACGGCCGTCGACTGGCCCGGTGTGCTCGCAGTGACGCGAAAAGGCGCTGCGCGTTTCGGGCTCGCGGAGCGCTTCTCTTTCAACGAGGGCGACCTGCTGGCAGCGGATTTCGGCAGCGGCCACAATGTGGCCACTCTCGGTCACATTCTGCACAGCATGGGCGCCGAGGATAGCAAGACCTTGCTTAAAAGAGTCTTCGAGGCGCTTGCGCCGGGAGGAACGATCGCTATTGCGGAGTTCCTTGTGAATGCGGACCGCACCGGACCGATGAACGGATTGCTCTTCGCGGTGAACATGCTGGTGAATACGGAGAACGGCGATGCTTTCTCTTTCGAAGAGATTGCATCCTGGCTGCGCGATGCCGGGTTTACCAATCCGCGCAAGCTCGAAGCACCCGGGCCTTCGCCGCTTATTCTGGCCACGCGGCCCTGATTCCTCATTAGCGCCGTTCCGGTTCTTCAGTTCGCCTGGGCCGGCTCGGTCGCGTCCAGCGGCAGGAAGAGCCGGAAGACGGTGCCGTGGCCGAGCTTGCTGCGCACGGCGATCGTCGCCAGATGCTTATCCAGGATTCCCTTGGACACCCAGAGCCCCAGCCCCGTTCCGGCTTCTCCCTTGGTGGTGACAAAGGGATGGAAGAGCTGGCTCCGGGTCTGCCGATCCATGCCGCATCCGCTATCGGCAACCGTCACCGTTACACCCTCACGCCCTGCGCGGTCGCGTCCCGACCGCACGGCAACGACGATCCGCCCACGGTCCGGCAAGGCGTCGAGCGCGTTCCCGATGAGGTTGGTCACGACCTGTTGAATCTCTCCGGGCAAACACCGCACCGGGGGCGTGGGCCGGTAGCGCCGCTCCAGTTGAATGTTGCGCAGCTTGAGAGCCGGCTCGTTGAAGAAGAGCACGGAATCGATCAATTCCTCGATCGCGGTTGGCGCCGGACCCGTCCGCTGGCGATAGAACTTGAGGCTGCGTGCGGCAATGTGGGAGAGCCGTTGCAGCTCTTTATCCGCCATTTCCAGCATATCTCTCGTGCTTCGGGTTGCGGTTGCATCCAGCTTGGCTAGAAAGAGGAGATTGGTCACCGCTTCGAGAGGGTTGTTGATCTCATGCGCGACACTTGCCGCCAATCGTCCCGCCGCAGCCAGCTGCTCCGATCGCCGCAAGGCCTGTTCGGCTTTGCGCGTCTCCGTCGCATTGCGAAGATAGAGAATGAGTCCATCGCCGGCTTGCGGATAAACGTGGAACTGGAACCACGATTCGGTCTCTTCGATCTGGAAATGTTGTTCAAATTCCACGGGAACCTGCTGCTCCATCGCCCGCCGAAGGTTTGCCTCCATGGCGGTTCCCTTGAACATCGGAAGGAGAGCCCAGATCGATTGTCCAATCGGCTCTTTTGCCGAGACGGCCGCTACCAGCGCGGTTGCCGCCGCATTCATGTAGGTCGTCCGGAACTGGAAGTCGAGGGTGCAGAACGGGTCGGGAATATGCTCGAGCGCGTCCCAGGCAAATTGCCGGACTTTGTCGATCTCACGGGTCAGCGCAATCTCCTGCTCGGCCGCCTCTCTGCGCAGACGCGCCATCTTCAACTGCGCCTCGACGTGCGCAATGAGCTCGCGCGCCGTAAACGGCTTGACGAGGTAGTCGTCGGCGCCCGCATCCATCCCTTCTACGTGCGCCTCCTCGCCGGCTCGGGCGGAAAGCATAATCACCGGGACGGTGCGCGTGGCGGGATTCTCGCGCAGCGCGCTCAGCAGCGCGAACCCGTCCATCTCCGGCATCATGATGTCGGTGAGCACCAGGTTAGGCGTTATCCGCGCCGTTTCTTCGAGAGCGCGTCTGCCGTTTTCGGCGGTAATCACATGGAAGCGCTGGGTGAGCAGATCCTCGACGTAGTCCCGCATATCGGCGTTATCATCCACCAGCAGAACGATGGACTTCTGCGGATCGCCATCCGCCGCAGACAGGGCGTGCACTCCAGTGTCCGCGGAATGGCCATTCCGCGCGGCCGCCCGTTTTCTGCGCGGTAGCCATTCAAGCGCCTCCTCGACGTAAGCCGAGGAGGAATCCTGCGCCGCGGTCGGAGCGTTCGCGTCCGTCAAGACGCGGCCATGCGACAGATGATCGCGTCCGAACCGCAAAGTGATGTGAAAAGCGGTTCCTTCGCCGAGCTTGCTCTGTGCCCGGATCGTGCCTCCGTGCATCTCCACCAGCTCACGCACAAGTGCCAGGCCGATGCCGCTGCCTTCGTGGCTGCGCCGCCGCGCTCCCTCGATCCGCTGAAAGCGTTTGAAGAGGTTGGGCAGATCGTCCTCGGAAATTCCGGTCCCCGTATCCGCGATGGTGACGTGCGCCTCATTTTCGCTGTGTTGCACCGAGACGCGAATCTCTCCGTCGAAGGTCGATTTCAGAGCATTCGAGAGCAGGTTGAGGATGACCTTTTCCCACATCTCGCGGTCCACGTAGACCGTCTCCGGCAGTGGTTCGCACTCCACGATCAATTGCAACCCGGCGCGTTCAACCGCAGAACGAAAGACACTGGCCAACTGCGAGGTGAGGAGAGAGAGATCGGTGGGCTCGTAAGAAGCATGCTGCCGGTCCGCCTCGATGCGAACAAAGTCAAGCAAGCCATTCACCAGCTTGAGCAGCCGCTGCGCATTGCGCTGCAGTAACTCGAGCGAGGCGCGGGAAGGTTGGGTCTCGGCGGCGAGCGCATCTTCGATGGGGCCCAGAATGAGCGTGAGCGGTGTGCGCAGTTCGTGGCTCACGTTGCTGAAGAAGGTGGTTTTAGCGCGGTCCAATTCGGCCAGGCTTTCCGCCCGCCTGCGCTCCAGCTCGAAAGCCTGCGCATTGGTGACCGCGGCTGCGATCTGCCCGGCGACGAGATCGAGAAACCCCGCGTAGCCGAAGTCGAGCTGGCGATAGGGATTGAGCGCGGCAATAAAAACGCCGGCCAGCATCTCCTGGCCTTGGCGCGCAATGGGAACCAGCCGCGCCTGCGCCGGCGGCTTGTCCCATAAACCGACCGGGAGAGCGGAAAAGTGATCGCGCAGGCTTTCGATCGTGCACGCACGACGGGAGGCGAGAACTTCGCCGATCGGCCAAGGCGAATCCACGCTGATTTCTCTGGCTGCGGCCTCGTGCCCGGCAGCGATTCCGAGGCTCGCAACCAGCTTGAGCCGGGTTGCGTCTTCCTCGAAGAGGTAGACCAAGGCGAACGGCATATCGGGCTGATACGCCAAGCCAGGGGAGATGGCAGCAAAAACATCCCGCTCCGTGATGGCGTCTGCCAGGCAGCCGGCGAGTGTGCTGAGCGCGGCCAACTGCCGCTCCCCAATGACCCGCGCTGTGTCCTCCATCACCACGCACAGCATCCCTGCGATCTGTCCGGCGGAATCGACGAGCGGGCTATAGGAGAAGGTGTGATAGGTCTCTTCGGGGTAGCCGCTGCGCTCCAGGAAGAGCCGCAGAGTCTCGTCCCAGGAGGCTTCGCCCGTGGTCATCACGCGATTGATGCGCGGGCCGATGTCTGCCCAGATCTCCGACCAGACCTCGGCCGCCGGTCTGCCGAGGGCCCAGGGATGCTTTTTGCCCAAGGTCGTTCGGGCATACGCGTCGTTGTAGAGGAAGGTGAGCGCCGGCCCCCAGGCCATCCACATGGGGAACCGCGATGTGAGGACGATGCGAACGGCGGCCTTCAGGCTGTCAGGCCACACGGTTGAGGGGCCGAGCGGGGTGCTGCTCCAATCGAACCCGGCCACCAATGCGCTCGTGCTTGAAGTCGAAGCCGATCCGTCCGGGGTGAGCTGATCGAGAATCGAGTGATCAGAGCCGGTCAAGGATAGCGCCGATGGCGTCTCACGGAAGGCCGTCTCATCGGGAGCCATCTCATCGTGCATAGGTCAAGCCTCCGGTGGATGCGCTCCCCGCGCTTTTCGCGAGTCGCGATCCCATGGCCGGTCTTCAATTTTCGCTGTAGGGCGATATTCCAGGACATGCGGTGAGATGCAAGGAAGATCGACCGCCGTTGCTCATTGTATTCAACTATTTCGGCGCAAGTCCATGGTGATCGTCAACCCGACGAAATCACCCGGAAATTTCGGGGCCGAGCGACTTCCGCGCTGTTCTTGGCCGGTCGTGGCTGTTCCTGGCTGGTGGTGGCTGGTCGTGGAGCACGCATTCCGGTTATCCTCACCCCATGCATGAGGCTGTTTCCACCCATTCCGCCCCCCCCAACGAACTTGAGCACGCAGCCTCCTCCTATCTCCGTTCAGCGCGCCATCAGCCTGTCCAGTGGCATCCCTGGGGTGGGGCCGCATTTGCGGCTGCCCAGGCGGAGGATAAGCCTGTGCTGCTTGATATCGGCGCGGTCTGGTGCCACTGGTGCCATGTGATGGACCGAGAGTCGTATGAGGATGCGGAGATTGCCGCGCTCATCAATCGCCACTTTATCGCCGTAAAAGTGGACCGCGATGAGCGGCCCGATGTGGACACGCGCTACCAGGCCGCCGTGTCAGCCATCAGCGGGCAAGGCGGATGGCCGTTGACGGCCTTTCTGACCCCGGATGGACGGCCCTACTTCGGAGGCACGTACTTTCCGCGCGACGACCGCTATGGACGGCCCGGCTTCGGCCGCATCCTGCTCACCATGGCGCAGGTCTGGAGCGAGCGCCGCAATGAGGCGCTGGAGACGGCCTCGAGCGTGATGGCGGCGATCGAACACAATGAGAGCTTCTCCGGCCGCGGTGCAGGCGAGAGCGCGCTGACGCTCTCATTGGTCGATAAAATTGTGGCTGCCGCACTGGCGCAATTCGATCCCCGTAATGGCGGCTTCGGCTCGCAGCCCAAATTTCCCCATCCCGCCACGCTCGATCTGCTGCTCGCGGTAGGCGTGAACCACGACAACCAGCAGGCCCGCATCGCATTCACAACGACCCTCGAAAAGATGGCGCGCGGCGGAGTTTACGACCAGCTCGCCGGCGGTTTCCATCGCTACTCGGTGGACGAGCGGTGGGTGGTGCCGCACTTCGAGAAGATGCTCTATGACAATACGGAGCTGCTGCGTAACTATGTGCACGGCTTTCAGACTCCGCTTGATGGAGTGATCCGGGAAGATTTCCTCGAAACCGCGCGCGCGATCGTCGCGTGGCTCGATTCCACCATGACCGATCGCGAGCACGGGGGATTCTATGCGTCGCAGGACGCCGATGTGGGTCTCGATGACGACGGCGATTACTTTACCTGGACGGTCGAGGAAGCCCGTGCCGTTCTCGAGCCGGCGGAGCTCGAACTGGCCGCTCAGTACTATGACATCGGCGAGCTCGGCGATATGCACCACAATCCGGCTAAGAACGTGCTGTACGTGAAGCAGTCGCTGGCCGAACTGGCCGCGAAGAGCGGGCTCTCTGTCGAGGCACTGCGCCCAGTGCTCGATTCCGCGCGGCGCAAGCTGATCGCGGCGCGCGCCCGGCGTGCGACGCCGTTTATCGACCGCACCCTCTACACCGGTTGGAACGCGATGGCGGTCACCGCTTATTTCGAAACCGCGCGTGTGCTGCGGTTGGACTCGGCGCGTAAGTTCGCGCTGCACACCCTCGACCGTCTTCTTCAGACGGGATGGGACGGCGAGGCGATGCTTCAGCATGTGATCGCATACCCGGAGGGCGTGACGCCTGGCGAGAAGGCCCCCGGCACGCTCGACGATTACGCCTTCACGGTTCACGCCTGCATCGACGCATGGCTTGCCGAAGGGGAGATGAAGTATTACCGTGCGGCTGTGAGCCTGGCCGACGCCATGATTGCCCGCTTCTACGATCGCGTGGGCGATGCCTTCTATGACGCGGCTCTCGAACCGGGTTTGGCGCCTCTCGGCGCACTGGCCGCGCGCCGCAAGCCGCTGCAGGATTCGCCGACGCCGGCGGGCAATCCCACCGCCGCATCAGCGCTGCTGCGTCTTGAGACCTTGAGCGGACGCGACGAGTATCGCCAGATGGCCGAAGACACGCTTGCATCCTTTGCCGGTATTGTGGAGCACTTCGGCCTCTATGCAGGCAGCTATGGCCTGGCGCTGGAGCGGCTCCTTCTCGATCCTGTGCAGGTAGTGGTCGTGGGTTCCGGCGCGGCCGCCGACCGGCTGGAGGCCACTGCCGTGGCGGGATTCGCCGTGAACAAGACCGTGATACGCATCGCGCCCTCGCAATTGGTTCCGGGCGCGATTCCCGAGGTGCTGGCCGAGACGGTGCTTCAAGCGCCCGCGCCCCCGGGTGCGGAGGTCTGGGCGTTGGTTTGCCGCGGACGGAGCTGCCTTCCGCCCATCGCAACTCCGGACGAGCTGCTGGCGGCGCTTCAATCGAAGTGAAGGCGGGCGCTCTTCGCTCATTCGCCTGAAAACGGGTTTGTCTCCTGCGGTTTCTGCGCAGTGGCGTCGTGGACGGGCGCTTGCGGCTCGGGCTGGCTGCGCGCCGGTGCGGAGCCGGTTGCCGCGCCGGCGAATGCGCCGAAGACCCGGTACGGATCGCCGGGCAGCATGTGATGCTCTTCGAGCGCCAGCCGCACCCGCCGCTGGAACTCCCGGATCGGCCCGTATTGCTGCGTCGGCAGCGTCTTGAAGGTTACCGGGAAGATCAACTGCGATCCCTTCAAGGAGTCCACGCCGAGAACCTGCGGGTCGGCGACAAACAGGTTCTTGAACGGCCCGCTGTTTCGCACCTCCATCGCGACCTGGTTCAGCAGCTCCATCACCTTGTCGGGATTGGCGGAGAAATCCACGCTCACGTTGACCGTGGCCACCGAGTAGTCCACACTGAGGTTTGCCACGGTCGTGATCTGCGAGTTGGGGATCAAATAGAGTGTGCCATCTCCGTCGCGCAGCGTGGTTTTGCGTAGGGTCATGGATTCCACGGTCCCAGCGACGCCGGCCAGTTTCACGCTGTCGCCCACGTTAAACTGCCCCTCCACCAGGATCAGGATGCCGTTGAACATATCTTTGACGATGGTCTGTGCCGCGAGGCCGATGGCCACGCCCGCAACGCCTGCCGAAGCCAGCAGCGGCGCAAGATTGACGCCCATGGCCGCCAGCACTTGCATGCCGGCAATCGCTCCAATGATCGCCAGGCCGGTCGCTCGGATGACGCTCGCGAGCGTCTTGACTTCAGCGATGCGCCCCGGCCCGGCCGCGTGGCGCTCGGCTACGCGGGCCATCCGGCCCGTGACGATGCGCAGCAACTTATTCAGGAAAAACGCGATCGCGCAGATCACGATCAGATGGGGCAGCTTGGTACGAAGGAATTCCTGGCCGTCGCCGATCCATTCGTCCAGCAATTTGCCCATGAATCGGCTTTCGGCAAAGATGCCGTAGCGGAGCAGCATCGAAATTTCTGCCGCAAATCGAGAAGGAACCATACCCAAACTCCTCGTTCTAGACTAGACTGTGCCCATGAGAGGCCGGATATTCCCCTGGCCCAATCTTCCGGCCCGCGCGATTGAATCCTGAGGTCCCCATGATGATCAGGGGTATCGGCGCACGAGTTCTCGGCTGCCGCTTCCTGCCCGGAGCGGCATGGCTGGGCATTCTCGCGGTCCTGATTTTGCTCGGTGCGACAGGGATTGGCCTGCATCACGTCCACGCGCAATCAACCCAGCAGACGGCGGACCCGCAGCCCGGGGACACGGCCGCAGATCCGCAACACGCCACCGCCGCAGCAGAGAATCCGGAGGCGCCTGCTCAGGATCCTGCCGCCGCAGCCGCAATGCCTCCTGCCGCGGGGCAAACCAAGCCGGAGGACCAATCTCCCGCACAGGAGCGAAAGCTGGAGGTCGCCAACGAGTGCTCCAATCTGCTTAAAATGGCGACTGATCTTAAAGCCGAAGTGAACAAGACCACCAAGGATGAACTGTCGCTCGCCGTGGTGCGGAAGGCCGGCGAGCTGGAACAGTTTGCCCGCAAGGTGCGGGGCGATACCCGACTGACCGCGGGTAAGGATTGAGGCACAGCGAGATGAACGGGATCTGCGATTTCGCCAATGCTGGCTCGGTGGACGGGCCCCGGCAGCGGCGCGCGCGTTCCTCCGGGCAGGTCGCGGGCCGGTGCGCTCTGGTGCTGGGGATTCTTCTTGCGGTTCCCGCAGGAGGAGGTTTTTCCCAGGAGATGCCGGGCATGGCCACAAGCCCGTTCCCCGGCGCGGTCCGCGGCATGCCGCGGGATTCAAGTTCGAACTCGCCGTTCAGTGATCAAGACAACAATCCCACCGAAGCCGGGAAGCGGTTGCGTATGATCAACACAGAGCGGCAGAAATCGCTGGTTGCGGATTCCGATAAGCTGCTGAAGCTGGCCAAGGAACTGAACGACGAGGTCGGCAGATCGAATTCCGGGCAGCTCTCTATGGCGCAGCTCCACAAAGTGGCTGAAATTGAGAAGCTGGCGCATAACGTGCGCGACAAGATGGTGATGTCGGTGCGCGAACCGCAATTCAATGCATCCCCCTTCAATCTCGATGGGCTTCCCCCCTCCTTTCCATCTCCGGTCCGCTGACGGGGTGAATTTGTGCCTCCGCCGGGCAACGGAGTTGCTGTTCCATACTTCTTAACAGCGGCGGGCGGCTCCGTGCGCCAATTGTTACAATCGGGTAGGAAGGTTTCTGGGGGGACGACGGGATGGAAGCGGCGCTTTCCAGCGTTCGGATGCAGGAGCCATTGGGTTCGGATGATTTGACCGCGTCGAAGCTGGTGGAGATCTACCGGCTGATGTACCTCTCCCGCCGCATCGATGACCGTGAAATTCTTCTCAAGCGTCAACAGAAGATATTCTTCCAGATTTCGGCTGCCGGACACGAGGCTCTTCAGGTAGCCGCCGCGCTCGCTCTGCGGCCCGGCTACGACTGGTTCTTTCCCTATTATCGCGATCGCGCGCTCTGCCTCGCGCTGGGTGTTTCGCCCTATGACATGCTGCTGCAGGCCGTGGGAGCTGTGACTGATCCGGCGAGCGGCGGACGCCAGATGCCGACCCACTGGAGCAGCCGCGAGCTGCACATTGTGAGCACATCTTCCTCGACAGCCACGCAATTGCTTCACGCCGTAGGCTGCGCCGAAGCAGGGCGTTACTTCAGCCGGCACCCGGAAGCGGCCATTCGGCCTTCGGCCGTCGGCATCGAGGTGGATTACCGGGCCTTTCGCGATGTTGAATTTCACGGTGATGAGGTCGTCCTCACCTGCGTCGGCGAGGGTTCTACAGCGCAAGGCGAGTTCTGGGAGGCGATGAATGCCGCTTCCAACCAGAAGCTGCCAGTGATCTTTCTGGTTGAGGACAACGGCTACGCCATCAGCGTTCCAGTCGAGGTGAACACGCCGGGCGGAAACATCTCGAGCATCGTGGCCAACTTCCCAAACTTCCACTTTGCGGAAGTGGATGGGACCGATCCGGTTGCCTGTCTGCACGCTTTCCGGGCTGCCGCCGCACACTGCCGGGCAGGTCACGGACCGGCGTTCGTTCATGGGCACTGCGTGCGCCGCTACTCGCACTCCTATTCTGACGACGACACGCAATACCGTTGCTCTGCGGAACGCGAAACGGATGTCCTGCGCGATCCGATTGCGCGCACGCGCGTGCGACTTATCCGGGAAGGCACCCTTACGGCGGCGCAGCTCGATCAACTGGAGCAAGCGCTCGATCGCGAAGCCGCCGAAGCCGCCGAGCGCGCTCTGCAAGCTCCGCTTCCGGCGATTGAGAGTATTCCTCACTTCGTTTATTCAAGCCATCTCGATCCCACGCAAGCACCCTTCGCCACCGAGCAGATCGAGCCTACCGCACAAGAGGCTGGCCAGAAAGCCGCCGCTCCGCGGACCATGGCGGACCTTATCAATGTCTGCCTTCGTGACGAGATGCGCCGCGATCCCCGCATCGTGGTTTACGGCGAGGATATTGCGGACGCAACCCGTGAGCAGGCGTTGGCTGAGGTGAAGGGCAAGGGGGGCGTCTTCAAGCTCACTGCCGGGCTGCAGACGGAGTTCGGCTCAGAGCGCGTCTTCAATTCGCAACTGGCCGAGGCCAATATCGTGGGCCGCGCCGTGGGATACGCGATTCGCGGCATGAAGCCGGTGGTCGAGATTCAGTTCTTTGACTACATCTGGCCGGCGATGCATCAGATTCACAACGAACTGGCGGTGATGCTCTGGCGGTCGAACGGCGCGTGGGCTGCCCCTGCGGTTATCCGCGTGCCCATCGGCGGCTATCTTACAGGCGGCTCCATCTATCACTCGCAATCGGGCGAGAGCATATTTACGCATATCCCCGGACTCCGTGTGGTGATGCCATCGAGCGCGCTCGATGCCAACGGTTTGCTGCGCACGGCGATCCGTTGCGACGATCCGGTGCTCTTCCTCGAACATAAGCGCCTCTACCGCGAACCCTACGGCCGCGCATCTTACCCTGGACCCGATTTCGTGATTCCCTTCGGTAAGGCAAAGATCGTCCGTCCCGGCTCGCATATCACGATCGTTACCTATGGCGCGCTGGTGCCGCGCGCCCTGCAGGCCGCGCAACTGGCGGAGCGGCAGCACTCGATCGATGTGGAAGTGATTGACCTGCGCACATTGAATCCTTACGACTGGGAGGCGATCGCAGCCTCGGTGCGCAAGACCAGCCGCGTGATCGTGGCTCATGAAGACATGCTGAGCTGGGGGTATGGAGCGGAGATCGCGGCGCGCATCGCCGACGAGCTCTTCGACGATCTGGACGCGCCGGTGAAGCGAATTGGCGCCATGGATACCTTCGTCGCGTATCAGCCGATACTCGAAGATGCGATTCTGCCGCAGCCGCAAAATATTTTGAAAGCGATTGTGAATCTGAAGGCCTATTAAGCTGCGCCTCAGGATTCGACCTCTTCCGTCGGGGCCAGCTCTTCCGGCGGCGGAATGATGCCCATCTCCTGATAGATCGGCCGCACGGCACGGCGCAGCCCCGGCAGGCGCGTGAGGAACCACGCCGCGCCGAGAAGGACCACGGAGCCGTTCGCGATCACCGTCAGCGGGGCGCCGAACGCACTGGCCATCGAACCCGCCAGCAAACTGCCGAACGGGGCCATGCCGACGAAGGCCATTGTGTAATAACTCATCACGCGGCCGCGCTTGTCTTCGCTCACCAGGGTCTGGATAATCGTATTGCTGGCCGCCATCCCCTGCATCATGCCCATGCCGGCGATGAGCACCGTCACCATCGAAAGCCAGAAGGAACGCGAGCAGCCGAAACCGATGAGGCCGAATCCAAAGACCGCCGCGGCGATGGGAATCATGCGGATGAGCCCGCGCACGCTTTTGCGCGCGGCCAGCGAGAGTGCGGAGATGAGTGCGCCCACGCCCATGGCGCCCATCAAAAAGCCCAGCGTGTGCGGGCCGCCGCGCAACACCTTGACCGCGAAGATAGGCATCAACACCACAAAGGGCATGCCCATCAGACTGATCAGAGCGAACAACAGCAGAATGGTGCGGATGGGCAGAGATCCGGAGACATAGCTCCAGCCCTCCTTGAGCTCAGTCCATGTGGAGGCGGCTTTGCGCCGCATGGCGGGCGCATGAATGCGCATGGCCATGAGCGAAGCGATCACAGCCAGATAGCTGATGCCGTCGATAAGAAAACACCACGCTTCACTGCTTGCCGCAATGACCATGCCCGCGAGCGACGGCCCAATGAGCCGCGCCATGTTGACCATCGACGAGTTAATCGCGATGGCATTGCCCAGATCGGCGCGGTCGCCGACCATCTGCACCATGAACGCCTGCCGGCCCGGCATATCGAATGCGTTGATGAGACCCTGCATCACGCTCAACGCGAGAATCCAATCGACGGTGATGCGGCCCGAAAACGTGAGCAGGGCCAGCAGAAGAGACTGCACCATGGATAGCGCCTGCGTCCAGATGAGCACCTGGCGGCGATCGAGCCGATCGACCCAGACGCCGGCGAAGGGCGCGACGAGAAATGTGGGAATCTGCCCGACGAAGCTGACGGTGCCCAGCAGCAGGGCGGAGTGCGTGAGCCGGTAGACCAGCCACGCCGTGGCGATGCGGGTCATCCACGTGCCGACGAGCGAGATGCTTTGGCCGCCGAAAAAAAGCCGGAAGTTATGGTGCCGCATGGCGCGCCAGGCATGCGAAGCGCCGGCAAAGTTTCCAGGCTTTTGCGGGTCGGGCTCGCCGGTTATCGCCATCGAGGCTGTGCGTTCAGGAGAGCTCACGATTGTTCTCTTGCGTCCAGTTGATTGGATGCGGGCATGATGAAATTTTGCTCTATTTCGGCGCTATGGTACCGGATGGGGAAGTTAATCGGCGATGGCATGGTCGGTTGGAAGATCAACGCCGCTCCAGGCCTTCTTTGCGGTCCACGGCTGCGGCGGGGCGCTCCAGAATGCGTCGGTTGCGTCGAGGCCGAGGGGGAGCCACGCGGCGGAACAGAGATAGAGGCTTCCGGTGGAGATGTACTCTTCGCCGATGGAGGGCTGGTGGCCGGCGAAGCCGATCGTCAGCCAGCCATGCTCATCGAAGGTGCCGGGAGCGGCAATCATGCGCGTCATCACGGCAGTGATTGCGGACCGCACCTGCGCCGGCGCCAGGCCTTCGGGAAGGTCGCGGCGCCAGGCCATCTCGGCCAGGTGCTGCAACGCGCCGAACCGGTAGGCGAGCGATCGGCCGATCGGCGGAAACGTGCCCTCGGGGCTGATGAGCCGCTCCTGAATGGCGGCGTAGCGGCGCGCCCGCTCCTCGACGGGCTTGCGCAAAAACGCCCAGCGCTCGGTGACTGTGCTCACCGCGTCGAGCACGGTGAGCATCATGGGCTGAATCACGAAGCTGTTGTAATAGTCCCAGTGAAATTCCGGTCCGTCGCCATATATGCCATCGCCCTTGTACCATTCCTGGTGCTGGCGCAGTGCGTAATCGATGCGCACGGTGTCCCACGGCTGGCCGTATTTGCAGAAGCACGCCTCGATCATTGCGGAAAAGAGCAGCCAGTTGTTGAACCCGGGCTGGATCTTCCGTGTCTCCGCGAGAGCGCGAATGAGATTCTCTTTGGTAGCGGAGCCCAGCTTCTCCCAGAGTTGGTTGGGCGCGCGCACGATGGCGAGAGCTAGAAAGGCTGCGTCCACCACCGACTGCCGGTTGCTGCCGAAGTTGAGTGCATCCGGCGATTGGGGATCGGTGCCGTAGCGGATGGCAAGCCGCGCCCATTCCTGATAGCGGCTGCGGAGCTTTTCTTCTTCGGGATCGCTTCCCGGATCGGCGTCGAGCCAAGGCGCAAGGCCGGCCAGAAGACGTCCGATGGCTTCAAGGTGGGTTGACTGCCTTCGATCATCGGCGAGCCCCTTGGCGGCTTCCACCGGCATGGTGGCGCGCAACTTCTGCCGGCTCGCGGCTTCGAGAACCGGCTGCGAGACGCGCTCGACAATCTCGACCCAGCGCGCGCGATCGGCCTTGCCGGTGGAATTTTCATTCTGCGTGACTTCCGCCCGATTCGCCGCGGGCCCTGCCAGGAACGGCCCTGCTGTGAGCAGTGCATTTTTTAGAAAACTTCGCCGGGTCGCGCGAATCTGTGGCGCCATGTTTTGCATGTCTCCCATTGTTGCCGTGCCAATTATAGCGTTCCCCTTATGGTTCCCAGCCGCGCCGCTCCGGCTGGACAATTCCGCCGCTCTTGTACAGTTGAAACAGAGCACGCATCTGTGTTCTCACGTTGTGACGACAGCTTCTTTGACTTCCACTCTCAATTCGACGACGTTCTCCGGCCTGCTGCGCTCCGTGTTTGGCTTCACGCAGTTCCGCGCAAACCAGGAGGAGGTGTGCCGGGCGGCGATCGACGGCCGCGATCTGCTGTTGGTGATGCCCACCGGGGCAGGGAAGTCACTGTGTTACCAGCTGCCTGCCATTGTGCGCGGCGGCACGGCGCTGGTGATCTCGCCGCTGATTGCGTTGATGGAAGACCAGGCGGCAAAACTCTCGGCGGTTGGCCTGCGCGTGGCGCGCATTCACTCGGGCCTGGAGCGCACGCAGGCCCGGCAGGCATGCGCGGATTACCTGCGCGGCGAATTGCAGTTCCTGTTCATTGCGCCGGAGCGGCTCCGCGTCCCCGGATTTCCGGAGATGCTTCAGAAGAGGCGGCTCGCGCTGATTGCGATCGACGAGGCGCACTGCATCTCGCAATGGGGTCATGATTTCAGGCCCGACTATCGGATGCTCGGCCAGTATCTGCCCGCGCTGCGGGGTGCGGACGAGCCTCCCCCCGTTCTCGCGTTGACCGCTACGGCCACGCCCAGCGTGCAGGCGGACATTATCGCGCAGCTAGGCATGACGCGGCCGGCAAAGTTTATCCACGGGTTTCGGCGCGAAAATCTGGCCCTCGAAGTGGTGGAGGCTCCGGTGCCGGAGCGCGCGGGCATGATCGTGAATCTGCTGGCCGATTCGAAGCGCAGGCCTGCCATTGTGTATGCCACGTCGCGCAAGCAGGCGGAGCATCTCGCGGAGGAGATCTCTCGCAAGACGCGCGCGGCTGCGTATCACGCCGGCCTGGATGGCGAGACGCGGGAGCGCGTGCAGCGCGCATTTCAAGCCGGCGAACTGGATGTCGTGGTGGCTACGATCGCATTCGGCATGGGCATCGATAAAGCCGATATACGCACAGTGATTCACGCCGGGCTTCCGGGAACGCTCGAAGGCTACTACCAGGAGATAGGCCGCGCAGGGCGCGATGGCGCATGGAGCCGGACGTATCTGATGCACAGCTATGCCGACCAGCGGACCCACGATTTCTTTCTCAATCGCGATTACCCTCCCGCCGAGCATCTGAACGAAGTGTTCCGGCTTTTGCGTGAAGAGCCGGAGGCGGTCGAAGAGCTGCGCGCGTCTTCAAAGCTCAGCGAAGAAGAGTTCGACAAGGCGTTGGAGAAGCTGGAGATTCACGGCGGCGCGCGCGTTGACTTTGGTGGGCGGGTTACGCGCGGCGGCGCGGGATGGAAGAAGACCTACGCCATTCAGGCACAGTATCGCGCCGAACAGTTTGAGAAAGTGGTGCGGTTTACCCAGTCGAGCGAGTGCCGCATGGCCGCGCTGGTGCGGCACTTTGGCGACGTAGAGGATGCCGATCGGCTCTGCGGTCAATGCGATGTCTGCGATCCCGCGGGCGCGGTGCTCAAGCAATTCCGCAGGGCGACGGCGGCAGAGCGTGAGCTGGTGCAGAGGATGGTGGAAGAGTTGCGGCCCGTGGATTACAAGGCAGCCGGAACGCTGCAACGGAATCTGGATCCGGCCCTGAAGATCAGCCGCAATGAGTTCGATGCGCTGCTTAATGCGGTGGTGCGCGCGCGGCTCGTCGAGATTGAAGAGGCGGAGTATGAGAAAGATGGTGAGATACGGCGCTTTCGCAAAGTGCGGCTGACCCCGGCCGGCAGGGATGTGCGGCCGACGACACCTGTGCCGCTGCTGATCGCAGATGGAGTTGTGGAGGAGTACGGCGCGCACCGCGAATCATCGGCACGGGCGAGGCGCGCGTCGGGCGCGGCAGGAAAGAACGGCGATAAGAACGCCGCTCCATTGAAACTGACGGGCGAACAGGAGAACTTGGCGGTGCGGCTGAAGGAATGGCGCGCCGCGGAGGCCAAGCGGCTCGGCGTGCCCGCCTATGTTGTGCTGCACGACCGCACATTAACTGCGATTGCGGTGGCGCGGCCCGGCAACGCGCGGCAGTTGCTGGAGCTTGATGGAATGGGACCCGCCAAGGTGGAACGATTTGGCGAGGCTATCCTCACGCTGTGCGCCCCGGCGCGTTGAGGTAGGCCTTTATTCCGCGGCTTTTGCCGCCAAGGCCTCCACCGCGGCAAGATTCTTGAGCAGTTCCGGCGGAACGCCGTGCCGTTTTTCCAGATAAGCCGGTGAGTTATAGGAGACCCACGTCTTGCCGAGTTTGTCTTCCCAGACGAGAATCTTGAGCGGCAGGTCGAGCGCGATGCTGGGCGCGGCCAGCATCACAGGCGTGCCGGCCTTTGGGCTGCCGAAGATGAGCAGCTTGGTGGGACGCATCTTCATGCCCACCTTCTCCGCTTCGCCGCTGTGGTCGATCAACGCGAAGAGAGCTACGGCTTTCGCCTCGAGAATGCCCTTCAACCTGGCCACCGTTTCGTCCACCGAATGACTGCTGGCAAGGTCGATGATCCCGTTTTCATGCATGTCGGCTGTCCTGCGCCGGGCTGCGGCGGTGCTGTCGTCAACGCTCACGGGTGATAGTTGAATGATTTGTCAGGATAGGCCGGATGCGGCGGGACCGGGCGCGGATCGTCTTTGATCTCCTGCTTGAGCAGATCGATGGCGGCCTGGAGCTGCGCGTCAGAGCCGGCGAATGTGGCGTGCGGAAGATTATCGACAACCATGTCCGGATCCACGCCATGACCCTCGATGAGCCATTTTCCCTCGGGGCCGTAGACCCCCATCTCCGCAGCCGTGGCGACGCCGTTATCGGCCTGCGTGTTGCTGCCGGAGAGCCAGATCTCGCCGCCCCAGGTGCGGATGCCGATCACTTTGCCCATGTGGAAGCGCTTAAATCCTTCCGTGAACGCCTCGCCATCGGATGCTGTCTCCTCATCGCAGAGAACCACGATGTGGCCGCGGAAGGCGTATTGCATGTTCCAGAGTGGATTGCCGACGCGCGGCTGCCAGTAGAACCAGGCTTTGCGCAGCAGATCGCTCAAGAGCCACGAGTCGATATTGCCGCCATGGTTGTGACGCACATCGATGATCAATCCCCGGCGATTGAAGACCGGGTAGTATTCGCGGGCCCACTGGTCGATGTCGCTGCGCGTCATCGCCTGCAGGTGAACGTATCCGATCTCACGGGCGGAAGCGGCATCCACTTTGAGCCGGCGCGTGTATTCCCACTCGGCATAGCGCATCGCGGCATCCTGTTTTTCATCGATGGGCTTTACCAGGATTTCCCGAGTTTCGCCATTTGCGGATTTGACCTGAAGCATCACCTGTTGGCCGGCTTTGCCGCGCAGCAACTCGCGCTCATCGGGAACCTCGAGCAGCTTTTGGCCGTCGATGGTAAGAATGGTTTCGCCTTCGTTAACCAGGGACTCGGGCCGCGCGAGCGGCGGAGCCAGCGAGGGCAGGTCGGGATCGTGCAGATAAACGTGCTCCACCACGTAGCCGCCGGTCTTTTCATCCCGGCGCAGCACCGCGCCCAATGTGGCTGTATCGATCTGATCGGCCGGCTTGCGGTCGTCGCCGCCGCCCACGAAGGTGTGCAGCGCGGAGAGTTCGCTGACCATCTGCGCGATCACGTTGTTCAGCTCGTCGCGGTTGGCCACGCGATCCACGAGAGGAAGATAGCGATCACGCATCGCGACCCAATTCAGTCCCTGCATATTGCGGTCGTAAAAGTAGTCACGCTCCAGCCGCCATGCATCCAGGAAGATGCCGCGATACTCATCGCGGGGAGTGGTAGAGATGGTCCAGTGCGAAAGATCGATGGCCGCCTTGGGTAAAGCTTTGGGATCGGCCAGCGCGGCGCCCTTCACGTCGGAGTCGACAATGTAGAATTGGTCCGCCTTGGCGATGAGCATCTTTTTGCGGTCCAGTGAGATTTCGTAACCCTTCACATCGGGGAGCAGGGTTTCCGGCTCGTCGCCTTTATTCGCGATGTCAAGGCACTGGAGAGCCAGTTTCGGTTTCTCTTCATCGCTCGAATTCACCCAGCAGAGACGTTTGGCCGTGGCTTGCAGCGAATCGTAGTTGCCCGGAGGCGCAGGGAGTTCATCGAGGCGGGAAGCGAGGCCGGTGAAGTCGATCTTCACTTCGGCCGGCTTCTTTTCTTCCTTACCCCCGCTCTTCTTTTCATCGTTCGCGACGGCTGCGCTCTTGTCTTTCTCCGGCGATGGCTTGGCCGTAGCCGCGGCTTTTTGATCTTTATCGTCCGCAGGCTTCTGGTCGTCCTGCTTTTCGGGAGCGTCGGGATGGAGTTCGTCGGCGGGCGTGAAAGGTGATCGCAAGCCGGGCGTCAGCGCGAGCGCGTAAATCTTCACCGAACGGTCGAAGTGCGGCTGAGGTTGACGCGGTCCCCAGGGTGAAGGAATGGTCGTCTCTAAATTGCGGTCCGACAGGAAGTAAAGCCATTTGCCGTCGGAACTCCACGCTGGATCCGCGCTGTTGTAGCGATCGGATGTGAGCGTTTGAAGGGCGCCCGAATTCGCGTTGTACAGCTTGAGCTGGACAAACAGGTTATCGGCTGTTTCATTGTAGGCGAGCCATTGGCTGTCCGGCGACCAAGTCAGGTTTTGAAAATTATCCACCATGGATTGAGCGATGCGCTTTTCCTGGCCGGTCTTGATGTCGTAGATCCAGAGCTGCTGGTCTTTGTCCCGATGGGCAAGCCAATGGCCGTCCGGCGAGGGAACGCCTTCCCAGCGCAGCACCTTGGCGTCATGCGTCCATTGCTGAGGTGCGGACTCCCCATCGGCGGCAAACCTCCAGAATTCGGTTTCTCCGCTGGCGGTGGAGAGGGCCACGATGTTCTTGCCGTCCGGAAGGAAATAGGCGGACCGATAACGGATCGAAGAGTCGGAAGCCACTTTGACGACGCGCCCGGCTTTGGCGGGAAGCGCGAAGATTTCGCCGCGCGCGGTGAAGACGGCGCTCGATCCATCCGGCGCAAGATGCACACCCGTAAGGTAGTCAAGCGGCTTTTTCACCCAGTGCTCGCGCATCTGGTCAAAGTCCGAAACCAGCGTAATAGGGATAACTTCTTCATGGCCGGTGGCGAGATCAAGCTGCCAGAGATCGGCGCCTGATGCGTAGACGAGACGGCCATCGAAGAGCGAGGCGGACTGGACGTCGAAGATCCGCTGATGGCTCTCCTGGCGCACGCCATGGCCCTGCGGATCCATCGAGTAGACGTTCATCACGCCGTCGCGGTCAGAGAGGAAATAGACGCGGCCATTCCAGAACATGGGCTGGGTGGACGTGCCGGGGAAATCTGCGGTGAGCGGGATGGCTTCATGGGTTCCATCGAAGCTCCAGATGTTTTCCGTCAGCCCGCCTTTGTAGCGCTTCGTCATGCTGGGCTGCTTGAACCAGCGCGTAAAAAACAGCGTGCCGCCGTCGGAGGAATAAACGCCCTCGGCAGCCTGAGCAAGCGGAATCGTCTCGCGTCCGCCCCGCTCGTCGAGGAGAACCAGCTCCGATCCCGGCAGTGTGGAGTAGCGCCCGGTGGAAATGAGCAAGCGGTTGGCGGGCCCCCAGCCTTCGGGCTGTGAGTTGCCATCCCAGGTGCGGCGCTGCGGAAGGCCGCCATCGACAGGCATGGTGTAGACCTCCGAAGGGCCTTCATAGTCGGCAAGAAAAGCCACCGTCTTGCCGTCGGGCGAAATAATGGCGTTGCTCTCGGTCCCCGAGCCGGACGTGAGCCGGTGCGCGGCGCCGCCATGGATGCCGACCGACCACAGATCGCCTTCCGAGGTGAAGACGAGGGTGTCGCCGTGAAGCGCAGGGGCCGTGTAATAGCCGCGGTGAAGGGGCGGCTCTTCGCCGGCGGAGAGCCAAGGTGAAATCAACAGACAAAGAGCGCTAACGATGGCGAGACGGCGAAGGATGCTGTGGACAGGCATTCGCGGTGCTCCAGTCTTGGTGGAAATTTCTGAATCTCTCGCGGGGCGCAGCAATCGCACAGGGATGGACGAACGTCCGGATCAATTGTAGTGGTACACCTGATGAGAAATCATACAATCAATGCTCGGAAAACAGCGAACCCCCAAGCGGACTTGGGGGTTCGGCAGAGCCCGGGACTCGGGTGCGCAATCAGGCGACGCGCTCAATCATGACAGACTCAACCACCACCGGCTTGTGCGGCTTATCCTGGCCGTTGCGCGGAACCTTCGAGATGTTCAAGACAATGTCTTGGCCCTCGACCACTTCGCCGAAGATGGTGTGTTTGCCGGTAAGCCATGTGGTGGGCGCGACGGTGATGAAGAACTGGCTGCCATTGGTGTTGGGGCCTGAATTCGCCATGGCGAGTTTGCCCGGCTTGTCGAACTTGTGCGCCGAGCCCTTGGTCTCATCCTCGAATCGATAGCCGGGTCCGCCCATCCCGGTCCCCGCCGGATCGCCGCCCTGGATCATGAAATCGGGTATCACGCGGTGGAAGATGGTGCCGTCGTACAGCTTGTCCTTCGACTTGGCGCGGGTGGTCGGGTGCGTCCATTCGCGCGAGCCCTCGGCCAGCTCGATAAAGTTTTTAACCGTGAGGGGCGCCTCGGCTTCGAAGAGGCGGACAGTGATTTTGCCTTCAGTGGTGTTGAAGACCGCGTAGGTTCCTGCTGCAAGTGCCATGTGAACTCCTGAGATTCTGCGGTTCGCCCAAGTTTGAAGATCGAGTCTGGGGAGACGCCGCTCGGTTGAAGGTGAGACCTAGGGTTGTGGCGTGGCGGGCGATGCCGGCGGTGCGGCCGGTTGCTCGTCTGGGGGTAAAGGCGGCAGCGGCTGGCCTTCGGGCACGATGGTGACCTTCTTCAGCACCACGGGCGTAATCGGCTTGTCGTCCGAGTCCCGAGGAACGCGCGCAATGGTCTTTACCACCAGCACGCTCGGATCGTCGCACTGGCCGAAGAGCGTGTAGTGCTGGTCGAGTGTGTCGTAGCCCTGTTCGGTGATGAAGAACTGGCTTCCGTTAGTGTTGGGACCGGAGTTGGCCATGGCCAGGCGGCCGGGCCGATCGAAGTTGAGGTTGGGATCGAACTCGTCGTCGAAGGTATAGCCTGGATCGCCCATGCCGGTTCCCCCAGGATCGCCGCCCTGGATCATGAACTCCGGAATGACACGGTGAAACGTTGTGCCGTCATAGAGCGGCTTGTGGTGCATCACTTTTTTCGTGGTCGGATCGGTCCAGTCTTTCGTGCCTTCCGCCAGACCAATGAAGTTCGCCACGGCCTGGGGCGCTTGCTTTTGGTAAAACTGGCATGTGATCCGGCCCATGGAAGTATCCATCACAACAAACGGCCCGTTCGGAACGGTCGTGGCTGCGGGGGTTGCGCTGGGCGCGTCGGGAAGCTCCTGGGCGGGTGCGGCCGGTGGTTGTTGAGCAGGAGGCGTCTGCTGTGCGGGCACGCCGAAAGCAGCTCCCGCGCATGCCGCAAAAGAGCCTAAAAGGAAGAGCTTGCATTTTAAATCCATGCCAACTTCGAGGGTAAATCATGCGGCGGCCCTGCTGCCAGCGGCCACGCTGGACGATGCCCCGCCGTTGGGGCGATCATGGCGCCATCCGGCGCTCCCAAGCCGCTCTAGTATGGTATCTGCATGAGTACTCGGTTCTCCTTGGTGGTGCGCGGGCGGTTTGCGCTTCTGGCGTGCGCCCTATGTTGTTTTGGAATCTCGGCAATCGAGCTTCCCGCGCAATCGGATCAACCGGCTGCGGCAACGGGCAAAACAGCCGCGGCGGACAAGGCGCCCCCGAATAAGTCCGACGCCGACAATGCGGAGCTGCCGCCGTTGCCGCCTGAGGCGCATGCGCAGCAATCGATGGAGCTGGACGGCAAGAGGCTGCAATACACCGTGACCATCGGCGCGCTGCCGGTGCGCGACAAAGACGGCAAGGTGGCCGGCGAAGTGGCGGTCACCTCGTACACGATGCCCGGCAATGACCGGCCGGTAACCTTCGCGTTGAATGGCGGTCCCGGCGCTTCGAGCGTCTTTCTGAACTTTGGCGCGATCGGCCCGAAGCATCTGCAGGGCGCGGGCAATGAGGGCGACAGCCCCTCCGATCCGACGGTGCTGACGGATAATCAGGGCACGTGGCTCGATTTCACCGACCTCGTCTTCATCGATCCCATTGGCACCGGATTCAGCCGGGCGAAAGTGCCGGAAGACAAGGCCAAAAAACTTTTCTACAGCACCACACCCGATATCGAGTATCTGTCGCGCGTCATCTACGACTGGCTGGTAAAGAACGACCGGATGGCGTCGCGGAAGTATCTGGTGGGTGAGAGCTACGGCGGCTTCCGCGGACCGCGCATCACCTACTACCTGCAGTCGCAGCTCGGCGTGGCGATGAATGGCGTGGTGCTGGTGTCGCCTTATCTGAATCCTGCCATTGACGACAATCGCGATCTTTCGCCGATTCCGTGGATGATGACTCTGCCCTCGATCACCGCAGCCAACCTTGAGCGCGAGAAGAAGCTGACGCCCGACGCAATGGCCGATGTGATCGCCTACACCGAAGGCGAGTACGCTACCACACTGATCAAGGGTCGCGCCGACCCTGCGGCGACCGATAGGATGATTGCGCGCGTGACCGAGATGACGGGTCTCGATCCGGAGTTTGTGAAGTACTCCGGAGGGCGGCTTGAAACCGGCGCGTATCTGCGCGAAGTGCATCGGGAGCAGGGCAAGCTCGGCTCCGTCTACGACTCCAACGTAACCTCCTTCGATCCGTTCCCGTTTTCTCCCGAGCAACGCGCGAACGATCCGATCCTGGCGAGCATCATTGCGCCAATGACCACTGCCATGGTGGACTTTGTTACGCGCGTCGTGGGTTGGAAGATCGACGCGCGCTACAACACGCTATCGTATGCGGTGAACCAGGCCTGGGATTCCGAAAGCGAAGACTTGCGCTCGGGTTCGGTTCCGCAGTTGCGTCAGGCCATTGCCGCCGATCCCAAGCTGCGGGTGATGATCGTGCATGGCTGGAACGATCTCTCATGCCCGTTCATGGGCTCGGTGCTCACGGTGGACCAGATACCGGTGATGGGCGATCCCACGCGCGTCTCTGTGCACGAGTTTCCCGGTGGGCACATGTTCTACACACGAGAAGACAGTCGCAAGGCATTGCGCACGGATGTGATGGAGATGTTCAGCAAGCACTGAGCCCGCTCCATTCGACCGATCACCGACCCGGAATGCGCAGGCGTTCCGGGTTTTTCGCAACAGTATTCCATTGACTTTCTATCCATAGCTAATCTATATATGCATTCCATGGCGAAGAAGCCCGACTTGCTGCCTGGAACTCTCGATATGTTGATCCTGAAGACGCTCACCCGCGCGCCGCTGCACGGCTACGGGATTGCGCTCTCCATCAAACGCTTCTCCGACGATGTGCTCACCGTCGAAGAGGGCTCGCTTTATCCGGCCTTGCAGCGGATGCTGCTGCAGGGATGGGTGAAAGGCGAGTGGAAGGTGACGGAGACCGGCCGCCGCGCGCGGTTCTACACCCTCACCGCAGCCGGACGCAAGCAACTCGGCGTTGAGCTCTCGCAGTTCGATCAGATGATTGCGGCGATCGGCCGTGTGCTGCGCGATGCCGAGGAGGCAGGATGAACCCTCTGACCCGCTTCCTCAAAAAGCTCTCTCTTCTGGTGGGACGCCGGCGCTTCGCGCGTGAGCTCGACGATGAGATGACCTTTCATCGCGCCCAGGTCGAAGCAGCCTTTGTCGCGGAAGGAATGACGCCGGATGCGGCTAGGCTCGCGGCGATGCGGCAGTTCGGCAATGCGACGCGTCTCAAAGAAAAGAGCCATGAGGCAATCAGCTTTCGCGCCGAGACGGTGATCCAGGATTTGCGCTTTGCTTGGCGCCAGTTTCGAAAGAGCCCGGGATTCGCCGTATCGGCGATCATCATCCTTGCGCTCGGCATGGGCGTGAGTGTGGCCATCTTCGGCTTTGTCGATGTGGCCCTGCTCGAACCGCTGCCCTATGCCGCGCCGAATCGGCTGCTGGCCGTCGACGAGATGAGCGCGGCCTTTTCGCGTTCGAACCTCTCTCGCGCCGACTACGGTGACTGGAAGCGAATGAACCACTCGTTCAGTTCGCTCGATGCCTACGGAGGGGCGGGCTATCTGCTGCGCACCGGGTCTGGTACGGAACCGGTGCCGGCGGCACGCGTGAGCGACGGATTCTTTTCCACGCTCGGTGTGAAGATGATGCTGGGACGCGGCTTTCTTCCCGGCGAGGATCAGCCGGGCAAAGCGAAGATCGCGATCCTTACCTACGGAACTTGGCTGAAACGATTCGGCGGCCGCCGCGATGTGGTTGGCCGATCGGTGAATTTGAGCGGCGCCGCGTACACGATTGTGGGCGTGCTGCCGCGCGAGTTCGAGTTTGCGCCGCGCCGTGACTCGGAGTTCTGGGTGCCGCTGCTCGAGAAAAATGGATGCGAGCAACGCCGGAGCTGCCACAATCTCTATGGCGTGGGCCGGCTGCGTGACGGCGTGACCATCGAAGCCGCGCGCGCGGAGATGAAAGCCATCGCCGCCCAATTGGCCACGCAGTTTCCCGGCTCGAATCAAGGGCAGGGAGCGAGCGTGCTTCCCCTTATGGAGATTATTACGGGACCGGTGCGGCCCATCCTGCTCACGCTGCTGAGCGGCGCGGGCCTTCTCTTGCTGATTGCCTGCGTGAACGTGGCCAGCCTGGTGCTGTTGCGTTCCGAGAGCAGGCGGAGGGAGATTGCCGTGCGCGGCGCGCTGGGCGCCACTCGCGCCCGGCTGGCGGGGCAGCTTGTCACCGAGGCGCTGCTGCTGGCGGCGGTGGGCGGCTTGGGCGGCGCGCTCATCGGAGGTTGGCTGATGCTGCTGCTGGCGCATCTTATCCCGCAAAGCATGCTCATCCATCTACCTTTCCTGGGAGATGTCGGGTTCAACACCCATGCGGCTCTTTTTGCGGGAGCCATCGCGTTTTGCGCCGCGATGGTTCTGGCCGGGCCTCCCGTGCTGCGGCTTGCATTGCAGAATCAGCCGGGCGGACTCCGCGATGGATTGACGGATGGCGATCGCGGCGCGGCGGGAAAACTCTGGCGGCGGTTGGGAGCGAATCTGGTGGTGGTCGAGTTGGCCGTGGCCATGGTGCTGCTGGTGGGCGCCGGTTTGCTCGGGCGAAGCTTTTACCAATTGCTGCACGTGGAGAACGGATTCGACACGACGCATCTGGCCACGGCGCAGGTCATGGCCAAAGACAACATCTATGCAAAGCCAGAGCAGAAAGTCGCGCTCTACCGCGAGATCACCCGTCGCCTGAAGACGATTCCCGGGGTGCAGTCTGTGGGCATTACGACGGATCTGCCGGTGCAGTGCAACTGCGATACGGACTGGATCCGCATTGTGGGCAAGCCTTTTCACGGAGAGCACAATGAGGTGAATGAACGTGATGTGAGCCCTGCCTATCTGGCCACTCTGCGGGCACGGCTGGTGCGCGGCCGCATGTTGGCCGAGACCGATGACCGGAACCATCCGCGGGTGATTGTGATCAATGAAGCGCTGGCGCAGAAATATTTTCCTGGCGAGGATCCGATCGGCAAGATGATCGGTGACGGAGGATTCGCGCCCGACTCCATGCGGCAGGTGGTGGGCGTGATCGCGAACGTGCGGGAAGGCGCGATGGACGACCAGGTGCGGCCCAGCGAATATTTTTCGATCTACCAGGATACCGACATCTTCTTCGCGGTTGCCGTTCGCGCGGCCCAGGATGAGAAAGCGATTTTGCCCGCGGTGGTGAGCACGCTGCATGGAATCGATCCCGATTTAGGAGTCTATGGGGAGTCGACGATGACCGGTCAGATCCAATCTTCGCAGTCAGCGCTACTGCGCCGGTTTTCCACGTGGCTGGTCGGGGGCTTTGCAGCCATGGCGCTGATTTTGGGCGTTGTGGGCCTGTATGGCGTGATTGCCTATTCCGTAAGCCAGCGTACGCGTGAAATTGGGGTGCGCATGGCGCTTGGGGCGCAGCGAAGCACGGTCTACCGCATGGTGATGCGCCAGGCCGGGCGGCTCACGGCAGTCGGGCTGGGCGTAGGGCTTGTCAGCGCCATCGGGGCGTCGCTGCTGATGCGCAAGCTGCTCTTCGGCGTCGCAGCATGGGATGCGCCCACGCTTGCCGCCGTTGTAATTGTGCTGGGCGTTGCGTCGATGATCGCCAGCTTCCTGCCGGCGCGGCGGGCGGCATCGGTCAATCCCATCGAAGCCCTCAGAGCGGAGTGAGCGGCACGGAGCGGGAAGAGGAAAAGAGGGACGGGAAAAGAAGGACGGGCCGAACCGATCCGGCGTCAATTTTCAGTCGGCGTCTTTTCTATGTGATCGATGACGAGCTGCTCGACTGGCGCTTTTCGCTCTTCGAGTTTGAGCCCGAGCTTTTCCACGGAAGCGAAGACCGTCTGTCCGCCGGAAGGATCGGACGCCGCTGCGGCCGGATTGGCATTGGCATCGCTGTTGCTGGGCGGAGCGCCGCGAGTGAAGTCGCGCATGCCCGACATAAGATCCGCGAACGATATCTCCGTTGTGACGGCGTAGTAGCCTTTGAGGCCGGTCTGGTCCACAACCTGTGGCCCGTTGCGGTCGCCGATCTGCAGCACGCGTGTAAGTATGTCGGCGAATCCCGACATGGTTACGCCATCCGACTCAATGTCGAGGCTCTGCGTCTGCGTATTGATGCGATTGACGACGATGCCTCGATCGCCGAGATTGAAAGTCGTTGTGCCGTCGGCCTTCCTTTGGAGGCGTACGGGGCCGTCGGGTCCATCCATCTGCTGCTCGCCCGGCTTGAGGGGCGCGTTTACATCGATGGCCGCGGGAGCGGGAGCTTCCTTGAGCTTGGGTCCCTCCTTGCCGACGACGAGCGCAAGCACCTTATCTTCCTCTGTAGCGGTGTGCGCGGCCAGCTTGAAGCGATCTTTGAGAAGAGCCTGCAGCATGGCGGGAGCATCGTCGCGGGATGCGCCTTCGGGCAGCGTGCCTTCGACATCGAAATGCTCGTCGCCCAGCCAGTCGGGACCGCTGATCTGATACTCCTTCACATGATAGGCAATGGCGATGAGCTGCTTCAGCGTCATGTAGATGTAATCGGCGCGCGATGCATCCACATGCGGTCCGAGCCGCGGCAGCTTGCCCGCCTGCGCATCGGCGCGCAGCTTGGCCATATCGAGCGGAGCCGAAGGCTTGATGGTTGCCACGTCGAAAGACGGGCTTGCCGCCGGCGCCTGCGCAAGAGCGGCGGTGGAGACCAGAAGAAAAGCTGAGAAGAGGGGAAGCGAGAGAGTCCTGGAAGTCATGATGGATGATACCGGCCTGATTATAGCTCTCTCGCAATACTGCGCCATGAAAATACGGCTCGCATGGGCGTCCCGGCGCCATTGGATCAAACCAGGTGCAGGAAGCGCTCGCGCGCGAGGCTCGCGCCGGGAAAGACCATCTCAAGATTGCCCGCGCCGAGCGTGTGCATCACCACTTCGCCGAGGACTTGCCGATAGTCTGTGGTCAACGCCAGGTCGCGGCCCTGATTGAGTTGCTCGTTGTCGAGGCCGGGCCAGCGTCCGTAGACCTTGCCGCCCTTTACCTGGCCGCCCAGAACGAACATGGCGTTGGCGTGGCCGTGATCGGTGCCGCCGGTGCCGTTCTCGTGCGCGGTGCGGCCGAACTCCGACATCGTCACCAGCGTAATGTTCTCAGCGCTATCGCCCATGTCCCGCCAGAAGGCCGCGAGGCTCGCGGAGAAATCGCTCAAGCGGTTCGCGAGTTGTCCGTTGACCCCGCCCTGATTCTGGTGGGTGTCCCAACCGCTCACGTCGGTGAACGCCGCTTCGACACCGAGATTCGCTTTGAGCAGTTGCGCAATCTGCTTCATGCTGTTGCCGAACTCCGAGTTGGGATAGGTGGCACCCGGCGCGGGCTGATACTGTGCAGGGTTGGCCGCGCGCAGCATCTTCACTGCTTCAAAGGTCTCATCGCCGGCGGTGTGGAAGATGTGGTCGCCCGAATCCGCGTACATGGCTTCAAAGGCGCTGGCCGCCGGCGAAGGCGCGGCCCCGCGGCCGGCAATCGTAAATCCATTCACATTGTTAAGCGCGATGGCTGGAACGCGGCCGGCCAGCGTGAGCGGCACCTCTGCGCCCAGGGCAAGCGCGCGAAAGGCGGAGTGCTGTTCGCAGGCTCCCTCGCAGCGACGCCGCAGGGCTAGAGTTGCGTCCTCGGCCTGCAAGGCGCGGTTGAGCCAGCCGTCATCGGTGCCTTTCACGCCCGGCGTCCCGGACTCCATATAATCCTGCGCATCGAAGTGCGAACGGCTCATATCGGGCAATCCGGCCGCATGCACAATCGCGAGATGCCCTTGATCGTAGAGCGGCTTAAAATCTGCCAGCGACGGATGAAGACCGAAGAAGCCATCGAGATCGATGACCTTGTTTTGCGGAATCGCGATGGTGGGGCGCATCGAGTAGTAGTTCTTTTCGCGATAAGGCACCACTACGTTGAGGCCGTCGGCCGCGCCGCGCTGGAAGATGACGACCAGCCGCTTGCCGGGAGAGCTTGCGACGTCAGCCAGCACAGAACGGACGAGGAAGCTGGGAATGGCTGCCGTACCCGCCACGGCGAGCGCGCCCCTGTGCAGGAAAAATCGCCGGTTCATTTGCATGGAAGGCCTCCTTTGGGCCGTTCAGCGGCGTTGAAATTCCGGAGAGCCGATGAGCAGTCCGGCGAGCAGTTGATCTTGTTTTTCGAGCTGGGTGACTGCGCGGTTGCGGTTGAAGGGCCGGCCCATGGCGGCAACCGGTTGAACCTGCCCGTTCGCCTGGGCGGACTGCGCCTCAAACTGCTGCAGCGCGGCGGAGCGCGTGGCGTCGCTCACCCCGCCCGCAACAACGATGGGCTCGAGGCGCGCTTCTTCAGACGCGGGAGTCGGAATGTCCGCATCGTTCGCCGGGTTGTTGTTCTGGGCGTTGGTCCATGTCACGGTGACGCCGGGCAGGCGGCCTGCGGCGAGATTCAGCGCGAAGTTCATGCGGTCGACCAGCGCGCCAGTCGAGACCCAGTCGGCGGCGTCCCATTTGTAGCCGGTGGGAGGAACACAGCCGTAAAGCGGCATGCCCATCTGGCGCAGCGCATTCTCGAGCGGCTGATAGTTCTCGATCTGCGCATTGCTGGCGCGTGCGGCGGAGACGAGAAATTCAAGCGGCGTTTTAACCTTGGTGCGGTAATCGCTTTGAGACCAGAACTCGGGCGAGCGGAAGAGGGTGCGCATGACCGCCGAGATATCGCCATGGCTGGAGAGATAGCTCTTCGCCATACGGTCGACGAGAGTTTGCGGCGGGTCGTCGCTCACAAACCGGATCGCCAGTTTGCGCGAGAGGAACTGCGCGGTGGCGGGGCGCGAAGCCAGCAGGTGCAGAAGCTCTTCTCCCTCTTTCGCGCCGCTCTCCTTGATTTTTTTGCCGAGAACTTTCTTCGAGCCCGGCTCATGGCGGTTCGGATTGAAGACGAACCCTCCGCCACGCTGTGGCTGATCGACCGTCCAGCCGGTGAGGACGCGGGCCGCCTGGATGATGTCGGCCTGCGTATAGCCGCCGTTCACGCCGAGTGTATGCAGCTCCATCAGTTCGCGGGCGTAGTTCTCGTTGATGCCCTCGGCGGCTTTCTTGTTGCCGTTGCGCGCCGCGGCCATTTTGGCGCGCTCCGCTGCCGGTGAGTCCGGCCCGATGCTCTCCGCGTTATCGAGATAGAGCAGCATCGCCGGGCTGTGCGCCACCGCTTCGAGCAGATCCTCGAATTTGCCCAGAGCCAGCGGCCGAATCACGTCGCGCTCGTAGCTGACCAGGTAATACGGAGTCTCGTCGTTCTTGTGCAGGAAGACGTTGAAGTGATTGAGCCAGAAATCGGTCATCACCTCCTGGAGCTGCGCATTCGAATAGATGTCGTGGGCCAGCCGCTGGGAGACGAGCTCCTCATTCACCAGCCGCTGCGGGTTTTCGAGATCGGCGACTGTCTCTCTCAGCTCCGGACTGAGATCGGCGTTGAGCTTCGCGCGCTGCGGCCCCCGAAGGGATTTGATGAAGCTGTCGAAGTCCGCCGGATCCATGGCTGCAAGCCGCGTCACGCGCTGCCGCGGGGGCAGAACCAGCAGACCATTCACGAGTGTGAAGTAAGAAGAGGAAGCTACCGCAGCCTCGGGAGAAGCTTTCACCTGAGCGGAGCGGCTCTTCGCGGGCTGCGTCTCGTCTGCATCGCCAGACATACTGAGCTGATCAAGCTGGCTCAGGATGGTTGCTGAAGAGACGGGCGGGGCGGGCGCAGAACTGGCCTGTGTAGAATCCGCCTGTGTAGAACCGTTTTGGGCCGGCCCGCCCGTCGTAAACACACCCTGTGCCGCGGACTCGCCGCTCATGGCCGGGGCCGTCGCGGGTTCGCCCATTTCATTAGCGGCGAAACCTTGCGCCTTATTGGGTGCGCTATCCTGCGGTTTCATGGCCTGATCCGCTCGTTTTTCGGCTTGATCTGCTCTCTTTACCTGGATCCGGTAGATCTGGTCTTCGTAGACGGCATGCAGGATATTGCCTTCAGGAAGCGCGCCCCGGCCATTCATTACCTGTCGAATGATGGCGTTGCTCGGAATGCGGTACAGGAGATTCTGCGTGCCCCATTGCATGGCCGGGAACTGAGCAAGCCGCGCGTTCAGCTCGGTCTCGTCGATGCCGGCGGGATGCAGCTGCTGCTCGAACCATTGATTCAGCCCCACGGCACGGACGGCCTCCAGGTCGCCCGGCGCGGGCCCGAAGGTGAAGCGGTTCAGCGCGTGGAGAATGCGCTCATCTCCCTGTAACTGCGAGGACTTATAGGCCGGCCGGTGCGTGGATAGGGTTGCATCCTGCGCGGGCGGGGTCTGAGCCGCCCCGAAAGGCGCCGGCGTGCTGAGCAAGCCGCAGAGAAGAACGGCTAGGGCGCTTTTGGGCGATTCCATCGGTGACGCTCCGGACGAAAGGGGTGTGGCCTGGATGTCCACGGCGCAAGTCTGGCTAAAGGAGCAAACGCTCCTTCCCCGGGAAAGTTGTGCCGAGCGGTCACAACTTTAGCACTTGTAGATGGATTATGGGAGAGAAACCCGCCTCAGCAGCCCTTTTTGCACCGAGCCATAATGGCCGCGTGGAGGCGCTCGCGGAGGTCGGAAGGCAGATCGTAAATCTCGTGCGACCGGTAGATTTGAATGGTCTTGCGCGTGGTATTCAGGGTGACCTCGCAGTGCTCGCAGCCCCGCATGTGCGCCTGGAGATCGGCACGCATGGCCGTCGTCACGCTGTCGTCGATGAGGTCATCGAGAAGGGCAAGGAACTCAGTGCAGGTCACTTCTCAATCTCCCTTTTTTGGTGCGAGTGCTGACGCCGCTTCTTGCGGGATAGTCAGCCCGGACTTTCTCTTGAAATAGCGGCTTAGCCGCTCCCGCAATTGCAGCCGGGCGCGCAACAAGCGCGACTTGACGGCGGGAACACTCAGCCCAAGCGTCTCCGCGGTCTCTTCGGTTGAAAGTCCTTCCACATCTCGCAAGGCGAAGACCACACGAAAACCCTGCGGCAATCCCTGAATCGTCTTGCGAAGAATCTCGGCCAGCTCCGACTGGTTGTAATTCTGCTCCGGATTGGGCGCCCAGTCGGCCAGATCGCGGGGAACACTGCCCTCGTCGGTCTCCAGATCTTCGTCGATCGAGACCATCTTGCCGGTGCGCCGCTTGCGCAGCCGCATCAGGCTTTCGTTGACTGCAATTCGTACCAACCATGTATAGAACTTCGCGTTTCCTTGAAACTGATCGAGCTTCTCATAGGCCTTGAGAAACGCATCCTGCATCACATCTTCGGCGTCTTCGCGGTTCTGCGTAATATGCTGCGCGATCCGGAAGATCTGCCGCTCGTATTTGCGGACAAGCGTATCGTAGGCCAGCACATCGCCGGCGCGAACCCTTTCCACCAGGGCCACGTCGGGATGCTGCTCGTTTTCTCCTGCAATCGATTGGATGGTTGACATGGGGGTTGGATGCGGGAATTCCTAAAATTTGCAAAGCGTCGGGGGCGACCTGGATGGGACGGTCAGACGATTCAATCCCGGCTCTTCTTCGGCGCCCTCAACAAGAGTGTACCGGAGTGCCCGGCGGAGGACCAAACTGGGGCTGCGCCTTTTTCTTCTACAACGAAAGCTGATTTGGGTAACACGAGTGGTTCAGGCGCGCGCCCACCGAGCGGAAACGGGAATAAAGTGGAGGTATGAAGTTGCGGTTCTCCTTCTATGGTGTTTTTGGCCCGCCCGTGCGCCTACCTGGCCTGATGTTCGCATTGTGGATGTCCTTGTTGCTGATGGCGGTGGCGCCGGCGGCGGGTCAAAGCGCGAAGGGCACCGGCGATCCGGCGGCTCGTACGGCGAAATCCACGGTGACAAAGCGGCCGGCGGCGATCAAAAAGACGACGAGGAAACGGACGCCGGTGCGCAGCCATCACCGGCCTAGGCGGAAGGCAAGCCGGGCAGTCAGGACGGCGCGAACGGCGCGAATCCGGCAGGCGTTTGTCGCCTCGACGGAGCTGAGGCCGATGGCCCAGCAGCTCGCTCTGCTGCGGACTCCGGAGGCGTATGCCGGCGTGACAGCTTATGCGCGCCGTCACACCGGCGAAGCTGCGGCTGCTGCCTACCTGGCGCTCGGCCATGCCTATCTGCTCGACAGACACTATACCGATGCCGTGGCGAGCCTCATCCAGGCTAAGCACGACGGTGTGGAGCTGGCCGATTACGCCGATTTCCTGGCTGCGGAAGCGAGCCACGAAGACGGCGACAACGCCGCGGCGGAGAGCCTCTTGCGGGGGTTCGCCGCGCATTATCCCGACAGCATCTTCGACGATCAGGCTCCGGAACTCGAAGCCGGCGTGCTCCTGGCGCTGGGCAACGCTGCCGGCGCCCGTGACGTGCTGGCTGCGGCCGAGGATACCGATGCCGCGGACCGGCCCAGCTATCAGTTGGCCGAAGGACAGGTAGAGCTTGCATTGGGCCAGGTTGCTACCGCGGATCAGGTGCTGAAAAAACTATTGCTGGACCATCCGCTGGCTCCGGAGGCCCAAACGGCGCTGCTCCGGCTCACGCAAACGGGAGGAGCAGCTTCGCTCACGGTTGCTGAACTGCGCACCCTGGGCGATGCCTACTACGGCGCCGGCCGCTATAGCGAGGCCATGGATCAATATCGCGCTTTGGCCCGCGCTCCCGAGCTAAGCACACTGGACCGCAATGGTTTCGCGGTCGCCGAGGCTGCATGCGAGCTGAAGCTGAAGCGGCTGACTCCGGCCCGGGCGCAAGGCCTGCCCGACACGGACGATGAGAACGGAGCGCGGCGGCTCGAACTGCTGATGGAACTGGCACGCGACCGCGACGATGTCGCCGATCTTGAACGGATCCTGAGCGAGATGGAGACGCGCTTCCCGCACAGCCCTTGGCTGGCCGAGGCGCTGTTCTCGGCCGGGAACATGTTCATGCTGAAGCGCGACTATCCGCAGGCTGTGGAAGATTACGGTTATCTGGCGGCACACTTTCCACAAAGCAAGAACGCTGCCGCCGCGCACTGGCGCGCGGGATGGCTGAGCTATCGGCAGGGGCAATATGCGCAGGCTGCGCGGCTGTTCGACGAGCAGATCAAGCTTTATCCCGCGGCGCCGGAGACGGTCTCGGCACTCTACTGGCGGGGGCGTCTTTACGAGACGCAGGACCATTATCCGGCGCTGGCTGCGGCCAATTATCGCGCCATCGTGCGCGCCTATCAGCATTACTTCTACGCCCAGATGGCGCGCGAGCGGTTGACCGCGCTGGGCAAGATGGAGCCCGTCTCCGATCCGCAGCTCGACCAGTTCCAGCCGCTTCCCGAGCCCAAGCTCGTGGATAGTTTTCCTGTGGAGAGCCCTCATCTGGCCAGGGCAAAGCTGCTGGCCAATGCGGGCTTGAATGAATACATTGCAGAAGAGATCAAGGCCGATCCGGACTCCGATTCATGGAGCGCCCTGGCTGAGGCGCAGATCTATGCGAACTACGGCGAGACCTATCGCGCCTTGCGCGCCTTGAAGCGGGCGCTGCCTTACGCAACGACGGCTTCGGTCGACGCTATTCCGCTGGCCTACTGGCGGATTCTCTATCCCGAGCCTTACTGGGACACCATCAAGGCCGAATCGGCGAAGAACAACCTCAACCCGTACCTGGTGGCTTCGCTCATCCGGCAGGAGTCGGAGTTCAATCCTTCGGTGATCTCGTATGCGAATGCATATGGCCTGATGCAATTATTGCCCTCGGTGGGCAGGGCGCTGGCGCGCGAAGAAAACATGAGTCACTTCCAGACCTTCCAGCTCCTCGATCCTGAAACGAACATCAAACTCGGAACACGCTATCTACGCCAGATGCTCGACCGTTTCGGCGGCGTGCAGGAGTATGCACTGGCTGCGTATAACGCCGGCGACAATCGCGTCACGGACTGGCAGTCTGCCGGGCCCTACCAGGGGATGGACGAATTTGTCGAGTCGATTCCGTTTACGCAAACCCGTGAGTATGTTGAGGCCATCTTACGCAACGAGGAGACCTACAAAGCGATCGACGAGTTTGCCCTCGCGCATACCCGAGCCGGGATGGAGGCGTCTAAGTGAGGAACGTTACCACTTTCCTGGGATGGGGGGCTCCTTCGTACCGTAGGGGGGTGTAACGCTCGATACTCTCCGGCGAGAAATCAGGTTGACGGGGAAGGGCATGGGCAGCAAAACTGGTTTGCAATGAATTAGCCTCATAAAAGCCGATAGCCATTCGTAACTGCTGTTGTTTAGTTGAGAGCCAATCGGAAGATCGGTACGGCGAGATTGCATCCATACCCATGGGAGGGAACGATGTCAGCCGACTTGCAGTTTCTGGAAGAATGGATCCCCGAAAGAATGGACCCCGGAACGGTTTTCCTGCTGGAAAACCAGGCGAAGCTTGGCCAGGCGCAGAACCCCTATGTCGCCGTGATGTCATGCCCGCGTTGCGGCACATTGGGGCTCATAACGCGCCGCCAGCTTTACAGCGGCGAAATGATGATCTGCGGAGGCGAGGTCTGTTCAGCCGAGTATCGGCTGGAGGGCGACAATATCTGTTATCGAGGCGTCCAGTAAGTTGTGTGGATCGATTTTTGACCTGAGGGGGGAGTGCGGCGTGTCGCGCGCGCCGGTCCCGCGAAGGTTCTGGTCCCCACATCGCAAGCCTAGCGTTGCATCGTGTAGTCGGCCTTGGCGGTTCTTGCGCCCACCTGGGAGGGCGTTGGAAGTTGGCTCTTGTCCCATCCACCGCCGAGCGCCTGCACCAACTCCACCGAAGAGATCATCTCCTCAACCTCAAGAGAATTGAGCGTCTGCTGGGCCCCGAGCAGCGTGGTCTGCGCGATGGTGACGTCGACATACGGGTCGAGGCCGCTGGTGTAACGCTGCATCTCCATATCGACATATTGCTGGGCCGATTGCACCGCCTCCCGCTGACGAAGAATCTGCTGCGAGTAAATGCGCGTCGCGGAGAGCGAGTCTTCCACTTGTTGAAATGCAGTGAGCACGGTCTGGCGATAGCTGGCTAAGTCCGCGTTGTAGGTGGCTTGGTACTGATGCAGTTCGGCGCGGTAAAGGCCGCCATCGAAGAGGATCTGCGAGGCCGAAGGGCCAATCGACCAAAAACGGCTGGGCCAGTTGAAAAGATTCTTGAGCACTGAGCTCTCGAATCCACCAGCCGCGGAGATCGTCACTTGCGGAAAGAATGCGCCGTAGCCGATGCCGATGGTCGCGTTGGCCTCAGCGAGCGTGCGCTCCGCCGCCGCAACATCGGGACGGCGCTCGGCGAGCTGTGAGGGCACTCCCGTAGGAATGGGCGGCGGAGTATAGACCATAGGCTTCACGGGGATCGAGAAATCGGTGGCCACCTTGCCGAGCAGCATTGCGATGGCGTGCTGGTACTGGGCGCGCAACAGGCCCACGTTGACGTCAGAGGATTGGGCAGCCTGCAGGGTAGCCTTGGCCTCGACCACTGCAATCGCATCGCCCGTGCCGGCGTCGTAGGCGCCTTGAGCCGCATCCAGCGCCTTTTGGTCCGCTGCCACGGTCTGATCGAGAATCTGCTGCAGCATATCCTGGCCGCGAATCTCGAAGTAGTATTCGGCGAGGCTCGCCTGCTCGGTCAGCTTCTCCAGCTCGAGATCGGCGGCACTCACCTGCGCGGCGTACCGGGCCTCGCGTACTTCATTGCGGATCTTGCCGAAAAAGTCCGGCGTCCATGAGACGTCAAGCGGCGCCGACCAGAGATTGGATTGTTTGCCGGTATTGGCCTGTGTGGAGTTCTGTAGATTGCCGGAGGTCTTCGAGCGGCTAAACGCGGGATTCACGGTGATGGTGGGCCAGAACTGTGAGCGCGCCTCCGCGATCACCGCGCGGGCCGCCATGTATTGCTCAAAGTACACCTTGATGTTCTGGTTATCGATGTTGAGCTGTTCTTCGAGCGTATTCAACTCCGGCTCTTGAAAAACCTCCCACCATTTGCCGCGAATCATCGCGTCCTGCGGGCTGGCCACTTTCCATCCGTCCGCATCCTGGAAGTTGACGGTCGATTCCTTGTAGTTGGGCGCGGCAGCGGCAGGCGCCGTGGGCGGATGATAGGGCGGCCCCACGCGGCAGCCGGTGAGGAGCGTGAGCAAACCCAGCACAGCTACGCTGAACGAGCTGGCTGCCGCGCGCAATCTCGCGCCGTTCCGGGTCTGCCCGACGGGGCGCCGCGATGATGATGTTCGATCGTTGAGATCAGGCATAGTCAAAGTCCTTCTCGCACTAGGAGGCTGCTCCCTCTGCCGGAGCCGGCATCGCAGCATGGGTTCGGTTGAGAGCACGCATACGCATCCGGTCCATGAACAGGTAGACCACCGGGGTGGTATAGAGCGTAAGCAGCTGGCTCAGCAGCAATCCGCCAACAATGGTGATGCCCAGCGGCCGGCGCAGCTCCGAACCGGTCCCGGTGCCAAAGGCAAGCGGCAGGGCCCCAAAGATCGCCGCCATGGTGGTCATCAAGATGGGACGGAAACGCAGCATGCAGGCTTCAAAGATCGCGTCCCGCGTGTTCTTGCCCTCGATGCGTTCTGCCTGCAGCGCGAAGTCGATCATCATGATGGCATTCTTTTTCACGATGCCGATCAGCAAGATGATGCCAATGATCGAGATGACGTTGAGATCCATCTTGAAGACCATGAGGGCCAGCATGGCGCCCACGCTGGCCGAGGGCAGCGTGGAGATGATGGTAAGCGGATGCACGAGGCTCTCATAGAGAATGCCGAGTACGATGAAGACCGCGAGGAGCGCCGTGATGACAAGATATTTTTCCGTAGCCAGCGAATCCTGGTAGGCCTGCGCCGTGCCGGCAAAGAAGCCGCGGATCGTCCCGGGGACACCGAGTTCCTGTTCCATTTGCGTCACCTCGCGGGTGGCGTCGGAGAGCGAGAGGCCGCTGGCGAGATTGAAGGAGACCGTGACGGAAGGGAAGAGCCCAGTGTGGTTGACCTGAAGCGGCGTCGTGTTGGTGCTGGCCTTTATCGCGTTGAGGAGAGGCGAGATCGAGTTGATGCCTGCGCCCCTTGCGCCGCCGGTGGTGAAGTAGATGTTTTTGAGGCCGGCCGGGCTCTGCCAGTATTTCGGCGCCACTTCCATGACCACATAGTATTGGTTGAGCTGCGTGTAGATGACGGATGTCTCTGACTGGCCGAAGGCGCTGTAGAGAGCCGAATCGAGCGAGCTCGCCGTTTGCCCCAGACGCGCAGCCGTGGTGCGGTCGTAGGTCAGATACTCCTCCAGTCCGCCGTTTTGCTGGTCGGTGTTTACGTCTTGCAGGCCGGGGAGGGTCTTCATGTGGCTGAGCAGAATCGGACCCCAGTGGGCGAGGTCTTCGATGTTATCGGATTGAATAGTGTACTGATATAGCGCGGCGCTGGAGCGGCCACCGATGCGCAGGTCCTGCGAGGGCTGGAGGAATGCCGACGCAACCGGCAGCTGATTCATTTTGGGGCGCAGGCGATTGATGACATCCATCGCGGAAGTCTGCCGCACGCCGCAAGTAAGAGACTCTTTGCATTTCTTCCCGAGCGGCTTAAGCGCGGTGTAGATGAACCCGCCGTTGCTGGAGCCGTTGCCGCCGGTGTAGGCGTTCGCGTGGGCCACAGCCGGATCGGCCTTGACCAGCTTCATGAGCTCCTGCACGGAGAAATTCATGAAGGGGAAGGACGCATCCTGTGGGCCCTGCACCATGCCCACCACAGTGCCCGTGTCCTGCGTCGGGAAAAAGCCTTTGGGGATTCTGACGATCACAACGAGATTGAGCGCGATCGTGAGCATCAGCACGATAAGCATCAGCAGCGAATTATCGAGCACCCAGAGCAGTGACTTCTTATAGGTCCACAACAGGCCATTGAAGATATTTTCGCTGGCGCGATAAAAGGCGTTGTGCTTCTCGTCTTGTTTGTGCGCCTTGAGCAGATAGGCGCACATGGTGGGCGTGGTGGTGAGCGAGATCACCATGGAGACGACAATCGCGGTTGAGAGCGTGACCGCAAACTCGCGGAACAGGCGTCCGACGATACCGCCCATCATGAGGATGGGTATGAAGACCGCAATCAGCGACATGCTGATGGAAAAGACCGTGAAACCGATCTCCTGCGCGCCTTTGAGGGCGGCGGCCTTAGGTTCCATCCCGCTTTCAAGATGCCGCGTAATGTTCTCCATCACCACGATCGCATCATCGACAACAAATCCCGTGGCGATGGTGAGCGCCATCAGCGAGAGGTTGTCGAGCGAATAGTCGAAGAGATACATGATCGCGCACGTGCCGATGAGCGAGACCGGAACAGCGACGCTGGGAATGAGCGTGGCGCGGGGACTGCGCAGGAACATGAAGACAACGAGCACCACCAGAATGACGGAGCCGATCAGCGTGGTCTCCACATTGCTGACGGAGGCGCGAATCGTCGTGGTGCGGTCGAGGACGATGGTTGTGTCGATCCCTTGCGGCAGGACGGCTTCGAGAAAGGGAAGCTGGGCGCGCACCCGATTGACAGTCTGAATGATATTCGCGCCGGGCTGGCGGAAGATGATGATAAAGACCGCGCGCTTGCCGTCCATGTAACCGGCCGTGCGGATGTTCTGGGTTGAGTTCTCCACATCGGCTACATCTTCCAGGCGGACCGCGGCGCCGTTGTGATAGCCGATGATCAGCGGCTTGTATTCGTCCGCCAGCGCGATCTGATCGATGGTGATGATGTCTTCGGTCATCCCGTTGTTCGAGAGCTGACCGCGGGGTTCATGCGAGTTCTGGAGGCGGAGAATCGATTGCACGCTGCCCAGTGTGAGTCCAAAGCTTTCGAGCTTGGTAGGATCCACTTCCACGCGCACGGAGGGTGTGGCGCCTCCGCCCACTCCCACCTGGCCCACACCCTGAATCTGCGAAAGTTTTTGCTCGAGAATTGTGGAAGCAAGATCGTAGATCTTGGTGACACTGTACTTTTCCGAGGTGAGACCGAGAATCATGATCGGCGCATCGGCCGGGTTCACCTTGCGATAAGAGGGGCTGGAGGGGAGATTGGCGGGCAGATAGGTGCGCGCAGCGTTGATGGCCGCTTCCACGTCGCGGGCGGCGCCGTCGATGTTACGGCTCAAATCGAATTGCAGGGTCACGTTCGTGCCGCCCAGCGAACTCGACGAGGTCATCTCCGTGACGCCGGCGATATGACTGAACTGGCGCTCGAGCGGCGTGGCGATCGAGGCGGCCATGATCTGCGCACTGGCGCCGGGCAGTCCGGCTGAGACGCTGATCGTCGGAAAATCGACCTGCGGCAGCGGCGCCACGGGAAGGACGCTGAAGGCGATGGCGCCGACGATCGCGACGGCAATCGTCAACAGCGTGGTGCCGACCGGCCTCCGGATGAAGGGAGACGAAAGGCTCATGCCCCCTCCATACCCGGCTCTCGCGATTCAGTGACGGGCTTCAACTCCGGCCCCCGCTTGGCGAAGCGTTTCGCGAACCGATCGAAGAAGATGTAGATCACAGGTGTGGTGTAGAGGGTAAGAATCTGGCTGAGCAAAAGGCCGCCGACCATGGCGATGCCCAGCGGACGGCGCAACTCCGACCCCAGGCCGTGACCGAGAGCCAGCGGCAATCCGCCCAGCAGCGCGGCCATCGTGGTCATCATGATGGGCCGGAAGCGCAGCAGGCTGGCCTCGTAGATGGCGTCAGTTGCGCTCTTGCCGTGTTCGCGCTCAGCCTCCAGCGCGAAGTCTACGATCATGATGCCGTTCTTCTTCACGATGCCGATCAGCAGGATGATGCCGATGATGGCGACCACGCTCAAGTCCTGGCGGAAGAGCATTAGAGCCAGCAGGGCGCCCACCCCTGCCGACGGCAGCGTGGAGAGAATCGTGATGGGATGAATGAAGCTCTCGTACAAGACGCCGAGCACGATATAAACCGTCACCAGTGCAGCGAGAATGAGGAGGGCCTCATTCGAAAGCGAGTTGTGGAAAGATGCCGCGGTTCCCTGAAAGTCGGATTGCAGACTGGCCGGGAAGTGAAGATCGTTCACCACTTTTTCAATGTCGGTGATGGCGGTGCCGAGAGACGCGTGCGGAGCCAGGTTGAATGAGACGGTCACAGCGGGGAACTGGCCTTGATGGTTGATCGATAGTGCTTCTGTGATCTGCGAGGCTTGCGTGAAAGCACCCAGCGGGACTGCATTCGCGCTAACCGCCGCGGTCTTGGTGTTCGGCGTGGTTCCCGCAGCAGTACCGCCATTCACCGAGGAACCTCCCGTGCTGATGGTTCCGGCCAGCACCGTTGCCGGGGTGTTCACTACCTGCGAGGAGGGCGTGTAGCGCGTGGAAGTGGTAAGCGCATTGGAGCCGGCAGACGCTGATGCCGAAGAGGAGAACGATGTGGCTGCACCGGCTCCAGTCGCACCGGAGGAGGCGCTCGTCTGGATGTAGAGATCCCCCAGGTTGGCGGGGTTCCGCTGCCATTCGGGTGAGGTTTCCAGAATCACGTGGTACTGGTTGAGCTGTGTGTAGAGAGTATTGATCTCGCGCTGGCCGTATGCGTCATAGAGGGTGTTGTCGATGGTGGTGGGTGCGATGCCTAGCCGTGAGGCTGTGACGCGATCGATCTCCAGTTGCACCGCGTGCGCTCCGGTCTGCTGGTCGGTGGCAACGTCTTCGAGTTCGGGCAGCTTCTTGAGCTTAGCTATGAACTTGCTGGTCCACTCATTCAGTTCGTCGGTATCCGGATCGACAAGCGTGTACTGGTATTGGGTGCGGCTCACGCGGTCGTCCACGGTGATGTCCTGCACGGGCTGCATGTAGAGTCGAACGCCCGATACCTGCTTCAGGTTATTCTGCAACCGCCGGATCACATCCGATGCATTCAGGTCGCGCTGGTCGAGGGGCTTGAGATTGATGGAGAATCGCCCGCTGTTGAGAGTGGTATTGATTCCATCGGCGCCAATGAACGAAGAGAGGCTCTGGACGGCCGGATCCTGGAGGATAATCTTCGCCAGTTGCTGTTGCTTGGCTGACATCGCGGTATACGAGATGGACTGGTTGGCCTGCGATATGCCCTGAATGACACCGGTGTCCTGCACCGGGAAGAAACCCTTGGGAATAACGATGTACAAGATGACGGTAAGCACGAGAGTGCCGGCGGCCACGAGCAGTGTAAAGACCTGGTACCGCAGGACCACTTTCAGGGTGCGCCCGTAGAACGCGATCATGCGCTCGAAGACGCTTTCAGACCAGCGGTAGAACCGGGTCTGTTGCTCTTCCGGGTCGTGACGGAGGATGCGCGCGCACATCATGGGCGTGAGCGTGAGCGAGACGACCGCCGAGATGATGATGGTGACGGCGAGAGTGACGGCAAACTCACGGAACAGCCGGCCGACGACATCGCCCATGAAGAGCAGAGGGATGAGCACGGCGATGAGCGAGATGGTCAGCGAGACGATGGTGAAGCCGATCTGCTCGGCGCCGGTGAGCGCGGCTTCGAGCGGCGGCATGCCCTGCTCGAGGTAGCGGCTGATGTTTTCAATCATCACGATGGCGTCGTCGACCACGAAGCCGGTTGAAATGGTGAGCGCCATCAGCGAGAGGTTGTCGAGCGAGTAGCCGAGCAGGTACATCACCGCAAAGGTGCCGATCAGCGAGAGCGGCACCGCGACCGAAGGAATGATGGTGGCCCGCAGGCTGCGGAGGAACAGGAAGATTACGAGCACCACCAGGCCGATGGTCAGCATCAGTTCGAACTCCACGTCGCGCACGGAGGCCTGGATGCTGGTGGTCATATCGGTCATGGTGGTGACCTGAATGCCCGCGGGAAGGTTCGCTTCGAGCTGCGGCAGCACCTTCTGGATGCTGTTCACCACGGTGATGGTGTTGGCGCCGGGCTGGCGTTGTATGTTGAGAATCACCGCCGGAGAGATCGCCGCAGGCCCATTCGGCTGCGTCATGCCCATCCAGGCCGCCTGCTTGGTGTTTTCCACGCCATTGACGACGTTGGCAACATCCTTCACGTACACCGGCGCGCCATTCGAGTACGCGATGACCAGGTCTTTATACTGGTTGGCCTCGGTGATCTGATCGTTGGCGTCGATCTGGTAATCCTGGCGCGGCCCGTCGAAGTTGCCCTTGGCGGAGTTGACGCTGGCCTGGGTCAGCGCCGAGCGCACATCCTCCATGTTGAGGCCGTAGGAAGAGAGCTGGACCGGATTCACCTGGATGCGGACCGCTGGCTTCTGGCCGCCGCTGATGCTCACGAGGCCCACGCCCGACAGCTGGGAGAGGCGCGGAGCGAGCCGCGTATCCACATCGTCCTCGACTGTCGAGAGAGGAATGGTGTCGGAGGTGATGGCGAGGGTGAGAACCGGCGCGTCCGCGGGGTTCGTCTTGTTGTAGACCGGCGGCACGGGCAGGTCGGAAGGCAGGAACGATCCGCCCGCGTTGATGGCCGACTGTACCTCTTCCTCGGCGACATCGAGGCCGAGTGCCAGATTGAACTGCAACACGATTACCGAGACGCCGCCGGCGCTCGTGGAGGTCATCTGGCTGAGCCCCTGCATCTCGCCGAACTGGCGCTCGAGCGGAGCCGTCACCGTGGTGGCCATTACGTCAGGGCTGGCACCGGGATAAAAGGTGAGCACCTGGATCGTTGGATAGTCGACCTCAGGCAGAGCCGAGACTGGCAACTGCGTGAACGCGACGATACCCACCAGGAGAATTGCGGCCATCAGCAGGGAAGTTGCAACCGGCCGCAGAATAAATGGGCGAGACGGACTCATGGGGCGCTATCCTCGGACTCGTCCGTGGTAGGCAGCGCAACTTTCGACTGGTAGACCGGCGAGTTGTTCACCAGCTTCTGGAAGCTGCTATCGGCCACGACGGTTCCGGGGCTGATGCCGGTGACCGCGGTATTCCCGTTATCCGAAATTCCTGAAGTGACCTTGTGCATGACCGCTCGCGCCGTTGCAGCCTCAGAGCCTTGCGCGTCCGCGTTCTGGTCCTGCTCGTTTTGCGGTCCCTTCTGAGCCTTACTGTGGTTCTTTTTCTGAGGCGCACCTTCCGCGCCGGGATTCCGATTCCGGCTGTCCTTGGTGACGTTGTTCTGGATTACATAAACGAAATCTGTCGATCCGTTGTGCTGGATGGCGGAGGAGGGAAGCAGAGTCTGGTCCTCCAGCGTCTTCACCAGCAGACGCGTGTTCACAAACTGATTGGGGAAGAGCGTGCCTTTGGCGTTGTTGAACTCCGCGCGCAGCTTGACGGTGCCGGTGGTCGTGTCAATCTGGTTGTCCACGGTGATGAGCTTGCCGGTGCCGAGAAGCGTCTGTTGCGTGCGATCGTAAGCCTGCACCTGGAGCGCCTTGCCGCCGTGCATCTGCTCGAGCAACTGCGGCAGGCTGTCCTCAGCCAGCGTAAAGATGACAGTGATCGGCGTGGTCTGCGTCACCACGACCAGCGTGGTGGTGGAGTTGGCCGTAACCAAATTTCCAGGGTCTACAAGACGCAGGCCGACGCGGCCCTCGATCGGCGACGTGATGTGGCAATAAGCCAGCTGAATCTGGTCATATTGCACCGTCCCCTCATCGATTTTCACCGTTCCCTGATCCTGGAGCACCAGTTTCTCCTGGTCCTCAAGCGTTTGCCGCGGGATGGCGTTCTTTGCCCATGCGGTCTTGTAGCGCTCCAGGTCCATCTGCGCTTCTGCCAGCAAATTCTGGTCCCGCTCAAGAGTGCCTTGCGCCTGGGCCAGTTGCGCCGAGTAGGGACGTGGGTCGATGTCGATGAGCGGATCGCCCTTATGGACCGTCTGGCCCTCGCGATAATGCACCGCGGTAATCACGCCCGTGACCTGCGCAGTGATCGAAACCGTGTAGACGGGGGTGACCGTGCCGATGGCGTCGAAGTAGACGCCCAGGCTCCCCTTGGTCGCCGTTACATACGTCACGGGCACCGGTCCGGTGATCGATCGGCGTCCGCGCCCGCTTACCGCCTGCTGGCTTTCGTTGTGCTGCCGGATCACCCAGTAAAACAGCAGGCCGAAGAGCAGGAGGATAATCGCCCAAATCCACCAATGACGGCGCCTCTGTGCGGTGCGCGTATGGGAATCCGCTGGATGCGAAACAGACGAAGGCTGGTCCATGTTCCTCTTATGTGTCCGCTTGCGGACCTATGGAATGTTGGAAATGCAACTCATATCGTGATCGGGAATGGCCGGTATGTTCCGGTGGCTTGGACGCCTCGCGGCGAACTGCCGGTAGAGACACCAGGCCGCAATCTGGGGTTCAGGCGCAATCCGACGCAAACGACAAACTTGCATCGCTTCCCAAGCCAGTCAGCCGCAGACCCGTAGTGAAATTGACGCAGCCAACGCGTAAATAGTTGCAACACAAGCACGTCAGCACGCCAATCCCGCCGATCGGGACCCGCTCGCGCGCGTCCTGGTCTCATCAAGTTTAGCTGCTCCTCTCCTACTCGGGCAAACTCGGCATAAAGAGCGAGTTGCACAATGGTTCGCAGCACTCACTTCAAGGTTTCCCGTTGTGTGCCGGAGCGGCGCGCCTTCGAGTGTCCGGAGTTATTTCCGGAGAACGATACCACTCCGAAGCCCAACCTTCCGCGCAACTTGACCTGCATCTCCTCGCCGGTCGCGAATCATGCGCCGCGGATTGTATCGCGAAGCACGGCCATCGCCGCGTTCCGCCCGTTGATACCGATCACGCTGCCTCCAGGATGCGTACACGCACCGCAGAGATACACGCCCGGCATCGGCGTGCGGACGGAAAGACGGTCGGCCCACATATACGGCGGCAGGCATTCGCCCTGAAAGATGTGCCCGCCGGTGAGCCCGACCTTTTCCTCGATGTCCGGGGGACCCAGGACCTGCGAGTCGACAATTGCGGTATCGACATTCCGGCAGAAGCGAGCCAGCGATTGCCGGGCAAGCCTGCGAACCTGTTCGCGCCGCGATGCCCAGTCGCCGCGCGCGAGGCGATAGGGCACATACTGGGCGAAGACGCTCATCGTATGGCGGCCGGCGGGCGCTACGGAGCGGTCATGCACGCTCTGGAAGTAAAGCTCGCACCAGAGGTGTTCCGGCAATTCGCCGCGCCGCGCAGCAGCAAAGCCCGACTTCCACTCCTCTTTCGTGAGTGGCGTATTGATCTGGCCGTAGTGGTGCGGCTCATCGATGCCGGGGCGCGCAATAAAGTCGGGCAGCTCACGCAGCAGAACATTGAGCTTGACCGTGCAGCCTTCGATTGGTACGCGCTCCACCTGCTCCCGCCACTGTGGGTCTGTTGTAGCGCCCAGCAAGTGCAGTGTTCGCCGTGGATCGGCATTGGAGATGATGGTGCGGGCGGCGATGCGCTCGCCGCTCTCCAGCTCCACACCTTCTCCTGGAATGATCCGGCTGACCGATACGCCCGCGGCAACCGTCGCTCCCGCCTCGCGCGCCGCATCGCAAAAATAGAAGCTGACCATCCCCATGCCGCCGCGGACGTAGCCCCACATACCCGGCATGCCTCCCAGCCGGCCGGAGGCGTGATGAAATCGAATCGAAGCCGTGCCACGATCGAAGGGGCTCGCATTGGTGCCGATCACGCCCTGGCCGAGATAGGCAATCTGGAGCCTCTCGTCGGCAAGGTAATGCTCGACAAACTCGGCCATCGACCAGTCGAAGAGCAGAGCCCGTGCTTCCTCGTCAGCGCCGATGCGCTCCTCGATTTGCGCGCGGGTGGGCGCCTCGCCAATCCACACATCATCGGCTCCGGCGGGCCGCAAGGCATCGCGCAGCCGGCGCAGCACATCGTTCATTGCGCGCCAGCCGGCAATGTCGCGCGGCGCGAGTTTGCGTATCTCCGCTTCGCAACGGGCATCATCGTCCCACAACTGCACGCTTGATCCATCGAGGAAGGGCACAAAGAGCCCGTTCACGGCGGGTGTCCACTCAAATCCGCGTCGCGGCAATTGGAGTTCTTCGACCACCAGTGGATGCAGAAGGCCGGCGAGATAGGCGCAGGGCGACATGCGCACGCCGGGGAACGGCTCTTCGACGGTGCAGGCCCCACCCACCCGTTTACGGCTCTCGATGACCAGCACGCGCAGCCCGGCACGCGCCAGATACGCCGCGCAGGCGAGCCCGTTGTGCCCCGCGCCCACGATCACTGCGTCCCAGGTCTGGGCGGCAAGCTCATGCAGAGGCGCGGGCAAGCCCACTTCGCCCAGCACGGACGCCGTAGCCGATGGCATGGCGGCTACTCGACCCGCACGGTGGTGCTGACCTTGATATCGGCAGAGGAATCGCCAATCATGACGCTGATCGGCTCGGCTTCCACGCGGAAGCCCGGCAGCTTTTCGTCCCACCACGCGAGAGTGGAGGCCTTCAACGGGATCTCGACTGTCTTGGTTTCGTTCGGTTCGAGAGTGACACGCTTGAATCCCTTGAGAGCTTCCCGCGGCTGCTCCACCTTTGTGCCCAGGTGCTTCACATACATCTCGACCACGGCGTCTCCGGAGCGGCTGCCGGTATTGGTCACATCGACGCTGACCGTAACCGCGCCGTCTTTGCCAAGCCGCGGGGCGCTCGTGCGCAGATTCGAATACCGGAAGGTCGTATAGCTCAGTCCGAACCCGAAGGGATAAAGCGGCTCGCCCTTGAAGTACATGTAGGTGCGGCCGTCGCGAATGTTGTAGTCCATCATCGGCGGTTCCTGATCGAGCGACCTGGGCCAGGTGACGACGAGATGGCCGCCGGGGTTGTAGTCGCCGAAGAGAACCGCGGCGAGCGCGTCGCCTTCATCCTGCGAGGCGTGCGCCATGTGCAAAATTGCGGGCACGTGTTCCTGCGACCAGTTGATGGCGAAAGGAAAGCTCGAGACCAGGATGACCACGGTCTTTGGATTTGCGGCGAAGACCTGCTTGACGAGCTGCTCCTGGGCAAGAGCGATGCTCTCGCGGTCGCGTCCCTCGCGGCCGTCGCTGGGCACAGTGCAGGCCAGCGTTCCGCCGCCGTCGACGGTGTGATACCAGTCGTGCGCCATGTCCGGGCCGCAAGTAGGATCGTTGCCGATCACGACGACCGCAACATCCGACGCTTTCGCGGCTTTGACGGCTTCGTTCCCTAGCTCCTCTGCCGCGTAGTTCACCTTCACACCGGGCCCCGCCTCCTCTTTGATTCCCTGGAGAGGCGTGACGGCATACGGAGGCGTGCCCCCATACCAGTCCCAGTGAACCGAGTCGGCGAGCGGGCCAATCACGGCAATTGACTTGATCCCGTCTTTCTTGAGCGGCAGAAAGTGATTATCGTTCTTCAACAGCACCACGGATTCAAGCGCTATCTTCTTCGAGACAGCGCGATCGCGATCCGTATTCCAGGGCTCCGGCGAGTCTTTGATCTTCGAATAAGGCACCATCTCCGGCGGGTCGAGCAGGCCGAGACGTACGGTGACGCGGAACTTGGCCCTGAGCAGCGCGTCAATTTCCGCTTCAGTGATTTCACCGTCCTTCAGAGCCTGCTTCGTTTCGTCCTGGTACCGGTCGAGAAACTGGTTGATGCCGGCCTTCAAGCACGCCACGACCGCCTCTTTCTGGTTGGGATAAAGATGGCGTGGATCGACGAGCAGACGCACCGCGCCGCCGTCACTCGAAATGACGTCGACACCCCACTTGTCACGAACGATGCTTCGCAAAATGGGATTGACGGCCATAGTTGTGCCGTTCCACGCGTTATACGAGGCCATGACGGCCCGCGCGCCGCCCTCCTCGAAACCCATCCGGAAGGGAACTGAATAGTATTCCCAGAACAGCCGTTGATCGAAGTTCGAGGAGGAGCTGTCGCGATGATCTTCATTGCTGTTGGCCAGAAAATGCTTGAGCAGCGCCGCCGCCTGCCAATACTTCGGATCGTCGCCTTGCAGGCCCTTAATGAATGCCACGGCCATCGTGCCATTGAAGAACGGGTCCTCGCCGTACACTTCCTCGCTGCGCCCCCAGCGAGGATCGCGGGCCAGATCGGACTGCGGACCCCAAAGCATCAGAATCTGCCGGTCGTATTTCGCCGTTTGCGTGATGAAGCGCGCTTCATAGCCCTCTACATCGCCGGCCTGCCGCACCATCTCCGGGTCCCATGACTCGCCCATGCCCGGCGGCTGGGGAAACTGCGTGGTCGTAATCGGCAGAAGGCTGCCTCGCGCCTCCCGCTGGACCACGCCGTGTATGCCCTCCGAGAAGCCGTAGTTGGGAACGCGCAGGCGTGGCACGCCGGTGTTCGTGCCCAGGCAGTCGATCTTCTCGCCGACAGTCATCAGCGAGAGAAGATTGTCGATGCGTTTTTCCACGGGCAGTGCGGGATCGTTAAACGGATATTTTGGCGATTGCGCGTAAACTGCCGCGCAGGCAAAAGAAAAAAGGCCGAGCAGGACGACTGCGATTTTTCTCGTCATGGGGTCGATGCGCTCCAGCGGATCGGTCTTGCGCCCGCGCGCAGCCGGTTATCGCGCGGCGGCTCGCAGAACGGGTGAACGGAGACAGGCTATCACGCTTTGCGCAGCGGTTTATGCATAGGCACCACCTGCACCGTCACATCGCGCACTTCAGCCAGAAAGCGATTTAGCACCGAACCGCGCAGCAGAATATCCCAGCGCGAGCGCACCGGCTGTCCGAAGACGACGTGCGATATATTCTCCTGCTGCGCAAACCGGATCAGCGCATCGGAGACGTTGCGGTCTGTCAGCGTAATTACCTTAGCGCCCAGGTCGCGCGCCATGCGCTTGTACTCCTCAATCCGCTGGAATGCCTCCGGATCGCCGTGCCCGTTGTCCTCCGGCGGAGCGACGTGGATCGCATACCAGTTGGTGGCCAGGCGCCCGGCCACGCGCGCGCCCACGCGCAGCAGGCGCTCGGTGCCCGGACGCGTGCTCAGGCAGACCATGACTTTCTCCGGAATCGGCGCCTGCTCCAGGCCCTGCGTGCGCCGATACTCCGAGGCGCGATTGCTTACCTGCTCGGCGGTCGTGCGCAGCGCAAGCTCGCGCAGCATATTCAGGTTCCCTTTGCGGAAGAAGTTGGCCAGCGACTGCTCCACCTTCTCAGGCGCGTAGATCTTCCCCTGACGCAGGCGCGTCCGCAACTCATCCACCGTCACGTCGACGTTCACCACCTCATCGGCGCGCTTCAGCAGGCTGTCGGGAACGGTCTCGCGAATGGTGGTGTTGGCCGAGCGGCTCACCGCGTCATTCAGGGTCTCGAGATGCTGAATGTTCACCGCGGTCATCACGTTGATGCCGGCGTCCAATAATTCCAGCACATCTTCGTAGCGCTTGCGGTTTTTGCTTCCAGGCACATTGGTATGCGCCAGCTCGTCGACCAGCACAGTCCCGGGATGCCGCGCCAGAATGGCATCCACATCCATCTCTTTCAGTTCCACGTCGCGATAGGGGACTACCTTCTGCGGAATGATTTCGAGATCGCGGATCCGCGCCTCGGTCTCCTGGCGGCCGTGCGATTCGACCAGTCCGATCACCACGTCCATATTCTGCTGGTGGCGCATCAGATACGCATCGTCGAGCATGTGGAAGGTTTTGCCCACGCCCGGAGCTGCGCCGATGTAGACGCGGAGTTTGGCGGGTTCCTGCTTTTTGTCGAGAACGATCTCGGCCATAAGCTAGCCCACCTCCACAGGGTGGCGGACATCCTCGACTACAGCCACCGGCAGGGTGAATCGAAATGTCGTTCCATGCCCAAGCCGGCTTTCCACGGCGATCCGGCCGCCGAGCGATTCAACAAGCCGCCGTACGAGCGCCAGCCCCAACCCGGAGCTCTTGTCTGAAAATGAATTAAAGCGATCGAAGATCCGCCCCAGCCGGTCGGCCTCGATGCCACGTCCCGTGTCGCGTACCGTGAACTGCACGAAATCCTTGATCTCTTCGGCGGAGAGAAGGATCTCGCCGCCCTCCGGCGTGTAGCGCAGCGCATTGGAAAGCAGGTTATCCAGGATCGACCGGAGCGCGCGCCGGTCGGCTTTCACGGGTGCCAGATCGACATACGCATCCACATCCAGGCGGATACGCTTCTCGCCGGCCTCTTCGCAGAAGCGATTCCGCGCCTCGGTGAGGGCCTGTGACGGCCGCAGCCGTTCCAGCTCCATCGCGCGCTTGCCGGTATCGAGCTCCGCCACCTCAATCAGATCGCTCATCAGGTCGTTTAACTGCTCCGCCTCGTTGTTGGCTTTTGCAACCAGTTCGGCCTGTAATGACAGCAGCTCGCCGCCGTATCCCTGAGCCAGTGCGTAGAGCCCGCGCCGCAGTTGCAGCAGCGGATCGCGCAGCTTGCGGCTGGCTACGGCAAGGAACTGCGTCTTAAAGCGGTCGGTATCCTGCAGGGTCGTGATGTCTTCGAGCGTCGTGACGGCGCCCAGAAGGCGGCCCTCCGAATCGCGCATGGGCGTGGTCCGTAAACGGTAGCTGCGCTCCCGCTTTCCAATCCGCGTGGGTAGCATCGAGGCTTCATCTTCAGCCCCCACCGCCTTCTGCATGGAGACCGCGTCGCGAATGGCGCTCAGAATCTTGTCGCCCCCCGGCGCATTGGCCAGCGCCATGCGGTCGGTGGCGCTTTCGCCCAGCAACTCGGCCGCGGCCTGGTTGACCTTGAGCACATGGCCCTTGCCGTCGGTCACGATAATGGGTTCGAAAATGGATTGCAGGACCGCATCCGAAAGCTGGAACTCCATCTGCTTACGGCCCGCTTCGGTATCCTTGAGCTCGCGCAGGCGCACCGCAATCCGGTTCAACTCACTGGCGATCACGCCGAAGTCGTCACGGCTGCTCCACTCCACGCGGTGTTCCAGGTTTCCCTGCGCGATTCTGCGGGCGTCCCGCGCGACCGTGTGAACAGGCCGGAGCGTGAAGAAGGCCAATCCGATTTCCACTAGTAAAACCGCCCCAAGAAAACCGTAAGCCAGCCCGGACTCTCCGGCGGCCGCCAGGGCGCGATGGGTCATCGCCACGAACCCCGCGGCGAGGCAAGCCACCAGCACGCAGCCGAAAATCAACCGCTGGGAAAAATTGAGCATGATCCGGTCTCCGCGCCGGTAGTGGATATCTTTTACATTCTCGCGGATTAGCGCTCAACCTGCAAAATCGTTCTCGGGCTTTGGCCTGTGGAATAAAAGGCATTTCTTTGCGATGGGGCTACGGAATGCGGCATACCGCGAGCGACTGATTGTGCCAGGAGCAGGGCAGGCCGGCGGGTTGCGGATAGGAGACCAGGATCCAATTCACCCCGAACTGCGCCTTCAGGCGCTCAAAGTCCGGAAGCTGGAAGTGGGTCCAGTTCTGCTCGGCCGCCACTTGGCGCGCCCATACTGGACCGAGTTCGGGAATCTGCGTCACCACCGATGCGTCCTTCACCATGTCCGCCAACTGGCTGCGCTCAGCAAGGGCGCGAAAGCCGTGGTAATCCTCGCCGGGCGCAGTCAGGTAATAGGGGTTGAGGGCGAAGTAGGCGTCTACCGGCGTGTTGCCGCGAATCCAGCCGAAGGCCTGGAGCCAGGGATTGGAAGGTGAGCGTCCGGGCAGCTCCAGATGCCTGCTGCCGCTGAACGCCGCCAGTTGCCACCCCAACATGCAGCCATTGATCGCCAGCAGATAGACGGCCCAGCGCCACGGGCTCGACCTGAGACAGAACCGGCCCAACAGGCACCCCGCCATGAGCGCCATGCACAGGTAGATCAGCTGCAGGTAGCGCATCGGCTGCAAGGGCGTAACTCGCACCCAGGCCGGCGGCGCCAAAAGGATCATGGCCAGGCATTGCTGGAACACGCCATAGACGAAGACGCCCAGGGCAAAGCGGGCCAGGACCGTCTGGCGGCGATTCGCGGCCCAACGCCATAGAAGCCAGAAAAGAAGCAGCGGAGCCAGCGCACCGAGCCATTCGTACCATGTCCATTGGTAGAGGTAATAGTAGGTGCGGGTATTCAGGGCCCGGAGCCAGGTGGGGCTGGCCGGCTCCAGAACCCAGCCGAGAGGAATCAATGCGGCCGCCTCTCCGGTGCAGCGGGCCGCCGATCTTCCGTTCCACGAGAGAATCCGGGCATGGACCGAGTCATGCAGGGCCAGCGTAAGGAAGACGCAGAACGAGATTCCCATAGCAGCCATGAGCGGATGCATCAAAAAGGCCACGAGCAGCAAAAGCGCCGCCTGGCCGCGCCGTTCCGCGAGAATGCGCGAGACCGCCAGCAGGATCAGAGCCGTGGCCACGTTACGCGGGTGCAGGTGCTGATCGGCCAAAAACAGCGCCGTTCCCGAGACCGGGAGCGTAAACATGGCTGCGACCGTCCCGACCCCGGCCCATTGCGCCCACGCCTCCGGGAACAGGCGCCGTGCGATGCTGTGGCAGGCCCAAAGAATTCCAAAAAGGGAAGCGAGCTGCCAGAGCAGCTCCGCCCAGGGCAGAGGCATGCGCGTCCATGAAACGAAACTCGCAGCTGCTTCGTCGAAGACGGTAGCTTGGGTCTGCAACCGGAAAAAATTGGCATTCTGAGGAAAGAGGGCGGGGTTGAGGTCAGCCTTCACAGCCGCGAGGTAAATCTCATCGTCTTCCAGTCCCGGATGGTAGCCCATGACGGCAAAGCCGAGCAGGGTGAAGAGCAGAAGCAGAATCAATCTTGGCGAGAAAAAATGGCGACTCAAATGTCTAACCCGAATTAACCATGTTCAAGTGATTAGCCTTGGCGTTAGAATTATGGTAATCCACATGTCCCGATCGACAATAGAATCGCCGCAGACGCTTCAAGACTCAGAGATTAGCGGTTCGGGCGAGCTTGCATCGCTCAAGCTGGCCCTCGTGGTCCCCACACTCTGCGAGGCCGGCAATATCGGCCGGCTGCTCGGCCAGATCAAGACCGTTCTCGACGAACAACGCGTTCGCTACGAGGTACTGGTTGTGGACGATGATAGCCGCGATGGGACGGCCGATGTGGTCGGGGCCGTTGCCGAGAATGATCCTCGTGTGCGGCTGATTGTCCGCAAGGGAGAGAGGGGCCTCGCTGGAGCAGTCCTCGATGGCTGGCGCCATTCGGATGCTGATGTATTGGGCGTCATCGACGCGGATTTTCAACACCCTCCCGAACTGTTACCGCAGCTCTTCGCAGCCATTGCAGAAGGCCGTGATCTGGCCATCGGCAGCCGCTATACCCCGGGTGGGGAACTGGGTGGATGGAACCCTTTCCGCAAGCTGCTCTCCGCTGCGGCCGTCTGGGCTACCTGGCCTTTGCAGCGCCGCCGGGTTCGAGCCAAAGATCCAATGTCGGGATACTTCATGGTGCGCCGCGCCAGCGTGCAACAGATTGACTTTCAGCGGACGGGGTTCAAACTGCTGCTGGAGATCCTGGTGCGCGCCCGCCTTAAATCAGTTAAAGAGATCCCTTTCGCCTTTGGCCGGCGTTATCGCGGCGCCAGCAAGGCCAATCTGAGGGTCGCCTGGGATTACGGCTGTCTGCTGGCGCGGCTTTACGCCGGAAAATACGGGTTCAGCCGCTCGACCAGCCTGGGTGTGGGCCTCGAACACTGAACTGAGGCAAGCTAAAGCAGCTTCGGGATTGCCAAGGCCGAAAGCGCGCAGCGAAGTGGCATTTTTATTAAGAAAATGCCACCTTTCAAACCACTCATAAAGCTTACGTGTATTCCGAACGACCCTCTAAAGCGTCGGCAAGATGGTCCGCAGCAGCAGAAACGCGGCCACGCCGGCAAAAAATACCAGCGCCATGTGGATGCCGGGCTCGCGGTTTACCTCGGGGACTAGATCGGTTGCGGCCACGTAGATGGCGACACCCGCCGAAACCGGCAGTCCATAAGAGAGCCAGCTCGGCACCAGCTCAATAATCAGCACGCCCGCAAGCGTGGCCGCGGCCAGGGCTACGGCCGAGTAGAAGGCCGTCTTTCGGCTGCGTCCGCTGGCCAGCATGACGGAGGCCATCGTGAATCCCTCCGGCGCTTTGTGCAAGAGAATGGCTAGAAAGATGAGCCAGCCGAGCCAGTTCGACACCACGAAGCCCGAACCGATCGCCACGCCGTCAAAGAGCGCGTGAACGCTCAGCCCGCCTAAAACGGAGAATCCGGTGTGACCGGAAACGAATTCCCCGGCGTGAGTCTCCTCGCCAAAATGGAAATGCGCATTGATGGTATGCTCCAGCAGGTGCACGGCGCAGTAGCCGGCCATGATCAACACCGGCCCAAGCCGGGGATTGATCCGCAGGCTCTCCGGCGCCATCTCGACGACGGCCGTGGCCATCAGAAATCCTGCCCCCAGCGCGACAAAATAGCGCAGGTAGCGCTCCACGCCGCGGGCCCGCACCAGAACCAGACCTCCGACCACATCTGCCAGCGCAGCCACCGCACCCAGGATGAGCGAGATTCTGACCATCAGCTCAGCCGCTGTGCCGGATGTGCATTACATCGCCATCCTGCACAATGTATTCCTTGCCTTCCAGCCGCAGCGTCCCGCGCGCGCGCGCGGCCGCCTCTGAGCCTGCATCGAGCAGTGCATCCCAGCGGATGGTCTCGGCGCGGATGAAATGATGCTCGAGATCGGAGTGGATGGCGCCCGCGCCCTGCGGAGCCTTGGAGCCCAGCGGAATGGTCCACGCGCGGCACTCGTCTTCGCCCGCGGTGAAGAAGCTGATCAGCCCCAGCAGCTCATAACTTTTGCGGATAAGCCGCACCAGCCCGCTTTCGCGCAGGCCGTAGCTCTCCAGGAAATCCGCGGCCTCGGCGTCGTCCATCTCCGCAAGCTCTGCTTCCACCTTGCCGCAAATCGCGGTGGCTCCGGCATTCGGACGCTTCGCCACATCCTCCAGCTTGAAACGCGCCACAGCCGCTTCGAGATCGTCGCCAAGCGTTGTGCTTTCGCCAATGTTAAGCGTATAAAGAATCGGCTTTTGCGAAAGAAACATAAAGCCCCTGATGAGCTTTTTCTCCTCCGCCGTCATCTCCAGTTCGCGCAGCGGCTGCTCTTTTTCAAGCGCCTCTTTTGACCGCAATAGCAGCGCCTGCTCGCGTTCCAGCTCGCTGGTGCGTCCCTTTTTCAGATCTTTCTCCAGACGTTCCAGACGCTTTTCCACCTGGGTCAGATCGCTGATCATCAGGTCGAACTCGACATTCTTGATATCCCGCAATGGATCGATCGGCCCAACGTGCGGAATTGAATCATCTTCAAAGGCGCGCAGCACATGGATCAGCGCGTCCACATTGCGCAGGTTGGTAAGGAAGGCCGTCTCCTTAAGCGCCTCCTGCCCAATCGCCGCGACATCCACGTAGTCGACCGTCGCGTAGGTGGTTTTCTTCGGCGAGTAGAGCGCGGAGAGCTTGTCCAGGCGCTCGTCCGGCACTCGCGCCACCCCGATGTGCGCCTCGCGCGGATTGGAGTAGCCGCTGCGCTCTTCGAGCTTGGCCTTGGTGAGTATTTTGAACAGCGATGTCTTGCCCACCTGCGGCAGGCCGATAATTCCAGTCTTCATGAGGGTTCCGTTGCGGCCGCTGCACCGCGTAAAAACGCGTTCAGGCCTCTACGATGATACAGGACGGGGAACGGGGCTCGGGAACGCGGGCAGCCTCTTAAAGTTTCTTGCGCCGCACAAACTTGAGCGCCATCAGTTGCGCAGAGACCGAAGCCACTTTTACGTCGACCAATCCCACCGCGACCTTCGGGCTTTCACACTATGCCCGCGCAGACTATGCCCGCGCTGTTTCCGCACGCGCTACCAGCGCCACCGTGGCAATCCCCATCAGCAGAATCGCCATCTCCACATCTTCGCTTCGGTTGTGCAGCTTGTTGAAATGCGCGGTAGTGGGGTTGCCCGGATCGGTCACGTCGATTGCGCCGCCGGCCGCTGCGCGATCGCGGTCCATGGCCGGAATGACGCTGTAGTGCGAGTAGACGGTGCAGCCCAGCATCAGCACAATCAGCACCATCGGCGCAAGAACGGTGCGCGGCTTGTAGATATTCCAGGCGGGCGCCAGTGCCAGCAGCGCCAGGGCAACAATGCCGGCCACCATGCCCATCCGGTGCAGAATGCCCAGCAGGTGTCCCACGATCATTCCTGCGGTGTGGGTATCGGGCTGCAGCGTGGTGAACGTGATCGCGGCAACAACAGGAAAGAAAATCTCAGCGCCCAGCCAGACCACCAGCGGGAGATAGAGCAGCGTCCGCAGCAAAGTCTTCATTCGGGAAGAATAAATGGGAATAGGGAACAGTGAACAGAGGTCAGCAAGCGGCAACGAACGCCGCATCTCTGATCTCTGTTCGGTGACCGCTATTTTTTCAGCGCCCGCTTCAGCACCACTTCGAGCGCGGCCTTCTGTTCAGCGTATTCCGATGGCGAGAGCGTGCCGGCGATTTTCTCGCTTTCCACTGCAAATAGTTCTTCCTTGAGCACGTTCAGCAGGGCCGTTCCATGATGGGTGGAGACGGAGGCAGGCGGAGCGTAGCCCGACGTTGGCGTGGACGTCACCGGAGATTGCGGACCGCTCTCAGTGGCTTGCGTCGGCGAGCCGGGCGGACGGCGCAACAGGAAAGCCGCGGCTGTGGCCAGCAGCAGCGCGAGACCGCCCAGAATCCACCACTTGTATTTGCTCAGGGGGTCGGGCGTGTTGATGGGCTCGCCGATGCCGCCGCCTGGCTGATTGCCTGGCACCGCGGTCTGTTGTCCGCCGTTGTCGGCCTGCTGGCCGCCTTGCGCGTCGCGCGGAAGAGATCCCTGGCCTGAGACCGTGAAGGAGATGGCTTTGCCAGGCACAGCATTCTTCATAAGGAACGTCTGGACGCCCGGGTCTTCGGTGATTGGCTTGAATTCAGTTCCCGGCCCGGGCGCGAACGTCATCCCTTTGGGGAGCAGGATTGCGACATTGTCCGCCGGCAGTGTGACCACGGGCCTGAAGGTGTATTTCTGGTCCGAGTATGGCAGCGAATAGCTGATCTGGAAGACCGTATCCTTCTCTCCTTCATCCGGCTCGATAGGAAAGTTGAAGGAGTAACGCCCCTTGGGGCCGTCGGGATCCATCTTCACCGATGTTGGCAAGCCGCTGGGCCGTTGCGCGCCCGTATCGACGACCGTCGCATCCGGCGGCAGCACAACCTCAAAGGACTTGGGGCTCCACTGCGTCATCGGCGGCGCACTGGTGTTGTGCACAAAGTAGCGCTCGTTGATCTTGAGCTGGCCGCCGGGATCGGTCTCGGCCTCGATCACATCGGCTTCAATGAAGACGCCCTGTACCTTGGCCGCCACATCGTACACCGGAATGTCTCCCGGGCCGCCGCCCTGCGGAGCAGCGATAAAATACCCTGCGCCCTGGTGCGTTACGCGAATCAGATAGGGGCCGCTGCCGGGGGCGTTCAAGGAATAGTGGCCGTTCGCCCCGGTCTTGGCATGGGCAACCTCGCTCATGCCGGCCTGCACGTCCAACATCACGATCGGATCGTCCGCCGCCGGCTTGCCTGTCGTCTTATCGGTGACCGTGCCGGTTATCTGCGCGGCATAACCAAGTGGGCCCGCAAACAGCAGGGCCAAAACAAGGAAAAATCGAATCGATCTCATGTCTGTGTCGGATTCCTTTACTTCCCAACCAAAAATCTTCCATCCTCTGGTTCCACATCTCGGCCAACTTGGCTTCTGTGCCAGAAGTGAAGAGTGCAATGCTTTGCTTGCGCCCTCTAAAGCTACGCCTGTTGCAGCCGGTCGATCTCAGCCAGCAGTTCAGCCGTCTCGCTCTCCAGAAGCGTCCGTTGCGTTTGAAAATCCTCTTCAGGATACTTGCCGGCGCGATGCTCGAAGTTCAGATCGCGCAGGTTCTCGTAAAGCTGCTCCTTGCGCTCCAGCAGAAAATCCAGGCGCGTCTTCTCTTTCTGGCTGGCGAAGGTATTCTCCGGCCAGAAGGTATAGACCACGAGCGCAAAGAGAAGAAACAATCCGGCAATCAGTCCCTGGGTCTCTGTCATCGGCTCAAACCCTCCTCCGCGTCGGTCTCGCGGCGAATCCGCTCCAACCGCTCCCGGTCTTCCGGATTAAGCGCGGTCGGGTTGTTGCCCGCTTGTGCCATGGCTGCGACACTTGATATTCCTGACCAGCGCCGCACCAGAAGAATCGTTCCCAGCAGCGCTGCGGCAAAGACGGCGAAGGGAGCAATCCACGCCACCAGATCGAACCCGCTGGTGCGCGGCGCCGCCAGCACAGTCGCGCCATACTTAGCCGCGAAGGCGTCGAGAATCTTCTGATCGGGGACGCCCGAGGCGATCGCCGCGGTCAGCTCGTCGCGCAGTCGTCCGGAATCGGGACAGCCCACGTGGTTGCACTCGCCCAACAGCTGATTGCAGCCGCAAGTGCACATCATGCGATGACCCAAATCGTCGAATCGCGAACCCGCATCCGTCGCGCCGAGGCTGAAGCAGACGGCGATGGCCAACAGAAACGCCTGCGTCGATCGGATCCAAAACGGTCCCTGCCGGGGAGAGCCCATCAGTCGCCGCCTTTGAGCGCCGCTTGAGGCGCGAGAGGCCGCGTCGCCGAGACGCGCAGCGCCGCGGTTGCCGGGCTGAGGCTTGGCAGCAGCGCGAAAAATGTGCCCACAACCATAACAACTAGTCCCGCCCAGATCCAGCCGACAAGCGGATTGAGAAACGCCTTGATGATGGGCCGACCCGTGTCGGGATTCATTCCCTCGTAGACGACGTAAAGATCCCAGCTCGGTACGGAGTGAATCGCCACCATGGTCTGCGGCTGATCGCCTCCGCCCAGGTGATAAGCGCGCTTTTCAGGCGTCATCTGGAAGAGCGTCTTGCCGTCCTTCATCACGTTCAGCACAGCGTAATCCGAGTCGTAGTTGGCGTTCGAGTCCTGCGTAAACCCGGTGCACTCGAGCGTGTAAGGACCGATGTGCATGGCATCACGCAAGCCCATTTCGCTTTCCACGTTGCGGTTGAAGGCAGACCCGGCTAGACCGACCACGATCACCACCACGCCGATGTGCACGATGTAGCCGCCGTAACGGCGCGTATTGCGCCGGGTGAGCAGCCAGGTGGCTCCGATCAAATTGCGGCCCGTCTGCCGCGCGATCACCTGGGCTCCGCGCAAGAATTCAGAAAGCACCGCGGTCAGCACTCCCGCAGCCACCGAGAATGCCACCAATGCATAGAAGCTACCCGAAGAAAAGCTCCCATGGGACCATGGATGAACCCCGACCGCCAGACAGACGATCGCCGTGGCCCACAGGGCAATCACCGGCAGCACAAAATTACGGCGGATGCTCTTGAAGGATGTGGCGCGCCAGGGCAGCAGCGGACCAACGCCCGTCAAGAGCAGCAGAAACAGTCCGATGGGCACGGCGACGCGGTTATAAAACGGCGCGCCTACCGTGACCTTCGTTCCCTGCACATACTCAGAGAGGATGGGGAACAGCGTGCCCCAGAGGATGACGAAGCAGGCCGTGAGAAGAACCAGATTGTTAAACAGGAAGCTCGACTCGCGGCTGACCAGCGATTCGAGATGATGCTCGGTCTTCAAATGGCCGCGTTGATAAATGTAGGTAAAAATGCAGACCGCGAGCACAATCCCCATGAAGACGATGAACCATGTGCCGATGGAGGATTGCGCGAACGCATGCACGGAACTGACCAAGCCGGCACGCGTAAGCAGAGTGCCCAGAATGGTGAGCAGGAAGGTGGAAAAGATGAGCCAGACATTCCAGCTCTTCATCATGCCTTTGCGTTCCTGCATCATCACCGAGTGCAGAAACGCAGTGCCGGTAAGCCAGGGCATGAAGCTTGCATTCTCTACCGGGTCCCAACCCCAGTAACCACCCCAGCCGAGCACCGCGTAGGCCCAATGCATTCCCAGAAAGATGCCGCAGGTCAAGAACAGCCAGGTCGCCATGGTCCAGGTGCGCGTGATCTTGATCCACTTCTCGCCGGGATAGCGCATCATGAGCGCGCCCAGCGCGAAGGCGAAGGGAACGGAGAACCCGACGTAACCCAGGTAGAGCATCGGGGGGTGAATCACCATCTCCGGGTACTGGAGCAGCGGATTGAGGCCGTTGCCGTCGGCGGGAAGCGCGCCTCCGGGAACATAACCGGGCAGCAGCGCGAAGGGCGGAGCGGCAAAGTTCAAAATAAGCAGGAAGAACACCTGCACCGCGGCCAGGATCGTACCCGCATAGGCGTAGAGCTTCACGTCCGTCTTGTGACGCAGCCGCAGCACGAATCCGTAGGTGCCCAGCAACCAGGCCCACAGCAGCAGTGAGCCCTCCTGGCCGCTCCACAACGCCGCAAACTTATAGGGCGCGGGTAGGGCGCGGTTGGAGTGCTCCACGATGTACGTGATGGAGAAATCGTTGGTAAAGACTGACCAGACCAGCGCGAGAGCCGCGGCTGAAACGGCGATAAAACCCGCGATGCCTGCGCGTCGGGCAGTATCTGCAAGCCGCTCCGGTGAGATGCGGGCCGGATGCCCGGTGGCAATGAGCCGCAGCGCAATGGTTCCGGCCAGCAGGTTGTAAGCGGCCAGAGCCAAAGCGATCAGAAGCGCAAAACTGCCAAATGCTGCCATAACTGCGGTTCTCCCGGTCCATTCGAGCCAGGCCCCTCCAGTTGAGTGAAAACCGCGCCGCACGTCCAGAACCGGCGCGCACCGGAAAGCCGCTCAAATATCCCCACCACGATTCTCGCATCTGGGGATGAGGCAATTCTCAATCCATGATAGGCGGTTTGCGTGTGATCTGGCTCACAGAGTGGTTCTGAAGATTGGAGCCGGATAGCCTGTTTCCTGAAACGGCCTCGATGCAGCCGTTTGACCCTGCCGGTACGTCTAACTAGACTTGCTGCAGGGTCTCTCTCCATGATGGGTCGTCCATTTCGTCGGTTCGCGCTTATTCCGGCTCTTTTCCTCGTTTTAGCCGGATCTACCTGTCCCCTGGGTCGCGCCCAGGCACCAAGCAGCTCATCCAGCAGCCAAAGCTTGTCCACCGGCCCGGCGTACGCGCAAGAGCGGGCGCCTACCCTGATTGATCCTGCCGGCCCGACCATCTCGCTGGTCAGCCTGGAACCCATGTTTACCATGGCGGCGGCGCTGAATGTCTGTGGCTATAATGAGGGGCTCGATGCAAGCGCTCCAGTGCGCAAGCACGTGCGCTACGAGATAGATCAGGCGCTCGCCAAGAGCGAGGATGCGCGCGGCAAGCGCGATGCGCTCTGCCTCTATATCGCGCAGCACCGCATGACCGGGACGGAGAAGGACATTGCGCAATACCTTTCGCTGGCGCTCTATCTCGCGCCCCCGCCGGAGATGGAGATTACCGCGGATCTGACCGAACTGCCGCCGGATGCGACCCAGGTGGCGGAGATCGTGCCGATTCTCAAAGCCTTTGCCTCGGCAGTGGACCTGCATGGTATCTGGCTTACCGTGCACCATACTTATGACGACGAAGCGGAAAAGGTGCATGATCCTCTTTCGCAGATGATCGTCGCTACCAACACCTACCTCAAGATGCCGGCTTCCACCTATGATGGCCGGCGATTCATCGTCGTCATTGAGCCGATGCTCTCGCCGAGCATGGTGAATGCCCGCATCTACGGGACGGATTATGTGGTGGTGGTTTCACCCGTGGACGGCAAGATTCGCATGTCCGATGTGCGCCACACCTATCTGCATTACGTGATCGATCCGCTGCTGCTATCGCGGGCCAACGCCGTCGATCGCACCCAACCCATTCTCAAGGCGATACGCGACGCGCCTCTCGAATTTCGCTTTCGCTCCGACACCGTCCCGCTGACGATCGAATGCCTGATCAAGGCCATCGAAGCGCGCACGATGGATACTGGGGTTCCCATTTACAAAATTCCCGCCGATGTCGAGCGCTCGGAGTTGCCGCGTTACGAGCACGAGCGGCAGCTCACCATCGAGAAGTCGGACGCGGTGCGCGTGGCGGCCGTGCAGCACGACATGAGCCAGGGCTTTGTGCTGACGCAATACTTTTACGAGCAGATGCTCCAGTTCGAGAAAGATCCAGCCAGCCTGAAAGACACCATCGGCGAAATGGTTTACAGCATGGATGTCGACCAGCAGGTGCATCGCGCGCGCAACACGGTCTTCGATAAGGAAGCGGACGAAGACGTCCTGCAGCGCAGCCAGCCGCGCCAGCTTGCCGGGCTCGATCTGGCGGAAGCGAAGCTTGCGGCGGGCGATATGGCAGCAGCCAGCTCCATCGCGGAAAAGGTGCTCGCTGGCCAGACGGATACAGTGCAGTCCACGGCTGATGCCGCGCGCGCCCACTTTATTATGGCGCGGGTCGATCTGATGACCCAAAAGCCGGATCAGGCGATCGATGAATTCCAGAAGACGCTCGCCTCCAGCAAGGAACAGAGACTGCTGGCCTGGTCGCACATCTATCTTGGCCGAATGCTCGATCTGGAATGCAAACGGGACGAGGCTCTGGCTGAATACAAAGAAGCTTTGGCCGTGCGCGATGGGCAACAGGACACGCGGCTCGCTGCGGAACGCGGGGTGAAGGCAGCTTATGCGGCGCGGGGTCACGAACAGGACTGCGACGACGGGAGCGGCGACAATCAACCCAGCGGCGCTGCTCCGCGGGCGGACGGGCAGGCCAACGGCGGAACAAAAGCCGCAGGGCAGAATGAAGCCCAGGGCGCGCGCCATTAACCGGAGAGGAACCTGTACCTGGGCTGCGGCCACTGAGGCATACGACGGCTGTTCGGTGGAGCGGCCGGAGCCATTTTCTTCTCTCTCGCATCGATCGGAAACCAGGCGGGGCGCACATGGACGCAGCTCTCCAAGAACTCGAAGCCGCGCTGGAGCATGACTTCACCAACCCCGAGCTGCTGGTGCGCGCTCTCACGCATCGCTCGCTGGCCAACCAGCTCGCGCATGAAGCTGGCGGCGAAGAAGCAGCCGGCCTGGGCGACAATGAGCGCCTGGAGTTTCTGGGCGATGCGGTGTTGAACCTGGTTGTGGCGGAGGCTCTTTTTGCCTCTCACCCTGAATGGCATGAGGGGGAATTGACGCGTGTCCGGGCACAACTGGTGAGCCGGCAATATATGGCCAGCGTTGCCACTGCATTTGGACTGGGCAAGCACCTGCTCCTGAGCCGGGGGGAAGAGCGCAGCGGCCTGCGCAGCAAGAGCACCGTGCTTTCGAATACGATGGAAGCCGTGATGGGCGCTCTGTTTTTGGATGGAGGCTTGGATCCGGTGCGAGCCTTTGTCCGTACTCGCGTGATGGGCCATGCAGCCGAGCAACTGGCTGAGGAACTGCGCTCCGGCGCGGCGCTGGGCAACTATAAGTCGGCGCTCCAGGAGCGTTTGCAGGCGGAGCGTGCGGGAACACCGGTCTACCGCGTCAAGAGCGAGAGCGGTCCGGATCATCGCAAGCGTTTCCTCGTCGAGGTGCGCATCCAAACGGAGGCAGGCGAGGCGGGCGAGCCGCTGGCTCGCGGCTTGGGCAAGACGAAAAAGCACGCCGAGCAGGACGCGGCGCGGCGCGCCCTTGAGCGGCTGGCGGGTCAGCCGGCGGAAAAGCCTTCTCGGCCAGCCGATCCCGACGCAAACGAGGAGGAAAACGCCGCGCAATGAGCTCCCCCGCCGCAGCGTCGGCTCCGCTGCTCTCACGCAGTGCATGGCTTCGTCTGCACCTACCCACGCTGCCGGAGGCGCTCGCCTCACTGCTGCGTACTGTGGTGGTGGCCCTGTTTGTGCTCACGTTTGTGCTGCAGCCATTTTTGATCCCTTCAGAGAGCATGGAACGGACGCTGCTGGTGGGAGACTTTCTTCTCTTTAACAAGCAGGTCTATGCGCCGGCCGGCGCTCTCACGGGCTGGGCCCTGCCGTATCGCCCGATACGGCGCGGCGACATCATCGTCTTTCATCATCCCAACCCGCCTCTGCTCGTCAAGCGAGTCATCGGCCTTCCCGGCGACCGGCTGCGCATCCAGGATGGTCGAGTGTTTGTGAATGGAGCGCCGCTGGACGAGCCCTATGCGGTCTTTGAACCCGCGCCCCCTAATGACTTCCGCGGTAATTTTCCCGCCAGCCTTTACACTGACCCGCAGGTCGATCCCGATTGGTGGCGCCAGATGCAGAGCCTCACCCGGGGAGGAGAGCTGCTGGTGCCGCCCGGAGAGTATTTCGTGCTCGGCGACAACCGGAATCACAGTAGCGACTCGCGTTATTGGGGATTCGTGCCCCGCCAGGCGATTGTTGCCCGGCCACTCGTGATTTATTTTTCCCTGCGCCGGCCCTCGTCCACCGATGTCCAACAGGCCGCGAATGATAGACTCGGACACGAAAGGGATCTCCCGCAACGGCTGGCAGGGTTCGCGCGTTGGAGGCGAATCTTCCAGGTGGTGCATTGATTCTGCCGGGCAACTGTTTCGGTGGATCGGGAGTTTCCGCAAAGAGCGTGAGGATGACAACGAAGAAGACGCTGGCCACAAAAGAGCCGCCTGAAGCAGCATCTCCTGGCAGAATTTCCGATGAGAAGAGATCGAGCCTGGCGGACGAGAAGGTGGAGGAAACTCCCTTCGAGGCCGTTGCGAGCATCTGCGGGGTGCTGGTCGTGGGTGTTTTCATTCTTACATTTCTGGCTCAGAACTTCGTCATTCCTTCCGGATCGATGGAGAAGACGCTTCTGGTTGGCGATCACCTCGTGGTCGATCGTGTTACGCTCGCTCCGCCGGCCAAATGGATGCCGCTGGTGCGCTATCGCGAACCGAGGCGAGGCGACGTCATTGTCTTTTACAAGCCCGTCGCAGAGCCGGACCCCGACGCGGAGGGCAAGCCGCAATACCTGTTCCTGGTGAAACGGTTGATCGGCGTGCCGGGCGATCACATTCACCTGCGCAACGGCATCGTCATCGTCAACGGAGTTGCGCAAGCGCAGCCGCACGCGCAGCCCACCACGCCCGAGAATCACCAGGACTTTCTCGATGAGTTTCCGTCTGTGCCGCCATGGCCCCAGCCGGGCGGCGCCACCGAGAGTTGGGCGGTCGATTTTCCGAATCACATCGTCGATGGGGACCTGGTCGTTCCGCCCGGACAATACTTCATGATGGGCGACAACCGTCACGACAGCCTCGACTCGCGGTTCTGGGGGTTCGTGCCCAGGGCCAATATCATAGGGCGTCCGTTGTTCAACTACTGGTCCTTTGAGACGCCTGAGTCCGAATACGAACAGACGGGCCTTGGTAACCGGATCGCCTGGATGAGCCACGTCGCCCTGCACTTCTTCACAGAGACGCGATGGAAGCGAACCTTCCACGTGATCCACTGAATCCGGGAAAACCGTTGCACGCTATGACCGAAGAGGTCCAACGCCGGCAAACGGCAGAGGCGGCCCGCAGGCGGCTTCGGATGGCCGTCCTGGCACTCGCCCTTGTCCTTATCGCGGTGCTGGTTGTGCCGCCGATGGTGAGCATCAGCCGGTATAAGAATAGAATCACTCAGCTCATTGCCACATCCCTTGGCCGTCCCGTACGGCTCTCCTCAGTGGAGCTGCGTCTGCTGCCCTGGCCCGGATTCGTGCTCAGCGACCTCAGTGTCGCAGATGACCCGGCCTATGGCGCCGAGCCGGTGTTGCATGCAACCTCCGTCACCGCATCCATTCGCCTGCTCTCGCTGTGGCGAGGGCGGCTGGAGATCGGCCGCATCAGCATGGACGATGCCAGTCTGAACCTGGTCCGCAGCGGGCCGGGCCGGTGGAACCTGGATCCGCTGTTCCGCACGGCGGCTCAGGCCGGAGGGGCACGCGCCGATGGATCGCGCCGCACGGTTCCGCCTCCTAGCCTCGAAGCCACCCACTCCCGTATCAACGTCAAAGACGGCGTGGAGAAGCTGCCGTTTTCACTCGTCAATACAGATATCGAATTTTGGCAGGAGAATTCCGGCGAGTGGCGCCTCCGCTTGCGCGGCCAACCCGCCCGCACCGATGTAAGCCTCTATCAGGAAGATACCGGTGTGTTGCGCCTGGAGGCGACCATTCGCCGCGCGGCCGCCCTACGCGAGATGCCGGTGCAGCTTGATCTCGACTGGCGCGAGGCGCAGCTCGGCCAGCTTGCGCGGCTCATCACCGGCTCCGATCCGGGCTGGCGCGGCGACCTGACCGGCGAGCTGCATCTCCAAGGCACCGCCGATGCAGCGCACATCACGACGCAGCTGCGGGCCACCCAGGTGCATCGCGCTGAGTTTGCTCCGGCAGAGCCGATGGACTTCGATGCCAACTGCAGCCTCGTATATCACTACGCGAGGCGCGCTCTCGAAAATCTGGAGTGCAATTCACCGCTGGGGGACGGGCGTGTGCGGGTGACCGGCGAGATGCTGAATGCTGCACCGCAGCTTGCCCTGGAACTTGATCACGTCCCGGTCGCGGCGGCCCTTGATGCCCTGAGGACTTTGCGCAGCGATCTGCCCCCGGATCTGGATGCGCGGGGAACGGTGAGCGGTCGGATCTCCTATGCTCGACTCACCGCCGTCGCGCAACCCCCCATAGCCGTCCAGCCCTCCCGGCGGCGGGAGGCCAAGGTTCCTCCCGTGCCACAGGGGCCGCTCTCCGGCGCGCTCAACGTGGAGAATTTCGCCTTAAGCGGGATGGGACTGAGCCAGCCGATTCAGAGCGCCAGGATCGTACTGGAGCCGGCGTTTGTGCCGCGCGGCGCCGCGAATGCCCAGCAGGCTCTCACGGGGACGATGAGCCTGCCCGCAGGCGGTTCGGCCCCGCTCTCGGTCAATCTGCAATTCACTCGATCGGGATACCAGGTCACCGCGCATGGCCCGGCGAGTATCGCCCGGGCGAGGGAACTGTTCGTGGCCGCCGGTCTTGCCGGTCCGGCCGGCGTGGGTTCTCTCGCGGGCGATCCTCTGGCCTTGGATCTCAATGCAGAAGGCCCATGGCTCCAAGCCGACGAGATTTTGCCCAACGATCTTGCCGCCGATGCGAATCCGAACGCTGCGGTCCTGCCACTGCTCCCGATTCATAGCGCCGACACCCTGACTGGAACCGTGACCGTGCGGAACGCGAATTGGCGGGCCGACTTCCTGGCCAACCATGTGCAGATTTCACAGGCAACACTGCACCTGGATGCGGGTGAACTCCGGTGGGATCCAGTGGTCTTCGCCTATGGGCCGGTGAAGGGAACCGGCAGTCTCGTCGTGCCGCTGCGTTGCGATGGCCCAAAACCGTGCCCTCCCCACTTCGAAGCGCGTTTCGGCGATCTGGACGCTGCCACGCTGCAGACCGCCATCCTTGGAGTGCAGCCGAAAGGTACCCTTTTTTCGGCGCTCATTGACCGCCTGCATCCATCCTCCGCACCGCCTTGGCCGCAGCTTGAGGGCAGCGTGCAAGCGGGCTCGCTCGTCCTCGGACCGGTCACGCTCGAGTCTCTTTCGGTGACGCTGCGTACCGTTTCTACCGGCGGAGAGATTGCCGATCTGAGCGCGAGACTATTGGGCGGCCGCGTGCTCGCCTCGGGAACCTTCACGAAGCCCGCGACCGACTCCGATCTGCCGGCTTACACGCTGGACTGCCGTTTAGACAATCTGAATCCGAAATCTGTGGGCGCAGTCATTGGCCAGCGGTGGTCGGGCGGGAATATCAACGCCAACGGCAAGCTCGAACTCGCGGGCTATACAGACAGGGATCTTGCCGGCTCGGCGAAGGGCACTCTGCATTTTGAATGGGGTCACGGGTCCGCGGCGCCGAACTCCGGGGATGACTCCCGGGTCGGGAATCAGCCGGCCGTCCTGGCTCACTTCGATCTGTGGACGGCGGATGCCACAATCGGCAATAACGCGCTTACGCTCGGCCGGAGCGTGGTCCGGCAGGGAAGCCACACCCGCGCCGTGGCGGGCGCTTTGACCTTTGGCGAGCCGCCGAAGGTCAGCTTCGCCGGTTCCAGGGAAGGACGCATCCCTGAGGCTTCAAACGAAGCGCATTAATCGTCGCGCCGGTCCCAATACAATGAAAAGATGACTTACTCTGCGACCTCTTCCATGATTCAAATTCGCTGTAAGGGCGTCCTCTTCGATATGGATGGCATCCTGATCTCCTCGATCGGTTCGGTGGAGCGCAGTTGGACATACTGGGCGCAGCTACGCGGCATCGATCCCGAATATGCCTGCCGCATCGCCCATGGACGCAGGGCCATCGAAACGTTGACCCAGCTTCGCCCAGACCTGGACGGCGAAGAGGAGCTGAAGATAATCGAGGACCGCGAGATTGAAGATAACGAGGGGCTCACGGTGTTGCCCGGCGTGCTGCGCCTGCTCGCCTCGTTACCCAAAGATCGCTGGATCGTAGTCACCAGTGCAACGGAGCGGCTGGCCCGCGCACGCTTGTCGGTAGCTGGCATCTCCGCACCGGAAAAGCTGGTGACGGCGGACCAGGTCACGCGCGGCAAACCGCATCCCGAGCCATTCCTCGAGGGCGCCGGACTGCTCGGATTGGCGCCGGAAGACTGCGTCGTCTTCGAGGACTCATCTTCCGGCGCGAAAGCCGGCCGGGCCGCCGGTTGCACCGTGATTGCCACTACCTTCTCGCATCCGGTCGAGACCCTCGAAGCGGCGCATTATCTGGTGACCGACCTCACCGGCATCACCGTGGAAAGAGACGGCGAGGAAATCATCTTGAAGCTGGGCGCGCCCCACAGCCGCTGACCTGCCGCGGCTCATTTTCCTCGATGCCGGTCGTGCAGGCGTCCTCGCATCTTGCCTTCGAACGGTTCGAATAGTTACTCATTCGCCTCAATCTGCCGGCCATGCAGATCCTGCAAGGGCCGCGTGTTCATCCGAAACAGGTCGAGGAACGCGCCCAATTGGCTGCGGCTGAGAGTGAGTGGCGTCTCAAAGACAAACCAGCGCACTCCTTCCGCGCAGGGCGGAGTCAGCTCCGATCTGGTGTACGTCCAGTAGCCGCGGTCGGCCGGCAGCAGGCCTCCGGTGTTCACCATGTCGGTTATCTTTTCGCTTGCACCGGCTTTTGCCGGCAAGTGCTGCCATAGCGTGGCGATGGTGGCATTCGGATTGCCGATGTCCTCGTTGAGCAGCACGGCGACAATGGCCTCTTTCCCGTCACTGCTCTTATGCACGAGGTCCACTTCTATATCCGAGAGCTTGCCCCGCACGGCGTGTTCGCTGGGATGATGAAACTCGTAGCGAACCAGGTCATAGCGAGTGCCGTCGATCACGATATCGCTGCCTGGATCCACATGGGCGACAATGCCGCGGCCGGTATTCTCAAGCGTGACTGCGCCGGCGACGTAGTGAAATTCAATGGGCGGGAGCGCTTTATCCAGGTGAGCCCTGCGAATATCCACCGGCGATTGCTCATGGCCTTTGGAGCAGGCCTGGTAACTGGGATCGAGCTTGCCCCAGACCAGCGGACCGGTCTTACCGTGATAGTTCCAGTAGGCGGAGTTCTGAGCGGCGCACAGGGTGGAAAGGCCAAGCAGAAGTGCCGCAAGCGCGAAGGGACGCATCGATTTCTCCTCGACCAAAAGCTTTTTATTCCTCGCAAGATTCTAAGGCATGGACGCAGCAGATTGAAAAAGGCTACAGCCGTTTCGGAATGGGTGTAGACCGAAAGCAGCGCTCAGTTGGCTTTTTTCGCAAGAAAAAGCGACCTCTTGCGACGTCTAAAAGTCAGCGTGTGTACCGAAAATGCTCTGGTTATACGCGTCCGATGCTATTACTGTTCTTTTATACGGAAGGTCCCGGTCACGACCGGACTGTCTTTCTTACCGGGTGCACGGGCGAACGCCTTGATAGTCAGCTCCGTACCCCTTACCATGATCGGCCCGTGATATACCGGTGAACTGTCCACCGGCTGAGAGCCATCCACCGTGAAGTGCATGGTGGCGCCGGGCGTGCTGCACCGCACGCTGATCGCCGTATCCCCGTTGAGCAGGCCGGGCCTCGGAGAGAAGGCGGGCTCCGCGGACACGCCGGACCGCATCGCCGCCGCGCGACCTGAGCCGCCGAGAGCGCCGCCATGGGACGCTTTCAAGTTCAGCATCAGCGACTCAAGATAGGCCCGTTGAAATTCATGAATGGGCCAGCCCTCATAGTCTTTGTTCCAGTCCTTCATCAGCTCGACCGCATCGTGGAACGATTTTGCGAGTCTCGCGGCATGCGTGGGTTCGACGGCGGCGATGAAAAGATCAATGCGCGGAGTATTCAGATCGTCGACGATTGTCAGGTCGTAGAGCCCGGCGGAAGGCAGTGCAATGGCAATGGAGGCTCCGCTCTTCTCGAGCGCCAGATGAGATCTGCGTGGATGCGCTCGATCGAGCGGCCGCAGGTCGTATGTATAGTGGCCATTGGGGAGATGCGCGGCCAGGCCCGCGACCTGCACTTGATTGTCCGTGTTGAGCACCACCATCGCCTCCTCGCGCGGCAGGCCCGACTGCTGCAACCGCGGCGCCTGGGATGGCTCGAGGATGCCGGATCCCGTCGACGAGCCTGAGCCGTCGCGGATCAGCACCGTGCGGATGCGTCCCACCATATCGAGAGCAAACGGCTCGGGACTGCGGTAAAGCGAAGGCACGCGAAAGCCACGCGCACAATCTTCCGCAGTGAAGCAATCGTAGACAACGAGCTGACCGTCGGGGAGCAACACGACGATCGAGTGTTTGACGTTCTCTGCGCTGGCCAGCAGAAGCGATCCCGGTTGTATGGCATCTCCGGTGCGAAGTGGTGCGCTCGCACCCTCCTCATGCCACGCGCCTCGCACCTGCCAGGCCATTCCCAGGGGCGTCTCTCCGGCTGGCTGAGCCTGAAGCGGGGGCAGAGGCGTAATGAAGCTCAATGACAACGCGAGCGCGTTCACACGAGCCAGGATTTTCACAAGGCGGATCGGAAGAAGTGGTGCGCAACTCAAGTTTCGAGAAGAGAAGATATTTTTCGAGATGACACACATATCGCATATTTTGCCGGAGCGGGCTGCGAAAGTCGATGGGGCCATCGGCGAGCAACCATGTGGCCCCAAAACCCCATCTTACTAATCGCCCGGCGCCGGTGCCGGGTTAGAAAGTACCAAGAAGTTCCAGTTACTTCATTGCTATTGCGGGACTCGGTGGTACGACGGGGCCATGGTTATCCGCAGCAAGCGGACCGGTTCGGCCGCGTGTGCGTTATGAGAGCCATAGACAGCCAGCTCTGCTATGGGCTGAACTTGTCGTATCGCATTTTCTCCTTCGTCCGCTTCTCACTGGGCTGGCGAACAGCTCGCTGTTCCTATCCTTGGTAAAGGTGCGTGTGCATGTTTGAAAATCCCAGGTCTTCCCGGCTTGTTGCCCAAACTTTCCTTCCAAGCCTTCTTAAGATGCTCTCGACACCCCGTCCGCTTCGCTCCCTTGCATTCGTAATCGCATGCACGCCCGCGGTGAGCTTGCTGGCCCAGACGCCCACGCCCGTGCCTGTACTCACGTGGCGCTACGATATGACGCATGCCGGCCAGAATACCAATGAGACTGCGCTGACGCCTTCCAACGTAAATGTCAATTCCTTCGGGAAGCTGTTCTCGATGCCGGTCGACAGCACTGTCTATGCGCAGCCGCTCTATGTGCCCGGTCTGAAGATGAGCGACGGGCAGGTGCACAATGTAGTCTTTGTCGCCACGGAGAATGATTCGCTCTACGCCTTCGATGGGGATTCCAACGGCGGGGCCAATGCAAACCCCATCTGGCACGTCACCCTGCTTGATGCCGCTCATGGGGCTGGATCGGGAGCTACGGCGGTGCCGGCGGATCCGGAAGGCATAGCTCCGCAGGGGGACATCGGTCCGACGATCGGCATTACGGGCACGCCCGTCATCAACGGCGCAACGAATACGATGTACGTGGTGAGCAACACGTATGAGCAGGGGGCGTATTTCTCGCGTCTGCACGCCATCAACATCCTTACCGGCGCGGAGCAGTCTGGCAGCCCTATCAATATCACCGCGACTGTAGCCGGCACCGGCACCGGCAGCTCCGGCGGACAACTTTCGTTCGATCCGCTTATCGAGAATCAGCGCCCGGCACTCGACTACTACAACGGCTATGTGTACATCGGGTACGCGGCGCACGGCGACATCGGCCCATGGCATGGCTGGCTCTTCGCCTACAACGCTACGACCCTGGCGCAGAGCGCCGCGCTTTGTCTTTCGCCCAATGGCGATGGCGGCGGAATTTGGGCATCGGGAGCGGGCCTGCCCATCGACGAGGATGCAGCGGGTGGACGGATGTTCGTGGTCACCGGCAACGGCACGAATACAACCTATCCGCCCTTCAATGCAAAAAGTGAGCTTGGCGAAAGCGTCCTTGATATCAGTCTTGCCAACGGCGGGCTTACGCCTACCGACGCCTTTACCTCGTTCAACTATCAAACGCTGAACAGTCACGACTGGGACCAGGGCTCGGGCGGCATCCTGATGGTTCCGGACCAGCAAGGGGCCAACCCGCACATCCTGGTGACGGGCGGTAAAGAGGGCCGGGTCACGCTGTTGAACCGTGACAATTTGGGAGGCTACCTCGCGGGCGCTTCCGCGAATACCAATGCGCTTCAAGACATCACCGGCCTGACGCCGCAAGGCGACGGATTCTGGAACACTCCTGCGTACTGGAATGGCAATGTCTACATCTGGCCCGAAGATGGTTCACCCATGCTGTTCAAGCTGAACAGCGGCGTGATGGACACCACGCCTTCGAGCCAGTCGAGCATCACCTCGAATTTTCCCAGTCCCTCCCTTTCGATTTCCTCCAACGGCTCACAGGACGGGATTGCGTGGGCCGTACGGTCCGATCAATACGTGACCTATGGACAGGCTGTTCTCTATGCATGGGACGCGAACGACCTGACCACTCCTCTCTACGAGAGCGATACCAATTCCACACGAGACGGCGTGGGCATTGCCACCAAGTTCTCCGTGCCGGTGGTGACCAACGGCAAGGTGTATGTCGTGGCGCACAACCAAGTGGTCGTCTACGGACTGTTCAATGGGGAGCCCAACGCGGCAGCGCCTGTCATTACCCCGGACGGGGGTACTTTTGGATCGAGCCAGAGCGTCACCCTTTCCACCACGACGGGGTCCGCCAACATCTACTACACGCTCGACGGTTCCACACCCACGCCTGCGTCGACGCTTTATACCGGCCCGATCACCCTCAGCACAGACACCACCGTCAATGCGATCGCGAGTGCACCCGGATACGTGCAGAGCGGAGTGAGCAGCGCCACCTTCACGCTCTCTGACCAGACGCCGCTGTTGAGTTTCGCGCCGGCTGCCGGAACGTATCTGAATGCGCAGCAGGTGACGATCTCCGATCCGGATGCGAACGCGAAGATCTACTACACCACCGATGGATCAACGCCGTCGGCTGCCTCGAACCTATATTCCGGCCCGATTCAGGTTGCGGTTTCAGAGACCATCCATGCGATCGCCATCGATCCCAGCCTGGCCAACAGCAATATCGGAACGTCGGCTTATGTCATTCAGAACGGCGGGTCCTCCATCAACTTCGGGAACGGTTTCTCCAACCCCGCCGGCTTGACGTTCAATGGCAGCGCCGTGGCGAGCAACGACTCCCGCCTGCAGTTGACTGATGGTGGACTGGAAGAAGCGGGCAGCGTGTTCTGGAATGCGCCCATGAATATCCAGGCTTTCACCACGACCTTCGGGTTCCAACTATCGAACGCGCAAGGGAACGGTTTCACGTTCACCATCCAGAACAACGCGCCGACAGCGCTGGGCGGGGATTCGGCCGGGCTCGGTTATCAGAATATCCAGAACAGCGTCGCAGTCAAATTCAACTTCTATAACTACGAAAATGAGGGCGGCGATTCCACCGGGATCTATACCGACGGCGAGCCGCCGGTGCTGCCTACCATTGACCTCACGCCCAGCGGAATCGAGCTGAACAGCGACGACGGTATCACGGCGACGCTCACCTATGACGGCACAACGCTCACGCTGAAGCTCGTCGACGGAGTGACGGGCGACACATTCACCACTTCGCAAGCGATCAACATTCCACAAATTGTCAACGGGAACACCGCCTATGTCGGATTTACCGGCGGTACCGGAGGACTGTCAGCAAGCCAGAAGATCTTGGACTGGACTTATACAACGCAAGCTCTGCCTCCCGGCTTTTCGCCGTCGGCAGGCACTTACAACGCCGCGCAGAGTGTTGCCCTGAGCACTGGAACGACGGATGCGACGGTCTATTACACCACCGACGGAACGACGCCCACCGCGGCATCGACTGCGTATTCGGCCCCAATTGCAGTGGCCGCGTCGGAGACAATCAATGCAATCGCCATCAGTCCCACGCTGGGCACGAGTAACGTAGAGACCGCTGCCTACGTCATCAACGCATCGTCTCCACCTCCACCCGCAGGCGCCTTCACGCTGAGCGGAACGCCGGTCAGCATTGCATCTGCCGGGTCGAACGCGACCTCCACCATCACCGTTACACCGAGCGGCGGCTTTACCGGAACGGTCGCATTGGCCTGCGCCGTCACTGCGAGTCCGGCCGGCGCTATCGATGCGCCGACATGCTCCGTTTCGCAGCCACCGGCAATCTCCGGCACTGCGGCCGTAACAGCCACTCTCACAGTGAATACGATAGCCGGTACCGTTGCGGCTCTTCACCACTCGATTCGGACCCTCTTTGGGTTGAGTAGCGGAGCGAGTCTTGCCGCGGTGCTCTTCCTCTGGCTGCCGTTTCGCCGGCGCAGATGGCAGGCGCTGTTCAGCTTGCTTCTTCTTGGCGTCATTGCTTCCGTGGCTACTGGATGCGTGAGCTCTAAACCCACCACACCGCCTCCCACCAAAACCGGTGGAACGACGACGGGGAGCTATATCATCACGGTGACGGGCACCAGCGGTTCAACGAACGCGACCACCACAATCGCCGTCGCCGTCCAGTAGAGCGAACCGCACTTCTCAGACGAAGAACGATAACCCTGCCCGGTTGCTCATCGAGTGCTCCTGATGAGCGGCCGTCGGCAGGGTTTTCATTTGCTGCCATCGATGCGCCCTACCTGCGGTTGCGGGTAGTGATTATCGCGCCATGCGAACCCGCCGTTTCCTCCTCTGAAGACATCGCCTTACATCCAGGATTAAGTCGATCAAGTTCGCTGCCCTCACTGCACCGATCGAGCCTAGGAATAGCTCGAAAGTGTGACTTGCACGAAAGCAAAGTACCCCTATACTGATTACCAAAGAATCCCTTATTGACACCGAGCACAGCTGCCTTGGGCCTTTTTGCGCCCCGCGGGTGGGGGGTCCTCTATGCACGCGCCGAGTCCGGCGACCCATTAGGACGCATACACTCCGAGGTGAACCAATGAAAGGCTTTTTCTTTGCAACTCTAGCGCTCGTGGCGTTTGCCATGCCCGCCTCAGCCATCACCGTTATGTTTCCCGCCAACGGGGCTCAGCTGACCTCTCCCTTCAACTTGATTGCAAGCACTTCAACCTGCTCCGCAAAGCGGGCGGTTTCCATGGGCTATTCCATCGATAACGGCCCGGCAATCATCGTTCCTACATCCTTTAGCGCCATGGTTACTGCCACGGAGGGCGCGCACGTTCTGCACGTGAAATGCTGGGGGCAGCAGGTGAACGCTCAAGTCCTCTTGAACATCACGGTTGTTCCTCCTTCAGCCCCGACGAACATCGCGGTCGCCGCTCCTGCGAACGGAGCTACCGTCACGTCGCCCTTCAATGTGGTTGCGAGCGTCAAGAACTGCAATTCCGCGCCGGCGGTTTCGATGGGCTACTCCATCGATCATGCGGCGGCGGTCATCGAGCCGACCTCTTTCAGCGCCGTGGCCGCAGCCGGCCCCGGAGCGCATATCCTGCACGTGAAGTGCTGGGGTTCGAAGACGAACGCCGAGGTGCTCCTCAACGTCACCGTCGTGCAGACGGTGGCGGCCACTCCGATGATTTTCCCGGGCGCCGGGAAATATCCGGCGCCTCAGATCGTCACGTTGTCGAGCGCGACCCCCGGAGCCCGAATCTACTACACGACCGATGGTTCGGCGCCGACCCCGTCTTCGCTGCCTTACGGCGGTCCCATCGCGGTGACCAAGTCCGCGGCCATCCAGGCCATTGCTGTCGCCCCCGGGTATATCAACAGCGGCTTCGCGCGCGCCGACTACCTGATCGCCCCCGCGGGTCCTTCCATTCCGTCGAATGCAATCGCCGACAAGGAGGTGCAGCTCATTCCGAACTGGCGCATCAAGCATGATCCAGCCACAGCCGGCTCGGCAGATGGTTCGATGGTGCTGGTCAGCGATCCTTCCTTGAGCGGACAGGCCGCCCAGTTCACGACCACGTTTAACGACTGGGGCGGGGTACTTTACTCCCAGACCTATGACAATGATCCAAACGCCACGAACTTTGTCTATGACGCCGAGGTTTGGATCGAGGCGGGCAGCGTGATCGGCAATCTCGAAATGGATAACAACCAGGTGATCGCGAACGGCGACACGGTGATCTACGCCTTCCAGTGCGCTGGCGACACAAACACCTGGGATTACTCGGAGAATGCGGGAACGCGGGAGGCGCCGGTCGTGAGATGGGTTCAGTCGGACCAGCCGTGCGACCCGGAGCGGTGGACGCCAAACGCCTGGCATCACGTGCAGATCAGCTACTCGCGCGACGACGTGGGCAACGTGACATACAACTCCGTGTGGCTCGACGGCGTGGAAGCGCCGATTCATGAGACGGTGCCCTCAGCGTTCTCTCTGGGGTGGGCTGCTGGCGTGCTCGTCAGCAATTTCCAGGTGGATGGCAAAGGCGCCGGCGGATCCTCGACTCTTTACCTCGATAACCTCACTATCTATCGCTGGTAAGAAGAACCGCTGCGCAAGAGCGCCTCGACTGGAGCTCGGATCCCCACGGTGAGACCGGCAACCAGACGACGCCATGCAACACTTTCAGCCAGACTGCGATTCTTGCGGTCTGGCTGAGCTTCCACTTCCTGAGAACGACTGCCGACCACGTTGAACTCGACGTAGTCCGCTCCGCTTCCCACATCGGGATGTAGAGGCAAGGCGAGATGAGCGATTTTCGCTGCCGGTTGCTCGATGGTTGTAAATTTTTACATAGTCGCCGCGGCAGTTTTTACACGATGCAGGTAATTATTACGGGGATGTCTGACTTTCTCATTTTTTTGATGCTTTTTTCGCAGAAATCATTGTCGCCATGGATGAAGTGTGTCAATATTTTTTCAGACATTCAAAAGTTGCCTGCGATCAGATCGCGAGCGTAGGTGGGCCGAGTGGAGCCGGGCGATCAAGTTTACCCGTATCATGAATCTCACTTCAGCTTTTAGATTTGACCGGATCAATTTCGGCAGTCCCAGCGGATGCTGCGGCCACCGCGATTGTGACTAGAGGTTGCTGAGTAGTTCGATTACCGGCGCGGTTCGTCTTGTGCCGCTCAGAAACAGCCCACCCATGTCCGTGAAGCATGTGGCTCCTTTCATTTGAAAGAACGGATAAGGGAGTCTGAGCCCAATTTGACTCAATCGCAAAGGAATCTGATGAACATCTCCCGTGCTTTTTCCGTCGCCTGCTCCCTCTTCGCGACCATGGCAATCCCGGCATTTGCCGGCGTTACGGTCAACAGCCCCTCGAACAATGCCACCGTTTCAACTCCCTTCAACCTTTCTGCATCGGCCAGCACCTGTTCTTCGCAGAACGTGGATTCGATGGGCTATTCATTCGATAGCAGCTCCAATACGACCGTTGTTTATCAACAGTCCATTGATCAGTCAATAGCATCGGCTACGGGCACCCACACGCTGCATATCAAGGCTTGGGGCAACAAAGGGGCTTCGTGCGTTACCGACGTGATTCTCAATGTCCAGTCGGGTACGACAACGGAGACGGGCGACTCGATCATTCCTTCCAACGCGACCAGTGTCAGCAACATTCAAGCGTTAGGCAGTTGGGCGGCGACGCACGACACGGGTGGGCCGGGCTCTTCCAGCGGGTCAACCTCGATCGTCAGCTCTCCCTCTCTCTATGGCAGCACACGCAGGTTCGTCACTCAGTTCTCCAACGCCGGAGATGAACGTTATTCGATCTCCTTCTCCGACGATGTCAACTCCGAGAATTACTTTTACGATGGCTGGGTCTATCTCACCAGCTCCGCCAGCGAGATTGCGAATCTGGAGTTCGATGTCAATCCGGTTATGGCGAATGGGCAAACCGTGTTGATCGGCGTGCAGTGCGACGGCTATTCGGGTAATTGGGCATACACCGTGAACAAGGGAAGCGCCTCCAGCCCGAAACCGGCTTGGGTGAGCAAGAGCGGTACCACCTGCAACCCCCGGAACTGGTCTCGCAATGCCTGGCACCACGTCCAGGCCTACTACTCCCGCAATAGCTCGGGCAACATCACCTATCACTCGGTGTGGCTCGATGGAGCGCAGAGCAATCTTAACGTGACGGTGTTCGGAGCGGCCAGCCTGGGTTGGGGTCCGGTGATCAACACACAGTTCCAGGTGGACGGCCTCGGCTCAAGCGGCTCGCCGACGGTCTATCTCGATAGCCTGACGATCTCCCGCTGGTAAAGCAGCCAGATCCCGGTCGGCGCTCCTGACCGTTGTTCAGGAAGTTCTGGTACGGCTGGGATTGCTTCAAAGTTTGGTGCAACACCCGAGGGCGTCGTGCTCACCGCAGGTTCTGGTGAGTTCGACGCCCTCAAGGCATTGAAATGCAACACCCTTCCCGCAAGGGCAGTCGTCAAGAAAACATTTACCTGGAAAAGCAGGTCTCGCCGGCAGCGCCCGGTCTCCTTCGCCGCCCATAGAACCTTCCAACCGAAAAGCGCTTCTCAAGCGCGAACCGCGTGTTCCTTGACATTTCAATGGAATGAAGAGTACAAAGGAAACGTTTTCTGATTCGAAACTCGTCCGCACGTATATCCGTAGCGCCCATCAGCGTGAATATCTACCGGTTTCCGGCTGCGGCAGCAGAGCGGTCGAGTTTATTGTTCCGCAACCATTCAGCGATGCAAACAGGATCGACACGAAAAATGCGAATCAATCTTGCAATGATATTTGTGCTGGGGCTTGCAACAGCTGGCGCCACGTTGACGATGGCGCAACCGGCCGGCTCGGGAGTCGGTGCTGCCCCCTCAAGGCTGCAAGGACCATGTGACATCTACGCTTCCGCCGGCGATCCGTGTGTGGCCGCACACAGCACCACGCGCGCTCTCTATGCCTCCTACAACGGGCCGCTCTATCAGGTCCTGCGTCAGTCGGATGGCAAGACCCTGGACATCGGCGTCGTCCAGCCGGTAGCATCGCCGGCCCCCGATGCGGGCGGATACGCCGACGCCGCTGCGCAAGACGCGTTCTGCGCCAATACCTACTGCTGGATCACTACTGTCTACGACCAATCGCCGAAGCATAACGATCTTACCCAAGCGCCGCGCGGCGGATTCAGCGGTCCGGCCATGGGCGGGTTTAACAATCTTCCGATTGCCGATATGGCGCCGGCTACGGTCATGGGCCACAAGGTCTACGGCGTCTTTATCGAACCGGGCATGGGCATCCGCAAAGACGACGCGAAGGGAACCGCGGTCGACGACCAGGCGGAAGGGCAGTATTGGGTGATCAATGGACTGCACTTCAACAATGGCTGCTGCTTTGACTACGGCAATGCCGAGATCGACAGCCGCGACGATGACAACGGCACAATGGAGACCGCCTACTACGGCGATGCCACTCCCTGGTTTCACGGGACTCTGCCGGGTCCGTGGGTGATGACTGACCAGGAGAACAACCTGGTGGGTTGCGTCAACCCGGCTGGAGGCAAACTCTGCGTCGGCCTGCCGAAGATCACCTGGCGATTCGTGACCGCGATGGCCAAGGGCGAGCCGCACCACTGGACCTCGATGGGCGGTGACGCGCAGCACGGCTCACTGCAAGTGATGTTCGATGGCCCGCGCGTGAACTCAACCTACGACCCGATGCGCAAGCAGGGCGCCATTCTGCTGGGCAACGGCGGCGACAACAGCAACAGCTCGCAGGGCACCTTCTATGAAGGCGCGATGACCGCCGCAGGCACTTTTCCGGCTGACGCCACGGATCAGCTGGTGCAGGCCAATGTCGTGGCTGCGCATTATGGCGTGCTGCCGCTGAGCCTGGCGCCCGCGTCGGCGATCACGGCTCCCCCAGGACTGCAGACCTTCTCGCCGGGATCTTCGCAAGACGCGAGGGCGACGTTCACCAATAACACTGACGCGCCTGCGGTGGGCGTTCACTTGAGCATCATGACGCCTCCCGGCAGGCAATGGAAGTCCGTCGTTCAGGGCGCCACCGACACCTCGAAGACCTTCGCCGATCCTGTCGCGCCGGGTGCGAGCGTGAGTGCAATCTTCACGGTCACTGCAGGACCGGCGGCCTTCAACGGCGACCTGGTTTGCGATGCATCATGGACGAACCAGGCGAGCGGCGCGAAACAGTCCGCGAAGATTGCGGAGAAGGTGCGGAGCGTGAGCCCGGTCAAGATCAATGAGTTCCGCATCAGCTCCGGTCCTCCCGCCAACGCGACGGATTCTTTCATCGAGCTTTACAACGCGGGCGCGAACAGCGTCGATATCTCCAACTGGACGCTGACCCTGCGCCCAACGCAGCAGGCCATCTTCTCCTCGGTGAAGATTCCTGTGGGAACGAAGCTGGCGGTGCGCGGATTCTATCTGCTCGGCCTCTCGAACTCAGGCCTCGCGGTGGCCGCGCGGGCAGGCGAGAGCACCCTTCATGTGAGGAGCACGGCGGGCATGTCGGCCGGCGATACGATCAGCATTGGCACAGGCTCGACTGCGGAGACACGCAAAATCGTAAGCGTCGGCACGGCAGCCAGCAGCAACACGACGTTGTGGCAGCCGCTGCCCGAGGGCCCGGTGATCACCATTCCTGCGGGATCAACCAATGTGCCTGTCACCAGCACGTCCGGATTCGTCGTTGGCGAAAAAATTGCACTCGGCTATGGCGCGACCTATCCCGCTGTGGGGCGAGATATCGAGCATTACGAAGTGGCTACGGTTACGGGAGTCGGCAAGCAGGGCACGCAGGCCTATCTTGAGGCGGACGCACCCCCAGGCTCGACCAACCTCAAGGTGAGCTCCGTAGCCAACATTTCAATCGGTGACAAGATCAGGCTGGACATCGACAGTGTAGGACATGGCATCGAGACGGTCACGGTTGCGCGCATCGGCACGCAGGCCGATCGCACCAATCTCGCGGCCGATGCGAGCGCCGGTGCAACCGAGATCAAGGTGCGCAGCGTAAACGGCATCGCCGCGGGCGACAAAATCACGGTTGGCACTCCCGCTAACAAAGAGACGGTGACCGTCACGGCTGTCGGCACTTCGGGTCCCGGCGGGAGCGGCATCAGCTTTACGCCGGCAATCGCGCAGGCGCATGGCCACGACGAGACGGTGGTCAATCCAGGCACCGGTATCGAGCTGGCTGCTCCGCTCAAGTTCAATCATGCGGCCAACCTGCCGTTCGGTGATCGCGGAACGGGACTCAGCTTCGAGCCGGCTGCGGCCTTTGCCCACTCGAGCAACGAGCCCATCCAGGCGCTCGGTACCGGCATCGGGCTGGATAGACCGCTGTCGAGCGAGCATGCGATCGATGCAGTTGTGCGTGACGCAGCGGTCACAAACGCTGGCTATCAAGGCACGCCTGCGCCCAACCAGTGGTTCGGCGGCCCTACGCTCTCCGCCAACGCCCCATACTTTGATCGCATCATCTCCATCAATGCCGGCAGCATGGTGCTTCGCGATGCCGCCGGCCTGGTGGTCGATAGCCTCAACTACGGCCTGCTGGTCGATCCGTGGGCAGCCGAGGGTTATCAGGGCAGATCCGGCCTGGAGGAGAGTGGTTGCCGCGTGATTGCACCCGGCCTGCTGACCGGTTTTGGACCGCTCGCTTCACACGCTAACGCGTCCAATACCAGTGCGGGCCGCTTCCCGGATGGTTTCGACGCGGACAGCAACTGCACAGATTTCGTGACGCAACCGGCAACCGTTTTATCGATTGCAGCAACAACGGGCGCATCCAATATCAAGGTGGCGAGCGTAGAAGGCTTTGAGGCCGGTCAAACGATCAGGGTTGATACAGGGACGAATCTTGAGACAGCCGTGATCGCGAAGGTCGGCACCCCCGGCGCCACCACGATGAATGCCGGCATCAGTGCGGGTGCAACCATCCTTCCCGTTGCGAACGTGACAGGCTTCAGCGCCGGCCAGGCCATCACCATTGGCGACGGTGCGAGCTATGAATCCGCGGTGATTGTCACCACCACCCGCCGGGGCGCGGGCACAATCACCGTTGCCGCGCCGCTAACTTTCGACCACCCGGCCGGCGCGCAAGTCTCCGGCACCGGCATCACTCTTATGACCGCCTTGACCCGCGAGCATGCTGGCGAGGCGCAGGTCGCCGGCACTGCTTCCACACCGGGCGCGCCCAACAGTTACTACAGAACACCGCATTGAAGGCAACTGCCGAACGCGATCTATTACACGAAGAGGTCGCCGGTCCAATCTTGGTTTATGGGCGTCCATCGATACGATGGCGTGCTGCCGATACGCGGTCATATTTCCTCCTCGGGCGTTCTCTGGCGAATGATCCAGACCAGATAGGGTCCCCCAATCAAAGCAAGCACTGCGCCCGCGGGAAGCTCCGCGGGCGGCATCACGATGCGTCCAATCGCATCGCAGAGAGCGAGCAGCGCTCCACCAAGGAGAAAGGCGCAGGGCATCAGGAGTCGATGGTCGGGGCTGATGCGCGAACGCACGAGGTGCGGCACGATCAAGCCGACGAATCCAATCGGTCCAGTGAGAGCAATGGCGCCGGCCACGAGAATTGAGCCAAGGAGGTATCCCTGCGCGAGCAATGCGCCGACACGTACCCCACGGGAAGCTGCCCAGCGCTCTCCGACGGCGAGCAGGTTCCAGCTGCGCGCCTGGGAAAGGATCATGGCCGAGACCAGCAATACGATGATGGCCAGAACGGCCAGCGAGACGTAGCTGGTTGCATCGATGCTGCCGATCAGCCATCGCGCGATGGAGAACGACCGGGACATGCCGGCAAAACTGCTGAGAATGATGATGAAGGCGGCGCAAATACTATTGATCGCGATTCCGGTAAGAAGCAGGCTGAACGCAGAGATCTGCCGCTGCCGGAAGGCGCCGCCGACAACCAGAATCAGCACGCCGAATGCGCCGGCAAGAGCTCCGACCCACGTCATCGGAATGCCAAGGAACGTCTCCCCTCCCATCGCGATCACGGCCACGGCCCCGAGCGAAGCGCCCGCAGAGATGCCGAGCGTGTAAGGCGTAGCCAGCGCGTCGCGGAGCATCGCCTGAAAGAGCGTTCCTGCTAGTGACAGTGCGCCGCCGGCGACGAGCGCCAGAAGCGTGCGGGATAACCGGAGCTGGAGCAGGATCTCGTAGTCCGGAGACTGATGCCGCAACACACGCACAACACTGATGGGCCCCGCGCCGACCCATGGCAGTAGCAGAGCCGCTGCGAGAAACACAGCAAGAGAAAGCGCGAGGCTGTTTCGAGCCACGACTGAGGACTGTTGGGTAGCGTTCATTTGTACCACACCCAGGGTGATCCGGATGGCGTGATACCCATCTCCAGGCGCTTCGAGAACAGCCTCAGCCATTCCGTGTTGTGGTGCGCTTCCGCGGTTAGAATGTCATGCGCGACAACCCCATTCGCCAGTATCAGGAGTCGGGTGCAGTAGGTCACGGCAAGATTCAGATCATGCGTGGCTGCGATACAGAGCTTTCCTGCGCGCGCCTCTTCGCGGAGTACGCTGAAACAGTGCAACTGCTGCTCGATGTCGAGGAAGGTGGATGGCTCGTCCAGAAGATGCGCGGTGGCGTTTTGTGCAAGGCATGCGGCAACCAGCACACGCTGGCGCTCGCCGCCGCTCAATGAGGCAAAGGAACGATGACGCTGCGACCAGCAGGAAGTGCGCTCCATCGCGGCGCGAATGTGTTGGTGATCTTCTTCCGATTCAAACCAGCGGTCGGTGTGCGGGTATCTTCCCATGGCAACCAGTTGCTCTGCCGTAAAAGGCAGGTCAGCATGAATTGACTGGGGTAGATGACTTACCTGTTGCGCCATTTCCCGGCGCTTCCAATCTGCCTGGGCGCGGCTGCTGATAATAACCGAACCGGCTCCGGGTCTGCGAAAGCCGGAGATGACGTCCAGCAGGGTGCTCTTTCCCGAGCCATTGATTCCAAGTAGCGCCAGAAACTCGCCTTCCTCCGCGCGAAAGCTCACCGAATCGAGTACGGACCGGCCTCCATACGAGAAGCTCACGCCATCGACTGCAAGCAGGCAGCTCAATCAGAGCCTCCGATGCCGTGAACAAAATCGAAGAGCCGCTGTGCGGCGAGGGGCGTTCGCGGGCCCGGGACAACGAGAGAATCGGCGGTCCCAGCGTAGACACGGCCGCTCCGCACGGCTGCCAGGTTGTGACAGTGACTCCAGAGTGCCAGAGTCGCGGCGCGCGAAGCCCGGCGAGCTGCGTCAGTTTCCTGAGTGCTGCTCAGGTCGATAATCACGTCAGGATTCTCTCGCAGAACCGTTTCCAGCGAGATGTGCGGATACTGTGGCAGACCGGGTTTCGCCAGAACGTTGGTTCCACCTGCGATTGCAAGAATCTGATTGACATAGTTGTCGGGGCCAACGGCGATGAGGTTGTTGAGAGTGCCTTGCTGCCGATCAACAATCACCAGCACGCGCGGCGAAGGCAATGCCTTCGCCTTGGATTGAATCGCCTCGAGAGAGGTTTTGATTTGTGCGATCAGATTGGCCGCTCGAACCGGAATACCCGCTACCTTCCCGATGATCTGAATCTCGACAAAGATATCTCCAAGCGTATTGTGCGGGATTTCAATGAACGCAATATGCAGCGCCTTCATCCGCTCGGCCACTTCGGTGGAACCCTGCTCCAGAACAACGAGGTCTGGGAGGAGCCGTGCAATGGCTTCGGCGTCGGGCTGGATGTAGCTGCCGATTCTGGGAAGCTTCAGGACCTCGGGTGGGTAGTTGCAGAATTGTGAAACGCCGACGACCCTGTCGCCGATGCCCAGTGCAAAGAGTGTCTCGGTGATGCTGGGCGCTGTCGACACAATGCGCCGCGGCGTCGCCTGGGCCGATGCTGCGACGCAAGACAGCAGAAGGACCACTGCTAAAGGAAATGGGAGTGGCGATGTCCCCGCGAGCCTTCGCGATCGCGCGGCAGGGTCAGGTGGGCAAGTGCCAGGAAAGTGAAAGTCTTGAAGCAGGTGCATCGTTTCTATCCTTTGCAGAGATCTGCGGATACCGTCTACTCAGCGCGGCACTGCCTCGTTAGGCGCACAACCGCCGCGCACTATGCGTCGCCTGGGATCAAGCTCATAGGCCAGCGCCTCGACCAACCGTCCATTCTCCCTCTCCGTACGAACCGCAGCCCGCAGGTGCCCGTCGCCAAGACCTTCATAGTTGAAGCAATTACGCACAACAATGCGGTGCTGGCGGATAAGCCGCTCCCAGCATTGCCGGCGATCAACAGAGCCTGGCAAGCGCAACAGAATAAAATTGGCCGCTGAAGGGAAGACGCGGACACTGAGGTTCTCAATTGCCATTTGCATCCGGTCTCGTCGCTCCTTATTGAGCGTCATGGTGTGCTGCGTATACGCTTCATCTTGCACCGCAATTCCGGCCGCAAGAGAAGCCAGCGAGGTGACTGACCATGGTGCGATGGACTCCTGCAGCTGCATGCGGAGCGCCGCATTGGCGGCCGCATAGGCAATCCGGAGCCCAGCCATGCCGAAGAACTTCGTTACGGATCGAAATACGATGAGGTTCGGAAAGCGATCGACCTCTCGCGCCAGCGAGGCCGTGGGCGTGTAGTCAATGAAGGCTTCGTCGAGAAGAACAAAGATGTTTCGTTCCGCTGCTTCGCCCGCAATCCGGAGAAGCGTCTCACGGGATGACAAAACGCCGGACGGATTTTGAGGGTTCGCAAGCAGAATCGCATCGCAATCTCTGCTGAACAAATCAGCGGTGTCGAAACTGAACTCAGAATCGGCCGGAAGGACGTGAGGGATCATCTCGACCAGAGCTCGCTCCAACGTCCTGCGGTATTCGACAAACGCGGGCACCGGCACGAGGCACGTTCGGATTGGGAGGATTCGGAGCGTGGCGTCAAGCAGCGGAACGAAGCCGTTTGCCACGACGACATTCTCGAGCCGAACATCGGCATAGCGGGCCAGAGCCTGCCTGAGCACTATCTCATCGAGATCCGGGTAGTTCGTCAGGATCGGCAACTCGTCGAGAGCCTGACGCAAAAGGGCGGGCACCGCTGCCGGCGGCCCCTCGGGATTGATGCTCGCGCTGAAATCGATCAACCCGGAGACAGGAATCCCAAAGCGATCAGCAATCTGGCGGAGCTGCCCCCCATGGAGTGGCTGGAACTCCATCATCTGCTCCGCCTTGCTCCGAGCAGCACGCCGACGCCCAGCAACGCAACCCCGGATACGATGCGAATGGCTTTGCGAGCATCCTGGGGCTGCGGCGGCGGAAACGTCTCGCCCATCCGCTCGGCGGCAAGAAACTCACCCGCATAATAATTTCCGCCCCCAAGCTGAACCTGAAGCGCCCCTGCCATAGCGCTCTCAGGCTGGCCGGCATTGGGGCTCTGGTGCTTGTTTCCATCACGAAGCCAGATCTTCCATGCGCTGCGCGCGTCGGCTCCCGAGAACCAGGAAGCGGTGACAATTGCAAGCGCAGTCAGCCTTGCCGGAACGAGATTTGCCATATCATCCAGGCGAGCCGCGGCCTTGCCGAAATAGAAGTAGCGGTCGTCGGCGTGGCCGATCATGGAGTCGAGCGTGTTGACGGCTTTGTAGGCCATGGCAAGCGGGACGCCGCCAAGGCTCATGTAAAAGAGCGGCGCCATCACACCGTCGGTGGCGCTCTCAGCCACGGTCTCGATAATCGCGCGGCTGATCTCGTGAACGTCGAGAGGCGCGGTGTCTCGCCCAACGATCCGTGCGAGACGGCGACGCGCCAACGAAATGTCGTCCGCATCGAGCGCGGTCAGGACAAAAGAGGCTTCATCCTGAAGGTTGCGGGCTGCGAGGCAGGTCCATCCAACGGCGATCTCCGCGAGCGACCCCAGCAACTTCGAACGCCGATAGGCTTCAGCGATGATTTTGTGGGTTAGAAAATAGCTTGCGGATATAACAATTGCGGTGAGCGCGGCGCCGGCGATCAGTTCGCTCTTGCTGGACCGGTCCTGCTCTCTCAAAAGCTTCTCGCCTTTCTTGATCGCCCATCCCATAAGACGGACAGGGTGCGGAAACCACTCGGGATCGCCTGCGATCTGGTCGGCAAGATAGACAGCCGGAAGCAACAAACGGCGGTTCATCGCGTGGCCTCGTCAGGCTCCAGGGCAGGCGGAGTGCGATATCGGAGCCGGACCCACTCGAAGATCTTCGGCATATCGAGCGATTGGCTGACAACTCGCGCAAGACGGTCAAGGGACTCCTGCCGCTTCGATCTCCAATCACTCAACGCAGCGGCCGGCGCGAGTCGCCAGAACTGGCGCGCTGCATGGATGAAGGCGTGGCGGAAGCCATCTTCATCAAAGAGACCATGAAGATAGGTGCCCACTATGCGCGCGTCTTCGCTCACGCAGCCATCGGCTATTGAGCCTTGCGGCTCTTTGGTGCGGCGTACAAGGTGAGCAAAGGGATGCTCCTGTCCGAGATAGGATGTCTCGCCGACATGGATCTCGTATCCGTGCAAGAAGATATTTCCAACGGGCTGGCCGAAAAGCGATTGCGCCGCGAGATGCCCCGTGGCAGCCAGGGTAATCTTCGAGGGCCTCATGGTCGTTTTTATGGGCAATAGACAGAGACCTCGAGCCGATTCCGAGCCCTCGATCCCCTCGGGATCGAGAATAAGCTGTCCAAGCATCTGCATACCTCCGCAAATGCCGGCGATCAGGCCGGTTTTGGCATACTCGATCACAGCCGGCTCAATTCCTTCCATCCGCATCCAGTGCAGATCGTCCGCCGTTTGTTTGCTGCCGGGTAAGATGATGACATCGGCGCCGCGCAATTGTTCCGGTGTGCGGCAGAACCGAACTGCAACCGACGGTTCCGATCGCAGCGCATCAAAATCCGTGAAGTTCGAAAGCGAAGGGAACGCAACGACTCCGACACGCAGCGGCCTGTCGGCACCGGGGTTGGACCATCGAGCTTCCTCACGCGAATCGAGAGCAGGCAATCCGAGGCTGTCCTCTTCGTCAAGCGAGAGATGCTCCATATACGGCACAACGCCGAGGCATGGTTTTTCGATTCGGTCTTCCATCGTGCGAATGCCGGGCGTGAGCAGCGATACATCGCCACGAAACTTGTTGATCACGAAGCCTCGAATGCGTGCCCGCTCCTCAGGGTCCAGCAGCTCAACCGTCCCCAGCAATGAAGCAAAAACGCCGCCGCGATCGATGTCGCCGACCAGCAGGCATGAGGCGTTTGCCATCTCTGCCATGCGCATGTTCACAATGTCGTGCTGCTTCAGGTTGATTTCGGCGGGAGAGCCTGCGCCCTCGAGGACAATCACATCATTCGCGGCTGCTAGCCTCCGATAGCTATCGCAAACCAGAGGCAACAGCTCGTCCACTCGCCGCTGGTGATAATCCGCGGCGGAAAGACGGCCCCAGATTTTGCCGTGGACGATCACCTGGGAAATCAGCTTGCCCGCCGGCTTCAGCAAAATGGGATTCATGTGGACCGATGGCGCGATCCCGGCAGCCTCGGCCTGCAATGCCTGGGCGCGCCCAATTTCAAGCCCCTCAGGCGTCGCTGCCGAGTTGAGAGACATATTCTGCGATTTAAAAGGCGCCACTCGATGACCTTGCTGTGCAAAGATGCGGCAGAGGGCCGTGGTGAGCAGAGACTTCCCGGCATGTGAGCTTGTGCCCAGGACCATGACTGCGCGGGCTGTCATGAAGCACTCTCCTCGGAATAGCGGTCGTAGGAGACGACGGTTTTCAGATCGGCGCGCTTCTCCCAGCCGAAACGCTCGAGATCGGGCTCTGAAGCGAATCCCTCTACGTAGCCAAGGCAGAGATAAGCCACCAAAGTCAGATGATCCGGGATGTTGAGCAGTTCGCAGAGTTTTAACGGATCGAGAATGCTCACCCAACCTACGCCGACGCCTTCGCTTCGAGCCGCCAGCCAGAGATTTTGAATTGCGCACACCGTCGAATAAATCGCTGTTTGCGGCATGGTCTTGCGTCCAAGGCCGTGTCCGCGCTCGCTTCCCGAATCGCACAGCACGCAGAGGTTCTGTGGCGCCTCGATGATTCCCTCCAGTTTGAGCCGGGAATATCGTTCAGCCTGCTCCCCGTTATATCCCTCAGCAGCCCGCCTGTTCGCTGCCTCGAAGATCCGATGGGCAGCCTTGCGGATGCGGCCATCCCGGATCACGATGAACCGGGATGGCTGCATGAATCCCACGGAAGGCGCGCTGTGCGCCGCGGCAAGCAGACGGCCGAGCAAGTCCTGCGGCAGCGGCACGTTCACAAAGCCAAGGCGCACATCGCGCCGCTCCGCGATGACCCTATAGACCGCTTTCCGTTCAGCATCAGTGAAGGGTTGCTGTGGATCCATGGGCGGGCTCACCAAGCTCTCGAAAATTTAGGGCCCGTCTGGCCCTCATCACGGAGCCGGCTGTCGATGCCTGCGTTGTGCTCGATCAGCCGGCCGAAGAGCCAGATCACGTCCGAAAGACGATTCAGGTAGGCCAGCACCTCCGGCTGCACCACTCCGCCGGTCTCCATAAAACGAACGACGCTGCGTTCGGCTCGGCGGCAGACGGTGCGAGCCATCTCATAGGCGGCAGCCTCTGTGTGCCCTCCAGGAAGCGACCAGTCCGCGAGAATGCCTTCTGTCGCCTCGATCTGGTGAACGAGATCCGTCAGCTTGTCTACGTCCTCTGTGCAGATTACAGGCGGACTCTTTCTGCTCTCCGGCGGGGTGGCCAGCGCGGATCCGACGCGAAACAAGGTTCTCTGAATTTCCTCGGTCCATGCTGCGATTTCCTTGTTCTGGCAGATGCTGCGGGCAAAGCCGAGATGTGTATTCAGTTCATCGACTGAGCCGTAGGATTCCACGCGAAGATCGGCCTTTGAAACCCGGATGCCGCCGGCCAATCCCGTCTTTCCTCCGTCACCATGCTTGGTTGCAATGCTCATAGGTTTTCTCCTCGAAGGGTATAGGTCTCCTCTACGATCGTGCGAACGGCCTTGAAGAGAGGAGAGCGGTGATCTTCACACGTCGTGGAACGATACTCATCTTCATCCGGGCGCCGCGCAGCGCGTATTTTTATACTCGTCTTCGCTTTGTTCATCGGACCCGTCCTGGCTGATAGTGAAAGAATCCGCAATACGCACTCGTCCACTCCCAGGCTTCCTGCTCGCCAAACCCGCAGAGCGAACGGAGCACTACCCGCATGACGCCGGCGTGCGTAACCACGGCGGCGCACTTCGGCGAAGTCATCGCGATAAGATGCTTCACTTGGAGCAGGACTCTGGATTCGAATGCTTCAAAAGACTCGCCACCGGGCGCGGGTAGATTGGGATAGGCATCCGACCATTGCCGAGCATAATCCCGATCGCGCAACTCAATCTCCGGCCAGCTCAGACCTTCCCATTCTCCAAAACCGATCTCGCGAAGATCCGCAATGGTGATCGGGGAGAGTCCGAAGGTTCTCCCGATTGCAGCCGCGGTCGTGAGCGAGCGTGATCGGTCACTGGAATAGACCGCATCGATTGATTCGCTCTTCAACGCCTTCAGCATTTGCTCAATCTGACGAAGGCCCTCCCCGTTGACCGGCGGGTCGGAGTGCCCGCAGAACCGCCCGGCAAGGTCGGTCCCAGCGTGCCGGATGAAGAGCAAAGTGTCCATCAGGCCCACACTCCACAAAGATACACAGCAATTTCGGCCAGCTGGTTTGTCGCTCCAAAGCAATCGCCGGTGATGCCACCGATTCGATGTTTGTAATAGAGCCCCGTCGCCAGCGCGATGCCGGCACTGGCCAGAGCGGGACCCAGCGCACGAATTCGCAGGAGCGGAAATATGACCATAAAAGTGAACAAGCTTCCCAAGATCAGACTGCCCGAGCCTGTTAGACGCGCAATCCTGGCTCCCTGGCCGTCAACCTGATCCTTGCCGCGTTCTCGCGCCGGAGGGAGACAAAAGCTAAGCGGCAATGTCGTCCAGCGGCTCAAAACGGGAGCAGCGAGCAGGTAAGCGGCAACCTGATTGCGAGGGAGGGAAGCAATGAGCAGCACGCGGGCAAGCAGGCTCAGCGTGAGTGCCGCCGCGCCATACGTGCCGATGCGACTATCGCGCATGATGACGAGCACCTTGTCGGCTGTCCATCCGCCGCCGAAGCCGTCGGCGCAGTCCGCGAGTCCGTCTTCATGAAGACAGCCGGTGATCGCCACGAGGTAAACCACGACGAGCAGCGCGACAATTGTCAGCGGCAGATGTGGAGCAAGCAGGATGTACAGAAGCAGATTGCCCGACCCGATCAGGAATCCCACGACCGGAAAGAACTTCACAGCGCGCGCCAGCGATTCCTGATCATAAGGGCCGGACGGAACGCGCAGCCGGGTAAGAAACTGCACAGCCGCGAGTAGGTCGAACCCCAATTGCCGAATTTGGATCAACGGATTCATCGTGCGGCTTCACTCACTCCAGCCGAATGGAAAGTTGCCATCTGATGATAGAGAGTCACGGCCGATTCAACGATGGGCATCGCGAGAACGGCTCCCGTGCCCTCGCCGAGACGCATTCCGAGAGAAAGCACCGGCGTCAATTGGAGATAATCGAGAAGCAGGCTGTGTCCGGGTTCCTCCGAGCGATGGCCCGCGATGAGATAGCCTGCCGCGTTGGGCGCCATCCCGACCGCAAGAGCCGCGGCCGCGGTCGAGATGAAGCCATCTAACACGACCACAACACGATGTCTTGCGCCAGCCAGCACCATTCCCGCCATGGCGGCGATTTCAAGGCCTCCAACGCGTCTCAGAATCTCCAGCGGTTCGGAATAATTCCGCGATCCGCAATGCTTCTCAAGGGCCGCCTCAACCACTCGGATCTTATTCAAATACACCGCAGGCTCGACCCCTGTGCCTCGTCCCGTGGCAACCGTGGCCGCGGCGCCAGTCAGCGCGCAGGTCACGGCGCTCGCCGCTGTCGTGTTGCCAATTCCCATTTCGCCGACGGCAATCATCGCATATTCCGCGGCCGCAGCTTTAGTCCCAAGTTGATAACCCACACTCAAAGCCTTCCTGACCTCTTCTTCGCTCATTGCCGGCTCGCGCAGCATATTGCGCGTGCCCCGTCTCACTTTGTGATGGAGCAAGCCGGGGATTGAGCCAAAATCCGCATTCACTCCAACGTCGATCACATGCAGGGCCGCGCGGTGCAGCCTCGTCAGCACATTGATTGCTGCTCCTTTAGCTAAGAAGTTGAGCACCATCTGCCGGGTGACTTCGCGGGGGTAGGCGCTGACTCCTTCTTCGGCGACCCCATGATCGGCGGCAAAAACGTAGACGGCTTTGCTGATGCAATCGCTGAGCCGATCCCCCCGGATCGCCGCAACCTGGGCTGCGATATCTTCGAGACGCCCAAGGCTGCCGAGCGGCTTGGTCAGAGTGTCGAGATGCTCCCGCGCCCTCTGGCGCCACACTTCACTGGTCGGCTCGATGCCCCGGATGAATTCATCGGTCGCGCTTACTTCAGGCTCCATGACTCCCCTCCAAAGTTCAGCTTCATTCCCGCCCGCACGGTTAAGGGAAGTGTGGGATATCCGAACGCCTCAAAGTAGTGTTCGCTGAGTAGATTCTGGATATCGGTATAGATGTTGACCCGTGGCGTGACTTGGTAGCCACCTCCCAGATCAAGCCGCTGATACGCGCCGAGGAGATTGCGATTCGGAAGCAGCAGGCTCGTGCCGAAGTTCGGATCCACGAGATAATCGCTGTCATCACGACTGCCGACAAGCGTTCCGGTAAAGGTTGTGTAGAACTTCGATTGCGTGTAGTGGATCGCGAAATATCCGCTATGCGGCGCAATCCGGAAGGGCCGCGCCCCTACGAGCGGCGAGTCGGCGCCAATCGGAATACTGCTGAAGGCAGACGCGGTGTTCAAGCTCGGCTGGAGATTGTCGCTCGAGAAGGAGCGCTTCACCACCGCATCGGTATAGGTATAACCGCCGCGTGCAAATACGTGGCTGCCCCACTGGTATTCGATCTCTATCTCCGCTCCTTGCGATTTAAATCCGAGCGAATTGATGTACGCCCCGCCATAGGCAAACGGAGGCAGACTGGCAGCCGGTATCCCCAACTCGATGAGTCCGGCTTGCGGCACATATTCAACGCCGTTTGTAAACTCGTTGTGAAAGTATGTGAGGCCAAGCAGCGCGCGCCCTTCGAGCATTTGCTGATCAACGCCGCCGTCCAACGTTCTTGAATTTTCCGCTCCAAGCGGCTCAACGCTGTATTGCTCAATCAACCCGAAGCCCTGGGGCAGAGGCGCGAGCAGCCCAAAAAGAGAGTTCGCCTGCTGATAGACACTGGGCTCCTTGATGCCTTCGCCGAAACTCCCATGCACTTTCGTTCCGGTGAAAAAGCCGCTGTTCGATGGCCGCACCAGGTAATAGGCCAGGGAGGCCCGCGGTGTCGCCGCGAAACCGAAGAGGCCGTTGTCTTCGAGGCCCGTACCCAGGTTCCAAAAGAGCCGGTTCCGCATATCGCCGGTCAGCTGCAGGGTGTAACTGTAATTGTCGCGATCGATAGTATTGGGTGCGGCGCCGCTGTCTCCAGCGGAGCCATGTTCGTGTACGAACTTGAAGGCTCCCAGCGCCAGCAGGTGTGGCGTAACGCTGTAATCGCTCTGGGCATACACAAAATCACGGCTGGAAGGAGAGAGATACTGTGACGGCTGATCGCTGTATTGGAACACCGCCTGACCGGTCACCGAGTAGCCATTCGCGCCGGAGACGGAAACAGGAGCGCCCAGCCAGTAACCGATCGCCGGATCGTAGATGCCTGTCGCGCCGAACTCGTTGAACTCCGAGTTCAGGCGCACGCCGCCATACCGGAACTGATTGTGCCACTTATCCGTGGTCTGGCTGTTCCAGACTGCGCCGTAGTAATTGTCCTGCTCTTTTTGCTGCCCATCGTCGGGAATGCCGTAGAGGGCAATTGCGTTCGGCTGGCCGGCCGAGTCAATGATGTGACGCAATGTGAACCGGAGATCGTTCCGCGGATTCAGAGCCCAACCGAAATTGCCGGCGTACGTGGCGTTATGGAACTCGCTATTCGGAAAGCTGTTGCGGGTATCTACGCGAGCAAAGGCGGAGTAGAGATCGAAGTGCCGATAGCCCACGCCGGCGGTTACCGCATTTCTATAGGTGCCGAAGTTCCCGGCGTCTCCGGCGTAGGTGATGAGAGGGAAAGCCGTCGAGCCTCGGGGCGTCGTCAGGCTCACCACGGCGGCCAAGGCGTCGGAGCCATAGAGTGCGCTGTTGGGCTCGCGCAGAACTTCGATGGATTGTATTCCCACGCTGGCGAGGTTCGCGAACTCCACCGCGCCTCCAATGGCGTTGGCAGGGATGCCGTCGATCAGCACTTTGTTGGCATCTGTCGCGCCTCCGCGGATAGTCAAACCGGAGGTGCCGCCCATCTGGCCGGTCTGGGTCGTCTGTAGACCGGGCACCAGGCGGAGCGGATCCTGCACGGCCGTCGCATACCGAAAATCTTCCGCAGGAATCACAGTGACGGAAGCGCCCGTCTGCGCTTCAGGCGTCGGAGCGCCAGTCGCGGTTACGGTCACTTGTTGCGTAAGCGTTGGCGTGCCGAGAGTGACGTTCAATTCAACGGCGCCCGTTGCCGAGACATAAACGATCGGGCTTGCGGTTGGCTGAAAAGACGGAGCGGAAGCTCGAATTCTATATCGCCCGGAAGCTGCGATAGCAAAGCCAAACGTGCCCTTATCGTTGGTCTTTGTGGTCGCAGCAGAGCGGCCATTGCGGATGAGATCTACCGAGGCATTCGTCACGACGGCGCCCAGAGGATCGTGCACCGTTCCATAAAGTCTTGCGATCTGCTGTGCGTGCAGTGTGCTCGCTGGTAAAGGCAGGAAGTGAAGAAAGGCGACGGAGACGCAGGCCGACAATCGACGTACAGAAGCAACAGACATATTTCCCCCTCGGGTTCAAGCTGCAGCTGGGCCGGTCTCCTGACTCGCGCGTCGTCAAGTCCGTGCCGCCTTCCCAGAGCGATGCTCCAGTGGCGTTGAACTCTTGCACGTCTCTCTGCGCTTACAGTTACGGGGTAGTGGCGGAATTACACCGCGCTTCCCGACACCCTGCTGGTGAATGGTTGAAATGGATGGGACTTAGCGCATCCTCGGATGTATCAGGGCGGCGCGCGGCCAACGGTAAAGCAGCTCATGCTTGGACCCCCGCGCCGGGCGGCCCTTTGAGCGCGAGCGGAAGCCCGGCCACCATTAGAACAACGTGATCGGCAATCGCGGCCACACGCTGATTGATCTCACCCAGCAGATCGCGATAGCGCCGTCCCAGTTCGAAGGCTGGAACAACTCCGCTGCCAACCTCGTTGGAGACCAGCACCAGGGGGCACGGCGAAGCTTTCAATGCGCAGCAGAACGCATCGGCCGTGGCTTCGATGGCTCGCGCATCTTCGCCATGAACGTCGAGCAATTTCCCTGCAAAGAGGGTGAGACAGTCGATCAGCAGCAGATCGCAGTGGTTAACCGATCTTATTGCGCCGGCCAGGTCGAGCGGCTCCTCAATCGTCATCCAATGTTGGGG
>DASXFB010000022.1:0-2695 GCA_036489815.1 Occallatibacter sp. | reverse complement strand
GGATGCGCGCCCGGCCATCGTGCTCCAGGATGTGCAGGACGCGAACTTCTTCCGTATCCAGGCGCAGACCGCAGCCGGCTCACCCGTCTTCGCTCTGCACAACGTGGCCAACTTTGCCATCCGCTACAGCGAACCGGTGCCCGACACGCGCCTGCCCCAGGCAGAAAACGTGACTCTGCCCGAATCGCGGATGGCATAAGTCCTCAGATTCAGCCGGAAGCCGCCAGTGTGTATTAGGTGTGTATAATGGAAGAAAGCTGCGACCGTGAACAGTCGTCAGATCATCCGCAGGCTAAAGGAAGACGGTTGGTTCGAGGTGGCGCAGGTGGGCAGCCACAAGCAGTTCAAACACCCGGCCAAACCTGAACGCGTCACGGTTCCGGCACCCCGCAGAGACGTGCCGCTCGGAACCCTTCGCAGCGTCGAGAAGCAGGCGGGGATCAAACTCCGCTGAGGAAACAAGCTATGGAATACATCGCTTACCTCCACAAAGACGGCAATTCGGATTACGGTGTTAGCTTCCCTGACTTTCCCGGATGCATTACCGCGGGCACGAGCCTCGAGGAAGCGCGCACGATGGCGGCTGAGGCGTTGTCGCTTCATATTGGCGGCATGCTGGAAGACGGTGAAACCCTGCCGCCGCCATCCAGTTTGGATGATCTTCGAGACGACCCGGCGATGCGCGGTGCCGTGGCTTTTCTCGTGGAGGCCAGTGAGCCGGAGAAGACGGTTCGCGTGAACATCACCGCGCGCGAAAGCGAAATCGCCGAGATCGACCATCGAGCGCGCGCCGCGCGGCTCAGCCGGTCAGCCTACATGGTCCGTCGCTCCCTGGAGGCCGGAACGTCGCGTGAACCAGCCCTGCTCGCGGCTCGAAGGCCGGTTCCGGATGCGTATCAGCAAGGACGCTCGCGAAGACTAAACAAGTGAATTCGTAAAGCGCCTGATGCCTCTCCCGGAAGTTCGTTAAGGGAATAGTTGTACGGCCTGGTATCAGGGCATGACTTCACAGTTGCGGAAAAATCGTCCGAGGCCAGGGCTCTTGTGTCAGGGCATGGCTTCAGGCATGCCGCAAGTCGCTCAAAACAGGTCGGCTTTAGCCCCTGCGGGCACCTTTTCCTGCCCACGGGCGCCCCATGAGACTCCGGGACACCCTCTCGCGTCTCTGCTACATTGTTGGGTGTTTTGAGTACACCGATTTATCCGGGAGAGCAGCCGTGTTTTTGGGAATGGATGTGGGCACAGGCGGCACGCGTGTCGTTCTGGTCGATGACAAAGGCCGTCTGATTGCCTCGGCCTCCAGCGAGCATGAGCCGTTTCGCACGCCGCATCCCGGCTGGGCCGAGCAGGATCCCGAAGACTGGTGGCGCGCCGCGCAGCAGGCCATTCGCGAAGTCATTGCCGCCGTTCCCAACGCGCGCATCGAGGCCGTCGGCCTCACCGGCCAGATGCACGGCGCCGTCATGCTCGACAAGGATGGCAAGGTCCTGCGGCCATCGCTCATCTGGTGCGATCAACGCACCGGCCCGCAGTGCGACTGGCTCCACGACCAGTTCGGTGGCGGCGAAAAGGGCAGGGAAAAGCTCATCGAGCTGACCGCCAACCCCGCGCTGCCCAACTTCACCCTGACCAAGCTGCTGTGGGTCCGGGATCACGAGCCGGAGGTCTTCGCGAAGATCGCCCACGTGATGTGCCCCAAAGACTATGTGCGCTACCGTCTGACCGGCACGTATGCCATCGATGTCCACGAAGCCTCCGGCACGCTGCTGCTCGATGTGGCGCATCGGCGCTGGTCCAGGGAGGTCGCGAAGGTTGCGGGGATTCCGGAAAGCTGGCTGCCCGAGCTGTTCGAGTCGCCGGAGATTTGCGCGAAGATCAGCGCCGAGGCCGCCGGGCTGACTGGCCTGACCGCTGGAACGCCCGTCGCCGCCGGAGCCGGCGATCAGGGAGCGGGCGCCGTGGGCATGGGCATCCTGCAGCCGGGATCGGTTTCGGCCACCATCGGCACCTCAGGCGTGGTTTTCGCCGCCACCGCTGCTCCCACCCGCGATCCGCGCGGCCGCCTGCATACCTTCTGCCATGCCGTTCCGGGGCGCTGGCATGTGATGGGCGTAACCCAGGCGGCGGGGCTGTCCCTGCGGTGGCTCCGGGAAACGATGGCTCCTGACCAAACCTACGACCAGCTCACCGCCGCAGCGGCGCAGGTGCCGGCCGGCAGCGACGGCTTGCTCTGGACCCCCTACCTGCTCGGCGAACGCACCCCTCACCTCGACTCGCAGGCCACCGCGGCCTTTGTCGGCATCACCGCAGCCACCACACGCGCCCATTTCATCCGCGCCGTACTCGAGGGCGTGGCGTATTCCCTCAAAGACACGTTCACGCTCTTCTCCGAGCTGGGGATTCCGGTGAAAGGTGTGCGACTCGGCGGCGGCGGAGCCCGCGGGCCTCTGTGGCGCACGATTCAGGCCAACATCTATGGATACCCCTGCGAACGGCTCACCGCGGAAGAAGGCGGAGCCTTTGGCGCGGCGTTGCTGGCGGGAGTCGGCGTCAGTGCCTGGCGGAACCTCGATGTCGCGTGTTCCGCTGCCATTACCGTCGCAGAGACTATTCAGCCCGACCCAAAGCTCGTCCAGCGCTATGCTGATGGGTATGCGGGCTATCGCCGCGTGTACCCGGCGCTGAAAGGCATCCA
>DASXFB010000019.1:0-1539 GCA_036489815.1 Occallatibacter sp. | reverse complement strand
GCGAGGCCAAGGCGGCGCTGGAGGCGGAGGCTCGAGCCGCCGGTCAGGCGGCCCCCGAGCCCAAGGCACAGCGCAACTTCACCGATCCGGACAGCCGCATCATGGGCAAGAAGGGCAAGGAATACGTGCAGGCCTACAACGGGCAAGCGGCCGTGGATGCCACCGCGCAGATCATTGTGGCGCAGAGCCTGGGCAACTGCGCGGCCGATGCGCAGCAGCTCGAGCCGATCGTGCAGCAGATCAAGATCAACACCGGCCGGCAGGCGTACGAGTTCTCCGCCGACGCGGGGTATTGTTCGGAGGGGAACCTTGCGGTGCTGGCGCGCCATCGCATCCGCGCTTACATCGCCACCGGGCGGCAGAAGCATTCCCAGCCCAGTGCAACGGGCCGGCGGCGTCCGAGCGGTCGGCGAACAGCGGCGATGCGCCTGAAGCTGGCGAGAGCGGGCCGGCGCAGTCGCTACCGGCTCAGAAAGACTTTGCCCGAGCCGGTGTTCGGTCAGATCAAGCAGGCGCGAGGGTTCCGGCAGTTCCTGCTGCGCGGCTTGCAGAAGGTGCGCGGGGAATGGAGCCTGATCTGTACGGTGCACAATCTGTTGAAGCTGGGCCAGGCAAGTAAAGCGACATGAAGGAGTGCTCCACACATCCCTTCGGGCCACAACAATTGGATCTTTAGTCACTGCCGTCATGCCAGATCGCTCTTTACTGCCGCTGTCGCCATCTTCAAATCCGGTTACCCGGACGGACTCCTAGCTGTCCCTCACTCGAGGCGGTCACTGCACCGGGTACGGTCGCTTGGCGCTCTCCAGGCGAAGGCGGTTGCGTCACGGCTGTAAGGCTCGAAGCAGCTGCAAACCCAGCTTCTGTCAGTCGAAAGAATGCGCCGTCCAACGGTTCGAGCCACCTCTGGTGAATTGCGTATTCGAGCGCAGCGGGAAAATCATCGATATGGACGCCGTGGTCCATCGCCCTTTCCCTTAATGTGAAGTGCTTGAGCGCGTGCGTCGGTCGCATGCCAAAAGGGCCAGCCACCGCGGCCTCAAGCATGATTTTCGCCGTCTGAGATGGCGAGGAGACAGCCATATCGTTCTCCGTAACGTACCTTCCGGCCGCTCCACTGCGCCGGGTGCGGGGCGCGCATGAAAACGGCGGAGGCTCTTCAGCCCCCGCCGTGAATCATCTGCCAGCCTGGTAGGTCAAAGCCTCGGCTCCACTGACCATCGCCTCTTTCCCTTCGGAAAATTTCACCTTATGGAGGCCAAACCGACCTCCTCTGCCTCGGAAAATGTCACCTTTTGGGGGCAAGACGCTCTGCGCTTTTCCCGGCCTCAAAATCGGAAAAAACCGCCCTTTTTCCATCTAGTTCCAACTTATAGGGGCCATGCCCTCGTAAGCGATTGATTGGCTTAGGACCAGTATTCCAACTTATGGGGCGCGAAAATCACCTTATGGGGCCAGAATTCCATCTTCTGCGGACCCCGACACCATTATCCGCACTTGGACTCCCCGCAGTTCAGACAGGTCATGCAGCCATCCATC
>DASXFB010000035.1:0-26318 GCA_036489815.1 Occallatibacter sp. | reverse complement strand
GCCGCCTCATCTTCACCGTCTAGCCGCGCAAAGTTGAGCACGGCAACGGGCAACTCAACCCGGTCTTTAATTGAACTAAAAGGCAACAAAGAGTCCCTGATTCTCTCCATTAAAACGGTTGTGTGGGTGGCATCCCCGCGTTTCGGTTGCGGGGCCGGCGTGTATCCCCGGCACCAGGAAGACTCAAGCCTCATCCACACGTGGTGGAATCTTTCCTCCGCGCAGCGCACTCTCCAGGTAGTCAGCCCACCATTGCATCATGCGAGCCCGCGGCTCCAAGTACAGCGCATAGTTGTACGCGCCACTAACCGGATCTCTCTCCATGTGGGCGAGCTGTAGCTCGATATGAGCGTGCGGCCATCCCTGCTCATGTAATTCCGTGCTTGCGAGCCCTCTGAAGCCGTGACCGGTCATTCTGCCCTGATAACCCATGCGCTTTAGAGCAAAGAGAATCGTGTTATTGCTCATCGGCTTCCTGTGATCGACATCACCAGGGAACATCAGTTCGCCGGCGCCACTGATCGAACGCAGCAATTCCAGCAGCTCGATTGTCTGAGTAGCCAGCGGAACGATGTGAGGATCGTCCCCAATCTTCATGCGCTCCGCTGGAATCTTCCAACGGCGCTCCGCCAGATCGATCTCATCCCAACGACCACAGATCAATTCCTTGGTACGTAGGAACGTCAGAGCCATCAGTTTCATCGCCAGCCTGGTGAGGACCTTGCCGCGGTAGATTTCAATGGCTTTGAGCAGCGCCGGCAGTTCTTTCTTATCCACGCGGGCGAAATTGATCTTTTTGGTTGGCTGGAGAACATCAGACGGCTTGATGTCCGCGGCCGGATTTCGCTTAGCGTACCCATGGGCGATTGCATATCGAAATATCTGCCCCGTGGTTTCGAGCGAGCGTTTAGCGAGATCCGAAACCCCTCTCCGCTCGATACCTTTGACCATTTCCACCAACTCCGGTGCTTCGATTTCAGCGATGGGGCGCGCGCCGAGCAAGGGGAATGTGTTCAGTTCTAAGCGCCGGCGAGTGATGCCGACGTGACGTTCACTCTTTCCCGCACTCCAGTGCTTCATCCAAAGGTGAGCGATAGACTGAAAGGAGTTGGCATCACTGGTGGCCGTAGCAAGCTTGTCAGCCTTGCGCTGTGCCATCGGGTCAATACCGCTCGCCAACAGCTTCCGGGCCGCAACATGACGCTCTCTGGCGGCCACAAGGGGCACATCTGGGTATTGCCCAAAGCTCATCAGCTTCTCAGCACCAGCGAACCGATATTTCCATCTCCAGAGCTTCCCGCCGGCCGGCGTCACCAACAGGTAAAGGCCGCGACCGTCAGTCAGGCGATAAGGCTTGGGCTGGTGTTTGGCTCTACGGATTTCGGTATCAAACAGCATAAGTACCCCCGCAACGGGTCTTCAAAGTTCCTGAAAATACCCCCATGGATGTGTGGATTGCAATATACCACGTTGGACCACTTTGGAGTATCCCCTTTGCTGGTGGGTACCTTATCCGCGTTGAAACGACTGAGGTTTTATTAGGGTGCTGAGGAATTCTGGAGCGGATTGGATTTGGCTGGACTATGTCTAGATTTATCTATTGGCGGAGGGAGAGGGATTCGAACCCCCGGTACCCTTTCAGGCACAACGGTTTTCAAGACCGCCGGTATCAACCGCTCACCCATCCCTCCGCAGGGAGGACTTTTCTCGATTGTAAGGCCAAACCCGCGCCTCACGTGTGTGACACGCGCGGATATCGCTCCGCTCCATTTCGCTTCAAATGCGCCGGCGAGCGTTGGGTGCACCGATTTCGGGCGGACCGATCCCGCCGCACCGACGCATCACGGCACCGAGTTCATAGTCGCGAGCTACAGGGATACGGGGGAACGCGGCGTAGCGCCGGGCTCCTCATCGATTGATGGAGAAACTCAGCACATGCAAGGTGGGGCTGGCGCCATTGCTGCCCGAAGCAGTATACGTGGCCGTGATCCGGTGCATTCCGGCCATACTGAGCTTCGTCGACAGGGTTGCGCTGCCCGCACTGACAGTCCCCGTTCCCAGCGGATGCAAAGTTGAGCTGTCGTAGAAAGTAACGGTTCCCGTTGCATTTGTGGAGGAGACAGCGGCCGTCAAAGTAACGTTCGCGTCCTCTTTGGCCGTGGGGGCCAAGACCTGGAGCGGGGTGGAAATGGATGCACCGCCCGCCGGCGCGGTCACAGTAACGGAGGCGGCATTCGAATTGCTCGCGGCATACGTGCTCGATCCGCCGTAAGTGGCCGTGATCGACTCCGTGCCGACGGCGCCGAATGTGGTTGTCACGGTCGCCGTTCCCGAGCTCAGCGTGCCGGAACCGATCGAGGTTGTGCCGTTATAGAACGTCACGGTTCCAGTCGCGACCGAGGGTGAAACGGTTGCCGTCAAAGTCACGCTCTCGCCCTCCGCGACTGACGTGGGGGATGCGGTGAGCGTGGTAGTGGATGTGGTGGTGCCGGTCCCGGTGCCCGTGCCGTTTGGACTCTGCCAGAAGTTGCCGCAGCCCGTCAGGAACGAGGCTGTGGCGAAAAAAGAGAGGCTCAAAATGCTTGTGCGGCGAATTGTTATGGATTTCACTGTGTATCCCTCTTCGTTTGTCCGAGGCAGTCTTTCCATCAGTGCAGAATTTTCAAAGGTTATACCGGAGCGGCTTGCCTTCCGCAGTGAACACGTCCCGCGGTGAAAACCTTCCGCAATGAAACATTGACCTGTCCGCCGGGCCCGCAGCGAATAAAAATCCCGAAAGCCGTCCCTTCACGTCCCGCAAGGTGTAGTGCCGCTTCAGTACAGACGAACGAGGGGGATATCTCGCTCCGGTTTCGGCAATTTTTTCACGGATGCGGCATCACCAGCACTTCCACTCCGCTGGCGGCGTCCCTCTGGTGAAAGATCTGCTCTGTGGCTTTCTGGAAATCTTCGGGTTTGGCGTAGGGTATGTCCGTGAAGGTCTGCGGATTGCGGTCCGTCAGCGGAAACCACGAGCTCTGGACCTGCACCATGATGCGGTGACCGCGGCGGAAGGTGTGATAGAGATCCGGCATGGTGAAGTTGATCTCCGTTTCCTCGCCTGGCACAAGCGGTTCGGGCTTCTCCCAGCTATGGCGGAACTTGGCGCGAAAGGGCTCTCCGCGCAGCAGTTGCTCATAGCCGCCCATGTGTAGCGGCGGCGCGTCAACGACGCGCTTGCCAGTTTCGCCGCCCGGCGAATCGGGAAAATCTTCCGGATACACATCGATCAGCTTCACATCGAAATCGGAATCGGTGCCAGAGCTCGCCACTTTCAGGCGCGGCGAAATCGGCCCGGCAATCGTTACATCTTCCGCAAGCGGGTCCGTCTCGTACGTCACCACGTCCGGACGGTAATGGGCAAACCGCTGGTCGTCGACCATGTAGCGCTGCGGGACCGTATCGGTCGTGTAGCCCACGAACGGCACCGGATGGCTGGGATCGCTCAGATAGTCGTCTTCACTCTTCTCCTCGGTTGGCGGATCGAAGCTGAGCCTGCCGCCGGCATGGAAATAGAGTGTCTTGGGCGTAGCGGCTTTGGGCGGCCATGCATCGTGCCGGCGCCACACATTCGTCCCCGTCTCGAAGACAATGGCCTTCGGCAGCGTCTCGCCTTTCCCCTTTAAATAATGCTCGAAGAAAGGAAACTGAATCTGGCTGCGGAAGTAGTCCGCGGTCTTCGCGTCAAACTGCACATCGCCCAGATGGCTGCCGTCGCTACGCGCCCACCCGCCGTGCACCCAAGGGCCTTCCACGAGGGTTGAAGGCGTATCCGGGTTGAATTTGCCGATCGCGTAGAAGGTGCGATACGGCCCCTCGAGGTCTTCCGCGTCGAACCATCCGCCCACCACCAGCACCGCACATTTCACATTTTTCATGTGCAGCGACAGATCGCGCGATTTCCAGTAGTCGTCGTATGTGTCGTGCTTGAACTGGTCATCGAAGAGCCAGTTGGAGCCTTTGAGATAGTTTGTTTCGAGGTTGGCGATATTGCCGGCCTTCAGATAGAACTCGTAGCTGTCCGGCGTTGGGAAACTGAACGTTGCCGGAGGCTCCGCAGGTTCCGGATTGCTTTGCGGGTAGAAGAACGGCGCGTAAAAATCGAAGTTCGCCGAAAGCATGAAGGCTCCGCCATGATAGGAATCGTCACCCATAAAAAGATTCGTCATCGGCGCCTGCGGACTGGCGGCTGCAATTGCCGGATGGGAGTCGATGATGGACGCGGAAGTATAGAAGCCTGGATACGAGATGCCCCATATCCCAACTTTGCCGTTGTTGTTCGGCACATGCTTGAGCAGAAACTCGATCGTGTCGTAGGTGTCGGAGGAGTCGTCGACATCCTTCGGTGATTTCTTCTGGTCGATGTGCGGCCGCATCTCCACAAACTGGCCTTCGCTCATCCAGCGGCCGCGCACATCCTGGTAGACAAAGATGTAACCCGCCTTCTCCAACTCGTCGGAGGGCCCAAGGTGTGGCGGGTAACGGTCCTCGCCATAAGGAGCGACGCTGTACGGCGTGCGGTCCATGAGGAACGGATACGGGCCCGGGTCTTCCGGAAAAGCGGTCTGTTTGGGCACGTACACCGAGGTGAACAGCCGCACGCCATCGCGCATGGGGATGCGGAACTCATATTTTGTGTAGTGCGCGCGGATGTAGCCTTCTTGGGGCGCCTCCGGTGCAGGCTGTTGCGATCGGGCCAGGACAGCAACAAGAGCAACAACAGCCACCGTTGCAAAGGTCATGCGCGCAGATCGGACCATTCGGACCAATTCTCCTGAATTCCCAGAGTACTCGAGAAAACCCGACTGCGCGCTTGTCCTGCCTCTGGTTTGAGTCCCCGCTTCCCTGCTCTTCCCCAGGCGCGAGCTGAACCCTATGGGCCGCGTCCGTTCCAGCGCACGTCGGCGATGGAGCCCGACAGCGCTCGCTGCTTCTTGACGCCCCAAAGGGAGTCAATCGAGCAGGAACCGGCAGGGGATCGATGAAGCGGTCGAGCGTCTCGCGCGTTCGAGCCTAGGGCTGCTTTTCCACACCGGCGGCTCGCCGGCGCGGGTCCGCGGCCTCAGTTGCTTCCACGCCGGTGGGGGCCGGGCGTCCCATGCTCTTTCCTGATGGCGCCTTTATATCCCGCGTGATAGAAACGATGAAACAGGCATAGGCGGAGCTTGCTCGAAGATCGGTGGAGATCAGAAGATATTCTCCCTCGAGAATCGCCATTCCTTCGCCCATTCTGAATCCGCGCCAAAGAAAGCTCCCTACCGACCCATGAGCGCCGGCCACTCACTCGAACTCGACGCGCTGTTTGGCGACTATCCGCTCGACGAGGCCTTCGACGAGATGCGGGAGCCGGGCGGGGACCTGCGTCCGCAGTACCGCGCGCTTGCCGAGACATTGGCCAGCCTGCCCGCGGACGAGTTGCAGCGCCGCAAGCAATCGGCCGATCTCGCATTCCTGACGCAGGGAATCACCTTCACGGTCTATGGGCGCGACGAGGGCACCGAGCGCATCTTTCCGTACGATCTTTTGCCGCGCCTGGTGACGGCCGCCGAGTGGGACCGCATCGAGCGCGGCCTCACCCAGCGCATCACGGCGCTCAATCTTTTTTTGCGCGACGTCTACTCCGAGGGCAAGATCCTGAACGATCGCGTCGTGCCCCGTGAGCTGGTCTATAGTTGCAAGCACTATCGACGACAGATGCGCGGCCTCCAGGTACCCCGCAATGTGTATATCGCCGTCGTGGGCTCTGACCTGCTGCGTCTCTCGAACGGTGAGTTCGTTGTGCTCGAAGACAATTTGCGCGTGCCCTCGGGCGTGAGTTACATGCTCACCAACCGCCGCGTGATGAAGCGGACTTTCCCGCAGCTTTTTCAGAGTTACGGCGTCAAGCCGATCGAGCATTATCCGCAGGTGCTGCTCTCCACACTGCGCTCGCTGGCCCCTGAAGGTCGTCCGGAGCCGAATATCGTGCTGCTCACGCCCGGCGTCTTCAACTCCGCCTACTTCGAGCACACCTATCTTGCCCGCCAGATGGGGATCGATCTCGTCGAAGGCCGCGACCTGGTCACCCACGACAACATCGTTTATATGCGCACCACGGACGGGCTCAAGCGCGTGGATGTGATCTATCGCCGCGTGGACGACGACTTCAGCGATCGGCTGATCTTTCGCGGCGACTCGGCATTGGGCTGCGCGGGGCTCTTCAACGCCTATCGGGCCGGCAACGTGACGGTCGCCAACGCATTCGGCACCGGGCTCGCGGATGACAAGGCCGTGTATGCCTATGTTCCCCGCATGATCCGCTATTACCTGGGCGAGGATCCGATCCTGCCGAACGTCGAGACTTTTCTGCTGAGCGAAGAGAAAGACCGCCGCCACGCGCTGGCTAATCTCGACAAGCTGGTGGTGAAGGCAGTGGGTGAAAGCGGCGGCTACGGCATGTTGATCGGGCCGCAATCGACCGCGCGGCAGCGGGAGGAGTTTGCGCTCCAGATCCAGGCCAACCCCCGCAATTACATCGCGCAACCTACGCTCGACTTTTCGCGCGCGCCGTGTCTGATCGGCGGCCGGCTCGAGCCGCGCCACATCGATCTGCGGCCTTACATTCTCTTCGGTGACAAGGTGAACGTCGTTCCCGGCGGGTTAACCCGCGTGGCTCTCGAAAAAGGCTCGCTGGTGGTGAACTCTTCACAGGGCGGCGGCAGCAAGGACACATGGGTTCTGGAATAGCAATCAGTCATCACGTTCGGGAGGGTACGACGATGCTTTCGCGCGTTGCCGACAGCCTCTACTGGATGAGCCGCTATTTGGAGCGCGCCGAAAACACCGTGCGCCAGCTTGACGTGACCATCAGCCTGATGCTCGACACGGGCGGAGCCAAAGCGGAGACGCGCTGGCAGCGCATGATGGCTTCGCTCGGCAATCCAGCCGACATGGAGTGGGACGGTTCGCTGGAGTCGATGGCGCGCAAGCTCGTCTTCGACAGCCTCAATCCGGCTTCCGTCACCTATTGCATCAACGGGGCGCGGGAGAATGCGCGCCAGGTGCGCGAGGAGATCTCAACCGAGCAATGGCAGCGCCTCAACCGGCTCTTCCATCAGATGCACTCGCCGCATGCGCAGGCACAGTTCAGTTCCAGCATCAGCGATATGCTGGCCTCCGTAGTTGACGGCATTCACCTTTTCCAGGGCGTCGGCGCGTCCACCATGATCCACGGCCAAGGCTGGCAGTTTATCCGGCTGGGCCGCTCTCTTGAGCGCGCCTATGCCACCGCTACGCTGCTCGAGGTCTATCAGCCCGAGTTATTCCACACCCAGGAGCGCGAGCACACCGGCGCCCAGTATCTCGAACTCGTAGGGCTGCTGCGCTGCTGCACGGCCTTCGAGGCCTACTGCCAGGTGTACACCGCGGACCTCACGCCCGACCGCATCGTCGAGTTCCTGCTGCTGAACCGCGACTTTCCGCATGCGCTGCGCTACTGCGTGGACTGCATCCGCATTGCTATCGAATCGATTCAGCGCACAGGCAGGCGCCGGTCGCCCGATGATCTGACGGCGGGCATCGGCCGGCTCCACGCCATGCTCGGCTTTACCACTGTCGGCGAAATTCTCTCGGGCGATCCGGCGGCATTTCTCCATACCATCCGCGAGCAGTGCCTGCACATCCACGAGCTGACGTATCGCTACTTCGTTCACTACTCCATCCAATCCGCGCTGGCGGTCTGAGGACCTTGCAGAACGGAAAGATTGGGAAGGTTGTTTTGCAACAGGGCACGACTCGATTTGTGCCGAAAACGCCGAGCGAAAGATGTTTTGAAAGGGCATGGTTTCAGCCGCGCCGAAGAGCAGCCAAAAAACGGATCGGCCTTTACAGCGATTTCGATTCTGATGCTTAGAGAATGGGAAACGCCAAGTGACCGTTTCCCCGAGAAAAGACCGCCTTTGACGATGCGAGAAATTTCAACAAGCGAATCGAAACCGCTCTAGCCCCGAGGCAGCGAAATATCCATGAACTTTTATTCCATTCGGCATCTCACGCGTTTCCGTTACTCGCGCCCCATCAGCGAAAGCATCATGGAGACGCGCATGCATCCGCGCTCTGACACGAGCCAGCACTGCCTCACCTTTTCGCTCTCCGTGAGCCCGCGGTGCCGCGTCTTCAGCTATCGCGATCACCTGGGAAACAACGTGCAGCATTTCGATATTCCCGGCGAGCACAATCAGCTGGTGATCGTCGCCGAGTCAGTCGTCGAGCAGCAGCCGATGGCCGACGTGCCTAGCTTTCTCTCGCCCGACGCCTGGGAGGCGCTCGACGATCTGGTCGCCGGCGGCGATTACTGGGAGATGCTGCTGCCCAGCACCTTCGCCGTCGAAACTCCGGCCGTCACGCTGCTCGCTAAGCAGATGGGCGTCACCCGCCGCGACGATCCTCTCATGCTTGTCCATGAGCTGAACCAGCGGCTCTATAACTACTTCGAGTACGTGCCGAGCCACACGCGCGTCGACTCACCGATCGATGAAGCCATTGTCAGCGGCAAAGGCGTCTGCCAGGACTTTTCCCACACAATGATCGCTCTTCTCCGCCACGTGCGCATTCCCGCGCGCTATGTCTCCGGTTATCTCTATCGCGGCCGCGAAGACCACGACCGCTCCACACCGGACGCAACCCACGCCTGGGTCGAGGCGTTGCTGCCGCACCTGGGCTGGGTCGGCTTCGACCCGACCAACAACCTGATCTCGCATCATCGGCATATCCGCACGGCAATCGGCCGGGATTATGCGGATGTTCCACCCACTCACGGCATCTTCCGCGGCAAAACCGACAGCGAGCTTTACGTTGCGGTACAGGTGGAAGCCAGCGAGCAAGCGCCGGCACTCGACCGCAAGCTGCCCATTCCGGAAGATTGGAGCGTGCTCGTCGAGCGCGCGCAGCAATCCCCCGCGCCCGAAATCCCCTTCCTCGATTTGCAGCAGATGCAGCAGCAGCAGTGATGCATGGAATAGGGAATCGTTCTCAGGAACTAAGAACTGAAAATAGCGGGCAATTTGTTCAGCGGGAATTCAAATGGCAGGTTGAGAAAAATCCGGAGGGAGCAGCGGCCCCCAGGCCACTCAAAAAGAGCCGCTCTGGAGAATGGTTTTAGGTTCCCTTCCGCGCCTCCGCGGCTATCTTCCTCAGCTCGGGCAACACTTTGCCCAGCGCAATCGGTGCAGCATCGCCGGTGCCCAGCGCGAAGTAGACATCTCGGTATAACCGGTACAGCCGCTCGTACACTGCAGCCGCCTTTGCATCCGGCTCGACCGTGCGCAAGGGCAGGCAGACCGCGGCCTGCGCTTCTTCCACGCTCTTGTAAGCGCCTGCTGCCAGTAACGCAAAAATCCCTGACCCCAAACTGGTGGGAATGCCCGCTGGCACAAGCACCGGCTTGTTCAACACATTGGCATACACGCGGTTGAGCACTTCGCTCTTCTGCGGAATGCCTCCGGCGTTGATCACGCGATCGATGCGCACGCCATGCTCTGCCATCCTCTCGAGAATGATCCGCGTATGAAAGGCCGTGCCTTCGATGGCCGCGAACAGCTCGTCCTGCGCCGTGTGCACCAGGTTCCAGCCCAGCGTGATGCCGCCGAGTTCAGGATTCACAAGCACCGTGCGGTCGCCATTGTCCCAGCTCAGGCGCAAGAGCCCCGTTTGCCCGGCGCGATAAGCGTCCAGCCCTTCAGAGAGCGCTGCGACCGTGGTGTTGGCGCGCCGCGCGATCGCTTCAAAAATATCGCCCGTTGCGGAGAGCCCGGCTTCAATTCCTGTGTATTCGGGATGGACGCTGCCCGGAACAACGCCACAGACGCCAGGAACAAGCTCGGCCTTGCGCGCCATCGCGATGATGCAGGTGGATGTGCCGACAACGTTGACCGCGTCGCCTTCGCGGATGTTCGAACCGATCGCGTCCCAGTGCGCGTCGAACGCGCCGACGGGGATCGGTATCCCCGCACGAAGTCCGAGCGCCTCAGCCCATTTTGCTGAGAGATGCCCGGCGACGCGGTCGCTGGTCTGATACTCGCCGCCCATCTTCGCGCGGATGCCCGCAAATAAAGGATCCACGGCGACCAGAAATTCCTCCGGCGGCAGACCGCCCCACTTCGGGTTCCACATCCATTTGTGGCCCATCGCGCAGGCGCTGCGCTTGAGGTCCTCCACGCGGGTCACCCCGCTCAGAGTGGCTGCCACCATGTCGCAATGTTCGAGAGCCGTCACGAACCGGGCGCGCTTTTCAGGATTGTGCCGCAGCCAGTGCAGCAGCTTGGCGAAGCCCCACTCGTGCGAGTAGACGCCGCCGCACCACTCGATCCCTTCAAAGCCCAACTCATGCGCCTTGCGGGTAATCTCCTCGGCCTCGGCAAAGGCGCGATGATCGCACCAGAGGTAGTACTCATCCAGCGGCTCCAACCCTTCACCAACCGGGATCACGCTGGAGCCGGTTGTGTCGAGCGCAATGGCCGCAACGGCATCCCCCTGCACGCCCGTATTCTTGAGCACTTCGCGCGTCGCAGCGGCAAGCGCTGTCATCTGGTCGGCATGCGATTGCGTAGCGTAGTTCGGGTCGTCGCGTCGCCGATGCAGGGCGTACGGCGCCGAAGCCGTGCCGATCGGCCCCCTGCCGCTGTCAACCAGCGTAACCCGCACGCTCAGTGTGCCGAAATCGACGCCGGCAACGATGCTCATCGAGCCCACCTCAGGTAAACGCTTCCCCGTCCGCACACCAGACTACACCATTCCTGCCATCGCGCTAGCGGGCCTTCCGCCGCTCGGATCTTTTCGCCTCTGCCTTGGATTCTTCAGAATGCAGAACCGGTATCGGCGCCAGATCGGGCCCGATGCGCTTGACCTGCGTCTCGATCATCTCGTAGTTGATCGTCCGCGGCAGGGCAGGACGCGTGATCCCCGTTGCCGGGTCGGTGGAAACCCCTTCGCCGCTTCCCAATTGGAAGCTGAAAGCGGGCGCCGGCCCCGTGGGCGTGTCCACGGAATAAACCCGGACGGGAAGATAGCCCTGGATAGGATGAACCCGGAAGGCGGTTTCATACCGATGATGGTTCTTGCTCCAGGTAAAGACGCGAATCTGGTCGAAATCAAAGGGCAATCCCGACTTGGGCGGGGCAAGCGCCGTCAGATACTCGGGGACCTCGTGGTCGGGCCTGTCGGCGTCAGGATCCGTCACCTTGGTAAGAAGCCACGCCCCAACGAAGCGCTGCCCCTCCCCATACTGGGCGATCTCATCCGGCACATCGACGTCGAGACGGCTTCCCAGCAGCCAGCCGATATGTCCCTGGCTGTCGCGGGCCAGCCACCAGTCTTCCAGCACCGGCGGCGGCGTGTTAACCTCCGGCGTTTTGCCTTTCCCGGCTGCGGGCGCGGCCAGATGCGCCAGTGGCGCGTAGCCTGGCGTGGCAGCTTTGGCCACGGTAGCCCGGCTGAGCAGCTGCACCTTGCCATCACCGGGGATCAGATAGAAATGCTCCGTCTCGCGGCCGGGCAGCAGATGCATGTAAAGATCGTCCCGCAGGGTTGCCGTCGCAGTGACCGGATCCTGCTTATGTTCATTGGCGAGCTGGACGAAAGAAGAGTAGGTTTTTTGGTCGATCACCGCGTGGTCTTCAATCCAGCCGATCTCGTTTTTCGCTGTTTTGACCTTCAAGAAGCGGTGACCATGCTCGACGATCTCGAGCGGCTCGCCGTTGGTCACCTGGGCCACGCGATTGGAAACCGCGGCCACGCGGTCGTGGAGATACATCGAGCGCGCCGAGACGTAGACCCTCTCTGCCGACTGCTGATGAAGCCGGCCGCAACCGGCAGCCAGCACACAGAGACCGAGTGCCAGTCCACAAAGCGCAAATTGGAACCGGCGGGGGTCACGGAGCGAGACGAAAAAGATTGGGGGTGGTTTGAACACAGCCTGGAGAGTTCTGTTTAAGGATAGCACTTCAGGACGGGCAGTTTGCCGCCAGGCATTGTTCCGCCGCGCTCCACCCGCCTTCGGTGCGATTGTCAGAGGCGAAGATCGGGGCGCTACGGCGCTGCCGCCACGGCGATCGCCTGCGTTGGGTCGGTGCCGGTGGAAGACGTAAGGGCGACGTCCAATTTGCCGGTGGTGGTGGCGTCGAAGATGTAGGCTTCCAAGTCAGAGTTGCCGCTCTGCGAGGCCGCCAGCACAAAATTGGAATCGCTGTCTTCGGCCAATCCAAAGGGTTGGATACCCGTGGCCACCGTGCTTCCGCTGGCGACAGTGTAGGCGCTGCTGCTCGCGGTAATGGCGAAGCCGGTGATATTGCCCGCGGTGCTGGCTCCCTGGCCATTGCCGACATAGACGTAATCGCCGTTGGCGACCGGCAGGATGGCGTTGGGCGCAAGGCCTCCGCTGGGGAACGGCGAGCCCGAGACCTGCGTCAGCGTTCCGCCAAGCGAGCTGTAATTGAAGATCCGCAACCCGCCAGTGGTGCCGCCCGAGGCCAGGCTTTCGCCGATGTAGAAGAGCCTCGGCGTCGAGGAGGGATCCACGGCAACCGAGAGCGCGGAGCCTCCGCTGGTCACGGGCTGAATCACGGTGCCGTTTGACCCGAGAGGCGCTGATTGACCGGAGGCGAAAGGAACCACGACCGTGCCGCCGGCGCCGACAGCTGTAAAGACATGCTGGCCGTCGTCAGAGAGGACCACTTGATGCACCGTTGCATTCGTGACGGCATATTGGCGGGTGGCCACCGTACCGCCGGTAAATGTGCCCGAGGATGTGATCGGCGTGGCGTCGAGCTGAAATCCGCTGGTGCCTTGAACCGCGTCCACCAGCCACGCCCCGGATGGATCGATCGCAATCGACGTTGCCGGATCGGAAGAGACGACTCCGCTGTTGTTGCCGATGGTCAGCCCACCATTGGAGTTGATGTCGTAAAGATAGATTCCGGCGACCGTGCTCACATACAGGAAGCTGCCGGTCGGCGCAATGGCGATGGCCGTAGGCGCCGCGGAGAGCGTGTAAGCGGCAATCTGGGTCAACGCGCCGGAGACGATGTCATACGCGACGATCTGGCTGGTTGCCTGATTCAGCACGTAGAAGTAGCCGCTCGAAAGGCTGGTGGAGGTCGTGCCCGTGCCTGTAGAGCTGGGGGCCTTCCAAAAATTGCCGCATCCAGCCAAAACTGGCGTCACGGCGAGCAAGAGCCGCGCGCACTTTCCGATCTTCATCGTCACTCCTCGGGCATCGCCGGTCCGTGGCCAATTCTTGCATGCTTCATCCGCACAGGATTCAGCTCAGTAAGGGAATATGCTGCTGCCCGATTAGACGCAAAGGCACGGGCCAGCGCTCGAAATGGAACGGAATCAATTGCCGATAACCGATTTGATTCTGTCCGTTGGAAGAGGATGCAGCACGGAATAATGAGCATCGGCGGACAGAGCAAGGCCAGGGGTCTTCGGCGTTGCCAGGCTGCGGATCTCGGCCCGGCGCAATTTGCCGGGGCTCAGTTGGGACGGCCGCCCGAGTTAGTCCGGCGGCGAAAACGCTCGTCCACGGGCTGCCGACCCTGGTAGCCGGCCTCGACCGAGTGCCAATGCTCGATCGCGAGTTCGCCCATGCGCCAGCAGAGTAGAACAATCTCTTCATCGAGCCGGAACGGAAAATCCAACAGGCCGGAGTCGAGGTCCTTCATCTGAACACCGATGGCATCGATCTCCGCGATGGTCTCGCGCACCCGTTTCAGATGAGCCTCCATCGCGTTGCGCTGTTCAGCCACGCCGGCGGCATCTACCCTCATTCCGCCGGAGAGATAAATGCGCTGGGCGAGCCCAGCAAGATCGGAATCAATCTCTTCGGCGCTGTGCTTCTCCTCCATGGCACGCTTGAGCAGTGATTCGAGCACGGGAAGTAGCGACTGAGCTTCATCGAGAGTAAAGATTTTCATCGGAAAACAGCCTACACATTACCATACGCCGCAGTTCCGGCACAGGCACATCACCCAACGGTGGAATCCGCCTCAGCCCATCGAGGCATTGGCGGCGGGGGTTCCTCCGGGCATACTCGGACTATCCATTCCTTCTCAGTGGTTGAGCCTTCTTCGGTAGGGCGCGGATTAGCCGGCGGCTCATGCCCGGTTAAATCTCCAGCATCCGATCGAGAGCCACGCGCGCCCAGCGCTTCGCGCCTGGACGTACGTGGATGCGGTTCACCACCCGTCCCTCCACAAGATTTTCGAGCGCCCAGGCAAGATGCTGCGGGCTGATGCGGTACATTGTGGTGCACAGGCAGCCGGTATCGTCCAGGGTGATGATCTTTTTGCCCTGCGGCGCGAAGCGCCGGGCGAGCCGGTTCACCAGGTGAATCTCCGTGCCGATGGCGAAGGTAGCTCCGGCGGGAGCCTGCTCGACGAGAGCGATGAGCCGTTCCGTCGAGCCGAGCGCATCCGCCTTCTGGCAAACCTCGAACCGGCACTCCGGATGCACGATCACCTGGATTCCCGGGTATTTCGCGCGGACCTGGTCCACGTGGCTGGGAAGAAATCGCTGGTGGACGGCGCAGTGGCCCTTCCACAGCAGGATGCGGCATTGTGCGAGCCGGGCAAGGCTCTGCCCCCCGGGGGTCGGGCCGCCGGGTAGCTGAATCGCCCATGGATCCCACACAGCCATCTCCTCCAGCGGGATCTGCATGGCATAGCCGGTGTTGCGGCCGAGATGCTGGTCAGGCAGAAAAAGAATGCGCTTGCCGCGGGCGAAGGCCCATTCAAAGGCAGCGCGGGCATTTGAGGAGGTGCAGACCAGGCCGCCGCGTTCCCCGCAAAAAGCCTTGATCGCCGCGGTCGAGTTCATGTAGGTCAGCGGAACGGTCTCATCGGCGAGACCCGCGCGCTCCAGCGCCTCCCAGCAAGCCTCCACCTGTGAGATTTCGGCCATGTCGGCCATGGAGCAGCCTGCGTTCAGGTCGGGCAGGATCACCTGCTGGCCGGTCCGGCCCAGAACGTCAGCGCTTTCCGCCATGAAATGCACGCCACAGAAAATAATGTACTTAGCCTGAGTCTCCGCAGCGATCTTGGAGAGCTTGTAGCTGTCGCCCGTAAAGTCGGCAAACCGTATCACTTCGTCGCGCTGGTAGTGGTGGCCAAGCAGGATGGTGGTGGAACCGAGCCGGGCCCGAGCCTGCGCGATGCGGTCGTCCATTGAGCGATCGGGGAGCGCGAGATAGTTTTCCAGGCTGCAGAAGTCTTCCCCCGTGACAGACGGGGGTGCCGTCAATTCATCGAAAACAAGAGTCATTTCTTCCGCCTTCAGTCCAAAAATTGGACGGGGATGTTGAAAGCAATCAGGCCGCAGTGAATGCACTGTTTCGATCCGTCGGGCTTTCGCCCCGGCTCCGAAACCCCATCCACGGGGTTGTTGCGGTCCAGTTATAACGATGCGGCATCAGCTCGAGTCGATTCGTGATTCAACCGGCTGAGGGCAGCAATAAAGATATTATAACGCGCGGGCCGGCCCGCTTCCGGCTCGCGGGAGCCCAAGCCATAAACCGGTTTATGACTGGAGCAGCCCGGTGGGTGGAAGTGGGGGATTTGCGAACAAGCTCGAAATTGTTCTCTCGGGCGACGGTGCAGGCGCTAAGTTTGTGAGCGCTGACGACGGGCAGGTATCATGATTCTTCATGGGAATTCCGCCGCCAATTGAACAAGCCAACCTGGGGATGGCAGATTCGCTGATCCTGATGGTTCTGGCGCTGGTGGTCTTTGGCCCGCGGCGGCTGCCGCAGATTGGCCGGCAGATCGGCAAGTTGATGTACGAGTTCCGCAAGGCCTCCAACGACTTCAAGTTCCAGATGGAAGAAGAATTGCGGACCTCTGAAGAGGCCGACCGTCGCAAGCGCGAAGAAGCGGAACGGCAACGGGCTCTGGCGCTCAACCCGCCGGCTCCGCCCGTAGAGACGGCCCCGCCGGCGCCTACTGCCGCTGAAACGGAGCTGTCTTCTTCTGCGGCCGAAAGCCCTTTGCCTTCCGAAGATACCCGGCGTGATGCCGGCGGAAACGAGACCTCGCCGGAAGAGAGTTATCCGCGCATTCTGCCGCCTTCTACGGGTGAGATTGTCGCCGCGTCGCGGCCGGGCAGGGGCGAAGGCGCGCAGGAGCATCCCGTGTCCGCGGATACAGAACCCGCAGGAGAAGCCTCCCGCGAGGTAACGGAGCAAACCACCCACGATGGTTGATCCCGGCGACGCAATCGATAAGGCGCGAAAAGCCGTGAGCGAGCGCGCGGATCTCCCGGGCATGAGCCTGATGGAGCATCTGGAGGAGCTGCGCAAACGCATCATCCACTCGGCTGCCTATCTGGCCGCGGGGTTCATCGTGGCCTACATCTTCCACGAGCGGCTGTACGGCTTTGTGCAGGAGCCGCTGGGCAAGCTGGGCATCAAGCTGAACTACACGCACCCGATGGATCCGCTGAACCTGTATCTGCAGGTAGCGCTCATCGGCGGAGCGATTCTGGCGTCGCCCTTCATTCTTTACCAGGTATGGCTGTTCATCGCTCCGGGACTTTACCAGAAAGAACGGCGTTTCGTGATCCCTTTCATGGCGGCTACGATAACCCTGTTCCTGACCGGCGCCAGCTTCGGATATTTCTTTGTGCTGCCGGGCGCATTGAAGATTCTCATTCTCGGCTTCGGCAGCAAATTCAATCCGATTGTCACCATCGAGGAGTACACGGGGTTTTTCCTTTCGGTGATTCTCGGGCTTGGCATCAGCTTTGAGATGCCCATTCTGATCTTCTTTCTCGCGATGTTCGGCATCGTGAGTCCGAAGTTCCTGTGGAAGAACATCCGCTACGCCATTCTGGCCGTCTTTCTGGTGGCCGCCTTTATCTGCCCCAGTCCCGATCCGTGGACGATGTGCATCTACGCGATTCCCATGCTCTCGCTTTACATGATCGGCATTGGCGTGGCGTGGTGGGTGCATCCTTCGCGGCGGAAGCCCGACGAGGCTCCGTGATGATGTCGCGCCGATCATGGATCTCCTTTTCCAGCTTGATGACGCTCGCGGCGGCGCTCGTGCTGTGCTTCCCTTTCGCAGCGCAGGCGCAGCACTTTGACGGAGCCAGGGCCTACGAATACGCTCGCGAGTTTGCTGCGATCGGGCCGCGCTGGCCCACGGGCCCGGGCCACGTAAAAGCCGAGCAGTTCCTGCGCAGCCATTTTCTGCACGATCCGTGCGAAGAAGACACATTTACGGCGGACACGCCCATCGGCGCAGTGGGCATGCGCAACTTCATCGTCCGCTTTGCCGGCTCGAAGCCGGGCGTGATCGTGCTCGGCACGCATTACGAGACCAACTATCCCTTGCGGAACATCAACTTCGTGGGCGCGAACGACGGCGCGGCCACCACCGGTCTGCTGATGGCCTTAGCCGACCGGTTGCGCGAAGAGACAGCGCGCGGAAAGAAACTTGACGGCTATTCGGTGTGGCTGGTGTTCTTCGATGGCGAAGAAGCGATTCAAAGCTGGTCCGATACCGATTCGACCTACGGCAGCCGGCACCTGGCGGCCCGCTGGGGACGGGATGGAACGTTAGGACGGATCAAGGCCTTCATCCTCACCGACATGATCGGGGACAAGGATCTCGACATTCAGCGGGAGACGAACTCAACCGCATGGCTGATCGATCTTGTGCGGCAGGCGGCGAAGAAGTTCGGCGATGAGCGCTACTTTTTCCAGAAAGAGATGGCCGTCGAAGACGACCACCTGCCGTTCGTCCAGCGAGGCGTGCCCTCGATCGATATCATCGACCTCGACTACGGGCCGAACGATAGCTATCACCACACGGCGCAGGACACGATGGATAAGATCAGCGCGCATAGCCTCACGATCGATGGCGACGTGATCACGGAGACGATCCGGCTGATCGACCAGCGGTGAGAAGCTGTCTGCAGTCAGCTCTCGGCCTTCAGTTTGTTTTGTGCACCACAGCCCCGTGATTTACCGGGGAAAAGCTGACAGTTTAAAAGCTGCATAAGGAGCAAGGACTTGGCGCAAGCAGAGATCGGCATCATCGGCGGCAGCGGCCTTTATTCAATGCCCGGATTTACCAACGTGCACGAGGAACGCGTGGAGACGCCCTTTGGCGAGCCTTCCGATCCGTTTGTGCTGGGTGAGCTCGAAGGGCGTAAGGTCGCGTTCCTGGCGCGGCACGGCCGCGGACACCGCATTTTGCCCTCGGAGCTGAACTTTCGCGCCAACATCTACGCGTTCAAAAAGCTTGGGGTCGAGCGAATCGTCTCCGTCTCCGCGGTCGGATCGCTGAAGGAAGAGCACAAGCCGACCGACTTTGTGATTCCCGACCAGTTCATCGACCGCACCTTTCATCGCGTGTCCACATTCTTCGGCGATGGCATCGTCGGCCATGTCGCCTTTGGCGATCCGGTATGCGCGACGGTGGCGAAAGCTGCGGCCGATGCCTGCGCCAACGCGGATGTCGTGGGCAAGCTGGGCGGCACGTATGTGTGCATGGAAGGCCCGCAGTTTTCGACCAGGGCGGAATCGCACCTCTACCGAAGCTGGGGCGCCGACGTGATCGGCATGACCAATCTGCAGGAGGCCAAGCTGGCGCGCGAAGCGGAGATCTGCTACGCAACGGTAGCCATGGTCACCGACTACGACTGCTGGCGTGAAGGGCACGACGCGGTGACGATCGAAGAGATCGTGGCCGTGCTGCACCGGAATGCGGAGAACGCATGCAAGGTGGTGAAGGCGGCGGTCGCCGCGATGCCGCGCGACCGCGCCTGCGCCTGCGCGTCGGCAGCTAAGTTCGCCGTGCTGACTCAGCCGGACGCGATTCCGCAGGCGGCCAAAGAGCGGCTGAAGCTGCTGTTCGGAAAGTATCTCGGATCGTAGAGATCCATCGCGGGAATGAACCCGTTGGCTAACTTGAGTTCGTACACTAAAACTGCTCGGAAAGAGGACAATGGCATGGCGATTACAGTAGTGGGCAGCGTTGCCTACGATTCGATTGAGACCCCGGCGGGACGGCGGGAACGTTGCCTTGGCGGCGCGGCGACCTATTTTTCTCTGGCAGCCAGCTTTTTCTGCGACGTGCGCGTGATTGCCGTGGTGGGCGAGGACTTCGGACCGGAGCAGGAGGCCGTCTTTAAGGCGCGCAATATCGACACCCGCGGCATCGATCACACTGCGGGCAAGAGCTTCTTCTGGGAAGGTTCTTATCTCGAGAATCTGAACGAGGCCAAGACTCACAACACTGAGCTGAACGTCTTCGCCGCATTCAATCCGCAGATTCCCGATGCATACCGCGATTCGGAGTTTCTCTTTCTGGCCAACATCGATCCGGTGCTCCAGCGCCGCGTCCGCGAGCAGATGCCCGATGTGAAGCTGGTGGCCGGCGACACGATGAACTACTGGATCAACGATCATCGTCCCGCGCTGCTCGAGGTCCTGAAGGGGCTGGACATCCTGCTCATCAACGATACAGAGACCCGCGTTCTGGGCTCGGACAAGAATCTGGTGAAGGCCGCGCAGGCCGTGATGGCCATGGGGCCGCGCATTCTGGTGGTGAAACATGGCGAATACGGAGCTACACTCTTCCATCACTCCGGTCAGAAAAGCAAAAGTGCGGAGCACCAAAGCGCGGCGCGCACCTTCCGGGCGCCGGCCCTGCCGCTTGAGGAAGTCGTGGACCCGACCGGCGCCGGCGACAGCTTTGCCGGCGGATTCTTCGGCTATCTCGCCTCGCAAAAGGAGCTGACGCCGGGCGCATTCCGGCGCGCGATGTTCTACGGCAGCACTCTGGGCTCGTTCGCCGTGGAGCGGTTCGGCACCGAGCGCCTGCAGCAGCTCTCGCGCAAAGAGATCGATGAACGCTTCAATCTGTTCCGCGAGTTGACGCACCTTGACTGAAAGAGCAATCCGAACGGATCCCGCGGAATCCGATCCTTTCCCGGGTTCTTCCGCGGATACCCGTGAGCTTTGGGCCGTGTTCGGGCTCTGCGCGGTTGCCTCTGTGGCCGCGCTCGCATGGAGCTGGGAACACGGCGCGCTTCTCAACTATGGCGATGCCATTGCACATCTGCACATCGCGCGCCGGTTCATCGATTGCCGCTTTCACTCGCTGGCGGAGTTGGGGTCAGTGTGGCTACCGCTGCCTCACCTGCTCATGTTGCCCTTTGTCCAGGTCTATGGCTGGTGGGCCGATGGCCTGGCGGGGGCCATTCCTTCGGCCTTCGCGTATCTGGCCGCATGCGTTGGAATCTTCCGCTTGGCGCGGCGGTGGCTTGCGCTCCCGGCGGCCGCACTGGCCCTCGCCTTCTTCGCCTTGAATCCCAACCTTCTCTACCTGCAGACGACGGCGATGACCGAGCCGCTGTTTCTGTGCGAGATGATCTGGACGATCGTGTGGCTGGTGGAGTGGCGAGCGAGTCTGGATCGCGACCCGGAGCGCGCGCGCCGGCTGCAGGGCTGGATTGGCGCGGTACTGATTGCGGCGGTCTACACGCGCTATGACGGATGGGTGATCGCGCTGCTGGCGTGGACGGCAATGGGCATCACGCTGCTCCGGCATGGCCGGCTGCGCTCGCGCAGCTTTTGGATTGCCAGCGCGCTGCTGGTTGCGGCTCCGGCTGGCTGGTTCGTTTATAACGCGATCTCGTTCGGAGATTGGCTCGATTTCGCGCGCGGGCCCTATTCGGCCAAGGCAATCGAGTTGCGCACCGCGATGCCCGGCTCCGGCCCGCTGCATCCGGGCTGGCACAATCCGTGGATATCTCTCCAGTTCTTCCTGAAAGTGTCTGACATGGACGCGCTCTCCGCGGCCTGGGGCAAGCTCGGCCTGGTGCTCGGAGTGCTGGGTACCGCGGGCGCGTGGGTCGCGATGCGCCGCCGCGGGTTTACGTGGACACTCCTGTTGTGGCTGCCGGTACCGTTCTATATGTACTCCGTTGCCTATGGATCCGTGCCGATCTTCATTCCAGTCTGGTGGCCGCACTCGTGGTACAACACGCGCTATGGGATGGAGCTGCTGCCGGCTCTGGCCCTGGGCCTGGGATGCGTGGCGCAGTTTCTTCTGAGCCTGGTGCGCGAGTTCAAACCGCGCTGGACCCGCTACGCGGCTCTTGCTATGGCCGCTCTGGTCGCGCTGAACGCATGGAAAGTGATGCGGAACCAGCCGCTGGTTTACGTGGAAGGCACAAAGAATAGCGCGGCGCGCTGCCCGTTCGACGAGAACATTCCACCGGTGTTGCGAAGGCTCGTCGCCGGGCGCCCCGGCGGCGCGGTGCTGATGAATACCTCTGTTTATCCTGAGCTGGTGGCCTTCACCGGCATTCCGCTGCGGCAGACGATCAACGAGAGCGATCAATCCATTTATCGCAGTGCGCTGGCGGCGCCGGCCGCGCATGCGGCGATTGTGCTCGCCTTCGATGGCGATGCGATCGATCATGCGGTCAAGGCCCACCCGGACGGGTTGCTTGCCGTTGGCCGTTATAGCGCCGCGGGACAGCCCTCGGGCACGATTTATGTCTCCGATACCTGGCATCGCGAGTGACCCTTGGGAAGTCTCAACAAGCCGAGGTGAGCGGTGTTAGCATCGGGCAAGGAATTGCCATGGGCTCGACATTGACCCAGATCGCACAGCCTTTTCACTTCGACAGCCTCGAGCAGATGCTGGTGGTGAATCATGCAATCGGCCGGCTGCTCATGGCCTGCCTGCTGGGCGGCCTCGTCGGGGTGGAGCGCGAGGCGAACCGCAAGGCTGCCGGCGTGCGCACCAACCTGCTCATCTGCATGGGCTGCGCGTTCTTCACGCTACTCTCGGCGGTGCTGGCCGGCGACGCGAACCCCGATAAGGGCCGCGTGGCTTCGAATATTGTGCAGGGCATCGGCTTTCTGGGCGCGGGACTGATTCTGCATAACCGCAGCCGTGTGAGCGGACTCACCAGCGCGGCCAGCGTGTTTGTGGTGGCGTCGATCGGGATGGCGTGCGGAGCCGGGCTCTATGCGGCGGCGGCAGCGGCCAGCATCATCGTGATCCTGGCTCTCGAAGCGGTGGGATTTCTGGAGCGGCGCACGAATTTGAAGATCTACCCGCTTATCTACGAGGCGCGGGGGCACGACCAGACGCTGATGCTCGGATCCATTCTGGATGCGATGGATAATGCCGGCGAGCGATTGACGACGGTCGAGCGCGACACGATCGGCAGCCTGGAGAGGGTCAGCTTTTCTCTCACCGCGACCGACAGACAACATGAACAGCTGCGCGTGAAGTTGCTGGCCGAGCCGGCGATCGATGTGCTGCGCACTTTCCGCGATCCGGAGGAAGATTGATTCCGTTTACCAAGGCGCATGCCTGCTCCAATGACTTTTTGATTGTGACGGAGAAGGCCGCCGCCGGTCACGACAAGGCCGCTCTCACGCGCCGCTTGTGCGCGCGCAACACCGGCGTAGGCGCCGACGGCGTCGAGTTCTTTGCGTGGACAGGCCCCACATCGGGCCGCGTCCGGCTGCACAATGCCGATGGCTCGATTGCCGAGATCAGCGGCAATGGCACGCGTTGCGTGGCGGCGTGGATGGCCGAAGCACTGGGCTGCGAGGCGGGCGACGAACTCAAAATCGCGACCGACGCGGGCCTGCGTGTTTGCCACATCGACGAGGTGCGCGCGGATCAGGAGTTCACTGTGGAGGTGACCACGGCGATGGGCGTACCATCCTTCGTGCCCCATACGGTCCGGCTCGCGGATGGGTTGGATGTCGTGGGCATCGAGGTCTCCACCGGCAATCCGCACTTCGTCGTCGTGGTGGACGGCGCCGAGTTTACCGTCGGCGGCAAGCCGTGGACCGCGGTTGGCGCTGAGATCTGCATGCACGTGGATTTTCCCGAGCAGACGAATGTTGAATTTGTGCGCGTTCTCAGCGAACGCGAAATCGAAATTCGCATCTTCGAGCGCGGCGTGGGACCGACCAGTTCTTCGGGAACGGGCACGTCCGCTTCGGCGACGGCCATGCTGGCGCTGCACCGATGCACTTCTCCACTCAGCGTCGTAGCTCCCGGCGGGGCGCAGACCGTGGCATGGGGCGGCCCGGGCTGCGAGCTGCGGCTCACCGGCCCGGCGAAGTTGATCGCGCACGGCGAGGCATGGTGATGATGAAGCCGAGTGCCGTGCGAAAGGGTGCCTCCATCAGCGTGATTGCTCCGGCCAGCTTTGCGCAGCCGGAGCGCTTGGAACGGGGCGTCGCCGCGCTCCGCGCGCTGGGATTTGAACCGAAGCTTGGCGCGCATGCGCTCAAGCGGGGACCGCTCTATTTTGCGGGAACCCCGGAGCAGAGGCTGACCGATCTCTACGCGTCCTTCGAGAACGAAAACACCAAGGCCGTGATGTGCCTGCGTGGCGGATATGGATCGAACTACCTGCTCGATGGTTTCGACGCGGCAAGGATTGCGCGCCATCCCAAGCCGTTTTTTGGCTACAGCGATCTCACCGGCGTGCAGTTGCATCTGCTGGACCGAACCGGCTTGATTGCGTTCCACGGGCCGATGCTGGCCGCCGATTTCTATCTGGAAGATGGCGTGCATCTTGAAAGTTTTCAGGCGGCTCTGCAAAACGAACCCTATTCTGTGGGCGCGGAGGAGGGCCTGCGCCCCCTCAAAGGCGGCAACGCGCGCGGCGTCCTGTACGGCGGATGCTTGAGTATCCTGGTCTCGCTGCTGCGTACGCCCTGGGAGCCGCAGACAGAGGGCAAATTGCTGTTTCTTGAGGATGTGGGCGTCAAGCCTTACCAGATCGATCGCATGCTGTGGCAGCTGCGCCATGCAGGCAAGCTCGAAGGCGTGCGGGGCGTGGTGTTCGGCGAGATGCTGCAGTGCGCTTCCCCGGGAGCGGCGCCGGGGCTGATCGAAGAGGCGATCCTGGGCGCGCTCGATGGAATCGATGCGCCGATTGCGATCGGTTTGCGCAGCGGGCATGTTTCCCGGCAAAACGTAACGCTGCGGTTCGGCGCGGAGGCAGAGTTGACCGTGGGCGCCGAAGTGTGGCTCCGCTTGCAGGAACCGGCGGGAACAGTATGAGTGGACCATCGAAACACATTCATCTGAGCGGCATCTGCGGAACCGCGATGGCTTCGCTCGCCGGGCTGCTGCAGTTGCAGGGGCATCGCATCACGGGATCCGATAAGGCGGCCTATCCGCCAATGAGCGATCAGCTGCGCGCGCTAGGCATCCCGGTAATGGAGCCTTACGCCGAGGCCAATCTTGAGCCCGCGCCGGATCTGGTGGTGATCGGCAACGCGCTCTCACGCGGCAATGCTGAAGTCGAACGCGTCCTCGATGCACGCATCCCCTTCACGTCGATGGCGGCGCTACTGCACGATGAGTTTTTGAAAGGCCGTGAATCGCTGGTCGTGGCCGGCACGCATGGGAAGACGACGACCACAAGCATGCTGGCCTGGATCTATCAGACAGCGGCCGGCCACACTCCGGAGCGGGAGCCGTCGTTTCTCATCGGCGGTGTCGCGGAGAACTTCGGATCGAGCTTCCAACTGCGGCCCACCCGCACGTTCATCCTCGAGGGCGACGAATACGATACGGCGTTCTTCGACAAGGGACCCAAGTTTCTGCACTATTTTCCCGATGCGCTGATCCTCACGCATGTTGAGTTCGATCACGCGGATATCTATGCCGATCTCGACGCGGTAAAAACGGCCTTCAAGCGGCTCGTGAATCTGGTTCCGCGGCGCGGCCTGATCGTGGCCTATGACGGAAGCGGGAACGTGTCAGAGTGCGTGGAGCGGGCATTCTGCCGCGTGGAACGGTACGGGTTTTCTGAAAACGCGCAGTGGCGGCTCCGCAACCTGCGGCATGAAGCGGGCCAGACAAAATGGGAGGTCTGGCGGGAGGACGGGTTGTGGTTGGAGCTGGCGATGAGTCTCGCCGGCGAGCACAATGCCTTGAATGCCACGGCCGCAGCCGCGCTTGCAACCGGACAAGGGGTGGACAAGGAATCGATCGCGAGAGCGCTCGCCGGCTTCATGAGCGTGAAACGGCGGCTTGAGGTGCGCGCCCGGATCGGCGGCGTGACGGTCATCGACGATTTTGCGCACCATCCAACCGCCATTCGCGAGACGCTGCGGGCTCTCCGAGCCGTGCACCCGCAAGCGCGGCTCTGGGCCGTCTTGGAGCCTCGTTCGAACACGCTGCGGCGCAAGGTGCTCGAAGCCGACCTCGTGGCCAGCCTTCGCCTGGCAGACCGCGTCGTGCTGGCCGGCGTCTACCAGCAGCAAAGGATTCCCGATGCGGAGCGGCTGCACGCTGAAGATGTCGTCGAAGCACTGAACGCGGAAGGCACGCGGGCGGAGCTGCAGCCCGATGCGGACGCGATCGTGAACGAAATCCTTCCGCAACTCGCGCCGGGCGACGTGGTGGCGATTCTTTCGAATGGCGGCTTTGACGGCATCTATGAGAAACTGCCTGCGCGCTTGAAGGAACGCTTCCCTTCCGTCGACTGATTGCGGTGGCCTCTCCAGGTATGATCGCCTCTTTCCTACTGCTCGCCACCATGCTCGTTCTCGGCATGCCCGCCGCTCTGGTGTTGATCCCCCTCGCGGTCATCACCGGCAACGCGACGCCCCTCTATCGCGCAGCAACGGGGATCATGCGGATCGGGTATCGGCTGGCCGGAATCCGCGTAGCCGCCGAAGGGCTCGACCGCATACCGAAAGACACTGCCTGCATCTTCATGGCCAATCATGTTTCGAATCTCGATCCGCCGGCGCTCATTCCGCGTATTCCGGGAAGAACGTCGGCCTTCCTGAAGCGTTCGCTCATGAAAGTCCCGGTGCTGGGATACGGATTCAAGTTGGGTGAATTTATTCCCGTTGACCGCGACGGGCGCGTGGAGAGCGCACAGGAAAGCGTTGCCGCGGCGCGCCAGGTGCTGGCCAAAGGCCTGCACATTACCACGTTCGTCGAAGGAACCCGTTCGCGCGATGGCCGGCTGCTGCCGTTCAAGAAAGGCCCGTTCTACCTGGCGAAGGAGGCGGGAGCTCCATGCATTCCCGTATCGATCTTCGGCACGGAAAAGATAATGGCCAAGGGCAGCTTGAAGATTCGCCCGGGAACGGCGCACGTGGTCTTCCATGCGCCCATCGATCCAACCGCCTATGCCACGCGCGAAGAGCTGCTCGAAGCCGTGCGGAAAGCCATCGCTTCAGGATTGCCGGAGTGGATGCGGACGTGAAGAGCTATTGCTGCACGACAGCGTTG
>DASXFB010000030.1:0-21839 GCA_036489815.1 Occallatibacter sp. | reverse complement strand
ATGAAATTATCGGCACCGTTGCCGCCGTGGGCAGCGAAGTGCGCCGGCTGGAGGCGGGCCAACGCGTCGGCCTAGGCTGGCAGTCGAACTCCTGCGGCGTGTGCGAGTGGTGTACGCGGGGGATGGAAAACCTATGCCCTGCCTCAGAGGCCACCTGTGTTCATCGCCATGGCGGTTACGCCGACCGCGTCCGCGCCAATGCGCGTTTCGTGATTCCAATTCCGGAGGCCCTGAAGAGCGAACACGCCGCGCCGCTGCTCTGCGGAGGGGTGACGGTCTATAGCCCGCTGCGCACGCACGGCATCAATCCCTCCTCGCGCGTGGGCATCGTGGGCATTGGCGGGTTAGGCCACATCGCGGTGCAGTTTGCCCGGGTCTTTGGCGCGGAGGTGACCGCGTTTTCGTCCTCGGCCGCCAAGGAAGAAGAGGTGCGCGCCCTCGGTGCGCACCATTTTGTAAATACCCGCGAGTCGAAGGCCATGAAGGAAGCGGCGGGCACGCAGGATTTTATTCTCACCACCATCAACGCCGACCAGGATTGGGGCACCTATATCCAGGCGCTGCGCCCCACCGGAACCTTGTGCTTCGTGGGCGTACCCCCTTCACCGGTCACGATGCAGGCATTTCCGCTCATTGCGGGGCTGCGCAGCATCAGCGGCAGCCCCATCGGAAGCCCGCACCGGCTGCGCGAGATGCTCGATGTGGCGGCGCGGCATGGCGTAAAGGCCACCACTGAGGTCTTTCCCATGGCGAAAGCCAATGAGGCGATCGAAAAGGTAAAGAAGAACAAGGTGCGCTACCGGGCCGTGCTGGCCAATTGAACCGCCGGCGCTCAGGCCTGAGCCGCCGGAGCGCCGCCGTAGACTGATCTTATGCCCTCGCCTCCACGCGTGCTCCTGCTCGCAAGCGTCCTCGGTTGTGCCGCTTCGCTCTTCGCGCAGACGCCGCATACCCTCGCGTACGCCCCGGGCAAATCCATCACGCTTTCTCTCCCGGATGCCTTCGACATCAACGTCGCTGCCGGCGGGCTGCACCGGATCCGCTTCTTTTCAAAATCGCCCGATGGGCGAATCTTCGCCACCGGCCTCTACGACATCTCCGACAACACGAAGGGCTCGATCTTCATTCTCGATGGATGGAATGCCGGGAGCCACACCTTCACACATGTCACTCGCTATCTCGATCACCTGCGCAACCCCAACAATGTCGCCTTCTGGACAGACGCCGCCACCGGCCAGAGCTGGCTCTACGTAGCGCTGACTGACAAGCTCATCCGCTACCGGTACAAGGCGGGCGATACCGCGCCATCGTCTGCCCCGGAAACGCTCATGCGCTTCCCCGACTACGGCCTCAGTTATAAATACGGAGGCTGGCACCTTACGCGCACGGTCGCCGTCACAGAAGCTCGAGGCGCCGCGCACATCTTTGTCGCGGTGGGCTCTTCGTGCAACTATTGCCGCGAGTATGAGGCCGCACGCGCTTCTGTCATCCGCATGGATCCGGACGGAAAACATGCAACGCTTATCGCGCAAGGCCTGCGCAACGCGGTTGATCTGCATTCGATCCCGGGGTTCGGCCAGGACGCGCTGTTCGCCACGAATATGGGCGACGATCATCTCGGCGACCAGCTACCGGAAGACACATTTTTTGAGCTCGACGCGCAGGCAAAGGCCCCGCTGAATTACGGCTGGCCCACCTGCTACTTCGATCATGGCAAGGCCGTGCACGACAACACGCCCCTGCCCTCTCTCGACGATCTACGGGCGGCGGGTCGAATCTCGGGCGGCGCGCACGATGATTCTGTCTACGGCAGACAGAGCCGCGTGGCTGCGGCGGGAACGAACCTGGCCGCGGGCGGAGGGCATGCGCCGATAACCGATCCGGACGCGGCAATCGGCCATCCGGCTGCGCCGCTCGCGAGCTGCGCCCAGGTGCCCGTTCTCTACACGAGCTTCATCGCGCATAGTTCTCCTTTGGGCTTCGACTATTTTCCGCCGAGCGATTCCTTGCTTCACGCGAGCTTTCTCGTGGCGCTGCATGGCGCCAGTCATCCGCACATCGGCACAGGTTACCGTGTCGTCCGCTTCACGCCGTCCGACCGCAAGCCGCGCGATTGGATCACCGGCTTTCTGACCTACCGGAACGGCAAGCCTGTTGTGCATGGGCGGCCCTGCGGCCTGCTCCGCGTTGGCCCCGACAGCTTTCTGCTCACAGACGACTATCTCGGTCTGATTTATTCCATCCATCCCCGCATGTGATGGTCCGCCCACAGAAAAAGGGCGCGCTGGTTGGCGCACCCCCTCTCTTTTCGAGAACGGATTGTCTTGGTTCAAGACCTCAGCATAAGATCACGCGAGCGCGATCAAGCAAGGTGAAATCAAGCCAGGTCAAATCAAGCAAGATCGAATCGATCGAGGTTCATCACCTTGTTCCAGGCCGCCACAAAGTCGCGCACGAACACCGGCTCCGCATCGCTGCACGCGTAGAACTCCGCAAGCGCCCGGAGCTGCGCGTTCGAACCGAAGACCAGGTCGACTTGCGTGGCCGTCCACTTATGCTCGCCGGTCGCGCGGTCATGTCCCTCCAGCAATCCGTCAGGTCCGCCCGACTTCTGCCACTTTGTCTTCATGTCGAGCAGATTGACGAAGAAGTCGTTCGTGAGCGCCCCGGGCCGCTTGGTGAAGACGCCATAGTCCGTGTGCCCGAAGTTTGCATTCAGCGCGCGCAAGCCGCCAATGAGCACCGTCATCTCGGGAGCCGTCAGCGTGAGTAGGTTCGCCCGATCCAGAAGCAGCTCGGCAGCCGAATCCTCCTGCCCCTTGCGGATGTAGTTGCGGAAGCCGTCCGCAGTCGGCTCGAGCGGCGCGAACGAGCTCGCGTCGGTCTGCTCCTGCGATGCATCGGTGCGTCCCGGCGCAAAGGGAACCTTCACGTTATAGCCGGCCTTTTTTGCCGCCGCGTCGACGGCCGCACAGCCTCCCAGGACGATCAGATCGGCCAGCGAGACCCTCTTTCCGCCGGCCTTCCCGTTCGATTGCGCACCATTGAAATCCCTCTGGATCCCCTCCATCGTCTGAAGAACCTTGGCCAGTTTGGCGGGCTGGTTCACTTCCCAATCCTTTTGCGGCGCCAGGCGAATGCGCGCGCCATTGGCGCCCCCGCGCTTGTCGCCGCCGCGGAAGGTTGCAGCCGAGGCCCAGGCCGCGGTGACCAGTTGCGCGATGGACAGGCCGGAGGCCAGGATCTTGGCCGAAAGCGCAGCAATATCCTTCTCCCCAATCAGCTCATGATCCACTGCGGGGACGGGGTCTTGCCACAGCAGGACTTCCTTGGGAACCAGCGGCCCAAGATAACGCGAGACAGGTCCCATATCGCGGTGCGTCAACTTGAACCAGGCTCGGGCGAACGCGTCTGCGAACTCGTCCGGATTTTCGAGGTACCGCCTTGAAATCCGCTCATAGCTCGGATCAACTCTCAGGGCGAGGTCAGTCGTGAACATGATGGGCGCGTGTTTCTTCTTGGGATCATGCGCATCCGGTACAGTGCCCGCCGCGGCTCCGCTCTTCGGCGTCCACTGATGAGCGCCTGCGGGGCTCTTCGTCAGCTCCCATTCGTAGGCGAACAGGTTTGTCAGGTAATCGCTGTCCCATTTCACCGGGTTGGCTGTCCACGCGCCTTCGAGGCCGCTGCTGATGGTGTGCACGCCGTGACCGTTGCCAAAGCTGTTGTTCCAGCCAAGGCCCTGCTCTTCAAGGCTCGCGCCCTCCGGCTCCGGACCGACATATTTGAGAGGATCGGCAGCGCCGTGGGCTTTGCCGAAGGTATGGCCGCCGGCAATCAACGCAACGGTCTCCTCGTCATTCATCGCCATGCGCCCAAAGGTCTCGCGAATATCGCGTGCGGCGGCGACCGGGTCCGGGGAGCCATTGGGGCCTTCCGGATTCACATAAATCAGGCCCATCTGCACAGCCGCCAGAGGGTTTTCCAGTTGACGGTCGCCACGATAGCGCTCGTCTCCCAGCCACTTGCCCTCCGATCCCCAGTAAATATTCTCTTCCGGCTCCCACACGTCCTCGCGTCCCCCGGCAAAACCGAAGGTTTTGAATCCCATCGTCTCCAGCGCCACGTTGCCGGTGAGAATGATCAGGTCTGCCCAGGAGATCTTTCGGCCATACTTCTGCTTGATCGGCCAGATCAGCCGGCGGGCCTTATCAAGGCTCACATTGTCCGGCCAGCTATTGAGCGGAGCGAATCGCTGCGACCCCGAGCCCGCGCCGCCGCGGCCGTCCGCGATACGGTAGGTGCCGGCGCTGTGCCAGGCCATGCGGATGAAGAACGGCCCATAGTGCCCATAGTCCGCGGGCCACCACTCCTGCGACGCGGTCATCACGGCGCGCAGATCCTTGATCACGGCATTGAGATCGAGGCTCTTGAACTCCTCGGCGTAGTTGAAGGTCTCGCCCGTGGGATTGGAGAGCGAAGAGTGTTGGCTCAAAATTTTCAGGTTGAGCTGATTCGGCCACCAGCTTGCGTTCGCCGGCGTCCCGGCCACCGCGTGCTTACGGGCTCCGTTCGTAAAGGGACATTTTGCATCGCCGGACATGGCGTTTTGATCGTCAAGTATCGGGGGTCCGGGGGTCTGTGTCGTGTTTTCGGCCATGGCGCATCTCCTTCGAGATCCAGGTAAATTTGGTTGGGGTTTCGCGCCGGGCTGCTTCGATACCCTGCGTGGGGGAATGAACGTATGAATTGCGGCTCGCGGGCGGGCGAATCCGGCTCCGCGCCGACCTACTCACTCAGGCTAAATGGCGCTGCTTCCATAAGTAAAATGAATTGTTTCTACGGTGACGATATACTGGGTCTATGGCACCACCTTCTGCGCGCCGTACCCCGTCCGGTTGCCATATTCTGTCCGGCCGCCGACCAGGGACCGGGCTTGCCGGCCACACCGACGCCCGATAGCGTCGCCCTGGATGAGCAAAAACGATGAACCTTCAGGACATCCGGTATCTTGTGGCTGTAGCCGAGCATCGCCACTTCGGCCGCGCGGCCGAGGCCTGCAACGTGAGCCAGCCTACGCTGAGCAGCCAGATTCGCAAGCTTGAAGATGAGCTGGGCGTGACGTTGCTCGAACGCACCAATAAGCGGGTAGACCTCACGCCTGTGGGGAGCCAGATCCTGGGCCACGCGCGGCGGGCACTGGCCGAGGTCGGCCAGATGGAGGCCGTGGCCCAGGCTGCGCGCGATCCCCTGGTAGGTTCGCTCAAACTTGGGGTGATCCCCACACTCGCACCTTACCTGATGCCGATGATCCTCAAGCCGCTGAAGCAGGACTTCCCGGCGATGACGCTGGAGCTCTGGGAAGACCAGACCCGTTCGCTGATTGACGGACTCCGCAATCACCGCCTCGACGCTGCCCTGCTGGCCACGCCAGCGGATGCGCCGGAGATCACGGAGTTGGCGCTCTTCGACGAGCCCCTTTTGGCCGCGCTGCCTTTGACCCACAAACTCGCCTGCAACAAGACGGTGAGCGAAGAGTCGCTCACCCGCGAGCTGCTGGTGCTGGCCGACGGCCATTGCCTGGCCAATCAAGCTCTGGCCGCCTGCGGCGCGCGCGGCGGAGTGCATCGAGGCGCCATGCCCGCCACCATGCAGGCTTCGACTCTGGAGACCCTCGTCAATCTGGTCGCTGCGGGTTACGGAGCCACACTGCTTCCGGCTCTGGCTGCGGATTCCTTCCGAACCCGTGAGATTGTGCTGCGGCCGTTAACCGGCAAGTCGTCGCGGACCATCCGGCTGGCGAGCCGGCCCGGCTTTCCCCGGCCCCAGGCGCTACGCGCGTTGGAGCAGATCATTCGAGAAGCTGTGAGCGCCGCACTGGCGCGAGAAAGTTGAGCCGGCGCGCAATTTAAGGCTGTGGAAAAGTTGTGCGAATCAGGCCAGAAACCCAAAATCAAGGCGCAATTTCCGGCAATTCCCGAAAACTCGAATTCCGGCCCCCCTTATCCACAAAAACACCCCTTCGGACCGTTGACCCTACCCACGTGCCTGCTTAGAGTCTCTACTAATAAAGGGAATTCTCTTCTCCCCGCGCAGGCGGTGGCGGGCTTTGGCTCCGTCTTTAACACCTGAGCGATCGGATCAGGACGCTGGAGTAACCATGCTGAAATTAAAGAAGATCCACATTCTCGGCTTTAAGAGCTTCTGCGACCGCACGGAATTGACGCTGTCGGGCACGGGGATTGCGACAGTGGTGGGGCCGAACGGTTGCGGAAAGTCGAACATCCTCGATGGCGTGAGCTGGGTTCTGGGCGAGCAGAGCGCCAAGACCCTCCGCGGCACCCACATGCAGGATGTGATCTTCTCAGGTACGCGCGACCGTAAGCCGCTCGGCATGGCGGAAGTCACGCTCACCATGATCGACCCAGACGCCTACGAGGGGCCGATCCCGGTGGAACCGGACCTCTTCATCGATCAGGACGGCCTCTCCGACTGGAATGAGGAAGAGATGCGCCAGCAGCGTGCCGTGGAGGCCGAAGAAATCATCGCGGCGGAGCAGCCGGGACAGGCGATCGACGACGATGCGGACCAGGATGCCGCTCCATCGCAGGCGGCGCAGCCGGTGGTGCTGAAGATCCGGCGCCGCAAATTCCACAGCACGCCGCGGAAGGGCGAAGTGGTGATTACGCGGCGACTCTTCCGCACCGGCGAAAGCGAATACCTGCTCAATGGCAAGCTTTGCCGGCTCCGCGATATCCAGGAAATCTTCATGGGCACGGGTCTCGGTCCGGAGAGCTACGCCATCATCGGCCAGGAGCGCATCGGCCAGTTGCTCAGCTCCAAGCCGCACGACCGGCGCGCAATTATCGAGGAAGCCGCGGGCATTACGCGCTTCAAGACCAAGAAACGCCTAGCCGAGTTGCGCCTCGAATCCGCGAAGCAGAATCTCGCCCGTGTCGATGACATCTTCGAAGAAGTGACGCGGCAGATGAACTCACTCAAGCGCCAGGCGGCGAAGGCCGAGCGGTTTGTGGCGGTGCGCGATGAACTCCGCGGCCGCCTGCGCGTCGTACTCGCCAGCCGCATGGCCATGATGGATGCCGAGCAGGCCAAATATGAGCAGCAGATTGCCGCGCTCACGGAGCGCATCAACGGGTCGGCTGCGGAGATTGGCGAGCTGGAAACTACGCAGCACACGCTCACCGAGCGCGGCTATGAGCTTGATCGCGAGGGCCACGCCGCGCAGACCCGCGCCAATGAGGCGGCGGTTGAACTGGAACGCGCGACAGCGCGCGAACGCAGCAATACGGAACGCGTGGCGGAACTGGAAGCGCGAATTGCCGCCGCGGGCGCGGAGCTGGAACAGACACGAACGCAGCTGACCAGCATCGCCGAAGAGCGTGCGCAGCAGCGCAGCTTTCTTGAAACGGCCGCCGGTGAGGCGCGCGAGTTTCGCCAGCGGGTGGAAGCGCGGCAACAGGAAGCACGCTCCGCCGCGGAAGAGGTCTTCGGCGCGGAGCGGCAGCTTGAAACCGCGCGGCGTCATGTGATGCATCTGCTCACGCAGGCCGGCAATGCGCGCAACCAGACGGCGCAGTCGGAAGAGAGCCTCGCCGCCCTGGAGCGCGAAGCCGAGCGGCTGGAAGCGGAGATGGGCCAGGCGCGCAATGAACGGGAGAATCTCGGCGTGGAGAGCGGGCAGGCGCGGCTCCGGTTCGAGTCCGCAGCCGAGGCGCTCAAGCGGCTGGAAAGCGAGATCGCCGCACTGCGCGAGACACTGCAGACCAGGCGCGCGGAAGAAGCCGCGCAGCGCACGCGCGCTAATCAACTGCGCAGCGAGCAGGCCGCAGCCGTGGGGCGGCGCGACTCCTTGCAGTCCCTCATTCGCAACCACAGCTACTCGACCGACACGGTAAGAAAGCTGCTGAAGCCTGGAGCGCTCGGCCACGGCATGGCGCCGGTGGGCACGCTCGCCGATTTTCTCGAGGTCAGCGGCGAGCATGAAGGGGTAGTGGACGAATTTTTGCGCGAAGAATTGAACTATGTGGTGGTGGAAAGCTGGGGCGTGGCCGAAGAGGGCGTGCGGCTGCTCAAGACCAGCGACGGCCGGGCCACATTTCTCATTCACGGCGATGCGCAGGGCGAGCTCTTCGACCCAGGTTCAGGGACCGTGGAGGAGCCAGGACTTACGCCGCTGCGTGACGCCATCAAGGTTCTGAACGGATTCGGGCGCTCGCTCGAAGGGATTCTGCCCAAGCTGCGGAACGGCTATCTGATCGAGAATTCAAACGAAGCCTTGCGGCTGGCGGGGCAGTATCCGCAGGCATTTTTCCTCACACCAGAGGGCGAGTGCTTTCATAACGCCACGGTGACGGGCGGCAAGCCGGCCAGCGAGGGACCGCTGGCGCTCAAGCGCGATCTGCGCGAGACCGAGAGCCGGCTGGCGAAGCTCGATGCCGCCCTTGCCGAGGCGGAGGCAGGCGCTGCGGCGCTGACGCATGAGATCGAAGGACTGACAGCACGGCTCGAAGCGCAGAGCCAAGAGCGGCGGCAGGTCGAGACTGAGAACGCCAACCTGGGCGCGGCCCTGAAGCAGATGGAGGGCGAGACGCAGCGGATCGAGCGACGGCTGCAGGACTGGACCTTACAGGCGGCCCGCAACAAGGACGCCTGCGATGCCAAACGGCAGGCGATTGCCGAGAAGCGTGAAGAGGCGTCGCGGCTCGAAGCCGAGCATGCACAGGCCGATGCGGGGCTGGATGCGCTGCAAACGCAACTGGGCGAGCTGCGGAAAAAGCGGGAGGAGCTGCAGCAGCAGGCGGCGCACCTCACGGCCGAGCTGGCCGGACTGGAAGAACGGCGGCGCGGCGCGGAAGCGGCCTTCCAGCGCATCGACCGGCTGCATGCAGACCTGGAGCGGCGCGTGCTCGCGATCGAGCAGCAGAACGCCGCGGCCAAGGCCGAGCGCGAGCAGCGCATCAGCGAAAGCGCTGCGCTGGCAACGCGGCAAAAGGAACTGGCAGAGGCGCGGACCGAAGCGCTGGCTCTGGCTCAGTCGATCACCGCGCAGGCGCAGGCACTGCGGCAGCAGTTGGCAGAGATGGAGACGCGGCTCAAGACTGAACGCGCCGCGCTCGATCAGTTGCGCGATGAGCGCGCCGCCCGGTCCAACGAGTTGGCGAAGCTCAAGTCCGATCTTGAACATCTGGAGGCGAGCTGCCTGGCCGAGGTGAACGTGGCGGCGCAGGTGCTGCGCGAGGACGCGGAGATCGGCAGGCTCGCGGACGAGGAGCTCACGGCCGAGGAAGAGACGTGCCGTGGGCTGCGCCAGCGCATGGAGCAGATGGGCCCGGTGAACATGATGGCACTCGACGAGTACAAGGAGACCGCGGAGCGGCACTCCTTCCTCGAGACGCAGCGCCGGGACCTGATCGAGTCGATCGAGAACACGCAGGAGACCATCAAGGAGATCGATCAGATCTCGCGCACCAAATTCGACGAAGCCTTCGCGCAGATCAATGAGAACTTCGGGCAGGTGTTTACGCGCCTGTTCCGCGGCGGCAACGCTTTCCTGCGTGTGACGGACGCGGAAAACCAGGACGAGAGCGGACTCGACATCGTGGCTTCGCCGCCGGGCAAAAAACTGCAGAACGTGCTGCTGCTCTCGGGCGGCGAAAAGGCGCTCACCGCGCTCTCGCTGCTGGTAGGCATCTTCCAGTTCCGGCCGAGCCCGTTCTGCGTGCTCGACGAAGTGGACGCGCCGCTGGACGAGACCAACGTGGGCCGGTTCGCCGACCTGATGCACTCGCTCAGCAAGGAGACGCAGTTCCTGGTGGTGACGCACTCCAAGCGCATGATGCAGGCAGCCGACGTGATCTACGGCGTCACCATGCAGGAACCGGGCGTGTCGAAGATCGTGAGTGTGCGGCTCGGGCACCACGAGCAGCAGCGCGCGACGGCCTGAAGTCCGCGATTCGCAGGATGAATCGCGAACGGAAGCTTTTTTTCTGGGTTCGAGCCCTGTTTTTCAGGGCTTCGCGTTACATTTTGTCAATGGATAAGTTGCGACCGAGCGGCCAAGGTTCTGAACGCGCGGACTGGCGCTATGGGTTGCGCGGAGACTCAGCGGAGGCGAGAGCCAGAATGGTTCCGGCAAAGAGCAGCGTGTCCGCGAAATAGTTGATGCCCTCCACCTGCATCGCGGCGCTGGGATCGGCGAGCGATGCGATCAGGATGGGCCCATAGACGAACAAAACCAGCAGCACGATCCAGGCGCCGAGCCAGGTCGCGGCCAAGCGCGTCTTCCGGGCCAGCAAAATGCATGTCCCGCCGGCGAGCAGGAACGCGCCTGTGAGATAGCCGATGAGCAGGCGTCCTGGAATCCAGGCAGGCATCAGTTTTTGGAGCGGCACGCCGGGCCGGGCCAACGGGTGCAGAAAATGCTCAACGCCATAAAAGATCGCGGCGATTCCGATCACCACGCGGCCCACGGCGATGAGCTTGCTTCCGGTTTGCCCGCGCATTGCGTTTCCCGCAAAAATCCAGCCTCCGCATCCGAACGACATTTCGCGGATGAGAAGCGTCCATCCAAACCGGTCTCTCGGGTTGGCAAGCACGCCGGGAATATCCAACATCGCAACAAAGAGAAACATCATGATCCCGACCAGCAGGCCGGACCAGCGCACCTGAATTTTGGTGGCAATGCTCAGAGACGCCGCCACCAGAGCGACGCCGACGAAATACGCCCAAAATAACCTGCCCGGCATGTACAAGGGCACGATGGACAGAACGGAGTTGGCCGCCGCCAGATGCAACGCGCCGAAGACAGCCAAGGGAAGGGCGAAACACAGATTGCTTAAAGCGACGACCTTGTCCAGGCCGGCGGCCTGGGCGATATCGGTCCTCGCGGCCCACAGGGCAACAATCAAAGCCAGAATGCCGGCGCCGCACATCGACGCGGCCGTTGGAGAGAGTGCGGAAAGTCCAGCGAGTATATGTGTGTGCATGTGAATGCCAGGCGCAGGTTGGCGTGCTCGAACGGAGCTACGTTTTCCGGTTGAATGCAGCTTGAAAATTCTACAGCGAAGAGTGCAACGCAGCTTGCCGATCGGAGGATGATCCAGCATAGCAGAAGGGCGCGGCGCCTCAGAAGTTCATTGCCTGCGCGACAGAAAGCCGCCGCGGGTCTTTCGACTCGGTTTGGCCGAGCCGGCGACACTCCGCTCCTGATGAACGTGGAAAGAGAATGCGAATTCAGAGAGCCCGGCAGGCAAAAGAAAATCACCTCCGAAGGAACTCTTCGCTCCGGAGGCGCTTGCTATAAAGGCACAAGATAGAGATGGGAACCAGTGGCTGACACCGGAGGTCGGTAGCGTGCAGCCACTGGCGATCCCTCTAACTAACGAAGTAGCGGCGGCTTCCCCTTTCCACTGCTCCCTCGTGTCTCCCGGCTCGAAGAGAGCATTTCTTGCCGCTCTCTGAACCCTGTTGACATCTGAAGTTTCTCCCAGGTTGTTCCCGGGGTCCGTGACGGTCGTCACACGTGTGCAGGGGGCTCGCAAAACTCCTGTGGATTGATTGAATTCGGGACATTTTCGTATCGAGGCTGAGAGGACGGTGTGCCGGCGGCGGCGTGGAGCAAGACGGCCAGAAGAGCGGCAAGTGACGCGAAGAGCGGGATCTGGCCGAATCTCCGTCGACGAACGCTGCACGTTGACAAAGGCCGGCGACCCCACGAGAATCGGAGATTCAGTTCACGCGAGGACGAGCCTATTTGTGACTGCTCTCTTGAAGACCCATCTGGGTGCAACGCCGCTGCTGGGGCGCGGCAAGGTGCGCGATCTTTACGCGGTGGACGGCGATCTGCTGCTGGTGGCTACGGACCGGATTTCGGCCTTTGACCATGTGCTGGCCACAGGCATTCCCGGCAAGGGAAAAATCCTGACCCAGATTTCGCTGTTCTGGTTCGATCTGCTCGCGGATTTGGTCCCGAATCATCTGATCTCGGCGGATGTGAACAAATATCCTGCCGCCTTGCGGCAATATGCCGATCAACTGGAGGGCCGCTCGATGCTGGTGAAGCGCGCGGCGATGTTTCCGGTGGAATGCGTGGCGCGCGGGTATCTGGCCGGATCGGGATGGAAGGAGTACCGGGAGACGCAGACGGTGTGCGGCATCGACTTGCCCGGCGAGCTCGTGGATGGCTCTCCGCTGCCGGAACCGATCTTTACGCCGGCAACCAAGAGCCAGGACGGCGCGCACGACGAAAACATTCCGTTTGCGACGGTGGAGACGCTGGTGGGCCGGGCAGACGCCGCGGAATTGCGCCGGCTGACGCTGGCCCTCTACGGCCGGGCCCGCGAACATGCCGAAGCCCGGGGGCTGATCCTGGCGGACACTAAATTTGAGTTTGGCAGAATCGCAGACGGAAAGGCGGGCGAAGGCATTATCCTTGCCGATGAGGTTTTGACGCCGGACTCTTCGCGCTTCTGGGATGCGGCGCAATGGAAGCCGGGAGGCGCGCAGCCCTCGTTCGACAAGCAGTACGTTCGCGATTATCTTGAATCGATCCACTGGAACAAGCAGGCGCCCGCTCCCGGATTGCCCGATGAGGTGGCGGAACGCACACAGGGAAAGTATCTGGAAGCGTTCCGCCGCTTGACGGGGCGCGGCATCCAACTGTAATTGCACGTGGGGGCGTCAATGGCGCTTCGGAGCGGGGAATGACCTGGGCGGATTGGGCTATTGTGTTTGTCTTGGCGGCGTCGGTGCTGGGCGGGCTTTTCCAAGGATTTTTTCGGACCGCCTGCTCGCTGATCGGATTGCTCTTCGGGCTTTCTCTTGCGTCGTGGAATTACGGCCGGATTGCGGCAGTGATACTGCCGCTGGTGCGCATCGAAGCGGTGGCCGACGTGATTGGCTTTTTTGTGATTGCGCTGCTGGTGCTGGCGTTGGCCAATTTCATCGGCAACTTTCTCGGCAAGGCCTTGGACTGGATGGGCCTGGGCTGCCTGGACATGATTGGCGGCGCTATTCTCGGTTTTTTTCAAGGTGTGGTGTTCGTGACCCTGTGTCTCATGGTCGCGATCGCTTTCTTTCCCAAATCGCCCTGGTTGACGCAATCGGAGTTGCCGCGGCAGTTCCTGGGCGCGCTGCACGTTAGTACGCGCATGACCGCGGACGAGCTCGGTGAGCGCGTGCGGCAGGGCCTTCATAGCATGGAAGTCCAGACGCCTGAGTGGATGCATTCGAATCACGGCGGATCGTGACGAGACGCGCTTGGAACGGCGCCGCAGCCTCGAGGAAGCGCGCCGGAGCAGGATGACAGCCTGTGCAGGACTCTGAGCAAAAGGTGAGGAAAACATCTTCCCCGCTTTCCGCGGCGCGCGGTTACACTATTCGAACGACCCGAGCAAGAGGTGGACGTGAGACGAGAACTGGATAGCCTGGTGACGCAAATGCACTCCAGCGGCATCCGTTATGAGGATGCGGTGCGGGAGTTCAAACGGCAGTATCTGCGCGAGGTATTGATTGCGCACCGGGGGAACCAGTGTAAGGCGGCTGAAGAGTTGGGGATGCACCGCAACACGCTCAGTCGGACGATGGCTGAGTTGGGGCTGGAGCTGGCCGAGGTGCGCGCCGGCCTCAAGCGTCCGCCGCGCTCCGAACGTCTAGCATATGGAGTCGTGCGCCAGAGCTACCGGTAAGAGATCCGCCGGTAGCCGGAGCGCCCTCCGCATTCATGATGCAGACTTTGCCGCAGACGAGCGAGCCGCGTGTAGCCATCGAGCCCGATTTCGAATGGGACGCGCAGGATGCGTACTTGTTCGATATCGATGGAACGCTGCTGCGCAGCCGCGACCGGATCCACGTGGATTCAGTGGCGGCGAGCGTACAGCGGGTGACGGGATTCGAGATCACGCTGGCTGGAGTGGTGCTGCATGGCAGCACGGACACGGCCATCCTGCGCGAAGCTTGCAAACAGGCGGGGATTCCCGCGGCGGTGATGGAAGCCGAGACCGAGGCCATTCTGGAGGCGATGCGGCGGACGGTGGCCGAGCGCCGGGATGAGCTGGACTTGGTGCGCATGCCGGGCGTCGAAGACGCGCTGGCTCACCTGGCGCGCAAGGGCGCGCTGCTGGGCGTGGCCACCGGCAACCTGGAGATGATCGGCTGGATCAAGATCGAGCAGGCAGGATTGCGCGAGTGGTTCCGGTTCGGCGGATTCAGCGACCACTTCCCGATTCGCGCGGAGCTGGTGGCGCAGGCGGCAGCGAAGGCGAGAGAGCTCAAGGGAAAGCAATCGGCACTGGAGACGAAGATCTGCGTGGTCGGCGATACGCCGCGCGATATCGAGGCCGCGCGCGCCAACTGTCTGTCGGTGATTGCCGTGGCCACCGGCAACTACAGCTTTGACGAGCTGGCGAAGTATCGGCCGGAGGTCTGCGTCACATCGCTGGCCGACCTGCTTGCGTTTACACGGCCCGTAGCGTGAGATTGAGCATCGTGAGATTCGAAGCATCGAGAGCGGCCGCGAGACGAGGTGCATCATAATGCGCGCACGCTGGCAGGCGTTCCTGCGAACGGTCACGGCGGGATGGCTGCTGGCGATCTTTCCGGCGGCGACGTTTGCGCAGGCGGCGAATGGGACGGCGCAACCGGCACCCGCCGGCGCGAGCGCATCGGGTCAGGTGAACACGTCAGATCACGCGAGCACGTCAAGCCACGCGAGCCAGTCAACTGCCGCACAGGAAGCCTCGGCAGCCGGAAAGCCGAGCCGACGCGACAGGGAAAGAGCCGCGAAGCTCTACCTGGCTGCGAGCAAGCTGTTTCTCAACTCGCAGTTTGAAGCGGCGCTGCGCGACTATACACAGGCGGCCCAGCTCGATTCAACCAACGCCGATTACCGGCTGGCGGCCGAGGTAGCCCGCGGTCACGCGGTCACGGCGCTGATTCAGTCGGCGGCAAAGGCGCGGCTGCTGGGCGATGAGGGCACGGCGCGCGCCGACCTGACACGCGCTCTGGCGCTCGATCCGAAAAACGCCGAAGCGACGCAGCATCTGGAAGAACTGGGCGATGACGCGCTCAGAGGACAGCCGCAATCTCTTTACGGCAAGACGGGCGCGGCGCTGGGCGACGTCGTTCCGCTTTCTCCCGCGCCGGGCCTGCATAGCTTTCACATGCGCAGCGATCAGCTCGAGGTGATTCGCCAGGTCTTCCAGGCCTACGGCATCACGGCCATGCTGGACGACAGCGTCCACAACGCGCCGGTCCGGCTGGATGTGGATGACGCCAGTTTCGAAGAAGCGATGCGGGTTCTCAACCTGGTGACCAATACATTCTACGTGCCGCTCGATGCGCACCGGGCGCTCGTGGCGCACGATACGCGCCAGCTCCGCCAGCAGTACACGCGGCAGGAGATGGAGACGGTTTATCTTCCCGGTCTCAGCGATCCGGCGCAGGGCGGTACGGGACAAAGCAATGACGCGCTCACCGAGGTGAGCAACCTGGCGAGAAATGTTTTCAATGTCCAGCAGGTGGCGACGGATCTTGCAGGCAGCACCATTACCCTGCGCGCGCCGCCCACCACGCTGGCGGCCTTCAACACCACCATGGCCACGCTGCTGGACGGCCGCAACCAGGTGCTGCTCGACGTAAAGATGATCCAGGTGGCGCATGCCTTGACGCGCAACACCGGAGCGCAGCCGCCGCAGACCGTCACCGCGTTCAACGTCTACGCCCAGGAGCAATCGATCCTGAGCCAGAATGCGAGCCTGGTGCAGCAGATCATCTCGTCGGGCCTAGCGAGTCCCGGCGATACGCTGGCGATTCTTGGCATTCTGCTGGCATCCGGCCAGGTTTCCAATTCGATTTTCACAAATGGAATTGCCTTGTTCGGCGGCGGACTGACGGCCTCAGGACTGTCGCCCGGGCCCGCGACCTTCAACTTGAACCTGAACACATCCGACACGCGCGAGCTTGACGATGTTCAGCTGCGGCTGGGCGATGACCAGCCGGGCACGATCAAAGAGGGCGAAAAGTACCCGATCCAAACCTCATCCTACTCGAGCCTGTCGCCCACGCTGCCGAATATTCCGGGACTCACCGGCGCAGGCAGCTCGAGCAGCCTCGGCTCGCTACTGGGTTCACTGAGCAACTCGATCCCCAACATTCCGATGGTCCAGTATCAGGACCTGGGATTGACGCTGAAAGCTACGCCCAAGGTGATGCGCAATGACAACGTCGCGCTCACGCTGGATCTCACTCTCGATTCGCTCTCCGGCTCTTCACTGGACGGCGACCCGATTCTGAACCACCAGTCGTATTCCGGCGTGGCGACTCTCAAGATCGGCGAGGCCACGGTGGTAGCGGCAGAGTTGAGCCGGTCGTTGAGCCACGCCATCAGCGGGACGCCGGGATTGAGCGAAATTCCCGGCTTGAATAACGGGACCGACAAAAACATCCAGCAGAATTATGCAACGCTGGTCATCGTGATCACGCCGCACGTGGTACGCGGTACGCAATCGGCCGGGCACACACCGATGATGATCGTGGACAAGAGTTCCTCGGGCCGTTAGAGCCCGTTTGCCTTTCGCGCGGCGATACAAGCGGGAGAAGAAACGCAGCCGCGGGCGCTGTGAAGAAGGAGCGGCCGCGCTCAAAAAAATTTATTGCTTTCTGGGACCGACGACGGAGAACATCGCGCCCTGGGGATCGCGGCCTACGATGATCCAGAGATCGCCCGGAACCTGATGCGGCCCCATGAAGATGTGCCCGTTCTTCTCCGCGATGCGTTGGGCCGCGGCATCGATATCGCCGACGTTGAAGTAGTAGAGCCAGAACGGCCTGGGAGATTGGCTCGCGTCGCGGGTCATGACAGCCCCGAGGGGATTACCGCCGTTGTTGAAGATCCGGTACGTGCCCATCGGCCCCATGTCCATCGTGGAGTCTTCCTTCCAGCCAAAGAGCTGTGAGTAGAAAGACCAGGCGGCTGGCCCATCGGTGGCGGAGAGCTCATTCCAGCCCACGGTGCCCGGCGTACCGGCGGGGGGACGAGGCGGCGCGTATGCGAGCGAGCCCTTGAACAGGAGAAAGGCGGCGCCCTGGGGGTCCTCGACTGAGGCGAAGCGGCCGACGGTGGGAATATCCATGGGCGGGCAATGCAGCTTGCCGCCGGCCTGCTCCACGCGGCGCGCGTACCCATCCACGTCATCGACCCCGATGAAGCCGGCCCAGGCAGGGCTCATGCCGCCGGCCTGCATCTCCGGAGTAAGCTGCAGGACACCGGCGAGATCGTAGCCGCCGGCTGACAGCAAGAGGTAAGGCATGCCGCCGGGGTCGCCGGAGCTCTTTGCCTGCCATCCGATGACATGGGTGTAGAAATCCGCGGCTCCCTGGGCATCTGTGGTTCTGAGTTCGTGCCAGACAAAGTTGCCGGTCTTGGGGGTCGCCTGCGTCGTCGGTACCTGGGTTGCGGTGCTCATTCTGTCATTCTCCTGGGGGCGGGGCTGCCGTGGCAAAGTGTACGGCGTCCACAACAAGCTAGCAGAAGAAAATGTACACTGTCCACGACGAACGATGGATCCTCAAAAAAAATCGCGGCGGCCGGTCCGCAGGACATTTCATCATGGCAGTCTGCGGAAGGCACTTCTGGAGGCCGGGATTGAGCTGGCGCGTGACGGGGGCCCGCAGGCAGTGGTGCTGCGCGAGGCGACGCGGAGGGCGGGCGTAGCGCCGAATGCCGCATACCGGCATTTTGCCAGCCACGGGGATCTTTTACGGGGGGTGCGCGCGAGCGCCATTGCGTCTCTGGCGCTGGCCATCGAGGCGGAGATCGCCGCCGCGCCGCGCAGCAAACGGCCTGCGGAAGCGGCGCGGAATAACCTGCGGGCCGTGGGCCGCGGGTACTTGAAGTTTGCCCTTACCGAGAGCGGACTCTTCAGGACCGCGTTCTCAGTGCCGGATCGGGTGGAGAACGATGCCGACAGCGCCAAGACGGGCCGGAGCGGACTGAATCCGTTTCAGATTCTTGGGGTCGCTTTGGACCGGCTGGTGGAGACGGGCGTGCTGCCGAAGGCGCGCAGAGCGGGCGCGGAGTATCTTGCGTGGTCGGCGGTGCACGGACTGGCCTACCTGATTCTTGAAGGCCCTTTAAGCGGAGCGTCGGACAAAGAGATTCATGCGCTGGCGGAGCGGGTTCTGAAGATGGTCGAAAACGGGCTTTGAATTTCGATCGCACACATGAAACCCTGTTCAGCGAACTTTCAACAAAGAAAATCGCGGAACAGGGTTCGTTCAAGTTGCAAGAGTGGGTTTACTGTGTGATTCCGTCGAGCTTGGCCTGATACTGAATGATCTTCTTGAGCGTGTCATAGGGCGCATTGGCGGGGACGGCGCGCCCGTCGATCATCAGCGTAGGCACAGAGGCCACGCCGAGATCGCCGGCCAGCTTCACCGATGCGTCGACCTGCGATTTCACTTCGGGTGTCGCTGCGCAGGCGGCGATCTTCGCAGGATCCTCGCCGGCCTTGGTCACCGCGCTGTTCAGGGTCAGCGTGGCGCCATCGGAGGTGGCAAGGCCATCCTGCCCCTCGAAGACCGCGGAGGCGAACCGGAAAAATGCGCTGGTTCCTCCCGTTTTGGCTACGCAGACGCCATATTCAGCGGCTTTCTCCGACTGCGGATGAATGGAGAGGATGGGGTCGTTCTGGAAGACGATGCGCGCATTGGGAAAATCAGTCGCGAGCTTGTCCATGTTGGCCTGCGCCTCTTTGCAGTGGGGGCACTGGAAGTCGGCGAACTCGACCAGCTCGAAGTTCTTGGAAGCCGGTCCGTGGTATGGGCCATCGGCCCGCTGTTGCAACTGCTCGCGATTGTCGGCGAAGGGATGCTCGCCGAATGGGATCACGTCCTCGCCAGAGATGATGTGCTTGCCGTCGGGGAGCGCGAAGAACTCAAGCGCCTGGGGCTTCTCTTTGCCCGTCTTATCGCCGACGAAGACGACCACCTTGCTCAGGCCTTCGACCGGGGTCTTGAGGATGGCCTGCACCTGCCACATACGGTTTTCGTCATAACCCCAGTTCGCATTCAGAAAGGCGTTGACCTGATCCTTGGTGGGGGTGGTCGCGGTAAAGTTGGCCGGATCAGCCTTGGGGAAGGCAGGAGGTCCGGTGGGAGCGGGAGCCGACGGCTCGGGAGTTGCCGGGGTGGACGGAGTTTGCGCGGGCGCGGGAGGAACCTGGGTTTGTGCGAGCGCCGGGAATGCGGGTAAGGACAGAGCCAGGAGCGCAGCAGCGCTGAACAAGCGGACGGACGGACGAATCAAGCGTTTCTCCTTCAACATTTCTCGCGCGTTTCCTGCGCTGGTTCGCGGAAACGCTGCAAAATTTCGAGGGCGGATCGAGCGGTACGGAAGCGGTCGGCCTGTCAATGCAGCCCGGGCTCCGACCCCAGATTCTAGCTTATACCTTCACTTTGACCGCAATGGGGAACCGGCGCCCCATGCCAAAGGATTTGGAGGTGACCTTCAGAACCGGCGCAGCCTGCTGGCGCTTGTATTCGGAGCGCTCGATCAGCCGAACCACCTGTTGGACGAGCTCAATAGGCACTCCGTTTGCAGCGGCGATGCGCTCCGGCGTTTCATAGCGCTCCACATACGCCTCGACGATAGGATCGAGAATCTCATACGGAGGCAGCGAGTCGGAATCTTTCTGGTCCGGGCGTAATTCGGCCGAGGGAGGCTTTTTCAGGATCGCCGCGGGAATCAGTTCCTGTTCCCTCGTCTCCTGTTCCCTCGTCTCGTGCTCTCTCGTCTCCTGCTCTCTCGTCCCGCCGGGGCCGCGGTTGGTATTCAGCCAGTAGCAGACCGAGTAGACCCTGGTCTTCACCAGATCGCCGATCACCGCCAGGGCGCCCACCATATCGCCATAGAGAGTGCAATAGCCGACGGCCATCTCGGACTTGTTGCCGGTGGTGAGCACCAGAGCAGAGAACTTGTTCGAGAGCGCCATCAGCAGCGTGCCGCGAATCCGCGACTGGATATTTTCTTCGGTCAGGTCGAGCGGGAGGCCGGCGAAGAGCGGATCGAGAGCGCGGGTGTACTCGGCGAAGAGAGCGCTGATAGGGATGGTCTCAAAGCGGATGCCGAGATTGGCGGCAAGCTGCCGGCTGTCGTCGATCGATCCCGCAGAGGAATACGGGCTGGGCATTCCGACGGCGATCACATTTTCCGGGCCGAGCGCCTCGGCCGCAATGGCGGCCACCAGGGCCGAGTCGATGCCTCCGCTCAGGCCCACGAGCACTTTGCGAAAGCCGCATTTGCGCACATAGTCGCGCGTGCCCAGCACCAGGGCGCGATAAGCGGCTTCGGTGTCATCGTCGGCGGGCGCGGGCACCGGCAGCGCGTTGAAGGGATCGAGCAGGATGAGGTCTTCTTGAAAGGACGCGGCCTGCGCGATCAGATCGCCGCTGCCATTCAGTGCGAGCGAGGAACCGTCGAAGACGAGGCTGTCATTGCCGCCGACCTGATTCGACATCAGCACGGGAATGCCGTCGCGTCGCGCGATGGACGCCAGCATCTGGCGCCGGATGGCGCGCTTGGAGTGCCAGAAGGGCGAGGCGGAGAGATTGATGTGCAGGTGCGGATTGAGCCGCATCAGCTCTTCCATCGGGTCAACGGTATAGAGCCGGCGCGGCCAGAAGCCCTTATCGTTCCAGGCGTCTTCGCAGATGGTGATGGCCAGGCGCACGCCCTCGAGTTCAACCACCTGCTGCGACTTGGCCGGCGCGAAGTAACGCTGTTCGTCGAAGACATCGTAAAACGGCAGCAGCCGCTTGTGCTGCTCGAGGAGGACTTTACCCTTGTCGAGCAGGACGGCCGCGTTCACGGCCGGTTTGCCACCCTCCATGCCGGAGGGCAGGGCCACGCCGGCGAGAACCGCCGTGGGCAGCGATCGCGTGGCCTCGGCCAGCTCTTCCACAGCGCACCGGCAGCGGGCGAGGAAGTTGGGCTTTTCAAGGAAGTCGGCGGGCGGGTAGCCGCAGATCACTAGCTCGGAGAAGACCGTGAGGCGCGCGCCCTGATCGGCCGCACGGCGGCTGGCGGCAACGATCTTTTCCAGGTTCCCCGTGAAATCCCCCACCGTGGGATCAATCTGGGCGAGCGCGATCTTCACTCTTCCAGTTTACCGCGCAAGCCCGCTGCCGTCGGCCGACGGGGGTATTGCCGCAATCAACTGTCGGCTCTCCATTGCCGCGCCCGGCTTTTTGGCGCGGCATGTTCGTGCGTCCCGGGTCAGACCTGCGGCAGTTCGTAGGCATCGAGCGTAAGAAACTGCTGCACCTGGGTATCCTTGCAGGTCAGAAATCCGGCCAGCGGGCCGAAGTAGCGAGCCTGTCCCTGTTCGAGAAACAGCACCGTGTCGGCGAGCCGTTCAGCGAAACGCATATCGTGCGTGACCACGATGCTCGTGAATCCAAGCTGATGCTTGAGGCGCTGGATGAGATTGCCGAGACGCCGGGCGATGATGGGATCGACCATGGTGGTGGGCTCGTCGTAGAGCACCACCTCGGGCTGCGCGGCGAGGGCGCGGGCGATGGCCACGGCGCGTTTGCGGCCGGTGGAGAGGCTGGCGGGCAGCGCGTCGACCACGTCTTCGGCGCCCACCAGGGCGATGAGGCGGTCGACGATCTGATGAAGCTGGTCCTCATCGAGGCCGCCGCGCTCGCGAAGCGCAAAGGAGACATTCTCGCGCACGCTGAGCGAATCGAAGAGAGCTCCATTCTGGAAGACCATGGTGATGCGTTTGCGAATCACCATTCTGTCCGCCTCGCTCATGCCG
>DASXFB010000003.1:0-2332 GCA_036489815.1 Occallatibacter sp. | reverse complement strand
GGCGGACTGACATGGATTCCGCAGCAATTGTGGGGGCCGGTAGAGAAATCGAAGGGCGTATGGACCATCTGCATCCACTCGAACGCGATGGGAACGGCGCAGGTCGAGCAATTGCGAGCATTCCTGAAGGAGCATTGGCAGCAGTTCACCTCCGCTGACCGGGCAGCGAGAATGACGACGGCGAAACTCAGCAAAACGGAGCGGCTCTACGAATTTCTTGCCGAGTGGAGGATGCGGGCGTCAAAGGCACGCAAGCGGATGCAGGTTTCGGCTGGCTGATTGTTTAGAACAAGCATATTTAATAGAGACGATTAGATCGGATTTCTTTATGCAATGGTTGAATAACTGAGGTGTGGGAGGCTGAACGGGCCGGCAGCGGAGAATGCTCCAGCAGGTTCAGGTAAAGCTCTTCCCAACGGTCGAGAACCGCCTCCAGGCTGAAGTGATCCAGAACCATCTGCCGAGCCCGCAGTCCCATGGCGCGGCGCTGCTCCCGCGAGGACTCCGTCATCTGAAGCATCGCGTCCCGGAGCGCGGAAACGTCACCAGCAGCGGCAAGCAAGCCGGTCTCTCCGTCGCGGAGGGCCTCGCGGGTTCCAGGCACATCGGTGGCGACAGCGGGCACGCAGCAGGCGGCAGCTTCCAACACCACCATCGGCAGGCCTTCCCAACGCGACGACAGTACAAGCGCGTCGGCGGCCTGGAACCATCGCCGGACGTTGGGCTCAAAGCCGAGAAAGCGCACGCGCTGCTCCAAGCCAAGCCCCGCGGACTGGCGCCGAAGTTCGGCTTGGAGTGGGCCATCGCCGGCGACAACCAAGCGAGCGGTGCCGGGCAGCAGGGCAAAGGCACGCAGCAGGGACGCGTGATCCTTGACTGGATCGAGACGGCCGGCGGCTACCCACAGAAATTCGTCTAGGAGGCCGAGTTCGCGGCGGATTGTGGCCCGCACTCGCAGATCGGGATGCCAGAAGCGGGTGTCGATCCCGTTGGGCAACACCTGAACCCTGCCGGGTGTAACCATGCGGGTGCGGAGATGGGTCTCTTCGGCTGCGCGGCTTACCGCCGTGACGAGGTCCGGCGACCAGGAGCTCAGCCGGTAGCCGAGCTTGCGTCCCCAGGTTCCGGTGGAACTGGAATGCAGCGTGTCGACCAGCACCCGCACCGGCGCGGCCAGCCGTGACCAGCGCGCAAACCAGGCGGCGTGGGGCAGGTGCGCGTGTACAACATCCGGACACTCCTGCCGCGCCCAGCGATTGAAGCGCAGCCAGCCGCGCGGATCGGCCAGCCCCTTGACCATGCGCAGGCTGAGGAAGGCGACGCCGGATTGAGACAACTCCGCGCCCTCGGCGCCGCCAGGCCCAGAGAGAGCGACCACGCTTACCCGCCAGCCTCGCCGCTGAAGTCCCTTGGCAAGCTCAACCATCTGCCGCTCGGCGCCGCCGATGCGGATGAAACCGGGGATAACGAAGGCGATGTGGTTCAAAGCGCGCTGCCTTGGGTCGTTTCCGCAAGCTCAGACGGAGAAGCCGGGGCATGGCCGGCATGGAAGTCGATCAGGTTCTGGTAGCCGCGGACCGCGTTCTCGAGCAGAAACGGGCGGAGGAATTCATGCTCGAAGCGCTCGCCCGGGCGCAGCGCTGCCAACGCCTCTAAAAGGATGGAGATCAGGCTTGCCTCGGAGATTTCGGGCGACAGCCATGCGCCGGGTTGATCGCGAAGGATGGGGGCGAAGCCTCCCGCCGCGGGCAGCGCCACGATTGGCAGCCCCGCGGCCGCCGCTTCGAGCATGGCGTTGGGCATGCCTTCATGCCATGACGACAGGACAAACGCGGTGGCGCCGAGAAAGTAGACGGTGGGCTGGCCAATGTAGCCGGTGAAGGTGACTGCGGAGTCGAGATTCAGGCGGCGGCATTGGGCCTTGAGCGCAGCTTCTTCAGTGCCCGTGCCTGCAATCACCAGGTCGGCGCAGGGATATCTCTCGCGAACCGCCGCCAGTGCGGGCAGAAGCAGCTCATAGCCTTTTTGCCGGGCGAGGCGGCCGACGGCGAGCAGGTGAGGTCCGGGGCCGGTCCAAAGCACACGAGAGGTGTCAATTGAATTGAGAACGGCCTCGGCATCCACGGGATTAGGCAGAACCGCGAGGCGGTCGGCGGGAATGCCCAGGCCTTCCGCAAGATCGTGAGCCATAGCATGCGATTGGCAGATGACGCAGTCGGCGCGCCGGTACAAGCGGCGGTAAAGCAGGCGGTTGTAAATGGGAAGTTTCTCAAAAGACATCACGACGGAAACAGGTCCGTTTTGCCGGACCAGCACGTGCGTCAAGCGCGGA
>DASXFB010000142.1:0-1732 GCA_036489815.1 Occallatibacter sp. | reverse complement strand
AGCGACGAATCCAAGTGACGGCACGATACAAACCGCGACGGCAACCTTCGCCTGTCCCCTCGTTATCCCTAACCCGCCAACAACTCCAGGTTCATGCTTCCCGGGCTCACAAGCCCCAGCACTCAAGTCAACCATTACGGTCTATAACGAAGGGTTGAATACTACCGATTGGGAGATCACTGCTCCTTCCGCGACCGGCACGCCGAACGTGATTCATTGCGGCCCGGGCTGGATCAAGAATGGAGGCACTGACACTGTCTGCGAGGAGGCGTATCCAATCAGTCTCACGGGCACCACCTACAAGATCATCCTGGAAGCACAACATGCCGCGTTCGGTGGATGGTCCTGGAGCTGCTCGCCCAGTGATAAGAACGGCAATCCGATCTCCTCGACCGCGATAACCGCCGCGGGCCCGAACTATTGCACGATCATCATCTCGCCCGATAACCCCAACGTCACGGTGGGAGCTATTTTCAACTAAGTTCACCGCAGTCCATTGCAGAGAGAGAGCCGCTCTTCGGGGCGGCTTTTCTCTGCCACGCACGGTTATGGCGACATGGTGGCGCGGAAGTGGTTGGCTCGCTCGAACTCCTCCCGCAGTCCCGGGGTTCGCAGATTCTCGCGCAGATGGGCGAGGCGCTGCTCCAACGCATGCAGGGCGCGCTCGACGTGCTCCGTATTGCTGAGGGCGACATCGCGCCACATGGAGTAGGGGCTGGAGCCGAGGCGCGTGGTCTCACGCAGGGCGCGGCCGCCGATGGCCCGCATCTCCGCGTCTCCGCCAAACTCGTCTTCGAGCAGGGCGCTGAATGCCGTGGAAAGAAACTGCGGCAGATGACTGACCCAGGCGAGCAGCTCGTCGTGGCGCGCCGCATCCATATCGAGCGTGCGGCAGCCAAAGCCTTCCACGAGCGCGCGAAACTCAGCCGCCGTTGCTGCCGCCTTCGAGTCCGGTGCGAATGCCGCGAATGCATTGTCCGGCGTGAACAACCAGACCGCACCGCGAAAGAGTTCGGCTTCCGCATGGCCGGCGCCGCTTACCTCTTTGCCCGCCATGGGATGCCCGGGCAGAAAGGCCGCGCGTCCCGGCTGGTTGTAGTGACTGGCGGCGGCTTCGGTGATCCGCTGCTTGGTGCTGCCGACATCCGTGACGAGCTGGTGCGGACCGACGCCGCCGGCGAGCTGGCCCATCCAGTCGAGGATGGCGAGGACCGGCGAGGCAAGCACGATCAGGTCGCATTCTTTCGCGGCGGCCAAAGGATCCTGCGCGGCCGACGTGAAAGCGCCCAGCTGCAGCGCCGTTTGAAGCGCGGCGGGATCTCTGTCCCAGCCGATGACCTCGCCGGCAAAGCCGTGCGACCGCAAAGCCAACCCCGTCGAGGCGCCCAGCAGCCCGGTGCCCACGATCAAAATACGTTCCATCATCGTGGGCTTAGATTACGCTGCCTGCAGGGCGCAAATGTACACGGGCACAGAGGGGCGTGCACGGTAGATGGGCGGAAGTTCCCTGGGAGAGGATGAAACCTGTGTCGACAGAGTCGGGAACTGCGGTGGCGGCGAACTGGTGGAAGCGAAAGAACATTCACAATCGCGCGATCGGCGCATTCAAGACGAGCCTGGCTGCCGTGCTTTGCGTGTGGCTGGGAGATCTGCTTCGACTGGAACATGGCTACTGGGCAGCGGTTTCGGCGATTGTCGTGATGGCTTCCGACAGCGCGGTGACGCTGCTCTC
>DASXFB010000128.1:0-32569 GCA_036489815.1 Occallatibacter sp. | reverse complement strand
CCGGTGAAGTAGTTGAAGGCCATCACGGCGGGGATGGCGACCAGCAAGCCGAAGGCCGTGGTCACCAGCGCCTCGGAGATGCCGCCGGCCACCGCGCCGATACCGGAAGTCTTCTGCGTGGCGATCTGCTGGAAGGCGTTGAGGATGCCGACCACCGTGCCGAACAGGCCGACGAACGGAGCCGTCGCGCCGATGGTTGCCAGAACCGCGAGCCCTCTCTTCAGCTTCGCGTGCACAATGGCCTCGGCCCTCTCAAGAGCCCGCCCCGAGCTGGCGATCGTCTCTTCATTGGCCACGCCGGCGGAAGAACGGAACTCTTGCAGACCCGCCGTCACCACCTCAGCCAGATGCGACTTCTTGCTGCGATCGGCGATCTTGATGGCTTCTTCCAGCTTGCTGTCCTTCAGCGCGCCGGCAACCTTCGGGGCGAACTCGCGGGACTGCTTGCGGGCCGCCGAGAAGTACAGGTAGCGATCGATCATCACAGCCAGCGACCAGATCGACTCGATGAACAGGAGCACGGCGACTGCACGGGCAAGATTGCCCATGTGCTGCCACAACCCCATCGGGCTGAAGCTGACCGTTTGTTCCTCCTGGAACATGGCCAGGCTGCTGGCCGCATGCGAAGCGAAGTGCGAGAAATGAGCGAGAATCACTGAATCGTTCCTCCTACGGAGTTTTGTGTATGAACTGAAGCTGTCCACGCGGACGTTCTGGGGAATGCGGCTCTTTGCTGGATTCGCATTCAAGGCCAAAAGCAAGGCTCCCTGCCATAGACGCCGCAGGGAGCCACAAAGTTAATCACCCACCGAGGGTGAAGATTACATTGATGGTCGTTTCAACCTCGACCGGATCGTTGTTCAGCAGATAGGGCCGGTAGCGCCAGCTTCTCACTGCGTCCAGGGCGGCCTGTTGCAGCATGGCCGGACCACTGACGACCTTTAAATCCTGGATCGTTCCCTGTTTGGAGATCATGGCCTGCAGCACCACAGTGCCGGAGACGCGCGCAGCCTTGGCGATCGGCGGATAGACCGGCTGGGTCTTCTGTAGCAGCATGCCGACGGCCACGCCGGCCGAGATGTTCACCTTCTTCGGCGGTGCGGCCTTCACCTGCGGCCCGCCTCCGCTGCCGAAGATGCTGCCCATCACCCCGCCCGCACCGCCGTCGCCCATGCTGCCGGCTACGCCGAAGTTGCTTGGCGGCGCTTCCTTCTCACTCACGATCTGAATATTGTGCGGAATCTTCGTCGGCGCGGTGAGCTGATTGTTCATCATCTCCGACTGCACATGCACAACGTGAATCACCTCCGGCGGTGGCGGCGGAGGTGGCGGTGGTGGCGGCGGTGGCGGCGTAGTGAGAACCGTCAACATCGCTGCTCTGGGGAGCGCTTCAGGATAGATCAACGGGATAAGGATCAGCAGAACCAGGATCGACCCGTTGATGATGCCGGTGAACAGCATCCAACGTCCGCTCTTCGTCTTGATCTTACCGCTGGATTCAAATGTGGAGTCTTCAAACATAACAGCCTCGGGATCGGGTCTTGGTTTACCTCTATTTAGACACCGCAGCAACAGCGAATGTTCCCGCGCGTGGAAACCGTCCGATAGAAGCGTGTCAACCTTATCAGAACCACGCTTTCAGTTGCAAAAATTGCTGCAAAATTGGTGCACCGAGGCCTCGAATTTCTTGTTCCACTCCGCGGCGCCTGCATTGGCGCTCGATCTTGCTGACCACAAACCCGGCAAACCTGAATGACAAGATGACGATGGCGGCGGCTCACACGCCTACCCCCAGACTTAGATGCTTAGACTTTGGATCGTTTTGCCGCGGGAAGCGAAGCTACCTTACCTTTTTTTGCCCGCCATTCCTGCCACGCGACCAGCATGGGCGCGGCGACCGCGATGGATGAGTATGTCCCGATCAGAATACCCACAACCAGTGCGAATGAAAAGCCCTTCAGAACCTCGCCGCCGAACACATACAAGGAAAGCACGGTAAGGAAAGTCAGACCGGAGGTGAGAACCGTCCGGCTCAAAGTCTGGTTGATGCTGCGGTTCACCAGTACGGGCAGAGGTTCGCGGCGGCTGATGCGCAGATTCTCACGGATGCGGTCGAAGACCACGATGGTGTCGTTCATCGAGTAACCCACCAAGGTAAGGATGGCCGCGATTACCGTGAGGCTGATCTCCATGTCGCTGAATCCGAAGTTGCTGGCCAGTGAAAATGCACCTATCGTGATGAGCGTGTCATGAAAGCAAGCCACCACCGCCGCAACACCATAGATGAGCTGGAACCGGAACCAGAGATAGATCAACATCCCGAGCATGGAGTAGAGCGTGGCCAGGCCTGCCTGCCGCTCTAACTGCTTACCCACAGTGGGCCCAACCACCTGCACATTGCGGACCGTGAACTGGTTGTTGTAGTGAGCGCGAAGAGCGTCCTCAATCCTCTGCCGGCCCGTGTCGAGCGCGCTCTCGTTGGTCTGTTCCGGCAGGCTGATTAATACCTCCTGGTCGGCCGGCACATCGTAGTTCACGATCGACGCACCTTGAATGCCGGCCGCGTCGGTGGCTTTGCGAATCGCATTAATGTCCGGCGGCTGTGCGAACTGCACCTGGACCTCTGTCCCCCCGCGAAAGTCGACGCCAAGCGGAACCGGACTTCCAATGTGGGCCCAATGAATGCCCATCGAGATAATGCCCGCCACGCTGAAGATCATCGAAAAGGCCAGAAAATACCACTTCTTCCCCAGCCAGTCCACCTTCACATCATGAAACAGTTCCACTGATTCTTCCCTTTCAAGCTCCGGAACCCGCGGGCTCCGGCTTGCGATATGTTTCAAACCCGCCCGGCCAGGCGCTGCCGGCGCGCGTCCATGAGCACCCGAACCGTTAGATAGAAACCATCTCTCCCGTTTTCAGCTTGTTCAGGTGCGCCTCAAAGATCACCCGCGACACATAAACAGCGGTAAACAGATTGGCCGCCAGACCAAAGGTGAGGGTTACGGCAAATCCCTTCACCGGGCCGCTGCCGAAGAGGAACAGGATGGCCGCGGAGACGATTGTGGTCACGTGCGTATCGACGATCGTCACCCAGGCATGGGCGAAGCCCTGATCCACAGCCGCCGAAGCCGACTTCCCGGCTCGGATCTCTTCGCGTATTCGCTCAAAGATCAGCACATTCGAATCGACGCCCATACCGATGGTCAGAATCACGCCGGCGATACCGGGCAGCGTAAGCGTCGCCTCGGAAAAGCCCATGAAACCCAGCAATATGACCAGGTTGAGAAACAGCGCCAGGTCTGCGTTGATTCCCGATCCCCGGTAGTAGAGGAGCATGAACGCCATCACCACCAGCACGCCCACGATCGCCGCCGTCACGCCCTCGCGGATCGAGTCGGCGCCCAGCGATGCGCCCACTGTACGGTCTTCAAGAAAGTTGAGCGAGGCGGGCAGAGCGCCGGTGCGCAGCAGCTTCGAGAGCATCGTCACTTCGTCCTGGCTGAAGGCTCCCTCAATCTCACCGGTATCGCGAATCGGCTCCTTGATGCTGGCTACCTCGCGCACGCGACCGCCCATCACCACCGCCATGTACTTGCCCACATTCTGGCTGGTGAAGTCATAGAAGCGGTTGCCCGCCTCGTCGGTCAACGTGAACTGGACGATGCGCTGTCCGGTGTTCTGATTCGTGCTCGGCTCGGCGGAGCGGAAATCGCTGCCGGAGACGATCGGCGCGCGCTGCACAACATAAATGCTGTCGGCCTCCGAACCACTCATCCCCGAGTAGTGCGCCATCATCTCCTCAGGCGGAATTGCGCCGCCGTTGGCCGCGAGCGCCGCCTGGTCGTCCTGGTAAGGCCCGCCCACGACGGCATGGATCTCCAGCCGCGCCGTGGATTGGATCGCGTTCTTCACCTGATCCAGATCGCTGATGCCCGGCAGCTCCACCAGGATCTGGTTGGCGCCCAGGCTGTAGGGCGCAACCCTTGGCTCGCTCACGCCCAGCGAATTCACGCGGTCGTTGATAGTCTCAATGGCCTGCTCGACGGTCTTCTCTTCGAGCGCCTTCTCAACCGGCGGCTTCATCGTCAGCGTGAACGCTGTATCGTTGTCCGTGCTGTTCAGGTCGTAGTCATTCGAATACTTCGAATCGAGCAGAGAGCGCACGGCATTGGAGTTCGCGGTCGAAACCCCTTCCACCTTCATCAGCTCCGGCTTGGAAGGATCGGGCTTGTAGATCTGCGAAAAACCGAGATTGGCCTGCTTCAGATCCTGCCGGATGCGGGCCACCGTGCTGTCGGTCTCATCGCTCACTGCCTCCAACACCTGGACCTGGAGGATCAGGTGCACTCCACCCTGCAGGTCGAGGCCAAGATGAATCCGCTTGATCAAAGCCTGCTTCAGGGCGGTGCCGCTCAGCCCCGACGGTATGCCGAAGATGCCGTAAGTAAAGATCAGCAGGACCCCAATAATGATGGCGATCCTGGTCTTGAGATTTTTCTTCATGATTCCGTTTCTCTAGTCCCCAAAAAATCGAAGCTTGTCTAAAGATTCACGAGCCGGATGACGACTCCTGCGTAGTCACCGAGGCAATGGCGCTTTTCGCCACCTCGATCTTGACGTTGTCCGGCGCCACGCGAATGATCATCGCGTCATCCTTGATGGACAGGATAATGCCGCGGATTCCCCCCGAGGTGGTCACGCGATCGCCGGTCTTGATGTCGGCCAGCATCGCTTGCCACTGCTTTTGCCTTTTCTGCTGCGGACGGATCATAAACAGATACAGCACGGGAATCAACAGCAGGGGAAGCAGCATGGTAAGACCGCCGCTCGCCGGTCCGGGCGCTCCCGCCAGGAATGCCAAACTTGTCGCCACGTTCATCCTTTGCTCGCCGGGAACGCCGCATGCGGCGTCATCCGGTGCACGGGCGCACCCACACCGCGGGCGTCCCGATTCAAGAGAATTTGTCTCCGGGAACGATCCTGGACGTTCTTTGCCTTTGGCCCAGGCTCTGGAAGGAGGGTCTGATTGCCGCCGGGATCTTGAGCTTCTTCCCTGCGCGCGCTGAACTTGCCAGGACCCTACTACCGTCTGCTTCCTGTTCGACACAGCAATCTTTTCAGTCTCCGGTCAAGGCAGGCCACCGATGCAGCCCAAGCCTGCTCGTTACGGATACCAGAAGAATGCCTAGAAAGATAAGATACGCGCGGCCTGTGGCGTGTCAAGGATGCAAAAAGCCCCATACCACGTCTGGCCGCCCCGTCTGACCGCCCCATCCGGTCGCCCGGCCTCGCCGCCCCGCAGAGAAGACAGCATTCCAACACCCTTATAAAGCACTTATGGATCGCCTACCCCCTGCTTATCGACGGAGGATTCTCCTGGAGATGCGAGCTCTTCGGAGGACGCCATCGCACCGCCGGCCGAAGAGGCTCGCCGCAGGAGGAGACCCCGATGGTGACACTCAACTTCAACCCCCAGGTCCTCTGGCTGGTTCCCTGCTTCCTGTCGGTCGTATTCATGCTCTGGGTGCTGTGGAGCTTGCACAGAGACGAAACAAGAAGGCGCTGATCCCCTATCTTCCCGGTTCGGCGGGTTCCCAGTAGCGCAGCTCCGGATGCGCGCAGCTCAGACAAAGCTGCTGGCCATCGGCTTCGACGAACCGGCCGAAGTTCACGCCCTCACCGCAGCGCGAGCAGACGATGCGGCTCGCCTTATAGCCGGGCAGATCGGACGGGTCGACGGTGACCCGCACCCATTGCGCACGAAAGAGGTCGGAGTCGGGCAACTCGCGGTAGGCCTGCATCTGCTGCAGGTTCTGACTCGCAAGCTGCGGATACAGCCGGCCCGCCAGTTCCCGCGAATCTTCTCGCGCGACCACCCGAAGACCGCGTCCGCTGCCCAGATCGACAAAGGTGGCGGCCATCTTTCCCCAATCGCGGAATTTGAGCGCGCGCTTGCCCAGCCGGCAGCCGGTCACGAGCGCAATGGCATCTGTGGCGCAGCGATCGATCTCGACAAAGGTCACCAGGCGCTTGCGGTCCGCTCCGCGCGGGTCTTCGAGCCCGGTCTCGCTCCGCAGCCGCTCAAGGCCCAGCAGCGCCATGCGTACGCCGAGGATCTGGCCCGCGCACAGGTGTCCGTGCGCGGCTCCCGCTTTCTCGAGCAACTCGTTGAACGTTTCCATCCTGCGCCGACTCGCTGACTTGCTGGTTTATTACTTTGCTCGCTACTTTGCCTCTGTGGCCGCAGCCGCATCCGGCGTCCCCGGCTCATCCTCCGTGTCCTCCACCAGCACCGCCGAACCCGGAGCAATATCGTAGCTTACCGCATCTCTTCCTGCGGGATGAAAGGTCACGCGCAGCGGCTCACGCTGCCAGTCCGGTTGCACGCAGACCGGATCGGCGCGATTTTCGGCATCGAAGGCCGCGAGCTTCCGGGCCAGCACCGGCTTGCGCGCGGCTACCTGCGCCACAACCGCATAGAGGCTCTTGCCGCTCGCGGTGATGCCGCAGTAAGCGCCGTAGTCGCGGAACCACACCACCTGGCTCACGCCCGGATCGTAGTCCGGCAGCCGGAGCGCGGTCACCCGTCCGGTGACCCGGTCCACCAGCAGCCAAGGTCCCCGCTGCCACACCCACTGGCCCTGCTTATCGCCGGGCAGCGCGTCATTCAGCCGAATCACGCGGCGCACGACGAAGCTGCGGTCGGTCACATCGTGCGCCTCGCCGGCAGTCCATTCTTTCAGCGCGCCATCCACCAGCAGCGCGCGGATCTTCAGCGCGTCTTCGCCGGCCGCAGCTCCGGCCGGATCACCCTGTTTGGAATAAGGCACGCGCTTGACGGCGCCCAGAACAACCGTGTGGCCCTTGCGCGGCGCTGCCGAAACCTTCGGCGCGGGGACGGCCAGCGCCGCCAAAACGACAACCCAGAACCCCATGACTCGGCCCATCTTCTCTCGCTTCTGGGGGGAAGACCTCGCACAGATGAACGCCGGGGATCGCGCTCCTGGAGGGTGCAGCTATAGTAACTCAAGACATTCATCGGCGGTCAGGTCACCCAGCATGGGACGATCGGCAACCAGCCCTTTGCTGATGGTTCCAACGCCGCATGAACCTCATGCCGAGGTTCCTCCCTGCCTGACTACCGTTGCCCCGCTTCCACCGCGCGCGCCACCCGGAATGCCGTACTCTCGCCAAAATGGCGGGCCAGCACCTGCATCCCCACCGGCAGTCCGGCCCCGGTTGCCCCGCACGGCACCGTCACCCCGCAGATACCGGCCAGGCTCGCCGTGACCGTGTAGATGTCGGCCAGATACATGGCCAGCGGATCGCCGCTCTTCTCGCCCAATTTGAATGCCGGAATCGGCGAGGTCGGTGTGACAACCGCGTCCACGGTGGAGAACGCGCGCAGAAACTCCTCCGCCAGAATCCGGCGGACCTGCTGCGCCTTCAGGTAGTAGGCATCGTAGTATCCGGCTGAAAGCGCGTAGGTGCCCAGCAGAATCCTCCGCTTGACCTCCGCGCCGAAGCCCTCGTCGCGCGAGTGGCTGTACATCGCGGAGAGCGTGTCTGACTGGGGGGAGCGGTAGCCGTAGCGCACCCCGTCGAAGCGCGCCAGGTTCGCGCTGGCTTCGGCCGTCGCCACCAGGTAATACGCGGGGACGGCATACTTGGTGTGCGGCAGAGAGATTCGCCGGATCGAGCATCCCGCTGCCCGCAGCGCGTCGATTCCCTTTTCGATTGCCGCGCCTACCTCGGGATCAAGGCCCTCCGCAAAGTACTCCTCGGGCACGCCGATCCGCAGACCCTCCACCGGCTTATCGCTCGCCGCCGCATAATCTTCCACCGCTACGGGAGAACTGGTGGCATCGTTTGCGTCCTGCCCGGCGATGACGCCCAGCACCGTGGCCGCATCGCGCACGCTCGCGGCGAACGGGCCCACGCGATCGAGCGATGAGGCAAAGGCGATGAGCCCATAACGCGAGACGCGCCCATAGGTGGGCAGCACGCCCACCACGCCGCAAAAGCTGGCCGGCTGGCGAATCGAGCCGCCGGTATCGCTGCCCAGCGTTGCGACAGCAAGATTGGCCGCGACTGCCGCGGCCGAGCCGCCGCTCGATCCACCCGGAACCCGTTCAGGATCGACCGGGTTGCGCACCGGCCCGTAAGCCGAGTTTTCATTCGACGAGCCCATGGCGAACTCATCGCAGTTCAACTTGCCCAGCAGCACGGCGCCCGCCGATTCGAGCTTCGTCACTGCGGTCGCGTCGTACGGAGGCCGGTAGTCCTTGAGAATCTTCGACCCCGCAGTGGCCGGAGCGCCTTGCATCACCAGCACATCCTTGATGCCGAGCGGAACACCGGCCAGGACGGGCAGCGGATCGCCCTTGCGGGCCAGCGCATCCATGCGCGCAGCCTGCTCCAGTGCGCGCTCCTTCGTCAGGCTCAGGTATACATTCAGCCGCGGATTCTTCTTCTCGATCTGCTCGTAGTAGCTCGCCGTCCGATCCGCGGCGCTCGTGCGGCCCTCGGCAAGATCGGCGCGCAACGCGGCCAGGGTCTTCGGCGTCTCAACGTAGTTTTCCGCGGCTTTGGTTTCGCTAGGCAATCGGGCTTCCCTCTCTTTGAGCTGTCTCGCTCATCCGGATCGAGGCGATGAAACCGGGCGCCGCAACCCCTCCGCACTTTGTACGGAAAGGGCGGCGGCGCAGGTTATCGCTCAATCACCTTCGGCACCTTGAAGAAGACCTGATCCGACTCGGGCGCCTGGGACATCACCGCGGCCCGATCGAGTGAGGGCCGAATCTGGTCAGCGCGCAGCGCGCTCGCAAAATCTTCGAGTTCGCCGACCTGCGCCAGCGGCGCAACACCGGCCGTATCGAGCTCGTTCAGCTCCGCCACCTGGCCCAGGATAGCGTTCAGGTTCGTCAACATCTGCGCGGTCTCCTCCGGCGTCAACCGGAGATGGGCCAACTCGGCCACGCGCTCCACGTCTTCTACGGTTACTTGTGCGCTCATGCTTCGCGTTTCCCTGTTCTCATGCCGGCACAATCTCCGCGCCGCAACTTCTACTCCGAGCTCAAGTATAGCCGGTGCGCGCATCGTGCCTGCCGCCGCTCAGTCGACGGTGAGAGTCAAATTCACCACGTGCGACACGCCCGTGGAGGTGATGGTCACCGGGATCGTGTAGGTTCCCGGAGGCGTGCTCGCGCCTGTTCCGCTGCCTGAAGGACTCCCACCCGTGCCGCCGCTCGAGCTCGTGCAACTGGTTACGCCCGCCGCAACCAACACCATCCAAATCGCAAACAGAAACAACTTGCGCCGCCGCGTCAGTGCGAGCGGAAGCAGAAGCAAACCCGACACCAGCGGCACCGCGCGCCATCCCAACGGAACGGCGCGTGCCGCCGGGCTCGATTGGCCGGTGAGAATCTCGGCGGTCACATTGCCCTGGACGCCCAGATTCAGGCTTTCGGCGCTGGGATTGAAGGTGCACGAGGCATTCTTCGGAATCGCGCCGCAGACAAAGCTGAATGTTCCCGGCGCTCCGCCGGGCGTAATCAGAAATGGAAAATTCGCTTTCTGCCCACTCGAAACCGCGATGCTGCTCGCTCCCGGCACCGCAACCGAAAAATCAAAGCCGGTCCCGAAGAGCGATACCGTCACCGGAGCGGCCACAGCGGTCGAGGAGACGGTCAATGTACCGGAAGCAGCGCCCACAGTGGACGGAGCAAACACGATAGCAGCCGTGCAGCTTGCGCCCGCGGCCATGCCGGCGGTGCAAGTATTCTGGCCGATCGCGAAATATCCCGTGACGGAGAGCGCGATCGCCGGAAGGGAAGTACCGCTGCCATTGGCGATCGTCACGGTTTGTGCCGCGCTCGCTGCGCCCACCCCCACGGCCGGAAAGGTCAGCAGTCCCGGAGTCACTCCCAGGCCGCCGCCGGACAGGCCTGAGCCGTTCAGCGGGACTGAAACAGCCTTCACGCCCGGCGTGGACGAAGAGACAGCCAGCACAGCCGCGATGGGCCCCGTAGCCGCGGGCGTAAAGGTCACCAGCGCCATGCAGTTGCCGCCGTTGTTGAGCACTGCGCCGCAGGTCGTCCCGCTGATGGCATAGCTCGCCGCCGCGGGGCCGGTGATGGCGAAACCCACATTGGCCATCGGCGCCCCGCCGCTATTCGTGATCGTGACAGTCTGCGGCGCGCTCGCAATCCCAGGCTGCTGGTTCGTGAAAGTCAAACTTGCCGGACTCACGTTGAGAGCCGCCGGTTGGACGCCCGTGCCTGAAAGCGAGATTGTCTGGGCGCGCAGTGCGTCCGTCACCGCCAGCGTTCCCGCCACACTGCCCAATTGGGTGGGCGCAAACTGCACGGCGACGGTGCAGGACGAGTTCGCTGCAAGCTGGGTGCTGCAGCCGTTCGTCAATTGAAAGCCGCCTGTCGCCACAACTGAGATGGACTCGAGCGGCTCGCCGCCGGAGTTGGTGAGCGTTATGAATTGCTGCGCCGACGCTTGGCCGATGGCCGTCGCCGGAAATGCGAGCGAGCCCGGGCTGAGCGTATCCGTCGCCACAGAGAGCCCGGCGCCAGTCAGCGCCACAGTCTGGCTGCCCGCGCCGTCGGTCAGCGTGAGCGCTCCCGTCGCAGGTCCGGATTGTGTCGGCGTGAAGCTTATCTCGATCTGGCAATCGGAGTCCGCGCTGAGCGAAACCGTGCCGCAGGCATTGCTGGCCAGCGCAAACGGTCCTGTGACCACGACTCCGGTGATGGGAACTGCCGAGGAGCTGCTGTTCCCCACCGCGACCGGAAGCGGCGCCGACGTGGAACTCACGGCGACTGAACCGAAATTGACCAGATCGGGAGTCACGCTCACCGCCTGCGCCGGGGTTCCCGTTCCGCTGAGAGTGACGGCGAGCTGCCCGCCATAGACATTCGCGTAGAGGGTCATCCGGCCGCTATCGAGGCCGGTGGCCGTCGGCGCAAAGAGAACCTGCACCGTGCAGCTTCCAGCCGGCGGAATCGAAGCATTCACACATCCGTCAATCTCGCTGAAGGCTCCCGCGACCGCAATGGAAGCAGGCGTGAACGCGAGAGCGCCGGTGTTTTCGAGCGTCACGGTCTGGGAAGCGCTCGCGCTCCCCACGGCTTGATTCCCGAATGCGAGCGAAGCAGGCGAGGCCGTAACGGTCGTCAGCCCCGCGCCCGCGCTCCACAGCGGCGTTTGCCATAGGCCGCGTCCATAGGTCCCGACAACCAGCACCTGGGCGGGGGCATTGGCAGGCGTGGCACGAAGCGCGACGACCGGCGCATCCGGAAGACCCGCTCCAAACGGCGACCAGCATACAGCCGGAGTCTGCGCGCAGGTTGCCACCTGGGTGGTGAAGTAGACACCCTGATCGGTAGCCAGGTAGACCACGTTGGGATCTCCGGGATCGACGGCCACGCTGTTAGCCGGCGCGGCGGGAAGATTGGCGGTGAGATCGGCCCAGTGCGCCCCGCCATCCGTGGAGCGATAGATCACCTGCACGTCTGCCGTTGTGCTGTTGATGCCGGCGGCCGTGACGTAAACCGTGTTGCCGGTTGCGTCGCTCGGATCGGCGAAGACGCTCGAAACATCGAGTCCATACGCGTTGAGCGCCCGGGTATCGTTGACCACCGGATTGAGCGTGAGATCGGAGACCACCGGCGCATTGCCGAAGGATGGGTTCATCGTGACGCTCAGAACGTGGCCGGGCAGATGCGCGCCTCCGTCGGCGGCTCCGTACATGCCGAGATAGATGACCTCGCCGCCGCCCGGCAGCGCGATGGCGGAGATGGAGCGAATCAGCGCGTCGCCGTTACACGAAGCGTTCGTTGCGCCGCTATCGAGAATCGGTGTCACGGCGTTGGCCGCGCTCCAGCCTGCGCCATCGGCCGGCCCGCGCCACAACCGGCATGTGCCGATGAGCAACTGTGTCGAATCGTGAGGATCGACCAGAAATGGCGCGGGCGTTGCCATTGCGCCGGGGGCGAGATCCACGTCTGCATCCGTCACCACCGGAGCCGAGCCAAAATCAGCCGCAGTGCACGGTGTGGTCTGCGAACAAAGATAGATCGAGACACCGGGCTCATTGTTCACATACCAGTTGGCGCTGTCGTTTGGGTCGATCGCCACCGGGCCGCCGTAGCCGGCACGGATCTGCGGCCAGTCCGCGATTGCAGTTGTGCCTTTCACGCCCGCCGTTCCGTTCACGCCCAGCCCGGCTATCGTCGCGTAAGGGTCGGTGAGGACCGGCGGCAAACTCACCACCTCAGCCAGCGAGCCGAAGCTTCCATTCAGGTTTTGAAAGTGGCTCGCGTCAGAGGACGAGCAGAGCACTCCCGATTCTCCGGCCCCATCCGTCGAGCGCCACAAGCCGCTATCGTTCCCGACGAAGACCTCCAGCGGATTGGCCGTGTTCCAGGCCAGCGCGTGCTGGAACTCACCCACCTGCGCGCTCATGCAGGTAGTGGCATTCGTCGCGTTGCGCCAGGCGCAGCCCGCGGCCAGACTGCACTCCCAAAGATCATTGCCGCCGGCCAGCAGCAGTGTGTTCTGGCCGGACGGAACCGCCGCCAGCGCGAGATTGTAGTTTCCATCGGCAATCGTCGCGCTGCCTCCGCCGCTGCTTGATTCAAAGGCACTCGTGCTCCACTGTTTCGCGAACGTGATCGTCCCATTGCCGCACGCGCTGCCGGTCCAATTGCACGCGTCCTGCCAGAGGCCCTGGTCCTGATTGTTGCTATCCACGGTCCAGGCAAAGGTATCGCCGGTCGCCGGATTCACGGCGAGAGCGCCGCGAAAGATGGGGCAGTTGACCGATCCAACGCCGCCCAGATTGTTGGGACAAAGTTGCGCCGTCAGGCCGAAGCCGGGCTGCGCTGCCATGCGCGTCCACGTCAGGCCGTCAGCGGATTGGTAGTAGCCGTGATAGCGTACCGCCGCCACGAACAACTGCCGCATGGGGTTCCACACCACCGCGGTCGCTGCATTGCCATCCGGCGCCGCAAACACATCCAGCGGGCCTTGAACATCCTTGCCATTGCCATCGGTCAGCGCGGCCAGATGCCACGTGGCGCCGCTATCTGATGAGTAATAGAGGCCCTCATAGCTCACTTGCGACCGAGCGGCATCGACCAGCGTGCCTTCGAAGGCCTGCGACACGGCGGCCACCACAAGCCGCGGATTGACCGTGCTCCAGGCAAAGCCGCCAAAGCCTTCACCCACGAAGCTGAAATCCTGGCCGCTCAGCCCATCCTCGGCGTCGTGCGTCTCCTGAATGAGGGCCCATGTGGTTCCATTGTCGGGCGAACGCAAGATGCCCGCGCCATAGTAGGAGTCGAGGGCGTCATTGGGGTCGCCGGTGCCGGCAAGGATCACCCCGGTTGCACCCGGTTGCACCGTCAGCGCGCCGATGCTGTTCGATGCGTCAACCGCCCCTTCCAGCGCATTGAGCGAATCCGTGAGCGGAGTGAACACGATGGACGGCACATCGGATGCATTCGCATTCCCGGCTGCCCAAACGCCGCCGCCCGTGGTGCCCACATACAGGCGATTCCCGGTCGAGTCGGAGGGGTCAAGCGCGATGGCAGACACACGCCCGCTCACCAGGCCAAAACTTTGTGTTTCGACAGCCGTGGGGCCGACGGGCTGCCAGGTTGCCATCCCTCCAGTCTGACCTGATGTGGACCCGCCCACGCTCCGAGCGCCATACCGCGCGGCCGGCCGTTCGCCGAGCCTCCATCCACGTTGCGCCAGGAACCGCTGCGCCTCCCCCGCCTGTGGAGGCAAATCGCTGCGCCGGGCGGCGGGCCCGCTGGGCGTCGGTGCCGATTGTGCGCGCGCGCGCGGCACGGCCAGCCCCGTACCGGCAAGAGCCAGCACGCACCCGGCGCTTGCCACGCGCGCCCGCGTCCCGGCTCCGGTCCTCGCACTGGTCGAAGATCTTGCGGCGGAAAAAAACACGGTGACCCTCGATCGCGGGGGAGGAAACGCCGGTTTTCGGGGGATGGAAATTGCGACCCATTATAGGCCAGAGTTCAAGCCCGCGGAACAAGATCCGTTGCTCAGGCCGCGCGCTGCAAGATTTCTAAGCTTTTCTCGCCGCCTGCCGGCGGATATAGGCCTCGGCATCGAACTTCTTCCCAAAGGAAGCCGAGGTCATCGAGCGCACCAGCCCAAAGACGGGCCGATTGAACCAGGGGCGATCCAGCTTGCCTACTACCGCCCAAGCGATCCCCGCATAACCGTTGGGGTCCCGGCCATCCAGCTCGTAGCGGTCATTCAGTGTCACGGCCCAGTCGAAGGCTTTCGCGGGGTCGGGAGCCCACTCCAGAATCTTCTTCGCCCAATACATCCGCATGAAGTTGTGCATCCATCCGGTAGCGACCATCTGGCGCTGGGCCGCATTCCACAATTCGTCGTCCGTCTCACCGCGCTCCAGCTGCTCGAAGGTGTAGCGGCGCGGGCGCGGGTCGGCCGTGTGCTCGACGAGGCTCCGGCGCGCCCAGGGCGCCGCACATTCCCAGTTGTCGTAGTTCGGCTCATACCGCACAAAGAGGATCGCCAGCTCCCGCCAACCGATGAGCTGCTCGATAAAACGGCCTTCGACCGCTTGCGGAATCTGCCCCCTCTTCGCGGCTTGTCTGACCATCAAAGCAACGGTGAGCGGGCTGATGTTGCCAAAGTGCAGGTAGGGAGACAGCCGGCTGGTGCCATTCGTCTCAGGATGATTGCGGGTCTCGTCGTAATGGGCGAGATCGTTGCGGACGAACTCCTTCAGCCGCTTGAGCGCCGCGCGCGTGCCGCCCGTAAATGTATCCACGGGTTTGATGGTGCGGTCGAGCTTTGTAAATCCAGCAGTAATCTCTTCGGAAAGATCGAAGCTCGGCAGAGTTTTCGTCGGTTTCCAGCGATGAAGCGGAGCAATCTTTTTGGGTGCGACGAGAAACCGGGACAACTCGGCCTCAAGGTGCGGCCGGAAGTGATGTAATAGCGCGAAGCTGCGATGGAAGACGCGCGAAGGAACCACTACATCGGCATCGACACTCCAGTAAGGAATGCGGAGTCGCCGCGCCAGGACTGTGCGCCAGCGCTCCGGCTCCCTGCACGGGTTCTCGTCGCCAATGAGCAGGGCGGCCTGCACCTCTTCCAGAAATGCGTCGAGCTTGTTATCCGGGTGGCGGCGCACGACGAAGCCGGCGCCGAGTTCTTTCGCATCCTCAGCCGCATCGCGCAGCCCCTGCGCCAGGAAGTGATAGTGGCGCAGGTTGGCGTTGGGATAGTTGGGCACGACGCCGAAGTAGATCACGACAGGCAGGTCCAGCAGATTGCCGGCTTCGATGGCGACGTCGAGCGCGGGGTTGTCGAGCACGCGCACCGCCCGCTGCAGCCAGTAGACAACGCATTGCGCGGGCTTGCGTGGCCCTCCGCTGCGACGGACCAGCACCCGCGGATTTTCTGCGAGCCGCGCGAGTTCTTCGGGTAACTGCGCACTGTCCGGTGCGGTCTTCACTCGACGATCGACCTCTCACAATTCACTTCGCGCGCGAGATCTTAAGGCAGAATCCGTTATACCTTAATCGGCTCAGATGACGGATTTCTTTGGCGCTTTCTTCCTCGTCTTGATCTGCGGCGCGCACTCGTTCGCGCTCGTGGCGTTTATTCGATTCTGTGCGAACGAGGCGCGGCGATTCTGCATGAGAAACCATCGCGTTGACTAAGCCGGGTGCACGTCAAAAGGCCGCCCGCTGGCGGCCTCTGAACTGAAAGCTGTTAGCTGTTAGCTGCTCCTCTACCACCGTCCCCACGCGCGGCTGATGTAATCAGACATCGTCATGCCGATGAGCCCGAGGAAGATGAAGATGCCAGCGATGACCGTGAGCTTGGTCAGCCTGCTGCTGTACTTGACGTGCATGAAAAAAAGCACAACCAGTGAGGCCTTGAACACCGCAATGGCGAGTGCAACCACCGCGTTGAAGACTCCCAGGTCGATGTAGGACACCCCCGCGGTGGTCCCGGTAAGGATCAGCAGCGCGCCACCGATGATCAGGTAGATCCGGGGGCTGACGATATGATGGTGTTCCACTTCTTTTTCTTCGTTGTTCATCGAGTGCGCCCCTATGTGTGCCTGCTGATGAGGTAAAGCAGCGGGTACAGAAATATCCAAATGATGTCCACAAAGTGCCAGTACAAGCCGAAGTTTTCTACAAACGTGACGTGCCCGTTAGTGTAAGCCCCGGCCTTTGCGCGGACGATCATGAATCCCAGGATGCCGATCCCGATGATCATGTGCAGCGCGTGCATGCCGGTCATGGCGAAGTAAAGAAAGAAATAGAGCTCCGTCTTATTCGCCATATCCGCGGCCAGAGGCGCGTCGTGATACTCCTTGTACACCTCCGGATCGGAAGACGGGTTAAGAAAAGACTGCTCGCTGTAATGGAAGCCGGGAACGTGGTGCTTCTCCCACTTTTCGTGGTACTCAATGCTCTTGATTCCGAGAAAGATCAGTCCCAGGAAAACGGTGAGGCCCAGGCAGAGAAGCAGAGCGCTCTTGCGCCGGGTTTCGGCGCACCAGACCCCCATGGCCATGGTGAAGCTCGAGGTGATCAGCACCGCAGTATTGGCAGTGCCCCAGAAGATGCTCAACTGATGCGAGCCCTCGACAAACGCGGGGTAATACCAGTTGCGCAGGATCAGATAGGCCGTAAACAGGCCGCCGAAGAACATGACTTCGGTGAGCAGGAAGAGCCACATGGCGAAGTTCGTGGCGTCGAACTGCTGGTCGACGGTTTCGAAATGGTGGCGCTGGAACGACGGATGCTCGTGGTGAGGTTCCGCCGCTAGAGCGTGCCCGGTGGCAGTGCTATCCGACACTGGCTACCTCTTTCCGTTGCTGGCTCGCCAGCCACTCGTAGTCATAAGCTTCGTGGTCCATGATGGGGATTTGCGGAAAGTTCTCGGTCAAGGGCGGCGACTGGATCTGCCACTCGAGGCCGGTAGCCTGCCACGGATTGTCTCCCGCAATCTCGCCATACTTGAGCGACCAGGTCAGGTAGAGGATCGGCAACATATAGCCGACGCCGAGAATCGTTGCGCCCGCCGTTGAGAAGACGTTCAGCACCTGGAACTCAGGCGGATAGGCCGCATAGCGCCGCGGCATGCCCAGCGTCCCCAGAATGAACTGCGGAAAGAAGGTGAAGTTGAAGCCAATGAACGTAATCAGCGCCGCCAGCTGCGAGATCTTTTCCGGGTACATCCGGCCTGTCCACTTGGGCCACCAGAAGTGGATGCCCGAAAGAAAAGCCATCAACATGCCGCCCACCATCACGAAGTGGAAGTGCGCCACGATGAAGTAGGTCTCGGTCAGGTGAATGTCCGTCCCGGTCGCGCCCAGGAAAACGCCGGTCATGCCGCCGATGGTAAACAGGCCCATGAAGCCGAAGGCATAGAGCATTGGCGTCTCAAACGTAATGGACCCTTTGTAGAGCGTGAAGGCCCAATTGAAGATCTTGATGGCCGACGGTACTGCGACCATCATAGTAAGAAGCGAAAACACCAGCGCCGCATAGTTCGAAATGCCCATGATGAACATGTGATGGGCCCACACGAAGAAGCCGAAGATGGCAATCGCCACCGAGGAGAACGCCACCGCCGTATAGCCGAAGACGCGCTTGCGGCTGAAGGTCGACACCACCTCGGAGATGACCCCCATGCCGGGCAGAATCATGATGTAGACGGCCGGGTGCGAGTAGAACCAGAACAGATGCTGGAACAGAAGCGGGTCGCCGCCCATCGCGGGATCGAAGACGCCGATGTGCACTGTGCGTTCGAGCACGACCAGCACCAGCGTGATGGCAAGCACCGGCGTTCCCAGCACCATCAGGATCGAGGCCGCGTAGTTCGACCACACAAACAGCGGCAGCCGGAACCAGGTCATGCCGGGGCAGCGCATCTTGTGGATGGTCACGATGAAGTTCAGGCCGGTAAAGATCGAGCTGAAGCCCGCCACGAACACGGCCAGACCCGCCGAGACCACGTTGGTATTGAGATAATGCGTCGACAGTGGCGTCGTAAAGGTCCACCCGGTATCCACGCCGCCGTTAGCCATCGTATAGATCATCATCATGCCGGCGACGATATACAAATACCAGCTCAGCAGGTTGATCTTGGGGAGCGCCAGATCCTTGGCTCCGACCATTAGCGGGATCACAAAGTTGCCAATGGTGGCGGGCACGGACGGCACCAGGAAGAAGAACACCATGATGAGGCCGTGCATCGTAAACAGCTTGTTGTAGGTATCGGCCGCCACAAGATCGCTCTGGGGGGTCAGCAGTTCCAGCCGGATGAGGCCCGCCAGCGCACCGCCAATGAAGAAGAAGAATGTAATCGAGATCAGATAAAGGGTCGCAATCCGCTTGTGGTCGCCGGTAAGCAGCCAGCTCAGCAGACCGTTCTCCTTTGACAGGAAGTTCAGCTTCGGAATCCTGGCCGTGGCCTGATTGGGAAGACTAACGATTGTAGCTGCACTCATTGTTTAACCTCCCCTTGTCCGCCGGATGCTTTCCCTGCGGGGGTTTTGCCTGCCGGCGCCGCGGTCGTATCGCCCGGCAGCAATTCGGTTGTGTTTAAGGTCTGTTGCACACGATAGTCCGAGTCGAGATTCTTAAGATATTCCACCAGCGCGAAGACGCCCTCCTCGCTGATCTGGCCTTGATAGGTGGGCATGATCGGCGCGTAGCCCTGCGTGATCGATTGGGACGGGTTCAGGATCGCCTGGCGCAGATAAGCGTCATCCACCGTAACCGTTTGACCGTTCGCCAGCGTAAGCCGGGAACCGTACACGCCCACGAGATTCGGGCCGCGGGCGTCCGGCCGGGTATTGTGGCACGCATTGCAGCTCAGGCTGGCGAAGAGCCTCTCCCCGTTCTGCGCCAGAGAGTTGCCGCTCGTTGAGCCCTGCTGCCATTTCCTGAAGTCGTCCGGCGTCATCACCACCACATCGCCGATCATCTGCGAGTGGTTGGTTCCGCAATATTGCGTGCAGAACAGGTGATAGGTGCCGGGCGTCGTGGCTTCAAACCAGACCGATGTATAGCGGCCCGGAATCGCCTCGCGCTTCACGCGGAACGCCGGAATCGAGAAGCTGTGGAACACGTCTTGCGAGATCAGCGTCAACTGCACCGCGCGCCCCGTGGGCACGTGCAGCGAATCGATCTCGTGCTGGCCGCCGGGGTGCTCGGCCTTCCACATCCATTGCTTGCCGACCACGTAAATATTCATCGCGTTCGCCGGCGGCGTGTAGATACGGAAGTAGAGCAACGCGCCCCACACGAACATGATCAGGAACAGGCCGAGCGGAATGATGGTCCAGGTCGCCTCGAGCAGCGTGGACCCTTCGATCTGCACCGCCTCGGGATGACGCTTCTTGCTGTACAGAATGGAAAAACCGACAATCAGCAACACCACGATCGTCAGGCCCACGAGGCTGACCAGGACCATGAAGAAGTAGAGCGCGTCGGCCTGCGGCGCGATCTTCGATGCCTCGGGCGGAAACAGCGAAAAATTCGTCAACCACTTGACGAGAAACTGCCAGAGTACTGGGCTGATGTGGCTCATTCCTTTATCCGTTCACCTTTTTTCCTGTACCGTGCGTTTCTGTTCCCGCAGGGTGATCCTGCCGGTAATCGCGGCGGAACATCACGGTCATAAATCCACCCAGAAGCACCATCGTCAGAAGCCCGCCCAGCTGTACCACCCGCCCCACGATCAGCGAATGCCTGTTGGTGTGGGGATCGTAGTGGTAGCAGTAGGTGAGAATATTGTCCACCGGTGAACCGATGCGGTTCGACGATGCTTCGTCCAGTCCCAGCAACAGGTCCTTGGGCGAATACTCGACGCCCAGGTAGTACTGCGCCAGCTTCCCTTCCGGCGTCACGATCTGGATCGCGCTGGCATGGGCGAACTGCGTAAGCTTTCCGTCCGGCCCCGGAATCCGCACATACCGGAAGCCGACAGCGCGGGTGAGCGCGTCGATATTGGGCTGCGTCCCGGTGAGGAAGTGCCAGCCGCCGGCCGTCTCCGGATGCCCGTAGCGCGTCACGTACGTGCGCTTCTTGGCTGCGGCCAGATCGGTGCCCTCGGAAGGATCGATGCTCACGACGATGACGTCGAAGTCCTTGCCGGGAACGTATTTCACCATCTCCAGGGCGCTGACCAGGCCGTTCAATTCCTCTGAGCAGAGCATGGGGCACTGGTAATACACCAGCGCCAGTATCGCGGGACGCTTGCCGAAGTAACTGCCCAGCACAACCGGCCGGCCCATATCGTCGGTGAACGTGAGGTTGAGCGGCAGCTCCGTGTTGAGACGCTGATCGATCCCCACCTTGCTCAGAGTGGTTGGCTGGCTGTTGGCTGGACCTTCTGACTTGTCGCCGTAGCTTGAAACCTGGGCCACAAGCGGCGCAGCACTGAGAGCCATGCACAGGGCAATCCCCATCACCACGCCCCGGGTGACTCTTCCCGCCATCATTCCCGATCTCGCCCCGCTTCTCCGGATTGTCTCTGTGCTGTGCATCTGCTCGTGTTCCCTTCTGCTTTATTGCGTGGTAGGCGTTCCCTGAGGCTCGGAGCGGACCGCCGTCGAGGCCTGGGTCGCCGCCTGGTCCTGCTCATAACTCGTCGGAGCAAAGCCATCCGTCAGCGGCATGGTCACCGCCGGCCGGCTGTCGCCGGTCATCAGCGGCCCCGTCTCGGCCGCGGGCGCCACCGGCAGGCCCTTTTCGGCAAGGATCTCCATCGCCCTCTCAATCGGGATCCGCACAGTGCCCTTCGATTGATCGATCCACGTGTAATTGTCCAGCAGCAGGTTTTCCCGCGCGTGCAGATCGGCTATGTCCTGGTTGCCGTCATCCAACTGCAACCGCGGAGCGGGAAAGCTCTGCGTGATCTCGGCCATCTTGTTCTGCAGCGCCGGACTCGAAGGCAGATTCCCCAACTGCCGCACGTCGACCGTCTGGGTCCACTTGCTGTTGGGCCCGTCTTCGCGATTCATGCGCGCATTGAAGACCTTGCCGATGCCGTAGCAGAGCACCGCCGTGACCACCACAAAGATGGCCATGGAGACGATAAACACCAGGATGCCCGTCATCTTGACGTCGGTCGGCTCGTAACCGAGCGAAGCATCCACCTGGTCGTTTTTGTGCAGATGCGGCGAATTGCCGTTATGCGTGGGCATGCTCAGGCTCCAGGATCTCCACCAGATGCGGATCATTGACCTGCACGAGCGGCCGCGTCTTGAGGCGCGTGCAGAAATAGGCTATCCAGAAGGCGGTCATCGCGACCGGTACTGCGATGTACTCGAGAATTCCCCAGCTGAAGTGCAGATTGCGCGCCGCATCCGGGAAATTCGGCTCGATCAGCCAGAACAGGTTCACCGCCACGGCGAAGATCATGAACTGACACACCCGCGTCAGCCGCTTCTTGTTGCGCTTGAGGTCGCGGGATAACAGCATCGTGAACGGAACGAGCCAGTGGAAGATGAAATCGAGCGTGATGACAACGCCCCAGTGACCGCGGATGCGATCGAGATACCAGCTGATCTCGTTCGGTAGATTGCCCGACCAGATAATCAGGAACTGCCCGAAGTTCAGATAGATATTCAGCATCACGAAGGCAAAGGCCAGCTTGCCCAGGTCGTGCTGCTCCGTTGGACGAAGAAGCGTCTTGATCGGCTCGGTCCTGGAGAGCGCGAGGGTGACGATGACGCCCAGCGCGAGCACCTCGAAGCCATGCTCTACCAGGTACAGCAGTCCATACACCGTCGAGAACCAGGTCGGGTCCATCGACATCACCCAATAAATGGACGCGGCGGTGATGGTCACCGCGTAAAGCACAATGCCCGGCCCGCTGACGTTCTCGAACTTTTTGATCCAGAACGGCGTCGTTTCAGGTCCTTCCATGTCGCGCTTGAGCCCAAGAGCGCTCAGCCGCCATGTATAGAACCCCCAGATCGCGAAGCAGAGCAGGCTGACCCAGATGAAAGCGAACGGATTCAGCATGGGCCGCTTGAAGTTGAGGCAATGCGCCTGGATCTCCGAGATGAGGCCGGCCTTCACGCCGGCGGCAGTGTCGCTGACGCTGGTGAAGTTTGCCCAGAGATACAGCTTCTTCATGAAGATTGCCGTGACCACCCAGTAAGCGAAGACCAGGGGTAGAGTCCGGCTCATGGCCTCAAGCGGCCGGCGCAACAGAAGGCCAAATTTGCCGCCGGAGCAATATTGCACCATCAGGAGAGCCAAACCGCCGACCGAAAAACCGAAGGTCAGCATCAGGCCCATCACCCAGGCGCGCAGAAAGTGAGCCCAGCCAAGACCGTCCTGCGTCTGGCCAAGAAACGCCAGGACCACGGCGACGACCAAAAAGATTGCCCCGGTCATCAGCGCGCGGATCTTCCAGCCGTCCACAAAGGCGGGTGCGCCGAGATCCGCCGGGAGCGTTTTGCTGTGCGATGTGTGAACCATTCCGTTGAGTCCTTACTTCGCGGCCGGTGCGGCCGATTTGCTGGTAGGAATCGAAATCGTGGGGTCTGCCGGAGTAGCCGGAGCCATGGCCGGATTTCCCTCGCTGGCAATGGGCTTATAAGGCCAGACCGCGGTCGCCGGCAGAGTCCAGGGCTGCGCGTATTCGGGATGCCCCTCTTCCGCCGCAAGGCTCTTCAGGCTCCTGATCTGCACCCCCGGCGGTACTTCCTGCGCATTCGCCGCCTGGCTGAACTGCAGGGCGCGGATGTAAGCCGCCACCGCCCAGCGGTCCGCCGGCGTGAGCTGCGCCGAGTAGTCAGGCATGGCGCCATAGCCGTGCGTCATCACGAAGAAGTAATGCGAGATCGGCTGCGACATCCGCACTTGGTCGTGGAGGTTGGCCGCCGGCTTGTAGCCGCGGTCGACAATCTCGCCCAGCCCGTTGCCTACGCGCGAATGACACGGAGTGCAGTAGATGTTGAACCGTTCCTGTCCGCGCTTGAGCACTTCCATCGTCACCGGAAACGGCATCATATCCCGTTCTTGCCGATAGCCATTAGGCCCCTGCATCAGGCCGGTATAGAAGTAGCTGTCCTCGTGCAACTGGCCGCGCGCCACCGTCTCCGCCACCTGCGGACGAGCGCTGCGGTGGTCGGCGAAGAACGTCGTTCCCCGCTGCGGAATCATCTTCGGCTCGTTGTGCATGTCCTGCCGGCAGCCGGTGGCGAGCAGTACGCAGGCCATCGCGGCCAGCGGCAGCGGTCTCCCGCAGTGGCGCAGAAATGCCGCGAAAGCACGCGGAGCCCGGACCCCGGGCTGAAAGCTGAATGCTGAAGGCTTCGTACGCATCAGTACTCCACCTCCACCACCGAAACCGGCTGGAAGGATTCGAGATAGGCCTTCGAGGCCGTCAGGTCGAATTTTGGATCGAGCGCTTCGAGGCATAGAAAGAACTTATCCGTGGTCGCGCCGTCGCGGAAGTTCGGCGCATTGAAGAGCGGGTGATAGAGAGACGGCAGCCCGTTCAACGCCAGCATGCCGAAGGCCGCCGACAAACCGGCCCAGAGAATAGTCCACTCGTACGCCGGGATCACGAACGCCGGCCAGGAGTAAGTGGGCCTGCCGGCGATATCCAATGGATACGCAAGCACCGAAATCCAGGTTTCGAGCGAGAACATGGCCGCTGCGCCGATCAGGCCGCCAATCAAGGTGACGAGCGGCACCTTGTTGCGGTGAAACCCGATGGCTTCTGCCGCTTCTTCGACCGGATACGGCGTATAGCAGTCCAGCCGCCGCCATCCGTCCTGGCGCGCCTGACGAGCCGCGCGGACCAGATCGCCGGGCGTATCGAATTCGGCCAACAGGCCGTAGGTTCCTTCACGAGGAGGCATCGTTAATCACCTGCCTGCGCCGTCGCCTTCGGCTTGATCTTGGCCTGCGGCAGCAGTATGCGGATTTCATTCATCGGAATCATGGGCAGCAAGCGGACAAACAGCAGGAACAGGGTGAGAAAGAGCCCCATCGTGCCGAAAAAGGTCATGTAGTCCCACTTGGTTGCCCGATACGTGCCCCACGCCGAGGGCAAAAAGTCGCGTGAGAGGCTGGTCACGACGATCACAAAGCGCTCGAACCACATGCCCGTGTTGACCACCAGAGACATGACGAACATGAACGGAATGTTGGTCCGCAGCTTGCGCGACCAGAGCGTGGTCAAAGGGATGAACAGATTGAAGGTGAGCAGCAGCCAGTACGACCAGCCCATTGGCCCGAATGCCCGGTTCCAGAAGGTGAACGCTTCCCAGTGGTCGGCCGAATACCAGGCCATGAAGGCTTCCATGCCGTACCCGTAGGCCACGATGAAGCCGGTCACCAGCATCAGCTTGCCCATGTTGTCGATATGCCGCTCGGTCACCATCTGTTCCAGGTGGTAGTACTTGCGCAGCGGGATGGCCAGCGTGAGCACCATGGCAAAGCCGGAGTAGATGGCGCCGGCGACAAAGTACGGCGGGAAGATCGTCGTGTGCCAGCCTGGAAGCACGGCCACGGCGAAGTCGAAGCTGATGACCGTGTGCACGGACAGAACCAGGGGCGTCGCAAGCCCGGCAAGCAACAGCGAGGCCGTCTCGTAACGCATCCAGTGGCGGATCGATCCACGCCAGCCGCAGCTCAGCATGCCGTAGAAATACTGGCCCAGCTTCGAGTCTGCGCGGTCGCGGAAGGTGCCGAAATCCGGGATCATGCCGACGTACCAGAAGACCACCGAGATCGTCGCATAGGTCGAGACCGCGAAGACGTCCCACAACAGGGGAGAGCGGAACTGCGGCCACACCGTCATGGTGAACGGCAGCGGGAACAGCCAGTATCCCAGCCATGGACGTCCAACGTGAATCAGCGGGAACAGGCCGGCGCAGACGACGGCAAAGATCGTCATCGCCTCGGCAAAGCGGCTGATCGAGTTGCGCCACTGCTGCTTGAACAGCAGCAGAATCGCCGAGATCAGCGTGCCGGCGTGGCCGATGCCGATCCACCAGACAAAGTTGATGATCGCAAATCCCCAGGCCACCGGAATGGTGATGGCCCAGATCCCGACACCCACTAGAAACAGCCAGGTCACGGCCACCAGAAGCATCGTCGCGCCGGCGCCGGCCACCACAAAGTAGGCAAACCAGCCGAGCGGCGTGCGCGGGGTGAGCACAATGCCCGATATCTTCTCGGTGATTGACCGGAAGGTCTGCCCCGGCCCGACAACCCGATATTCTCCTGTTGCCGGATCAACGCCTGGGTCTTTGGTTTTCAGATCGCTGGTCGCCATCGCAGATTCAACCCTTCGCCGGCGCATGCTCCACCGGCGTTTCTTCGAGTTCAGGATTCGGATTCAGAACTTCAGCCACATACGTCGTTCGAGGCCGCGTATTGATGTCGGCGATTACCTGATAACTACGCTCCATCGCCCGCAGCTTCGACACCCGACTCTGCCTGTCGTTGATGTTGCCGAAGGTGATGGCCGCGGCCGGGCAGGCCTGCTGGCAGGCGGTCACGATCTCCCCGTCGCGGATAAGGCGATTTTCCTTGTCCGCCTCGATCTTCGCTTCCTCGATGCGCTGCACGCAGTAGGTGCACTTCTCCATCACTCCGCGCGAACGCACCGTCACATCCGGATTGCGCATCAGCTTCAGGCTCTCCGTCTCGTAATCGGAGAAGAGCAGGAAGTTGAACCGCCGCACCTTGTAAGGGCAGTTGTTCGAGCAATAGCGCGTGCCCACGCACCGGTTGTAGATCATCACGTTGAGACCTTCCGGCGTGTGCACCGTTGCGCCCACCGGGCAGACCTGCTCGCAAGGCGCATTTTCGCAATGCTGGCAGGCCATGGGCTGAAAGTGCGCCCGCGGCGCCGAAAGATCGCCCTCGAAGTAGGTGTCGATGCGCAGCCACTGCATGTCGCGGCCGATGCGCACCTGCTGCTTGCCCACCACCGGGATATTGTTCTCCGCGTAACAGCTCACGATGCACGCATTGCAGCCCGTGCAGCTGTTCATGTCAATCGACATGGCCCAAGCATTCGCTTCCGTGTAACTCCAGTTCGGAAACAGCGAAGTGCCCGGGTTCGGCGTCTCGTGATTGCCGCCCTCGTGCGCGAAATTCGGATTGGCCTTGAAGTCGTCCAGCGTCGCGTAGCGGATGATGCCGCGCGGACCGAGCGCCTCATCGCCTTCGATCGAGTTATTGCCCTGCCCCTGGCCGAGCAGAAAGCTCGCCCGATGATCCTGATAGTGGCTCTTGGTGATGGCCACGCCCCACTTGCCCTCGATCTTGCGGATCGCGCCCGTCGCATAGAAAGGCGCCCAGGTGTTGCGGATCAGATAGGCATTGAATCCCTGGCCGGAGCCAACACGGCCCGCATTTTCACGCCCGTAGCCCAGCGAGACCGTCACCGAATTGTCCGGATGTCCGGGAGCCACGACCACCGGCGCCTTCACCCGGCCGCCGCCCACGCTGATCTCGATGATGTCGTCTTCTTCCAGGCCCAGCTTCGTCAGGGTCGCACCCGAGAGCAGAGCCGCATTGTCCCAGCTCAGGTTCGTCACCGGCTTGGGCAGCTCCTGCAGCCAGCCCACATTCGACCAGCGCCCGTCATACACCGTCGGATCGGGGCGGAAGATCACCTCGATCGAATCCTTCGGCGTCGGCGCTGGAATCGCGCCCACCTTCAACGCGGGCGCGCTTTTTGATTTATCGAAGGCCGTGCCAGCGATCCAGCCGTCGTGCAGCGCCTTGCGCCAGCCGGTGTCGAAATCGCCGCCCTGCGCGCCCTTTTCGATCGCCGGCTTCCATGTCTCGCGCACCGCCTCATAGGAGCTGAGCATCGGGTTATCGAGCAACGCCTGCAGAAAATCGTGCGCAGTCCGGCCGCCCCAGAGCGGATCGATCAGCGGCTGCACAATCGAGACCGTGCCATCGTAGGCGCGCGCATCCGACCAGTACTCGAGATAGTGTGCCGCGGGAATGTGCCAGTGCGAAATCTGGCCGGTCTCGTCGAGATGCGTGCCTAGATGCACAACCGTTTTAGCCTGATTGAACGCGGTAAGGAAATCGAGATCGGCCGGAGCGTCATAGATGGGATTGGCGTTGAGAATCACCAGCCAGTCCACCTTGCCGGCATTCAGATCCGCCGCCAGGTCCTTGATCCCCGCAAACTGGTCCGAGGGCGTCGGATTCAGGGGATCGGAAGCCACAAAGACGGTCTTACCGATGTTGCCGAGCGCATTATTGATCGCGAGCGCCAGCGCCGCCACCGAGGGGTCCTGATAAAGACCTGGAATCACCGCGCTCTTGCCAGCATTCGCCTTCAGGTCCTTCGCCAGCGCGGCGAGGAATGCTTGCTGCGCAGCGGTCCACGCATAATTCGAAGCCTGCGCGTCGTTTGCGCCCACCGCTTGGGCCAGCGCGGCGGCAAAGAACGGAATCTCGCTCGCGCGAAGGCCGAGCCGGTGTTCCGCCTTGAAGCCGGTCGTCGTCGGCGTGCTCTCGATCGTGTACAGCCGGTTCATGCCGTTTTCCGGCTGCCTACGGCGGTCGGCGTAGTCGCGCACAAGCTTGTGAAAGCCCGGATACGACGCTCCGGAGAGAAAATCCGCATCGAGCGAAACGATCACGTCGGCCTGGTCCAGCGCATATTGGACGTTCAGGCCCTGGGCAAGAAACGTTCCCGCCAGCGCCGGATCGTACTGCGCCAGCTTCGCCTTCGGATAGGCGCTCTGAACCGCCTGCCATTGCCGCGCCAGAGTCGGCGAAGTGAAGGCCGCACTCAGAAAATAGATGCCCGTCCCATCCTTGGTCGAAGCCGCCTTCTCGCGGAAGGCTTCGGCAAACTCGCCCCATCCACGGCCCTCGCCGCGATAGGTCACATGCTGCGAGCGATCAGGATCGTAGAGAGCCAGCAGCGATCCCTGCGAATAGGGGTCGGACCCCCCGCGGTTGTACGCATGCTCGGGATTGCCATCCACCTTGATCGGCCGAAACTCGCTGCTCTTCACCAGCAGCGGCACCGCGCCCGTGGTAAACGGATGCGCAGTCGAAAAATACATCGGCTTGCCGAGAACCAGATCTTCCGGCGCCTTGACGTACGGATAGATCGGCTCATCCGGCTGCTTGGTGCAACCGGCCAGTCCGGCCAGCGCCATGGAGGCACCCATCAACTTGAGGAAACCGCGCCGCGAAACAGGGTCGACCCACTCTTGCGCCGCGCTGGGAAACTCCCGCTCGACGGCCGCTTGAAATTCAGCCGTGTCCGCCAGCTCGTCAAGCGAACGCCAGAACCGCTTGCCCTTCACCCCTTCGAGCTCCTGGCGAACCGCGGCCAGGGTCATCGGCGCCGCATCCCCGGGAGCCGGGCCCGCCGCTGTCGCAACTCCGCGGCTCTTCCCGTTCTGCGTCCTCTCATCCACGGCATTCCCCATCGCGTTCCCCACCGCCTTCTTTGCTTTTCCGCTCATCGGTGGCACACCTCGCAGCTGGTCAGATCCTTCGGGGTGCGAATGTTGTAGTGCGCCAGCAAGAAATGACCCAATTCGTCCTGACTGGTGAACTTCTGAAATTGAATCGCGGCGGGCATCGCATTCGCCGCCCCGGCCGTCGCGGAACCATTCGGCAGCGCGGCGGTCCGCAGCAGCGCCAGCGGCTTCAACGCTTCGGCGACATTGGCATTGCCCGCCGGATCGGTCCTCGTGCAGCTCACGGTCTGCGCCGTCGGCACGCCGTTCTGATCAGGAACCGATGCGCACCACACCGGCCTCTCCTCCGCCGGCTTCTCCCAGGCCATGTTGTAGATCTCGGCGGTGGGGCGCAGATTCTTCGAGGGGTTCCGATGGCAGTCCAGGCACCACTCCATCTGCAGCGTGTTCTGCGCGTACATGAGCGGCATCTGGTCTACTTGGCCGTGACAGGTTGCGCAGCCGATGCCCTTGTTCACGTGGATCTCGTGATTGAAGTACACGTAATCCGGCAGATCGTGCACCTTGATCCAGGGGATGGACTGGCCCGTGTACCAGCTGTTGCGGACCGGCTCAAGCAGTTGCGCATTGGTCCATATCTGCGCGTGGCAGTTCATGCAGGTGCGGGTGGGCGGAATGCCCGCGTAGCTCGACTTTTCTACGGTCGTGTGACAGTACTGGCACTGCAGCCCGAGGCCCTGGACATGGTGCTTGTGACTGAACGGGACCGGCTGATCCGGCCGCTGGCCCTGCCGCGTAACCCAGGGCGAGCGTTGCAGTTGGTCCAGCGTGACTCCCAGGGCGATCACGATCAACCCCGTCAGCACCAGGCTCATGCGAGCCAGTGCATTGGAGCTGCGGTCAAAGATTTGCGGCATTATTGTACCCTGCTGATTTTTCGTGTCTGGATGCGGCCGCTGTGCCGGCGGCCACACAGGTTATGTACAAACTTTGCTCGTGAACAAACGACAACTTTTGCGAGTGAAAAGCCTGAAAATTCACTATATCAGTCTGAGCCCGGCGCGCAAGAGGCGCAGACGCGCCGCGCACCAAAATCGCACCAAAAAATGGTACGCGGAATCGCGTCAAAAAGAAAAAAATAGGCCTCGCTGCTCAGCGCAATCACTCTGCATGTTCCCCTTTCGCACTTGTACCGGAACCTGAGATAGGCGCGGCCACATTTGTCTCCAGCACGCGCCCTCTCAGGTCCGCTGCTCCCTGCTCACGCACTCGCCGTCCACAGAGCTTGCCTGCACGCGGGTTGCCGGCCAACCCGTCATCACCATCAATATATCGAGGACGAACAGTCCGATCGCAATATCGTTGAAGAGCGTGGCCTCGGGCAGATTCGGCCAGAACTGATTGGCGGCCCAAAAAAGGAATGCTGCTGCCAAGAGAACCGACTTCGCCAAGTCCATGCCGGCTGCCCGGCGCACCCTTTGGTGGACAAGATACGCGAAAGCGATCGCGGCCAGCGAAAAGCCCGCGAGAAAGTCATGGGTGCTCAAAGGAAACAGTCCCGGAGCGGCGTCCCAGGCGAAGAGAACTCCGGCGGCCGCCAGAGCGGCCACGCCCGGAACGATGGATGAGAGCCTCAAGGCTCGGTCAAAGCAACGCGGCATGGAGCCATTATGGATTGCAGCGCAAAAAGAAAACGTAAGGCCCGCAAGCCGGACCCGGACGCTCCATCGCGCCGCCCCCGCGCACTCTCGATCGTTCTGTGCATTAGAATTCATAAAGGCCTTGCGGCCGGCAGCTCTCAACGACAAGTTATTTCGCACCGGGTAGTTCGCCCTGCGAACCCAACCGCGAAAAGAGCCTCCCGAAGGCGGCAGTCCCTGCAAGCGCAACTTGAGAAGAGACGATCATGAAAAGTGTCGGATTGCTGGTGATGCCCGCCGGGTTCTTCCTTACTGTGGCCGCGCTGGTGCTCTTCCCTGATCTCACGCAGAGAGGTGTCTTTGTGGTTGCGGGACTGGCGGTTGAGGCGCTCGGCCTGGGAGCGGCCATACGCGGGCACATGCTCGCGCGGAGAGAGAACCGGCTATGACTCCGATGACGCCCATCGCTCCCGCTGCGAGTCTTCCCATGCCCGAGACCGCATTCGCCGTCACGCTGGTGCTTTTGCTCCTCGCGCCGCTGGCCATTGCCGGCCTGGCGTTGATCAACACCGGGCTCGGCCGGTCACGCTCCGCGGCCCAGGCGCTCCTCGGCAATGTCGCCATCGTCGCGGTCGCGCTCCTCGTTTTTGCGATCGCCGGCGCCTCCCTCGCGGGCAGCCTCACCGGCGCCGGACACGCCTTCCATCTGGCCGGCAAGCCGTGGAATTGGGTCGGCTCTGCGCCGCTGTTGCTGGGCGGCCTGCGCTCCGCGCCGGGCCAGGCGCAGCTCGGCCTGCTGTTCCAGTTTCTCGCCGTCGCGCTCGCGGCCATCATTCCCTGGGGATCGGGGGCGGACCGTCTGCGCCTTGCCGCCGGCTGCGCCTCGGCCGCGATTCTCGCGCTGATTCTCTTCCCGTTGGCCTCCTGCTGGATCTGGAACGGTGGCTGGCTGGCGCAACTGGATGTCAACTTCTCGCTCGGCGCTGGTTTTCTCGATCCCGGCGGAGCCGGGGTCGTCCATGCGCTCGGCGGGCTGAGTGCGCTGGCCCTGGTCTGGATCGCGGGTCCGCGGCGGGGTAAGTTCCCCCGGGAAGGCTTATCGACGGCGATGCCCGGGCATCACGTTGTCTACGTTCTTTTTGGATCGCTCGTGAGCCTGGTCGGCTGGCTGGCGTGGAATGCCGCCGGAGCCATTCTCTGGCTGCATGCGCCGCTCACGGCACTCCCCATGACCGCGGTGAATACGGCACTCTCGGCGTCGGCGGCTCTTCTGGGCACCTTGATCGTGACCCGGATGCGCTTTGGCAAACCGGATGCCAGTCTGTGCGCGAATGGCTGGCTGGCCGGGCTGGTCGCTTCCAGCGCCTGCGCCGCCATCGTGACTCCGGGCGCATCGATCTTCATCGGCCTGATCGCCGGCATCGTCACGCCGCTACTGGTTGAGGTGCTTGAACTCGCGCTCTCCATCGACGATCCCTCGGGAGCCATCACCGTCCACGCCGTCGCCGGGCTGTGGGGCCTTTTCGCTGCGGGCCTCTTCGCGCCGCAACGCGGTCAGCTCCTCGCGCAACTGGTGGGCATCGCCGCGCTGCTCGGACTGGTCTTGCCTGCAAGCTATCTGTTCTTCGCGATCCTCAATCGCACCGTTCCCTTCCGTGTCGATCCGGACGGCGAACGGATCGGGATGGATCTCCACGAGCTCGGTGGAGGCGCTTATCCGGAGTTCGTGATCCACCGCGATGAGTCCTACCGATAGAGACAGAGTCGGCGCCGATAGCAACAGCGCTGGCGCCGATAACTCCGGCGCGCCTGCTGTGAAATCCGAAAGAAAGTCTTGAGTTTTAAAGTCCGCCGCGCGGGACCCTCGGCCGAAGCTTTTCCCTACGGCTCCGCTCCGTGGCACTTCTTGTACTTCTTCCCGCTGCCGCAGGGACAGGGATCGTTGCGGCCCACCTTCTCGCCCGTCCTGCGCTGCGAGGCTTGCGGCGCTTCGCCGCCTCCCTGGCGGCTGGCCACGGCGAGCTCGCGCTGCTTCTTGCGCTGAAACTCCTTCTCGATCGCATCGATGGTGGTGGAGGGCTGCCGCGTGGGAATCGCAATCTCCCGCGGCGCGCCGTCGCCCGCCATGGGCTGCGCCGCGCTGGCCACCGGGGGCGCCTTGGGGACAGGCCGGTTCGGCCGCGGCGCCGCATTCACCGGCTGCCCGTCGGGGCCCAGAATCTGCATCCTGAACAGGAAGCGGACGGTATCCTCCTGGAACTTCGTCATCATCGCTTCAAACAGGTCGAACGACTCCTTTTTGTAGGCCACCAGCGGGTCCTGCTGCGCATAACCGCGCAGGCCGATGCCTTCCTTCAGGTGGTCCATCGAGAGCAGATGGTCCTTCCACAAGCCGTCGATCACGCTCAGCATCACCATCCGCTCGTGATACCGCATCGTC
>DASXFB010000098.1:0-2002 GCA_036489815.1 Occallatibacter sp. | reverse complement strand
GCAGGAGCGGTGGCGGTCTGCGGCTTGGCGGTGGCCGCGGTCTGCTTGTCTTTGGCAAAAGCGCCCGGAGCCATGAGTAGCAGCGCCAGAACCAGCAGCGACGACGCGCGGGCGCCGATGGGACAGAGCTGGCGTACGGGTAAGAACAGGGAAGTCATGCGATGACTGCGATTCATGCGGGATGGGCTACCGGATGCCTGAGGCCATGGCCGGAGATGGGGCCAGAGGGGACGCACGCTCGCCGGATCTCTCCTTCGTTCTGATAGACGATTGTACCCCCGCCCAGGATGCGGAATGGATGCGGAATGGAAGAGACAGGGCCCCGAATTCCATGCCGGTACGCCGGGATCAGGGGCGGATATCATACCGGCCCCATTTCTGTGGGCCCATTTCTGTTTAGTGCCGGAAGTGGCGCATCCCGGTAAAGACCATGGCGATGCCTAACCGGTCGGCGGCCTCGGTGACGGCATCGTCACGCACAGACCCTCCGGGCTGAATCACGGCGGTGGCGCCGGCCTCCACGATGGTCTCCAGGCCGTCCGGAAAAGGGAAGAAGGCATCCGAGGCCGCAACCGTGCCGGCGAGCGGCAGAACGGCCTTCATCGCGCCAAAACGCGCCGCATCCACACGGCTCATCTGTCCCGCGCCGACCCCGATCGTCTGGCCGCCCCGCGCGTAGACGATGGCGTTCGATTTCACATGCTTGGCTACCTTCCAGGCGAAGAGCAGGTCGAGGAGCTCGTCGGAAGTAGGAGGTCGCTTGGTGACGGTGCGCAGGCCACTCGCCGTAACCGTGCCGGTATCGGCATCCTGCAGCAGCATGCCGCCGGAGACCTGCTTCATGACCCGTATGCGCGCTGCGGGCTTGACCACCACCAGCCGCAGGTTCTTCTTGGTGGCGAAGCGGGCCAGCGCCCCGGTAGTGAAACCGGGGGCGGCAATGGCTTCGACGAAGAGCTTCGCCATCTCCTCGGCCGCGGCTTCGTCAATCTCGCGATTCACGCCGATGACGCTGCCGAAGGCGGAGACCGGATCGGTGGAGAGCGCCCTGGTATAGGCCTCGAGCACGCTCGCGCCCGTGGCCGCGCCGCAGGGATTGGTGTGCTTGATGATGGCCACCATCGGCTCGGTGAACTCCTGCGCCAGATCCCAGCAGGCATCCAGGTCAACCAGGTTGTTGTAGCTCAGCTCCTTGCCCTGCAGTTGCTTCGCGCCAGCCACACCGGTGCCGCTGCCATCCGTGTACAGCGCGGCCGCCTGATGCGGGTTCTCGCCATAACGCAGGGGCGAGGCCAGCGGATAGCTGACGTGCAGCGGATCGGGAAAGGCTGGCGATGTCCCGGCTTCGGCCTTCGCTTCGGCCATGTTGGCGAGCGTGCCCGCGATGGCGCTGTCGTAGGCCGCCGTCAGTGCGAAGGCGTGACGGGCCAGCCGCCAGCGCGTCTCGCGGCCGAGTGAGCCGTTGTTGGCTGCGAGTTCCTGAGTGAGGGCGGCGTAATCGGAAGCCGCGGTCACGATGGCGACATCCTCGAAGTTCTTCGCGGCGGAACGCACCATCGACGGGCCGCCGATGTCGATGTTCTCGATGATCTCGTGGAAGGCCACGCCGGGTTTCGAGGCGGTCTTCTCGAAGGCGTAGAGGTTCACCACCACCATGTCGATCGGGACGATCCCATGCTCAGCCACCGCGGCCTGATGGGCCGCATTGTCGCGGATGTGCAGGATGCCGCCGTGCACCTTGGGGTGCAGCGTCTTGACGCGGCCGTCGAGCATTTCGGGGAATCCTGTCAGCTCGGAGATGTCCTGCACGGCGAGTCCAGCATCGCGCAGCGCGCGGGCGGTGCCGCCGGTAGAGACAAGCTCCACCCCGTGGCTGGCGAGCGCGCGGGCAAATTCGATCAGGCCGGTCTTGTCAGTGACGCTGAGCAGAGCGCGGCGGATGGGCTTCAGTCCCGTCTTCTCCGGGGCTTTGGTTTCCGGCTGCGTTTTTGTCTCCTGCTGG
>DASXFB010000039.1:0-25279 GCA_036489815.1 Occallatibacter sp. | reverse complement strand
TTGTTGACGGTTCCGCTCAACGTCATGCGCGCCGCGGCGTCGATGGTCCCGCCATACTGGCTGCCGGCGAGGTTGCGGAATGTGTTTTCACCCAAGGCCGGGTTTGAAGTTTTTATCAACGGCATACAGGCAATCTCCCTTTTGAAACCAAGGCTCGGGATTCTCCAGGACACAGTCCGGAGAATCGCGCCTTTCCTTCATTTTAATCCTCGCGGGCTCGGCGTGCCGGACGGCCGGTGAGGCCGCTGTTTCGTTCTTGGACGTTTTCCGGAGGCATTGGGCAGGCTTTGATTCGACGGCTGCCGCGGCTTTTTGCGGCTTTTCGAAAATATGCCCGAACTGACTAAAGTTTTCTTTGCGTTTGTCGATTGCCCTTGTAGGCAAGTTCCGCACGCGTTTTCTGCATGGGAGGTCCTATGGGAAGCATTGCTTCGGCTGTGTCCGCGGCGTCGCTGACGGCGTCGCTGACGGCTGCAGCGGTAAACGAATTGGCGGTCAATGTCGGGTTCTCCACGACAATCGCCGGTAAGACGTACGCGGCTGACGTAACGTACTCGGGAGGCCAGTATGTGGCGGCCGATCCCACTCTGAGCGGGGCAGTGGCTACCGGTGCCAGCTTGCTGGCGGCTGAAGACAATCTGGCGACGCGGATCGACGCGATCGTTTGAGGGCGATCGCTCATCGTGTTTCGGGCAGGAGTGGAGAGTTTTGCCATCGACCGTGGTCGGCGCCCCCAGTCAATTGCGCCGGCTTTGAATCACGCAAGCTCCAAAGCAATTCCTGAAACGTGAGCGCCCGCGGCAGCCAAATCAGGCGCGCTGTTTGTGAGCCGCAAACTCAGGGGACGAGGAGTGCGCGATTTCCTCCGTCGCGGCATAGGCCGAGGGGTAGTGGGAGATCGTAGCCATCAGTTTCTCGATGGCGTCCACGCTTCGAATTCCACCTCTGGCTCCCGTGGCCATGCAGTTCATCGCGGCTGCGGCGCATGAGAAGTCCAGTTGCTGTTCAAGCGGCCAGTCCTGCAGTAATCCATAGATAAAGCCGGCTCGGAAGATGTCGCCGGCGCCGGTGCTATCGACGACGGAAACCTGATAAGCGGGACAGTGCAGAAGCCGGCGTCCATCCCAGGCCAGCACGCCGTCTTCGCCGAGGGTGGCGGCGCTCAACCGGCAACCGTAGCGGGCCTGCATCCGGCGCAGGGAGCGCTCGAGGTTGTTGTCATCCATTAACCGGCAGGAGAAGTCGTGGTTGACGACGAGGTAGTCGATGTTGGCTACCAGGTCGTCGATGCCGGGATAGGGATCGTCGAGATCCGCCATGACGGGCACCCCGGCTGCGCGCGCCCAGACGGCCGCCTGCGTGGCCGCGGCGGTGTCATGGCCGTCGATGTGCAGCATCCGCGCGTTGACAATCCATTCGCGGCGAAGCTCTTCGGGGCGCAGAACCATCCGTTCATCGCGCTGGCAAAGCACGGTGCGGTCGCCGCGCGCGTCGAGCAGGATGACGTTGTGCAGGCTGGGCGTGTCGGGAACGGTGACGATCTGCGCTTCGGCGCCTAAATCCTCGAAGGCCTGCTTGTGCAGATGCGCGGCATCGTCATTGCCGAGCTTGCCCACATAGCGCGTCTTGAGGCCCCAGCTCTGGCAAGCGACAACGGTCGAAGCGACCTGGCCGCCCAGCATGATGGAGCGGTTGATGTACTCGACCTTTGCGCCGGAGGTGGGGAACTCCGTCAGTTGGATGACGGTGTCGGTTGCGTTCAACCCCACGCCCACCAGGTCAACTTTGTGGATCTCGGTCATTCAGTCATTGTAATCGGCTGGCGAGCCGTCTCCATGGGTCTTCGATGCACAGCCGCGGGATGCTGTAGGCTCAAGATATTCTCTTTGTTTTCGGACTGGATTTGTGACGGAACAAAACGCCTCGCGCCCATTTCATCATCCGCGGCCCGGCGCACCGCTCTCCTGCGATCGAGTTTCGCTCGAAGCCCTGGCGCGCAAGTTCGGCACGCCGCTTTATGTCTACTCTGCCGGCCAGATCGCCGAGCGGCTAGGGATGTTTCAGCAGGCGCTGGCCGGACGCGATCACCTGGTCTGCTACGCCGTGAAGGCCAACTCGGCGCTCGCGATCTTGAAGCTCCTGGCCGGGCTGGGCGCGGGCTTCGACATCGTCTCGGGCGGGGAGCTGGAGCGCGTGCTCACGGCCGCGCCCGAGGCCGTGGACCGCGTGGTGTTCTCCGGCGTAGGCAAGACAGCCGCGGAGATCGACCTTGCCCTGAATGCCGGCATCCTCCAGTTCAACGTGGAGAGCGAGGCTGAGCTTGAGCTTCTTGCCGCGCGGGCGAGGAAACTCAAGACGAAAGCGCGGTTTGCCCTGCGTGTGAATCCCGACGTCTTCGCGGACACTCATCCATACATCTCGACGGGTCTGCGCGAACACAAGTTCGGGATCGATATTCGACGAGCGCTGGGGCTCTACCAAAAGGCAGCCGGTGATCGCTGGCTTGAGGCGCATGGCGTGAGCGTGCATATCGGCTCGCAAATCCGCTCGGCCGATCCTTTTGGTGCAGCGTTGGACCGCGTGATGAAGCTGGTGGAGCAACTCAAGCGGGATGGCATCGTGCTTCAAGCTGTGGATGCCGGGGGCGGCCTGGGCATCGACTATCACGCCGGGGTCCCCACAGCCAGGTCTTCGGCTGTGGGGTGGCATGCCGGGGTCTCCGCAGCCGGCTCTTCGGCTAGGGGACGGCGCGGCGCCAGTTTCGACGCAGCGGAGAAGGTGCGCGAGTACGCCGAGGCGCTTGAGAACGCTCTGGGCGATTTCGACGGACGGCTGCTGATCGAGCCCGGACGGTTTCTCGTCGCGCAGGCGGGAGCGCTGCTGACCCGCGTACTGCAGGTGAAGCGCAACGGCAAAAAGACCTTTGTGATTACCGACGCGGCCATGAACGACCTGATCCGCCCCGCGCTTTACCAGGCGCATCACGAGATTGTTCCGGTGCGGCCCAGGGCCGGAAGAGCCCGGATTGTGGACGTCGTGGGCCCGGTGTGCGAATCGGGCGACTTCTTTGCGCGTGACCGCAAGCTCCCTCCTGTGGAGCCGGGAGATCTGGTGGCTTTGCTCGATGCGGGAGCCTACGGCATGGCGCAGAGCTCCAACTACAATTCGCGGCCGCGCGCGGCAGAGGTGCTGGTCGAGGGTGCGAGGGCGAGGCTCATCCGCCGCCGGGAGACGATGACCGACCTGTTGGCGGCGGAGATGCTCTGAAGTTCAGGAATCTGGAAGGGTTTCCACCCAGGACCGGCCCCGCTCCTGCTATGGTGTTGCACGGGAGAATTTCTCAATGCATCTTCGCGTGCACGTCATCTATGTACTGGCTGTCACCGCGCTGACCCTGGGTGCGGCCGCTGCGGCCCACGCCGATCCGCTGACGGTAAAGACGGCACAAGGCAAGCTCCACGGCAAGACCATCAACAACGGCAAAGTGCGCGCATTCTTCGGGATCCCTTATGCCGCGCCCCCGGTGGGCCCGCTGCGCTGGAAAGCTCCTGAACCGCCATTGAAGTGGAAAGGCACGCGCGATGCGACGAATTACGGCGCGCGCTGCATGCAGTGGCATGTCTTTGCAGACATGGTCTTTCAGGATAGCGGGCAGAGCGAAGACTGCCTTTACTTGAACGTCTTCGCGCCCGCCGACGCCGGCGGAAATGCGAAACTGCCCGTGATGTTCTGGATTCATGGCGGCGGCTATTCGGGCGGGTCTGCTTCGGAGCCTCGCCACAACGGTGATTTTTTGCCTTTGAAGGGCGTAGTGCTGGTCACGATCAACTACCGGCTCGGCGTCTTCGGCTTTCTGGCCACCCCCGACCTCGAGCAAGAGGCAGGCGGAGCAGGGAACTACGGCCTGATGGATATGGTGGCCGGGCTCAAGTGGGTTCACGCGAACATTGCCAAGTTCGGCGGCGACGCCGGGAATGTGACCATCTTTGGCGAGAGTGCCGGCTCGTCTGCCGTAAGCACGTTGGTGGCTGCGGCTCCCGCGCGGGGACTGTTTGCTAGAGCGATTGGCGAGAGCGGCGGCGCGACCAGCCTCGGCGCGCCGGATACGCCGTCGCTTGCCGACCGCGAGCGCAGCGAGCAGGATTGGGCCTCGTCCCTCGGCGCGTCCACGCTGGCGGAATTGCGCGCTCTCCCGGCGGACACAGTTCTTGCCGCGGCGAACAAGCCTGGCGCGCCAAGATTTCCGCCCGTGATCGACGGCAAGCTGCTGACTGAGCCGGTGGGTGCAACCTACGCCGCCGGAAGACAGGCGCACGTTCCGCTGCTGGCGGGATGGAACCGCGATGAGCAGTCGGGGCTCTCGGTCGGCATGACTGCGGACAAATGGAAAGAGTTCGCGGCACAGACTTACGGCGACCATGCCGCCGAGTTTCTTTCGCTCTATCCCGGCGATACGGATGCGCAAGCGGTGCGCTCCGCCATCGACTACAACAGCGACACGTTCATTGCTTTCAGCACCTGGAAATGGATCGATGCTCAGACCAAGACCGGAGATTCAGCGGTCTATCGGTATCACTTCGACCTGGCTGCGCCGCCCAGCAAGTTTCATGCCGGCTCGTTCGCATTTCACTCGGATGACATTGAATACGTCTTTGGGACGCTCGATACGCGGCCGGGTGCGGTGTGGCGTCCGGAAGACCGCAAGCTGAGCGACGAGATGATGGACTACTGGACGAACTTTGCCAAGACGGGCGATCCAAACGGCCCCGGCGTGCCGGAGTGGCCGCGCTTCGACAAAGGGGGCACGATTCTGCATCTCGACACGGAGATCACCACCGGCCCGGAGACAACACGAGCGCGCGATGAATTCCTGCTCAAGTGGATGCCGAAGCCGGCGAGACCGTAAGAGCTACTGGTTCGCACCCGACGCCGAAGCGAAGCCTGCGGCCTGTGCAGTGGGAATGGTGGCCGCGGCCGGCGGGTCGGCAAAGCTGGAATTCTTGGCGTTGAGGGCATTCGAGTAATCGGGCCCGAGGCCAAGCTTTTTGAGAGCCCGCGAATCGGGCATCAATTTTGTCTGCCATCCCTGGTCGGCCTGGTACTTCTGCATCGCCGCCACGGTGGCCGGATCCCACTTGCCGGTTGGGTCACCGGCCAGGTAGTGCTGACGGATCAGCGCCTGCTGGATCTCGGTCGCGCGTTCCGGATCAATCGTCTGCTGGCCGTGCAGGCGGTGCGACCTGTGGTGCCCCAGCAGCCTTCGTGAATGGTGCGCGGAACCGCTGGTAGAGGTGTGGTGTACATGCGATGCAAACGCCGGCGCGGCGAGCAGCCCGGTAGAAATCACAGACGCCAAAACGGCACGGAAAGAGAGCACGAGAATCATTACCTCAATGAGAAATTCTAGAAATGCCGGGACTTTGCGTGCAGTCTAACGGATCGTTCAAAAGTGCGACAAGGGGAAAATAGCCCCTCCATGTAACTTTAGATCCAAACCGGAATGGCGCCGGGGTACTGTAAATCTTCGCCCGGCGCCGCACCGGAATGCTCAGAGCGTGCCTCCCACGTAATTGATTCCTTCTTCAGGATGGCGCGGGTCCATTACCTCGAAGACCACATCGTCGCCGGTCTTGAGCTTGCTGACGATGGCTTCAAACTGCTCCCGGTTCCCCGTGGGCTGCTTGTTGACACGGGTAATCACGAGCCCCGGCGCCAATCCCTGCAAGTCAGCGAAAGAGCCGGTGCGAACCGATTCGATCTCCACGCCGGAGGCGTGAAGCTTGCTGGCCACCGAGGGCGAGATGTCGCGGACGACCAGGCCCAGTTTGGTTTCGCCCGCGTCGCCGGAGGTGTCGGGGCTCTGCTCGGTCTGCTGGTTGCCGAGATCGGCAAAGACCTTATCGCGGTCGCCGATCGTAATGGTGGCGTCCTGCTGTTTGCCTTCTCTTGAGAATCCCAGGCGAACGGTGGTGCCCGGCTTACGGCTGGCGATCTCGTTCACCAGGTCATCGCCGTCTTTCACGGTGCGGCCGTCGATGGCGGTGATAATGTCGCCTGCTTTGAGACCGGCTTTGTCGGCAGGTCCGCCCGGCTGCACTTCCTGCACCAGAACGCCGTTCTTGAACCCATACACCCGATTGATCGCGCTCGAAAGGCCTTCCTTGAACTGGATGCCGATGGAGCCGCGCGTCACTTTATGGCTGGGGCTGATCAGGTCGTTATAGACCGAGACCACGGTGTTGGCGGGCATGGCGAATCCAATGCCCTGGTAACCGGCCGACTGGGTGTAGATGGCGGTGTTCACGCCAATGACATTGCCATTCATGTCCAGCAGCGGGCCGCCGGAGTTGCCCGGATTGATGGCCGCATCCGTCTGGATGAAGTGCTGGAACTGGCCGCTGGCGCCGGGCTCGATCGTCCGATTCTTGGCGGAGATGATGCCGGCAGTGACGGTTTGCGCCAGGGCGAAGGGGCTGCCGATCGCCTCGACCCAGTCCCCCACCTGCGCTTCGTCGGAGTTGCCCATCTTCACGACGGGCAGCGGACTGTTGGTGTCGATCTTGATCACCGCCAGGTCCGTAGCCTTATCGACGCCGATCACGCGCGCCGGGCGGCCCAGGTCCTGCGTGTCGGGATCGGTGGACAGCTTGACATAGATTTTGTCCGCTTTATCCACTACGTGATTGTTGGTGATGATGTATCCCTTGGGATCGACGATGAAACCGGAGCCGAGCGATTCCTGCACCTGGCCGCCCTGGTCGCCGCCATCCGGCTGCCCGGGAGCCTGGCCGCCAAAGAAACGGTTGAAGAAATCCTGGAAATTGTCTTCTCCCTGTCCCTGCCCTTGACCCTGCCCTTGGCCCTGATCGTCGTCGCCCTGTCCGTCATCCGGACTCTGCTGATTGGGCTGCGTACGGAGATGGAAGTTGCGCCGTCCCCGGTTGTCCGACTGTTTCGGCAGGGTCTGGGTGTTGATGTTCACCACCGCGGGGGCCACTTCGTGCGCAATCTTCACAAAATCATTGGGCGGAATGGTGGAGTTGATGGTCTTCAGAGGCGTAGCGTCCGTGCTCGAGGCCTGCTGCTCCTGTCCGCGCACTCCGTGCGCCGCAAAGGAGCCAGCAACAATGGCGGCCGACAGAGTGGCCAGCATGATAAATGTCGAAGCGAGACGGCGAGCGCGCAGCCGTTCGAAAAGCGATTTCATAAAGTTCAGTGACCTCGTCGGTGCCGGTCTTCCGGCCAGCTATTGGTACATCAGTGCTCTATTTGATGCACCAACCCCCAGTATAGCCAGTCGGGCACCGTTCCTTCCGTCCCGGCCATCCGTTTTCCTCTGGAACTGGCCGGTCGCCGGCGGCTCTGTTCCCCGTATAGACGTGCCTGGGCGGAAACTGTAGCGCTCAGAGCACCGCAGGCCCACAGGCGAAAGAGAACCATCTACGAATCCAACCCAATCGAGCGTGCTGCCGAATCAAAACTTACTGCTCGGCGCCTATTGCTCGGCGGCCCACTCCAGCAGAGCGAGGGTCAGGAGCAGAACTCTGCGTAAACCCATCTCCCGGTTCTTGGCTGAATACCACTCGGCCAGCGTGTGCGCGCCGCCGCCCTCGCCGCCTGCGCCCATCGCCAGTGCCGGAACCCCGAGCGCCAGCGGAAGATTCGCATCCGTCGAGCCGAGGCGCAGCTCGGTGCGCAGGCCCAGATGGCGATCGACGGCGCGCAGAGCATCCAGCAGCGGAGAATCGTCGGGCAGCCGTGCCGCAGGACGGTCCCCTATCTTGGAAATCACAGATGAAAGCAGCCCTCTTCCAGAGGCGCCGACAGCAGCCGCCTTCAGGTTCCCATTCTCCACCGATTGTTCGACCGCGCGGCGGAGTGCCATCTCAAGGCGAAGCAATTCATCCGGGCTGGTGGAACGGAAGTCGACCGTGGCGGCCGCGGACTCGGGAATCGAATTTACGCTTGTTCCTCCCCGGATCGTGCCCAGGTTCAGGGTGGTGCGCGGCTCGTCGGGCAAGCGTGTCTCCGAAAGAAGGGCGAGGGCGGAGGCCAGGGCGGCAATGGGATTGGGCGTGCCGGCGTCTGTGAAGCTGTGGCCGCCCGGCCCGGAGATTGTGACCTGAAACCGGCGGCTGCCGAGGGCCTGCGTCACCGCTCCCTCGGCGCCCGCGCCATCTAGAACGAGATGGGCGGCGATGCGTCCGGCGAGCGCATTCTCGCTATAGATCTGGCGCATGCCGCGCAGGTCGCCCTCACCCTCCTCGCCGACATTGCCAACAAAGATGAGGGGAGCCGGCAGTTCTACGCCGGCATGGATCAGCGCGTGCGCGACGGCCAACAAGCCGGCAACGCCCGCGCCGTTGTCACAAGCGCCGGGAGCGGCGAGACGATCGCCGTGGAGCACGGGGTGCAGCGGGGTGTCCGCAGGGAATACCGTGTCGAGGTGGGCCGACAGGACGAGCACCGGGCCGGTGCTCTCGGGTGGAAGACCGGCGGCAGGCAAGATGCCGAGCACGTTGCCGGCCGCGTCGATTTCAATGTCGCTTAGCCCGGCTGCCGTGAATTGTTCCGCGAGCCAGGCTGCGCGGGCGGCTTCGCCATGCAACGGCGCCGGGATCGACACCAGCTTCGTCTGCCAATTCATGATCTTTTTCGGATTGGCATGCAGCCAGGCGAAAGCGCCGTGCAGCGGCCTGCGGCCGGCCAACGCCGTGACTCGGGAAAAGGCGGAATTGCGGGCGAGAAGAGCCATGCCGGTTGATTTCAAGGGTAGCAGGAGCGGTGCTGAAAGGCCTCAGCTCAAACTGCAGTTTACTGGGCGGAGATCGCCAATTCTTCGTGAGGATACTCTACCGAATGCAGGAACAGGCCCTGGGGCGGCGCCGTGGGACCTGCGGCGGAGCGGTTGCGGGCGGCGAGTATCTCGGGAAGGTGATCGATGGCGGTCTGGCCGCGCCCGACATCCAGCATGGTCCCCACCAGGTTGCGCACCATGTGGTGCAGAAAGCCATTACCCCGGACGCGGTAGACCCAAAGCTCTCCCTCGGCCGCCGAGGTCCGTTCCCAGGCGGAGCAAGAAAGAACCCGCACCGCCGAGCGCGCGAGCCCGGTAAGGGGACCGTCCTCGATAGCAGAAGAGCGGGCCGCGAGATCGGGATCGCTGGCGGCGAGGCTGAGGAAATCGTGCTCTCCGAGGAATATCTGTGCGGATGCTTCAAGCCGTGCGAAATCCATGGGCCAGGGGCAGTGGCAAGCGAAACGGGCTAGAAAGGGAGAGCAGATTTCACCGCGGAAGATCCGGTATTCGTAGATTTTGGCCACGGCGGAATGCCGCGCATGAAATGTGGCGCTCGGCATCGTTCGGGCGTCAGAGATGCGAATCGAGGAAGGGAGAGTCCGGTTGAGGGCGCATCGCAGGTTTTCCGGCGGAATGGGCGCATTCAAAGGAAAGCTGGCCACCTGGGCCAGGGCGTGGACGCCGGCATCGGTGCGGCCCGAGCCCTGAGGCAGGGGCGCCTCACCCGTGAGGCGGCCGAGGGCGGTCTGCAGCTCGCCCTGGATGGTCGGTTTGCCGAGCTGCACCTGCCATCCATGGAAATCCGTTCCATCGTAGGCGAGGGTGAGCCTCCAGATTTGTGGCCCGATTTGTCCCGCTTCGCTCATTGCTGCATAACAGGTTACCTGACAGGCGCAGATCACGGTTGCGTGCGTTGTGAGTGAGATATACTCAGGTTTTCGCGCAACATGCAAGAGCGCACCGTGCCGAAGGCATTCCGAACGAATGCCGGGAACGATCCGGCGGCGGATCGCGTATTACACACCTTAGAAACCCTGGCCGGAAGCGAACCTGGTTCCCGGAGGCTACAAATTTGCATCCGGAACGGTTCGCGGGTCGTCTCAAGAATGGAATTCCAGGTGTTGCAATAGCTTGTGGAGAGGATCATGCATTTGGACAGTAGACGTGTGTTTAAGCAGCAGGGAAAGGGGAAGGCGGGGGACCGGCTGCGAGCCATGGCCGTTCTCATGCTTTCATTAGCCACGTGCGTACCCTCGGGATTGAGCCAGGAGACCCCGACTTCGAACCCGAGCGAGACCCCCACCCAGACGTCGACAAAATCCGCGTCCCCCCTGCCCTCAGCTCCGGTGCCCACAGCGACAGAACCGCTGTTTCTGCGCCCGTCCGCGCGCGATTTCTCAAAGCCGGCAGGGCGGCTGCTCGGAAATCCGATCAATCTGTACCGCCCCACGACGATCGCGAGAGCGGATTTCAACAACTCGATGCGGCTGGGCGACCTGGTGAAAGACGGCAAGATCTACCTGAGCCTTTCCGACGCCATTGGGCTGGCGCTCGAGAACAACTACGACATTGCGATCTCCCGGTATTACCTGGACATTGCCGATACCGATCTGCTGCGGGCCAAAGCGGGTTCGACTCTGCGCGGAGTGGGCGCGACGGTGCTGCAAAATACGCTGGGCGGCACATCGCAGACGCTCAGCGCCAGCGGCGCACCCGGTTCGGTGAGCGGAGCCACGGCCGGCAGTTCGGGTCTGGTGCTATCTACGGACGGGGCGGGCCCGTTGCCGGAGAACCGCGATCCATTGGTCAGCGGCACGATTCAGTTCGAACGGGAGAAGTCGCCGCAAACCAGTCCGTTTTCTCCTCGCTCCTTTACGAACACAGACTCCTATAACTTCAACTACAGCCAGGGATGGGTGACGGGTACATCGGGAACGTTGGCGTGGAACAACAGCCGAGCGACGACGACTGGGTTCAACAGCTACAGTCCGCAGTTGTTGGCGAACTTCAAAGCTACCGTGACACAGCATCTGTTGCAGGGTGCGGGCATCTGGGTCAACAACCGCTTTGTCTACGAGGCGATTCTGGATCGACGCATCACCGACTCGACCTTCCGGCAGCAGATTCTCGCCACCGTGAACCAGGTAGAAAATATCTACTGGGTTGTGGTAAGCGCGTATGAGGATGTGCAGGCCAAGCAGCGCGCCCTTGACCAGAGCACGCAGCTGGCCAGCGATACCCGCAAGCAGCTGCAGGTGGGCACCATGGCGCCCCTCGACGTGGTGCAGGCCGATTCAACGGTGGCCACCGACAAGCAGGCGCTGATCAACTCGGAGAGCAACCTGAATTACCAGCAGTTGATTCTCAAGCAGGCCATCGCGCGCAACTTGAACGATCCGGCGCTTGTGGCCGCGCCGATTATTCCCACCGACCGCGTCGACCTGGATCAGCTTCCGGAAGAGAAGGAAACGCCGGAGCAGCTGACGCAGATCGCGTTCCAGAATCGGCCGGAGCTGGAGCAGGCTGTGCTGGCGATCAAGAAAGACGCCATCACGCTGCGCGGCGCGCGCAACGCCCTGCTGCCGACTCTCGACGTGTATGGGTTTTATGGTGCAGAGGGAATCGGCGGTGCACCGAACACAAGCTGCAGCATCTTCGGCTTTTACTGCGGTGCACCCAACAGCAGCGACTATCCCACGGTGCTGAGCAATCTGGCCAACGGCAGCTCTCCCGACAAAGGGATCGGCTTCAACTTCCAGCTACCGATCCGCAACCGCACGGCGCAGGCTGACCAGGCGCGCTCTCTGATTGAGTATCGGCAGGCAGAGATGCATCTGGAACAGCTCTACACGCAGATCCGCATGCAGGTGGTGGCGCAGCAGTACGCGCTGGCGAACGATCGGGCGCAGGTGCAGGCATCAACCGCGGGCGAAGACTACGCGCGGCAGAGTCTCGAGGCTGAGCAGAAGAAGCTCCACCTGGGCGCCTCCACTACGGCGAATGTGCTGCTGCAGACGCGCAATCTGGCGGTGGCGGAGGACAGCTTGATCACCGCCAACTTGACGTATGCCAAGGATCGCGCGCTTCTGTATCAGGTGCTGGCTTCGACGCTGCAGCACTACGGCATCAACTTGAACGATGCGGCGGCCGGACGCGTGGAAACCGCACCTGTGATTCCTGGGCTGGAACCGGCGAAGAATACGACGGTGGCTCCTACCCATCCTCCCGCAGCGGAATAGGGCGGCGCATGCGATGAGAGGCCCGGTGCGAGCCGGGCTTCTTGTTTGGGGAAACGAACTTGGATGGGTCCGCCCGGATGCGGCCTATCGCTCCGCAATCAGATCCAGCAGATCGAAGAACTCGGGGAAGCTGATGGCGGCCGACTCGGCGCCCTGGATCAGGGTCTCGCCTTCGGCGCGGAGTGCGGCTACGCTGAAGGCCATGGCGATGCGGTGATCGCCGCCCGAATCGATGGTGGCGCCGTGGAGGGTCTGGCCGCCGGGCACGTCGAGGCCGTCTTCGAACTCGGTTACCTCGGCGCCCATTGCGCGCAGATTCTGCGCGACCAGAGCGATGCGGTCGGACTCCTTGACGCGCAGTTCCTTGGCATCGCGGATGCGGATGCCGCCGCGCGTCGAAGGCGCAAGGGCCGCCAGAACCGGCAGCTCATCAATAAGCTGCGCGGCCAGCGCGCCGCTCACCTCCGTGCCTCCGAGCCCGTCGGCAGGGCCGGAGATCTGCACCGTGCCCACCAGCTCGGAGTGCTTGTCCTCAAGATTCAAAACGCTGATGTGCGCGCCGAGCGCGGTCAGCACGTCGAGCAGCGAGGCGCGGGTGGGATTGAGGCCCAGCGCATCGACCACCAGGCCGGAACCGGGGAACAGCGCGGCGGCGCACAGGAAGAACGCGGCCGAGGAGATGTCGCCAGGCACTGCGGCTTGAATGGCGTGGAGCTGCTGCGGCCCCGCGATCGAAACTGAGTTGATGGAACGCGTGAGCGTAGCGCCGAAGGCGCGAAGAGCCAGCTCGCCGTGGTCGCGCGTGCGCACCGATTCGCGAACGGTAGTCGCTCCGGGCGTTTGCAAGCCGGCGAGCAGAATGCAGGTCTTCACCTGCGCGCTCGCGACCGGCGTGGTGAAATCGATTGGTTTGAGCGGTGCTCCGTCAATGGTGAGCGGCGCGTGTCCCTCGGTGAGTGCGATGCGCGCTCCCATGGCTTCGAGAGGCTTGCGGATGCGCTCCATGGGGCGGCGTGAAAGCGAAGCGTCGCCGATGAGTGTGAAGCTTCCCTGCTGCGGTGCGAGCAGACCGGAGATCATGCGCATCGTCGAGCCGGAATTCCCGCAATCGAGAGGATGGCCGGCGGGAATCACGCGCCCGCCCACGCCGGTAACCTCAACCGCATCGCCGCCGAGCCGGTTCACCTTGGCACCGAGGGCCTCCATGCAGGCGAGGGTCGAAGCGCAGTCGGCGCCGGTAGAAAAATTCGTGAAGCGCGAGGTGCCCTCGGCAAATGCGCCGAGCATGCCGTAGCGGTGGCTGATCGATTTGTCGCCAGGCAGGCGCAGGCTGCCGTAGACGTTCTGTGCGGGGCGGATGAGGCGTTCAGTCACGGTGGTGGCCAAAGGGGCTCCGATTGCGGCGTTCAACAATAGTTTAGCGGGTCGGTCTCCCACCCTTGCGGCAGAGAGCGGCGCAAAGATGGGGCACCTGGCACAGGTTGGAGAACCGGCATCGGGGTCTGTGCTTTCCCACCTTAGCCGATTCGTAAAGTTCGCGAATCGCCGAAGATGGGGCGCCCGGAGTTTGTCGCGGCTCTAATCCGACTCCTGATCTCTATTTCCTATTCTCTATTGCATGGTCCCTGTTTTTTCATCGCACCCGCAGCACGATGATCGTCTCGTCGTCGAAGCGCTCTTTGCTGCCTTGAAAGCGGGTTACATCCGCGAGGATTTCGTCGGCGATCTCTTGAGCCGGCCGGTCGCGATTGGCGCAGAGCAGCGCGGCCAATTGGTCCTGCCCGTACATCTCGTCCTTTTCGTTTTCCGCGTCGAGGATTCCATCCGAGACAAAGAGGATTGCATCGCCCGGTTGCGTGGCCACGTTGAATTCTTCATAGGTCACGTCGGGAAACATGCCGAGCGGGAATCCTTCGGCCTTGACGGTGAGCGACTCTCCGGCGCGGCAGAAGACGGGCTGCACCGCACCGGAGTTGGCCACCTGCAATGTCTGGTTCTCATCGTTCCAAAGGGCGAAGAGCAGCGTCACGTATTGCGAGTCGAGCTTGCGCTCCTGCAGAGCGTCATTGAGATGGGCCAGCATTTCGGCGGGGCCGGGCTGCTGCTGCGCCGCCGACCGCATGATGCCGCTGACGAGGGCGGCGAACAACGCTGCAGGCGCGGCCTTGCCGCTGACATCGCCGACAATGATGGCGGTGCGGTTGGGACCGTAGTCGATGAAGTCGTAGAGATCGCCGCCGATGGAGCGGGCGGGAAGGAAGCGAACCGCCATCTCCGCATGCGGATGCGAGGGCGCATCCGGCGGCAGAAGCCGGAGCTGCACCTCGCGGGCCATGGCGATGTCGCGCTCGAGCTGGCGCTCCTGCCGGCGCACGGCCTGGTAGAGGCGCGCGTTCTCGATGGCGATCGCGATCTGCGAGGCGAGCGTGGTCAACATGCGCTCGTGTTCTTCATTGAAAAAGCCGGCGCGCGTGTGCTCGAGATCGAGAACGCCGATGACGCGTCCCTTGTAAAAAAGCGGGACGATGAGCTCCGAGCGGGTTTCGGGGTTCATTTCGAGATAGCGCGGATCTTTGCGGACATCGGGAACATTCATGGTCCGCCACTCGCGGACGGCCGCGCCCACCAGGCCGCTGGTAAGGGGGATGCGGCGCAAGGGCGCGTGCGTGTAGCCGAAGCGCCAGGCGTAGCGCGTGATGAGCACTTCGCCTTTTTCATCGAGAAGCATGATGGTGAACATCTGGTAATCGATGAGGCGGCGCAGAAGCTGACCGATGCGCTCGAGCAGGGGATTGAGATCGAGAATCGAGGCCAGCTCGACGGCGATCTCGTTCAGCACTTCCAGGGTTTGCGCCTGCCGGGAGACGCGCGCGTAGAGGCGCGCGTTTTCGATGGCCTGTGCGATGCGCGATGCAGTAACAGTCAGGAGATGGAGATGCTCGGGGCGGAAGTAGCCGGGCTCTTCGCTCTCCAGATCCATGACGCCGATGAGGCGGTTTTTAGCAATCAGCGGTACCGCCAACTCGGAGCGGACCGCCGGGTTGGCGGGAATGTAGTGCTCTGAAGAGGAAACATCGTTGAGCAGCATCGGCTGCCGTGTTTGCGCCACCTGGCCCACCACGCCTTTGCCCATCGGAAGACGGGTGCGTTCCACCTGCGGGCTGTGGCCGATCTGGAAGCGCATGCGCAGCTCATGGGTGCGGTCGTTGAGTAGAAAGATGGCGAAGATGCGGTAGTTGATCACCGCGCTCACCAGCTCGGAGACCCGGTTCAGCAGAGTCTGCAGATCGAGCGTGGTGTTGAGCGCGTCGGTCAGCTTCATCAGATACGCCGCGTCCACAGGCTCGACCCGGGGATTGAGCGGATCGAGAGGCACGGATGTGGCCGGACGGTAGTCGCCCTCCAGGTCGTGGGGTTCGGGCGTGGATGGCGGCGGATCAGGCATGGTGTCGAAGGGAATGATAGCAAAGCGAAGAACAGGGGCGAGGGACTAAAGGACTAAGGGACGAAGTGCGTGAGGGACCAAGGGACCCGGGTGACGCGCTCTGGCTTTGCCCCGGAGGCGGGAGAGCAACGACTCTCCCCGTGCGAAGAACAATGGAAACTGGAGAGAGCAGCGGCCTTCACGCTGCTGCATCCCGCGCAACCTGGCATCGCGCGTTCAGGCCCGGAAGATGGGAGACATTATTTTCACTCAGCGCCGAGTTCGCGCACGATGGCAACCGAGGCGGACGCGCCGATGCGGTTCGCGCCGGCTTCGAGCATGGCCTTCACGTCGGCCAGCGTGCGGATGCCGCCGGAGGCTTTCACGCCGCAGCGTCCGCCGGCCACTCCGCGCATCAGGGCGACGTCGGCGGTGGTTGCGCCGCCGGATGAAAATCCAGTCGATGTCTTGATGAAATCGGCGCCGGCCTGAATCGCGATTTCAGACGCGCGCAGCTTCTCCTCCATGGTCAGCAACGCTGTCTCGAGGATCACCTTGAGCAGAGCGCCGTCATGATGCGCCACATTGGCGGCGGCGTGGATGGTGTGCTGCACGGCCTGATGGTTGCCGCTCTTGAGCAAACCCACGGGGAGGACCATATCCAGCTCTTTGGCGCCCAGGCGGATGAGGGCCGCAGCCTCCTGGCGCAGCGTGGAGACGAGCGACGCTCCGAAAGGAAATCCAATGACGACACCCACCGGAACGCCGGTGCCTGAGAGAAGATTCACCGCTGTCGCGGCCCAGACCGGATTGACCATGGCGCAGGCGAAGCGGTAGCGGGCGGCTTCTTCGCAGAGGGTTTCCACCTGAGCGCGCGTTGCCTCGGGCTTCAGCAGGGTATGGTCGATGACTGACGCGAGCGATTGCCAGCGGGCGAGTGACTGCGCGGTAAAGGCGACGGAATCGAAGGTGCCATGGTCGAATTCGAGGTCCGAAGTTGGGATCGGGGTCATTGTTTTCATTGAATCAAGCTCCTTCTTCCGCAGCGCCGCTCTTTGCAATCTGAGTCGCGCTGTTCCTGAGATGTCACGGCGGCTCTTCGGGCAGTTCTCGGGAGATTGAGTATAGTTCACTCCGGCTGCCGAGCCAACCGGATAGATGCAATGGAGAGGGGTCCGGTGCAGTCTGTGTCGTTAATGCGGGTGGGGATCGGCTACTCCGTCTGGCCTGGGCCCATGATGCAAATGTCGGGCAGGTTGCGGTAGCGCTCGGCGTAGTCCATCCCATAGCCGATCACAAAGAGGTTCGGTATGGAGAAGCCCACATAATCCGCCTCGATCTTTTCGATGCGGCGCGAAGGTTTATCGAGCAGCGTGGCAATCCGCAGGCTCTTGGGGTGCTGCTGGAGGAAGATTTTGCGCAGATAAGCCAGAGTGAGGCCGGTATCCAGGATGTCTTCGACGATCAGGACGTTCTTGCCCTCGATCGGCTGATCGAGGTCCTTGATCAACTTCACGGCGCCGGAGGAGCGCTGGCCGCTGCCGTAGCTCGAAACAGCCACGAAATCGAAGGTCGCATCCGCGTGTATCGCGCGGGACAGGTCAGCGAGAAAAGGCGCGGCGCCCTTCAGGACCCCGATCATTACTAGCCGCTCGCCATTCAAGTCATTGGCAATCTGCGCGCCCATTTCGGCTACGCGCTCGGCAATCTGCTGACGGGAATAAAGGACCTCAAGTCCCTGATGGGTCATGGTAGACATGCATCCAGTATCGCGCGAATTCTCAGCCGCCACTCTGTTAAAAAGCGGGGCCGGAATTGTTGACCGGCGCAACGGCTGTAACGGTTAATAGCCGCCGACAGTCTATACTAATAACGATGTATCCGTTTATTCATATTGGACACTTTAACCTGCCCACTTTCGGGCTGATGTTGTGGCTGGCCGCGGTGGCGGCGGCTGTGGTAGTAGAGCGGGGTTTCCGCCGGGCGCACATCGAGGCCGATGCCGTGGGCATTGTGGCCATTACGGTGGTAGCCGGCATTGTGGGCGCGAAACTGTGGCATGTATTGGACACTCCCGCGGATTTTCACGAGCTTGGCTGGCGGGTTCTCTATGATTCCGCTGGTTTTGCCTGGTACGGCGGCTTGGTTTTCGGAATCTCCGCGCTAGTGCTGCAGGGGTGGGGGGCAAAGATCGGCGCGCTGCGGACGCTCGATCTGGCTGCTCCGGCGGCGGCGATCGGCTATGGGGTGGGACGCATCGGATGCTTCCTCTCCGGCGACGGCTGCTACGGGATTCCAACGAGCCTTCCCTGGGGCATGAGTTTTCCTCACGGCATCGACCCGACGGTGGTCCACGTGCATCCTACGCCGCTTTACGAGATGGTAGCCGGGCTGCTGATCGGTTTATGGCTATGGCAGCGCGGCGGCAAACCGCACGCCACCGGAGCCATCCTGGGCCAATATCTGATATTGAGCGGGCTGGCTCGTTTTCTGGTGGAGTTCATCCGCCGCAACCCCAAGGTGATCCTCGGCCTGTCGAACGCGCAGTTAGCCAGCGCCGGGGCTGCCCTTGCGGGCGTCGCCCTGACCTGGTGGGCCGCCAATCGGCCGGCCGAAATGCCGGAGCCTTTGACGGCAGCGGTCGAGAAACCGGCGTAAACCGGTCAGGGGCGAATCAGCTCAAGGGCAAGTCAGGTCAAGGGCGAATCAATGCCAAACCCGATTCCGGATCCAATTGTTTCTGGAGATGCTTCGGGCTCTCGGTAAGCACCACCTCACAGGTGGGCCGCACATGCGCTTCCATGAGGTGTCCGCCATGGGCTGTGCCGTCGGCTTTGGCCACGATCACATGCGCGTGAACCTGGGGCTTGCCGTCTTTCAGCGCAATGTCGCCGATCAGTGAAACCAGCTCCACCTGTTCATCCAGAACTACGGAGGGCTGGTATTTTTTCGTCTTCCAGTCGAGCCACGCCAGTTTGACAGACGAAAGCGCCCCGATGGCTTTGAAGCTGCTCGCGGCGAGCTTTTGCTCGGAGGCGAATTGGCTGAGGCCGCTCGAAATCTCGTCGCCGGTCTCAAAGATGATCGCGTAGGTCTTCGGATTGTCCGCAAGAAGCACAGAACGCATGGTTTCTCCCGTTGCAGCAGGCCCGAGCTCCGGGCTCCGCGTCTGGAGAGATAAGATGGCGTCCGGCCCGGGTCTGTCTCCTCGATGTGCCGACTGCGATCTGCTCAAAACGAGAAAAGAGTCTGCAGGACGATGGAGCGATTGCCGGGCGTGAGGCTTCCGAACGAGCCGGAGGCAATCGACTGGCTCTTGTTGAAGAGTGGCGAGAGCAAAACTCCGTTAGGCGTGCCCAGATTCACCATGTTGAATGCGTTGGTGACCAGGGCAGCGCAGGTAAGAGAATAGCGGCGCTGCGCGGTCTCGTTCATGTGGATTGCCGTTCCTCCGCTGCTCAGGCCCTGGCTGCTTACGCTGTTTCCGGTGTTGTAGGTATCGGCTTGCCGCTCAGTTTCGAACCGTGGGCCAACGCCGATCACCTTGCTTACACGCAGATGAAAGATCGCGTTGGCTGGTCCCGTGCCTACACCGTAGGGAACGTTCCTCTCCGCCTTGCCGACCGGATCCGTATCCAGGCATCCATACTGCGTGGTGATCACGCCGGCAGCGCCGCAGACTCCGTAGGCGGGGCGGGCGTTGAACTGGTTGTTATTCGTCAGGTCGTTGCCGATGGTCAGGTTGTAGGGCAGGCCCGAGCGGGCGAAGAGCATGGTGGCGATGAGCAGGCCGTGCGGACCGGTGTAGCTGTCGATCAGAGCCAGCCGGTGCCGATACCCGAAGCTGGCGCGGCCATAGTCGAATCCGGGATCTTGCGCCACAGAAGGCTCGGAGGTGACTCCCTGCGTATCGCTCTTCGCCTGGTTGAGCAGGTAGTAACCGGTCACAATCCAGCGTTTGGACTGGTAGCTTCCGGTGAAGATGAGCTGATTCTGCCGGTAGATGCCGCCGGACTGGAATTGGTAGTTGTAGGTCGCCGGTGAAGGGCCGCGGGTCGAGTAAGTCGAGAAGTCGAAGACGGGCGCGGTTACGTTGTTGGTCAGGTATTGATGAACGCCCTGGGTGTAGAGATAGGTAAGGTTGGCCGTGAGCGCGTGGGTCAACTGCCGATCGACGCCGACGCCGGTTTGCATGTCGAGCGCCGCATGAAAATGCGGATCGATGGTGTGGTAGGAGGGAATGGCGCTTGCCTCTAGCACCTTTGGCGGTTCCGCAGCGGCAGGATCGTAAAACTTCGGCTGGTTGGCGACATAGCTTTGCTGGTTGATGCCATTGTCGTGGATCGCTTCCAGAATGTAAGGCGTGCCCGAGTCGGCGCTGAAGAAGTTGGGCACCGTGAAGCGGTTGTAAAACCATCCATAGCCCGCGCGGACGATCGTCCTGGGCTTTTCGGAGATCGCTGTATGCCCGGGGCTCCAGGCAAGAGCCAGCCGGGGGGCCCAATCGGCGCGGTCGCGAATACGGTTCTGGCCCTCGAAGCGCAGCCCCATGCTCATCGTGAAGTTTGGCTTCCAGCGCCAATCGTCTTCAAAAAAGAGCGTGCCGTCAAAGAGCACCGCGCGCACCAGTGGATTGTGAAGGACCGCGGCAGAGTATTGGGCCGGTGTGCCCGCCTCGTACGCGTCCACAGAGTTGAAGGTGTAGGTGCCGTTGGCGCCGGCAGTCGAATAGCTCGCATCGTCATAGGCCCGCAGGCGTGTTCCGAAGCGAAGCGTGTGCGATCCCAGCGCGGCCGTGGAGTAGTTCTGCAGCTCAAAGTTATTTTGGGTGTCGCGGGCGATGCCGGAGCTGTTGCCTCCGCTGGTGAATGCGCCCTGCACCGTCACAGCGGGCTTGCCGCTCGAAGCGATCTGATCGTTGTAAATCCGGCTCCATTGGAAGTGGGTCTCATTTACGAAGTGGGAGTTGACGAGGAACGTTTCGTTTAGCTGAAGCTGGTTTTCTTCGCTGAGCACATTGCTGGCCTGTGAGGAAAGATTCAGCGTGCCCACGCCGCTTCCGGTCTGATAGGTGCGATAGAACATATCGCGAATCGTCAGTGTGTTGCTTTTTCCGAGCTGGAAATCGAGCCGCGGATCGATCGAGAGATAAGTGACCGGCGTGGGGAATGCTCCTTGAATGCTGCCGTTCGGATTCTGGGGATCGACGGCGTCCACCATGGCCTGGTCCTGGTGCGAGACGCGAAATGCGCTCATGAAATAGGAGGCATTCTTCCCCCATGGGCCGCTGACGTTGCCTACGACGGAATACTGGTAATAGCTGGGCTGGTCGCGGACGAGCGGATTCGCGGTGTTGAAGGCGGAGTCCGTTCCGCTGCTCGAAAAAGTGCCTTGCAACTTTTGAGAGCCGGGCTTGGTGACGATTTCGACGCGTCCGTAGCCGAGGCGGTCGAACTCCGCGGAAAACGGATTCTGATTGACGCGAATCGCGAGGATGGAGGATTTGGGCGGAAGCTGGCCTCCGGCGAACCCGTCGATGTAAATCTGGCCCCCGCTGGGTCCCGCGCCGGGGCCGGCGAGCGCCTCCAACTCGTTGCGAAGCTGATTCGGATCATCGGAGAACGCATCGAGAGCGCTGTCCTTCAAGACCATGGCGCCGGCGTTCTGGTCGGGATTGATGCCCACTTCACCCTGCGCCGCGACCGTGACCTGCTGCCGCTCCACCGCGATCCGAACAGTGAGATTCAAGGTTTTGGTTTGGCCGGCGGCGATCGCCAGATTTTCGAGGGTAAGAGGGGCAAATCCCTTCGCCGTGACGACCATCGTGTAACAGGCTGCCGCCAGGCCCTGGAATGTATACACGCCATCCGGAGCGGATCTCGTGCGGGCCGGGTGATTGCCGCCGGTCAACGTGATCTCCGCGCCGGGAACCGCCGCGCCACTGGGATCGAGAATCTCACCCCGCAACACCGCTTGTTGTGACAGAGACGCCTGCGCGAAGAGGAAAGGAAAGAACAGCCAGGCCCAGAGCCCCAGAAATCGCAGAGTGAAGGTCATGATCTCCCGATGGCGGCGGGTATTTTCAACGTGCAACGTACCGAACAGCCCGTTCGAGCGGCGCAGAGCAGAATACCGGCGGGCCAGGAACCTTGCAGGATCGGAGAAGAGGAGCAGGAAAAACAGCGTCATTGGGCGGAAGCCGCCCGGCTTACGGAATTCAATAAGTATGACTCGGACCGTGTGTTAAGAGTCTCTCATGGCGAGAAGACAGCACTCAACCAAATTCAGGCGCTGCCGTTGAAATTTGCTAACTCAGAGGCGGCGGATGAAAGCGAGGGCTTCGTTCAGTTCGGGGAAACGAGCCTCCTCCGCCTTGAACTCACGGGAGTGAACGCAGCGGCGCAGCCCGCGCATTTTGACCGGGTGCTTCAAATGCAGCATCTCGTGATAGAGCAGATATTCAAGCGCGTAGCGCGGACTGGAGGGCCGGTCGAAGACGCGGCTGACGACGATCGTATTATGAGCTGCGTCGTAGTGGCCCAGTGAGCGTTTGGCCGAGTGCTCGCTCCAGGTGAGCTCGGGACGGCCGAGCAGGCCGCTAAAGAAGCGCAGGTTGAGCGTGTCGAAGACCTCTTCGAGGTTGTAAAAGCGGCCCTCCGGTCCGAAGAAGCGCTTGCTGCCCCGCGCGTGCCGTATCAGTTCAGCCTGCCGGGTCACGGCGGCGCTGGTAGAAAAGCGCTTGTACCGCAAGTTGTGCGCGGCGTCGATCGGCTTTTTGTAAAGCTTGGCCAGCAGAATATGCGCGATGGCATGGATGACCGACTCCGGAGCGCCTTCGAGCAGGTCGGAGAGGCTGACAAAAATCTCGCCCTCGCGGAGACGAATCCGGGTGTTCAGGGAGGTAAACCGCCGGAATCGGACCTGAATGGAGGGCATGGCCGCGCGCGGTCGGAGGGCGCGATACTCCTGCTCAAAGATGCCTGCGAAATCCGGTGTCACTAAGGCGAGGATAGCAAAAACAGGGCTCCCAGGGCAGTCCTGCGAGGGAATCCCAGTCCTAGCCTGCCGCCATTCCCGCCCGCTCCACTCCGGCTACTTCGGCTCTGCCCGGTCCTGTCCTTTTTCGTCCTTGTGAATGTCGAAGTAGGCATTCTGGTCTGTCGTGAGCTGCTTGGCCTGCGCCGACAAGTCATTGCCGCTCTCGATGGCATCCTGGCGCGCGAGTTCGAATCCCCGCTCACTGGGGAGACCGTTCAAGATCCCCAGCCAGCGCTCAACGGATTCATTCAGCTTTTTGAGGCTTCTGCGAAGATCGGCTTTGCGGTCGGAGTAGAGGTCGAGATTCGAGCCAAGCTCATCCATGAGCGCGGTGAAGTCCTGGAGTTCGTTGTCCAGGCGGAAGCTGCGGGCGCTCGAATGGCCGCGTGGGGTGAGTCCCTTGATTGTGTCGGCGCGCTCGTTCAGGAATTTCACGTAAAGATCGACTCGGCCCACCGGATCGATTCCAGCTTCGGCGATCTGTTCCTGCTGGGCCTCGTTGAGGGGTTCGCGCTGTTGCTTCTGCGCATGGAGCGGCACGGCGAGCAGTAGCAGGAGCATGAAAAGGACGGGAGCCCGCCTGGGATACTCTCCACCGCGCCGGACGGCGCACGATCCAAGACACGATCCAGGACGAGGTTGAGAATGGAAGAGAGTGGGCATGCGCAGCGCGGCGATGTTACTTATGGAAGACTTGCATCATGGCCTCGCTCTGGGCCTGATTCACCTGGGCGAGGGTCTGCTGCAACAGCGGTCGGTCTTCGTAGTTGCTGGCATGCAGCATTTCGGTCAAGCGGAAAGCGGTGTGATTGAGCAGGATCTCTGCATTCTTCAGCCGCTTGTCGTTATTGGCCATGGAAAGGTGAATCTTCTGTGCCAGGGATTGGACTTTTTTGAGCAGCCCAGTGGCGCCGTCCACATTCCCCGCCTGGTACTGCTTCACGCTCAACTCGGTCATTTGATGGACAAGCTCCGCGTAAAGGAAGCATTGCTCGCGCGGTTGAGCCTGACTGGCCCGCGTTTCGAGGGCTTCAATGGTCTGTTGATCGGGGGGCGCTTTGTCAGGAGAGGATGCGCACAGGGGCACTACGGTGAAACCAAGTGCCATAATCGCGGCGATTGAGACCACAGTCCGCATGACGGACCTCCGCTGATGCGGTTCAACCTCAAAGCTGAGTCCCAATAGTAGGCCCATCTCCGGGCAAACTGCAAGGAATAAGATGCAGGGTTCGGAAGAGATGGTTACCGCAGTTACGGGATTTTGGATTTCGCTTGGGCCGCAATCCGAAGCGGGTTACTTGGACAGGATCTGGAGGCGCTGGTGCGCTTGCCATTCCTCGTTGGGGAATTTGCCCGCGGCTGCCTGCAGAAAGCGCTGATAGTAGGCGATCGCCTGCTCCTTTTGCCGCAGCTTGTCATAGGAGATCGCCCACAGAAAGTAAGTGGACGCGTTCTCCGGGACGTAGCGGGAGCGCATAGCCAAGGCATGGATGGTCGCGTCCGGCCGCTCGAGACGCGAGGCCGCGAAGGCCAGGCCGCCCCAGCCGCCAACGCTGGCGGGATCGATCTTGGTGGCTTGATCGAATGCGTTGTAGGCGTCGACGTAACGCAACTGGTGAACGAGATTCTGCCCGTGCGCGACCAACAGCTCGGGATCCTGGGGATGGGCCGCGAGCAGTTCCGCATACAGCTTGTCTGAGCCGGCGTAGTCGCCCGCATCCGCCGTCACGGCGGCCAGCATGCGGGTGATGGCGGGATCGGCGGGGTGGTCAGCATGCAGCTTCTGGAGAAGCGGCAGAGCCTCGGCTTTATCCTGCGCCGCTAAAACGGTGGCAAGCTGCGCGGTCAGGGTTGGATCGTCAGGAAACTGGATCAGCGCAGCACGCAGCATGGTCTCGGCCTCGGGATACTGTTTGCGCGCGACCAGCAGGTGCGCCAGGCCGGTGGTAGCCGGCTCGGACTTCGGGTTCTTGGCCAGCACGCGCCGATACGCGGCTTCCGCTGTGTCGTACTGGCCGGCATCTTCAGCCAGTCCGGCGGCCAGCAGTGTGTCATCTTCGGTTTCAGGCGAAATTTTGAGAGCTTCGATCAGATCCTTGGAGGCCGCTGTCGGGTCGTCGTCGCCGCCGGGCTTGGGACGATCGATCTGGGCCAGGGCACGCCAGGCGCGGGCCTTCAATGCCGGCCCGCCTGGGCCTGGGTCAAGAGTGGTTGCGGCGGCGAGCTCCGGGCGGGCTTCGCCGGGCTTGTCCTGACGCGCCAGCAGCAGGCCGAGAGAGAGATGCGCTTCAAAGGAATTGGGGTCAGCGGCGATCGCGCGGCGGTAGAAGCCGGCCGCATCGTCCAGGCGGCCTTGTGCGTCAGCCACATAACCCAGGTCAAAGAGGGCGCGGGGATCTCCGGGGTGCGCGGCAACCCATGGATCGAGCGCCGTTTCCGCCGTCTTCCAATCGGATTTCGCGATAGCTGCCTCAGCCGCAGTCACCTGTTCGGAGGCCGGCCGGGAATTGGCTGTGGGTGAGCCGGCCGGAGACGAGGGTAGACCGGCTCCAGACGTCGAAGGCGACCGCTGGGCAAAACAGGGGTAGATACCCGAAAGGACAGCAAGCAGCAGAAAGGAAAGCCCAGTACGCGACACAAAAACCTCAGTAACCAGTTTACCCGCGCCGGAGGGGTTGGAATCGGATTACTGGGGACTAGCCTGAAACGCTACAGGTGGTTCCCGCACCATTGAGCGGATGGTATGAATGAAGAAGTGAACTTCGTTCCATGCATCTA